>JAIXRN010000008.1 GCA_027485165.1 Rubrivivax sp.
CCAGGCCGATCGCCGGCGTGGGCACCTGGCCGGTGATGATCACCATCGGGATGCTGTCCATGTACGCCGTGGCGATGCCGGTGATGGCATTCGTCACGCCAGGCCCGGACGTCACCAGGGCCACGCCCACCTGGCCGGTGGCGCGCGCATAGCCGTCAGCGGCGTGCACGGCGGCCTGTTCATGACGCACCAGCACGTGCTGGATGGTGTCCTGCTTGTACAGGGCATCGTAGATGTAGAGCACCGCACCGCCGGGGTAGCCCCAGAGGAATTCGACACCCTCGGCCTGCAGGCAGCGCACGAGGATTTCCGAACCGTTGGGGTCGGCAGGGGGCGATTGGGAGGGGGAGTTGTGAGAAGAAGGCTGCGCCAGGGCGGCGCGCTTGACTTCCGCGGCAGACATGTCCATGAGGAGTTTGGAACCTTTGTGAATTTCTCTGACGAAAAACCATCGGTGTACCTGCGGCGCGTCCTCGTGAGACGGCGTTGGTACCTGGGCGGCTCAGTCAGGGCCCGGGTCGGGCACTCGGCTGAAGGCCGCAATACAGCGGGGTTAGCCCCCGATTATGGCATCCCCAGCTGGAGCGCCCTGTCAGGGCGCATGCACAGCCACGGTGCGGTGTGATAATCCGCCGCGCCCGACTTGGGCACGCCGCCCGACCGCCCGCGTTGGCCACCGACAAAGAACTCTCGGATTTCCTCAAGAGCGTCGAGAAGCGCGCTTTCAAGCGCACGGTGTACGCGGTCAGGATCGACGACGCCGCGCTGGACATCGTGCAGGACGCGATGATCCGTCTGGCCGAGAAGTACGCCGACCGTCCAGCCGCAGAGCTGCCGCTGCTCTTTCAGCGCATCCTGTCGAACGCCACGATGGACTGGTTCCGGCGTGAAAAAGTGCGCTCTGGCGTGGTGCAGAACCTGTCGGCCTTCGAAGGACAGGGCGACGACGAGGACTTTGACCTGCTGGGCGCATTGCACCAGCTCGAAGACAGTACGGGCACGGAAAGTGCGGCGGATGCGGTGTCGCGCAACCAGACGCTGGCGTTGATCGAAACCGAGATCGCCGCACTGCCGGCGCGTCAACGGGAAGCCTTCCTGCTGCGTTACTGGGAAGAGTTCGATGTCAGTGAGACAGCTGAGGCCATGGGCTGTTCCGAAGGCAGTGTGAAGACGCATTGTTCGCGGGCCGTTCAGGCACTGTCCAAAGCACTCCAGTCCAAGGGAATAGCAAGGTGAGCAGGCGCAATCCGATGTCCGATGAAAGCCAGGCGCTCGAAGCCCGGCTCGGGCTGCGCCTGTCCGCTTTGCTGTCCGCTGGTACCACCCAGATGCAGCCCGACGTCCTGGAAAGGCTGCGCTTTGCGCGCGAACAGGCGCTGGTGCGCGCCCGCTCGCGCCAGGTGGCGGCGACGGCCCAGCCCGTGCTGCGCCAGGGTAACGGCCTGGTCCTGGGTGGCCCGCCCGCCTGGTGGCAACGGGCCCTGGCCGTGCTGCCGCTGGCGGTGCTGGTTGGCGGCTTGATGCTGGTGCAGCACGCCAGCCAGCGTGAACTGGTGATGGCCGCAGCCGACATCGACGCCGTCCTGCTGGGCGACAGCCTGCCGCCTGCGGCCTACAGCGACCCAGGCTTCGCCGAATTCCTGCACGGCGAAGCCCCGTGACCCAGGCCAGGCAAAGCGCGCGGGGGGCGAACCGGCGCCTCATGCTGGGCGCGGTCTGGCTCACGATCGCATGCCTGGCACAGCCCCTTGCTGCACACACCGAGACCGGCCCGCATTGGGACAACCTGACTTTGGCCCAGCAGCAGACCCTGGCGCCCCTGCGGCAAGACTGGCAGGGCATCGACGCTGCACGCAAACAGAAATGGCTGGAAGTGGCCGGCCGCTTCGACCAGCTGCCGGTGGCCGAACGCAGCCGCATACAGCAGCGGATGGCCGAATGGGCCCGCCTGCCACCCGCAGAGCGCGCCCGCGTACGACAGCAGTTCCTGGAAACCCGCAGCATCAGCGCCGATGAGCGGCAGGCGCGATGGCAGGAATACCAGACTCTGCCGCCTGAAAAGCGCCAGCAGCTGGCGGCCCAGGCCCAGCAACGGGAAGCACAACAGCGCCAGGCTCAGCAGCGCAGCACGCCCGCCACGCAGGCGCCCGTGCCAGCGGTGCAGGCCAAGGCCAATGTGTTGTCGTTGAAGCCCCCGCCCCCCGTCAAGGTTGTCACCCCCAGCGTGCTGCAGGCTAGGCCAGGGGCGACCACCACCACGGTGGCCACGCGCCCTCAAGCCGCAGCGCACCAGCAAGCCGGCCTGCCGAAGATCGCTGCCACCCCCGACTTCGTCGACCCCACCACGCTGCTGCCCCGCCGCGGCGCGCAGGCTGCGGCGCGGATAGACCCACCGGCCAGCGCCGCGCGCGTCGACCCCCAGTGAGCGACGCGCGCCCCCCGGCCGACGCGCTGCGTGCGCCCCGGCTGAGCCGCCGTCTGGCCGGCTTCCTGTACGAAGGCGTGCTGCTCTTCGGCGTGATCATGGCCGCCGGGTTGATCTACGCCCTGGTCACCAACCAGCGTCATGCCCTGCAGGGCAGCCTGGGCCTGCGCATTTACCTGTTCTGCGTTTTGGGGCTGTACTTCGTCGGTTTCTGGACGCGGCAGGGCCAGACGCTGGCGATGCGTACCTGGCGCGTGCAGCTGGTCACCGCCACCGGCGGCAAGCTCAGCGTGGTGCGGGCTATCTGCCGTTACCTGATGTGCTGGCTGTGGTTCGTGCCAGCGCTGCTGGCCCTGTCGTTGTCGGGTCTGAAGGGCGCCGGCCCTGCCTTTGCGGCCATCAGCGCCGGTGTGCTGGCCTACGCGGCACTGGCCTTCCTGCACCCACAGCGCCAGTTCCTGCACGACGTGGTCTGCGGCACCCGCCTGATTCCCTGGACACCCACGCCCAAGCCATGACGTCCACCACCCTGAGCATCTGCGTCTACTGCGGTTCGCGCCACGGCGCACGGGCCGACTACTCCCGGGCCGCGCGCGACCTGGGCCACGCCATCGGCCAACGCGGCTGGCAGCTGGTGTATGGCGGCGGCAAGGTCGGACTGATGGGCGAAGTCGCCAATGCCACGCTCGCAGCAGGCGGCCGGGTGATAGGCGTCATCCCACAGACGCTGCAGGACCGTGAAGTGGGCCATACGGGCCTGAGCGAATTGCATGTGGTGCAGACCATGCACCAGCGCAAGCAGATGATGGCCGAGCGTGCCGACATGTTCATCGCGCTGCCCGGCGGCATCGGCACACTCGAAGAGCTGTACGAAGTCTGGACCTGGCGCCAGTTGGGCTATCACGACCAGCCGATCGGCCTGCTCAATACATCGGGCTACTACGACAGCTTGCTGGCCTTCATGGCCCACACGGTGGCAGAAGGCTTCCTGTCATCCGAACAACAGGCCAATCTGCTGGTGGGCGACCAGCCGATCGACCTGCTGGCCCGGCTGGCCCGGGCCGTTCCAGGCGCTTCAGGGGCTGACTACTACAGCCGCGTCTGACGACGTCGTCCGGGCGATTGCCACCGGTGCGGCTCAGGTCTTCGAGGACCGCTGCTTCAGATGGCCGCTTCGTCGGTCTCACCCGTGCGGATGCGAACCACCTGGTCGACTGCGGTGACGAAGATCTTGCCGTCACCGATCTTGCCGGTCTTGGCAGCTTTCACGATCGCTTCGATGCAGCGCTCGACGTCGGCGTCCTTCACCACCACTTCCACCTTCACCTTGGGCAGGAAGTCGACCACATACTCGGCGCCCCGGTAGAGCTCGGTGTGGCCCTTCTGGCGGCCGAAGCCCTTCACTTCCGTCACCGTCAGCCCGGAAACGCCCACGTCGCCTAGAGCCTCGCGCACTTCTTCCAGTTTGAAGGGCTTGATGACGGCGGTGATCTGTTTCATGGCGGGCTCCGGCAAGGGGGAATTGCAAGGATTTAAGCACGGAACTTCGAGGTGATGGGATACCGCCAATCCCGCCCAAAGGCCCGATGGGTGATGCGGATACCCACCGGCGCCTGCCGTCGCTTGTATTCGTTGAGCTTGATCAGCCGCGTGACACGTTCCACCACCGCGCGCTCGAAGCCGGCGGCCACGATCTCGTCGACGCCCTGGTCGTCTTCCATGTAGCGCGCCAGGATGGCGTCCAGCACCTCGTAGGGCGGCAGGCTGTCTTGGTCGGTCTGGTCGGGGCGAAGTTCCGCGGACGGCGCGCGGGTGATGATGCGTTCCGGTATGACCGGCCCCACGCTGCCGTCGGCACGGCGCGTGGGCTGGCGGTTCTTCCAGTCGGCCAGGCGGTAAACCAGGGTCTTGGCCACGTCCTTGATGACGGCAAAGCCCCCGGCCATGTCGCCGTAAAGGGTGCAGTAGCCCGTGGCCATCTCGCTCTTGTTGCCGGTCGTCAGCACGATGGCGCCAAACTTGTTCGACAGCGCCATCAGCAGGGTGCCACGAATGCGCGCCTGAAGGTTTTCCTCGGTCGTATCTTCCGGACGGCCGGCAAACAGCGGCGCCAGGCTGCCACGGAAGGCGTCGAACATCGGGCCGACGCCAATCTCGTCGTAGCGCACGCCCAGGCGCCGTGCCATGTCGCGGGCGTCGATCCACGAGATTTCGGCGGTGTAGGGTGAAGGCATCATCACCGCATGCACACGGTCGGCGCCGATGGCGTCGACGGCGATGGCCAGCACCAGGGCGGAATCGATGCCGCCCGACAGGCCGATCAAGGCGCCGGGAAAGCCGTTCTTGCCCAAGTAGTCGCGCACACCCAACACCAGCGCCTGCCAGGCCTGGGCCTCGATCTCGGGCACCACCGCCTTGCGGCCCGCCACGGCGCCGTCTGCCGCCACGTCCACCAAGAGCAGGTCCTCTTCGAACGCTGGCGCCCGGGCCTGCACCCTGCCCTGCGCGTCGCAGGCAAAGGACGCGCCGTCAAAGACGACTTCGTCCTGCCCGCCCACCAGGTGCGCATACAGCAGCGCACAGCCCGTGGCGCGGGCGCGTTCGGCCATGCGCTCTTCGCGGTCGCCAGCCTTTTCCAGGTGAAAGGGCGATGCGTTGACGACGCACAGCAGCTGCGCGCCGGCCTGCACGGCGGCACGCGCGGGTTCTTCGAACCAGGCGTCTTCGCAGATCAGCAGACCCACGCGTATGCCCTGCACTTCGAAGACGCAAGGGGGCAAGCCAGCGTCGCGACCCGAGACAAAGTAGCGCCGTTCGTCGAAGACCTGGTAATTGGGCAGTTCGCGCTTGCAGTAAGTGCCCGCCACACGCCCCCCCGCCAGCACCGAGGCCGCATTGAAGCGCTGCAGCACCGACAGGGACTTCAACCTAACATCCCCCTGCCCGGCAAACTGATGCGGATGCCCCACCACCAGATGCAAGCCTTCGAGATCGGCCAGTTCGGCCGCCAGCCCGTGCAAAGCCTGTTCAGAGGCCTGCATGAAGGCCGGGCGCAGCAGCAGATCTTCAGGCGGGTAGCCGGTGAGCGCCAGTTCCGGCGCCACCACCAGGCGGGCGCCCTGGGCATGTGCGCTGCGCGCAGAGGCCGCGATCTTGCGCGCGTTGCCAGCCAGGTCGCCCACCGTGGCATTGATCTGGGCCAAGGCTGCCTTCATGCCGCTTTCACCATCACAGGCCCTGCATGACACCGGTCGAAATAGACGAAGCCGAGTATCTCATCCGAGTGCATGCCAGCCCTGCCGGCGTGGACGCTGCAGCCTGGAACGCCCTGCTGGAAAAACAGGCTGCCCCCAGCCCCTTCATGCGCCACGAATACCTGCTGGCGCTGCATGAATCGGGTAGCGCGGTGCCCGCCACCGGCTGGGCGCCGCAGTTCATCACCCTGCACGACGCCCAGGGCCTGCAGGCCGGCTGTGCGCTGTACCTGAAGAGCCACTCGTACGGCGAATATGTTTTCGACTGGTCCTGGGCCGACGCCTACCGTCGACACGGCCTGGCCTATTACCCCAAGCTGCTGGGCGCGGTACCCTTCACCCCTGTACCGGGCGCACGCCTGCTGGCTGCCAGCCCAACCTGGCGCGCGCGGCTGGCTGCGGCCATCGTGCGGCTGGCGCAGCAGGCCAAGCTGTCATCGGCCCACCTGTTGTTCACCGACAGCGAAGACAGCGCCGCGATGCAGGCCGAAGGCTGGATGTTGCGCCAGGGCGTGCAGTTCCACTGGGTGCAGGACGACAGCGCCCCGATGGCCAGCTTCGACGAGCTGTTGGCGCGGCTGCAGCGCGAGAAGCGCAAGAAGATTCAACAGGAACGGCGCAAGGTGGCCGAACAAGGCATCTGCTTCACGGTGCACGAAGGCAAAGCCATCGACACTGCGCTGTGGGACTTCTTCTATGCCTGCTACACGCTGACCTACGCCGCCCACCACAGCACGCCCTACCTGACGCGAGACTTCTTCCAGCGCATGCAAGAGCACATGGCGCAGCACTGGGTGATGTTCGTCGCGCGCCGCGGGGCAGCTACAGGCAGCCCCGTGGCCGCGTCACTGGTGGCCATCGACCCCTCGCGTGGCCAGGCCTACGGGCGCTACTGGGGCGCCACCGACTACGTGCCCTGCTTGCACTTCGAAGCCTGCTACTACCAGCCCCTGGCATGGTGCCTGGCGCAGGGCTACCGGCGCTTTGAAGGCGGGGCCCAGGGCGAACACAAGATGGCACGCGGCCTGCTGCCGGTGGCGACGCAGTCGGTGCACTGGTTGCGGGACGAGCGCTTTGCCACCGCAGTGGCCGACTTCCTGGCCAGCGAAGGCCAGGGTATCGCTCAGTACGTGGACGAACTGCGGGACCGCAATCCGTTCAAAGACGGCAGCCCGTCGGCCTGAAAAGCCCGCCGACCTGCGGTCAACGGGTCGGCAAGTCTCAGGCGTCTTTCTTCGCGTAGTTGGCCATGCCACTGGCCACTTCCTGCACGGCTTCGTCCTTGCCAGCCCAGCCCAGCACCTTCACCCACTTGCCCTTTTCCAGGTCCTTGTAGTGTTCGAAGAAGTGCTGGATGGTCTGCAGCTGCAGCGGGTGCAGATCTTCGGGTTTCTGGATCGCGCTGTAGATCGGCAGCTTCTTGTCGATCGGCACCGCCAGCAGCTTGTTGTCGCCACCGGCTTCGTCGTCCATGCGCAGCATGCCCAGCGGACGGCAGGTCACCACCACGCCCGGCACCAGGGGCACGGGGGTGATGACGAGGACGTCCACCGGGTCGCCGTCGTCGGCCAGGGTGTTGGGGATGTAGCCGTAGTTGCACGGGTAGTGCATGGCCGTGCTCATGAAGCGGTCGACGAACAGGGCACCGGATTCATGGTCGACCTCATACTTCACCGGCGGGCCGTTCATCGGAATTTCGATGATGACGTTGAATTCGTTCGGCGCCTTGGCGCCAGGGGTGACATCGTGCAGGCTCATGGTGACCCTCAAGGCTTGTGGAATGGGGTGGCCCTTCGGCCGCTGGGCGGAATTCTAGGGCTGCGCCTTGCCGAGGCCTGACGGCGGCGCACCACGGGCCCTGCGTCGGGCATCAGGCATTGAAGGCGCGCCGTTCGGCCCCATGTACGGGGTCCATGCGAAGGCGAACCCCCAACCCCGAACCCCAATCCCCATGCCTACTCTTTTCGACCCCTTGCAAGTGGGCCAACTGGCCCTGGCCAACCGCGTGGTGATGGCCCCGCTGACACGCAACCGCTCGCCCGGCGCCGTGCCAGGGCCCTTTGCTGCCGCCTACTACAGCCAGCGCGCCAGCGCGGGGCTGCTGATCACCGAAGCCACGGCCATCACCCATCAGGGTCAGGGCTACGCCGACGTGCCGGGCCTGTATGCCCCCGAACAGCTGCAAGCCTGGAAGCAGGTCACCGACGCCGTGCATGCGGCTGGCGGCTGCATCGTCACGCAGCTCTGGCACGTGGGCCGTGTGTCGCACACCAGCCTGCAACCCGGCGGCGCGGCACCCGTGGCGCCTTCGGCCATCGCGGCCAAGACCAAGACGGTGTTGATTCACGACGGCGTGCCCAGCTTCGTCGAAACCTCGATGCCCCGCGCCCTGGAAACCGCCGAATTGCCCGGCATCGTGGCCGACTACGTGCGCGCGGCCCGCGCCGCCGTGGATCAAGGCGGCTTCGACGGCGTGGAAATCCACGCCGCCAATGGCTACCTGCTGGACCAATTCATGAAGAGCGGCAGCAACCAGCGCACCGACGCCTATGGCGGCAGCTTGGCCAACCGCGCCCGGCTGACGGTGGAAGTGACGGCTGCCGTAGTCGCCGCGATCGGTGGTGGCCGCGTGGGCATCCGCCTGTCGCCCGTGACCCCGGCCAACGACGTCTACGACCCCGAGGCACAGGCCCTGGCCGAATACCTGCTGCAGCAGCTGGCCCCGCTGGGCCTGGCCTATGTGCACCTGATCGAAGGCGCCACGGGCGGCCCTCGCGAAGTGCCCGACCGGCCTTTCGACTACGCGGCAGCCCGCGCGGCCTACCGTCAAGCTGGCGGCCAGGGCGCCTGGATGGTGAACAACGGCTACGACGCTGCCCTGGCCCAGCAGGCCCTGGACCACGGCGCCGACCTGGTGGCCTTCGGCCGCCCCTACATCGGCAACCCAGACCTGGTCGAGCGACTGAAGGCCGGCGCCCCCTGGGCTGAATCCGACCGCAACACCTGGTACGGCGGCGGCGCCAAGGGCTACACCGACTACCCGGCCATGGGCCAGCCCGCGGCCACCCCGGCCGGCTGAACCCACCGCACCCGCCCCTGCCGGCGCTGCCGCCGGGGGCTGGCCCGAAAGGGTCAGAGCCTGCCACCGCTATAGCCGTGATTGGGGAAAACTCGTTGTGAGTGCCAGACCCCCCACCTAGACTGGATGCGTCAACCACACACAGACCGTTCAAGGAGAAAGCGATGTCCAAGCCATCGATGTGCCCATTTGCTGCCGCCGCCAAGGCCGCCGTCAACCCGACCGTGACGGGCCAGGCCCGCACCCATACCGACTGGTGGCCGAACCAGCTGCGCCTGAACATCCTGCACCAGCACACCGAGCGTTCGAACCCGCTGGGTGCCGGCTTCGACTACGCCCAGGCCTTCCAGCAGCTGGACCTGGACGCCGTGGTGCAGGACCTGCACGCCCTGATGACCGATTCGCAGGACTGGTGGCCCGCCGACTGGGGCCACTACGGCGGCCTGATGATCCGCCTGGCCTGGCACGCCGCGGGCACCTACCGCGTGGCCGACGGCCGTGGCGGCGCGGGCTCGGGTTCGCAACGCTTCGCCCCGCTGAACAGCTGGCCCGACAACGGCAACCTGGACAAGGCCCGGCGCCTGCTGTGGCCGGTGAAGCAGAAATACGGCCAGAACCTGTCCTGGGCCGACCTGTTCGTGCTGGCCGGCAACGTGGCCCTGGAATCGATGGGCTTCAAGACCTTCGGCTTTGCCGGCGGCCGCCCGGACATCTGGGAACCCGAACAGGACATCTCCTGGGGCACCGAAACCGAATGGCTGGCCACCAGCGACAAGCCCGGCAGCCGCTACAGCGGCGACCGTGAACTGGCCAGCCCGCTGGCCGCCGTGCAGATGGGCCTGATCTACGTCAACCCCGAAGGCCCGGACGGTAACCCCGACCCCGTGCTGTCGGCCCGCGACGTGCGCGAGACCTTCGCCCGCATGGCCATGAACGACGAAGAAACCGTGGCCCTGGTGGCCGGCGGCCACACCTTCGGCAAGGCCCACGGCGCCGGCGACCCGGCCCTGGTCGGGCCGGCCCCTGAAGGCGCCGACCTGGAAGCCCAAGGCCTGGGCTGGGCCAACCAGTTCGGTAGCGGCAAGGGCGCGCACGCCACCACCAGCGGCATCGAAGGTGCCTGGAAACCCAACCCCACCCGCTGGGACAACGGCTACTTCGACATGCTCTTCGGCTACGAATGGGAACTGGTGAAGAGCCCCGCCGGCGCGCACCAGTGGACGCCCAAGAACTGCAAGCCTGAACACCTGATCCCGGACGCGCACGACCCATCGAAGAAGCACCCGCCGATGATGACCACGGCTGACCTGGCGCTGCGCTTCGACCCGGCCTACGAAAAGATCTCGCGTCGCTTCCACCAGGACCCGGCGGCCTTTGCCGACGCCTTTGCGCGTGCCTGGTTCAAGCTGACGCACCGCGACATGGGCCCCAAGAGCCGCTACCTGGGCAAGCTGGTGCCGAAGGAAGACCTGATCTGGCAAGACCCGGTGCCGGCAGCCGACCACCCGCTGGTCGACGCGCAAGACGTCGCCACCCTGAAGGCGCAGCTGCTGGCCAGCGGCCTGTCGGTGTCGGACCTGGTGTTCACGGCCTGGGCCTCGGCTTCCAGCTTCCGCGGCAGCGACAAGCGCGGCGGCGCCAATGGCGCGCGCATCCGGCTGGCGCCGCAGAAGGAATGGGCCGTCAACCAGCCCGTGCAGCTGGGCAAGGTGCTGAATGTGCTGGCTGGCGTGCAGAAAGGCTTCAACGCCAGTGCCGCGCGCGGCAAGCAGGTGTCGCTGGCCGACCTGATCGTGCTGGGCGGCAGCGCAGCCATCGAAGCAGCAGCGCAGCGCGCCGGGGTCAGCATCCAGGTGCCTTTCGCGCCGGGCCGCACCGACGCCAGCCAGGACCAGACCGACGTCGATTCCTTCGGCCCGCTGGAACCGCAGGCCGATGGCTTCCGCAACTACACCGCACCTGGGCTGGAAACCCATGCCGCGGCCATGCTGGTGGACAAGGCTCAGCTGCTGACGCTGTCGGCGCCCGAGATGACGGCGCTGGTGGGCGGCCTGCGGGTACTGAATGCCAACACCGGCAAGACGCAGCACGGGGTGTTCACCCAGCGCCCGGAAGTGCTGAGCAACGACTTCTTCGTCAACCTGGTCGACATGGGTACGGTGTGGAAGCGCTCATCCGCCAACGCGGAAGTGCTGGAAGGCCGTGACCGCCAGACCGGCGAACTGAAGTGGACCGCCACCGTGGCCGACCTGGTGTTCGGTTCGAATTCGCAGCTGCGCGCGCTGGCCGAGGTCTATGCCAGCCAGGACGGGCAGCAGCGTTTCGTGCGCGACTTCGTGGCCGCGTGGGTCAAGGTCATGAACCTGGACCGTTTCGACCTGGCCTGACGCCAGCCCGGCCCCGGTGCGCCAGCCGGGGCCGCGCATGGGACACGACGCCTGCCCCGCGCCGCCGCAGGCCCATGTGGCGAGTGACGGCTTCAGCGCAGCCGCGCAAAGCTGAGCGGCCAGTGCGTAGCCACAAAGTCGCCGCCCGTGACCTGCGGCCAAGCCGCCTGCCAGTGCTGCGCCGCAGCCTGCTGCAGGCGGGTGCGCAGCGGCGGCCCGGCCCAGCGGCCCGGGCCGGCTGCCAGATGGGCAAGCAGGCGCTGGGCCACTTCGTCGGCCAGCGGCTGCAGGGCGGCAGCCCAGGCGCGGGGCCAGCGCGCGCAGCCGCAACAACGACCAATGCCTGCCAACCGTTCGGCTTTGGCTTCCAGCAGGCCGTCGACCGGGTCGGCGGGCTCGGAGGCATTCATGTGCAAACGCTGATGGCAGGGCATGTTCCGGCACGACCAGAAAACACCCTGCGCACAGGTCCGACCCGGTGGGCTAGAAGTTGGCCTTGAACTGAAGACCGAAGTTGCGCGGCTCGTTGATGATGCCGGTCAGGTTGTTGAAGTCGATCGCCGCCACCACCTGCTGACGGTTCGTGATGTTGCGCGAGAAGGCCGCCACTTCGTACCTGCCGTTGTTCCAGCCGTAGCCCACGCGCAGGCCACCTTCCAGCGATGACTTGGCCGTGTACTCCTTGGCCGTGTACAGGAACATGTTGTACTTGTCCTTGTAGGCCCAGTCCGTCAGGACGGTCAATTCGCCGCCGGCCAGTTCGGTGCTGAACTTCAGCGTCCAGTTCACCACCCACTTGGGCGCGCGCGGGAGGTCGTTGCCACCGATCAAGACCGTGCCCGCCACGGGGCCGGGCCTGTTCAGCACGGTGCAGCCTGAATTGGGCAGGTTGGCCTGGAAGTTGGCGTTGCCGCAAGGCGCAACAAACAGGTTCGGGTCTTTGATCTCGGTGTCGTTGTAGCTCAGCCCCAGCGAGGTCAGCCAGTTGCGGCTGATGATCGCCTGTGCGTCGAGCTCGATGCCTTGGCCGGTGGCTTTCTTGGCGTTGACCAGGCGGTTCTGGTTGACGCTGCCGCTGCCGGCCGTCAGCTGCAGGTCCTTGACCTCGTACTGGAACACCGTCGCGCTGATGCGCCCAGCCTTGTTCAGCACGTCGGCCTTGAAGCCTGCTTCGAAAGACAGGGCCTTTTCCGAATTGGCCACCGAGATCGAGTCGCCGAACAGCACCCGACCCTGGATGGAAGGCGCGCGGTAGCCCGTTGCCGCACGGGCGAACAAGGACACGTCCCTGTTCAGCTCGTACGTGGCACCAAGGTCCCAGCTGGTGTTGGTGGACTTCGGATTTGCCGTCAAGGGGCCCACGTTGTTGCCGCCAAAGGGCGTTTGCGTGCGCGAGGCGACGAAGTCTTTCTTGTCGTCCGTGTAGCGCACACCGGCCCGAACCTTCAGGCTGGGCGACAGCGCGTAGTTGATGCTGCCAAAAGCGGCCCAGGACCTGGACGACTGGTTCTGCACGGCATAGCCGTTCTGCGGGTCACCGGGGGCAAACGAGTCGAAGTTGAAACTGTCGACCTGCTGGGTTTCCTTGAAAAAGTACAGGCCGCCGATCCATTGCAGCGCGTCCTTGGTCGACGACTGCAGGCGGAACTCCTGCGTCGTCTGCTTCAGGTTCGGCAGGCCATCGGCGGTCTGGGCATCGAAGGGAATGAGGATCTGCTGGCTGCCGTAGTTCGGGCCCACGGGGCGCACGGCAAACGCAGGCGCGAAGACGCTGTCGGAGCCGAAGCCGCCGTCGACGTCGCCACGGCTGTAGAACTTGGCGGTGTCGTAGCCCGTGACGGAATGCAGGGTCATGCCGTCGAGTTCCCAGCGCAGGCGGGCACTGAAGCCCGTGGAACGCAGGGTCTGGCTGTTGTAGCCATCGCTGGGGTAGGAAGACGCATCGAAGCCGTCCACCAGGTCATTGGTTCCCCGCTTGATGATGTTGGCGCGGAAGGTGGTGGCAGTGCCCTTGTAGTCGCGGCCCTGCAGCTTGAACAGGCCGTAGAAGTTGCCATTCTTGTAGGCGGCCTGCACGCGCGCAGCCTTGTCTGTGTAGCCCTCGAAGGCCTGCGTGGCGTCGGGCCGGGTGTTGAAGACGCGATCGTCCTGGCGCTGCAGCAGCACGGCGGCCCGCAGCGACCAGTCCTGGTTAATCGGCGCGTTGACCGCGGCTTCGAGATTCAAGCCCTTCCAGCGGCCCGTGCCGACGGTGGCATAGCCTTCCATGCGGTTGCCGGGCTTCACCGAATCGAACTTCATGACGCCAGCAGGCGAGTTGCGTCCGAACAGCGTGCCCTGGGGACCGCGCAACACTTCAACCTGCTCGATGTCGAAGATCGGGAAGCCCTTGAGCATCGGGCTTTCCTGCACCACCTCGTCGTAGACCAGGCCCACCGGCTGCGAAGCGTTCAAGTCGAAATCGGTGTTGCCAAGACCGCGGATGTAAAAGCGCGGAAAGGTCCGCCCGAAGTCGGACTCGATGTTCAGGCTGGGCACGCGGCCCGACAGTGCGCGGATGTCCTGACCGCTGGCGTTGTAAGTGTCCAGCGCCTCGCCCTTGATGGCCGACACCGACATCGGCACGTCTTTGACGTTCTCCAAACGGCGACTGCCCGTCACGATGATGGTTTCGAGCTGGCCGGCCTGGGCCTTGGTGTCGGGTGCCGCTGCGGCTTGCGCCCAGGCGGATTGGGCCGGAAATGCACTGGCAACGGCCAGCGCAATCAAAGACCTGGTAATACACGGCTGCTGCATGGCTTCGCTTCCTTGTGACGTGGGGTGAGGTGCAGAGAGAAGATGTTCGGTGGACGTGTCAACGCGGCTGCAGCCCGAAAGGGCTGCGGACTCGACCCGCCGGCTTGAAATTTCGCTACGGATTGTGCGGTTCAACGCCGTACGCCTTGGCCGACTGTTGCGAGTTCGCCGCGGTTCATCCAGAGGGGGCTTGCCACCCAGGCGCGCGTGGCGGTGTTCCGGTGCAGCCTGGCCCTACAGCCCGCGCATGGCACGCCAGGCCAGCGGCACGGCCAGCAGGGCCGCAACACTGGCGGCGGCCGCGCCGCCAGGCCAGCCGAAGTGGCTGGCACCGGCAGCCATCATGGGGGCGCCCAGCAGCGATCCGCTGGCCCCAAACTGCGTGATCAGACCATTCGCACGCACCAATTGCGCAGGCCCGGAAACCAGGCGGGGCAAGGCTGTGAAGGCCAGGCAGGCATACAAGCCACCGAGCACATGGATGGCGATGGCCAGAACCACCGCCCTGGCGGCATGCGGCTCAGCTGCAAACACACCCCAGACAGCGCCGGCCGGCAGCGCCAGGGCCAGCACGGTCGGCCAGCGCAGCGCCACTTCCAGCCGCAGCAGAACAGCGCCCAGGGCACTGCCGGCCACCGCAGACAGCGAAGCCAGCCCGGTCCATTGCCCCGCAGCGGCAGCACTGAGGCCCGCGCCGTCCACCAGGAAGGTGGGCAACAGTGCCATCACACCGACCGCAAACAGGGCAAAGAGCCCGAAGCCCAGCGCCAGACACCAGGCCGCAGCACCCACCGCTACCGGGGCCGCCTGCGTGGCAAGGGTGTGGCTGGCCGGGCCGTCAGGCCTGATTGCTGGCGCCAGCGCACGCGTGGCCAGGGCCAGCGCGGCAGCCAGCAGCCCGCCTGCCAGCAGCGTGCCGCGCCAGCCCAAGGGCACAGCGGCCGCCGCGGCACCGCTGGCGCCCAGGGCCACGCCCACGGACACAAAGGTGCTCCAGAGTGTCATGGCCAGCATCTGTGCACGCGGCTGACGGCCGCCCAGGCCGCCCTGGGCCTCGCTGCCCTGGGCAGCCGTCAGGCGTACCATCAGCACCGGGGCAGAAACCGTTACGCCCAGGTAGCCTGCCGCTTCCAGCAGCCGCCACAGCATCAGGCTCAGCTCGCCAGCGGCACTGGCGCTGCCCAACCCCGCCACGGCCAGTGCCACCAGCCCCCATCGCAGGCTGCGCCACAGGCCCAGGCGCAGGGCCAGGCCGCTGGCCACGGTGCCGAGTGTCGCGCCACCGATCTCCAGCAGCGACACCGCCCAGGCCGCACTCATGAGCGAAAGCCCCAGCGCTGGGCCGATGACGGGCACCAGCGCCGACATCTTGCCCAGCTGAGCAGCGGCCATCAGGCCAGCGGCGTACAGCAGCAGCACGGCCGGCCAGGGGCTGGGCACGACCGGCGATGGCAAGAGCGGCACGTTCAAGCCGGGTTACCTGGCCGCAGGCCTGGATTGCCCGCGTTGCCTGCGTTGCGCGGGATACCCGGACGATGGCCCCTGCACCGCCAATGCCCCGGCCCCCACTGCCACGGGGCGCACGCTGCTCAGCAAACCGCTGCTTCCAGCCAGTCCGCCAGCGCACCGAGCGAGTCGACCTGCACGAAGCGGGGGTGGCCGGTGGGCACTTCCGCGACCTCGTGAGACCACACCAGGGGGTAGGGGATCAGCGCTGCGTGGCTGCCGGCATCGAGGGCCGGCAGGATGTCGGAACGCACGGAGTTGCCGGCCATCAGCGCCAGCTCGGGTGCCGAGCCATGGCGCTTGAAGGCGCGCCGGTAGGTATTGGCCGTCTTCTCGCTGACGATCTCGACCCCGTGGAAGAAACTGCCCAGGCCCGAAGCCGCGAGCTTGCTTTCCTGGTGAAACAGGTCACCCTTGGTCACCAGCACCAGCGGCGCCATGCGCGCCAGTCGTTCCAGCGCCGCGGGCACGCCTGGCAGCGGCTCCATCGGGTGGCGCATCAGTTCACGACCGGCCTGAAGGATCTCGGCCAGCACTGAGGCCGCTGCCTGCCCCTGGCTGAGTTCCAGGGCTGTTTCCATCATCGACAGCGTGAAGCCCTTGGCGCCGTAGCCGTAGACATGGAGGTTGCGGTGTTCCACCTGCGCCAGGTGCGCCGCCACGGTGTCGGAATCTGCCCAAGGCTGCAGCAAGCTGTCGAAGCGTGCGTGGGTCATTCGGAACAAGGGCTCGTTGTGCCAAAGGGTGTCGTCGGCGTCCAGGCCGATCAAGGCGGGGGTGACAGCAGGATGGGGCATGGTGTCGATAGCTTGGGTTCATGCGCCGGGCTTGCGCATCAGGCCATGCTCGTCAGTTCGTGGCCCGGCATGGGGGGGGGCACTGATAGAGGCCGGGTGACCGATGAAAAAAGCCCCAAGACGTATCGTCTTGGGGCTCTGTTCAAAAGGGTACTGGCGGAGTCGGAGGGATTCGAACCCTCGATGCAGGTTTTGCCCACATACTCCCTTAGCAGGGGAGCACCTTCGGCCACTCGGTCACGACTCCAGCAAAGAGCAGCGATTCTAGCCTGCTTGTGCGGCGCTTTCAGCAGCCGGCTGATCCAGGTCGAAGGCCTTGTGCAGGGCACGCACGGCCAGTTCCATGTACTTCTCGTCGATCACCACGCTGGTTTTGATCTCGCTGGTGGTGATCATCTGGATGTTGATGCCTTCTTCCGACAGCGTGCGGAACATCTTGCTGGCCACGCCGACATGGCTACGCATGCCGATGCCGACGATCGACACCTTGCAGATCTTGGCGTCGCCCTGCACGTCTGCCGCGCCCAGCGCCGGCAGCACCTGGGCCTTCAGCACGTCCATGGTGCGGGCGTAGTCGTTGCGGTGCACGGTGAAGGAAAAGTCCGTGCGGCCGCTGTGCGACATGTTCTGGATGATGACGTCGATGTCGATGTTGGCATCGGCCACTGGGCCCAGGATCTGGAAGGCGATGCCAGGCTTGTCGGGCACGCCGATGACGCTGATCTTGGCTTCGTCGCGGTTGAACGCGATACCCGCCACCACGGCTTGTTCCATCTTTTCGTCCTCTTCAAACGTGATCAGCGTGCCCGAGCGGGCTTCTTCGTCCAGCGGAATGTCCCAGGGCGTGAAGCTGCTCAGCACGCGCAGCGGCACGCGGTACTTGCCCGCGAATTCGACCGACCGGATCTGCAGCACCTTGCTGCCCAGGCTGGCCATTTCCAGCATTTCCTCGAAGCTGATGCTGGACAGGCGCCGGGCCTCGGGCACGATGCGCGGGTCGGTGGTGTAGACGCCGTCCACGTCGGTATAGATCAGGCATTCGTCGGCCTTCAACGCTGCGGCCACGGCCACGGCTGAGGTGTCGCTGCCGCCGCGGCCCAGGGTAGTGACGTTGCCTTGCGCGTCGATGCCCTGGAAGCCGGTGATCACGACCACCTTGCCCGCGGCCAGGTCGTGCCTGACGCGCGTGTCGTCAATGCTGGTGATCCGCGCCTTCGTGAACGACGCATCGGTGTGGATGGGCACCTGCCAGCCGCCATAGCTGACGGCCTGGAGCCCCTGGGCCTGCAGCGCCAATGCCAGCAGGCCGACCGATACCTGTTCGCCTGTGGCGGCGATGGCGTCCAGTTCGCGCAGCGCCTGCGGGCTGCTGGCGGCACTGCCGGCAGGCATCAGTTCCTTCGCCAGACCCAGTAGGCGGTTGGTTTCGCCACTCATGGCCGAGGGCACGACGACCAGCTGGTGGCCCGCGCGCACCCACTTGGCCACGCGCTGGGCCACGCTGCGGATGCGCTCGGTCGAGCCCATCGACGTGCCGCCGTACTTATGAACGATCAGGGCCATCGCTATCGCTGGAAGTAGTTCTTCGGGTGCCCGCCCGGCCTGCAGGACCGCGCGGGAAAACCCCGAATTCTAGAGGGCAGCCTGACCCGCAGCTGTCGCCGGCTGCCAGGCCAGGCTGAACTGGCGCTGGCCCGGCGCGGCCAGGCAGCGGGCGTCCAGCCCCAGCCAGGGCACGAACAGCAAGTCACCGCCGCAGGTGAACAGCAGCGGACCCTGGCGCAGCCACGCCGGCACCGCCAGGCCCTGCGACTGCTTCTTCAGGCTGCGCGGCGGGGTACCGACCGCGCGCTGAAAGCGCTCGCTGCCACTGCGCGGGCGCGGCAGCACGCTGGCCAGCAGCTCTGCATCGACACCACCAGACAGGCAAGGCTGCACCTCGATCACGCCTGCCCAGCCCGGTACCGGGTGGCGCCCCGGCCGCGCCAGGTCCAGCGCATCGACAGGGCCAGGTGCGGCCGACGGCAGCCGCGGTTTTGCAGCCGCAGGCGGCAGCGCCTGCAAGCTCAGCCCACCGCGGTACAGGCACCACTGGCCCTGGGCCGCCGGGTAGCGCGCACTGCGCAGCACCGGCAGGTCGTGCAGCAGGCGTTGCACCAGGCTTTCCGGCACCGGGGCCCCGCTGGCCTGCGCCAGCCAGTGGCGCAGGGCATTGGCCCGGCGGGCCGGCGGAAGCTGCAACCACGGTGCGGTCTGAAGCTGCTGGCCGGCCACGCAAACCGGCAGGTCCAGGGCTGCAGCTTCAGCGGCCAGCGCGGCGGCTTCCTGCGCGTGGCGGCTGGAAGCGGCCAGGGCCTGCTCAGCGTCTGGAAACGCCGCCTGCAGCGCAGGCCAAACGCAGGTGCGCAGACGGCCGCGGGCCAGGCGCGGGTCGGCATTGCTGGGGTCTTCCACCGCACACAGGCGGTGGCGGCGGATGTAGGCGTCGATGGCTTCGCGCGGCTGGTCCAGCCAGGGCCGCGCCCAGACCAGGCCCTGCCGCTGCGCCAGGGCCGGCATCGCTGACAGCCCCGCAGGCCCGCCGCCACGCAACGCCTGCAGCAGCCAGGTCTCGGCCTGGTCGCGTCGATGGTGGGCCAGCAGCACCAAGCCGGCGCCGGCGCTGCGGGCCATGTCAGCCAGCGCGGCATAGCGGCCACGGCGCGCCCAGGCTTCGATGCTGTCACCCGCTGCCGGGGCGCCCGCCAGGCGCCGACAGTCGAAGCCCGCGCCCCAGCGGCGGGCCTGCTGTCGCACCTGCGCGAGCCAGTCGTCGCCTTCGCGCTGCAGCCCATGGTGGACATGTAAGGCCAGGACCTGGATGCCCAGCGACCGGGCCGAACGCAGGCTGCAGTGCAGCAGGGCGATGGAGTCGCGGCCGCCGCTGACGGCCACCGCGACCAGGCTCACGTCACCGATCCTTGGTGTCGGTGAAGCGGCCGTAGGCCCGCAGACGGTCATAGCGCCGCTGCAGCAGGGCTTCGGGCTTCAGGTCCGCAGTCTGGCGCAGAGCGTCGGCCAGTGCGCGCTTGAGCTGCGCCGACATCCAGGGGATGTCGCGGTGCGCACCGCCCACGGGTTCGCTGACGATCTTGTCGATCACGCCCAAGGCCTTCAGCCGGTGTGCCGTGACGCCCAGGGCTTCTGCGGCTTCAGACGCGCGCTCGGCCGTCTTCCACAGGATGGACGCACAGCCTTCGGGCGAGATGACCGAATAGACGCTGAACTGCAGCATCAAGACTTGGTCGGCCACGCTGATGGCCAGTGCGCCGCCACTGCCACCTTCGCCGATGATGGTGCTGATGATGGGCACTTCCAGCTGTGCCATTTCGAAGATGTTGCGGCCGATGGCTTCTGACTGGCCGCGTTCTTCTGCGCCGATGCCGGGGTAGGCGCCGGGCGTGTCGACGAAGGTGAAGACGGGAAGGCCGAACTTTTCGGCCAGCTTCATCAGGCGCAGCGCCTTGCGATAGCCCTCGGGGCGGCTCATGCCGAAGTTGCGCTGCGTGCGTTCCTTCGTGTCGCGGCCCTTCTGATGGCCCAGCACCATGCAGGCCTGGCCGTTGAAGCGCGCCAGCCCGCCAACGATGGACAGGTCGTCGGCATAGTGCCGGTCGCCATGCAGTTCCTGGAATTCCGTGAAGATCTCGTTCACGTAGTCCAGCGTATAGGGTCGCTGGGCATGGCGCGCGATCTGGGTCACCTGCCAGGGCGTCAGGTTCGAATAGATGTCGCGCGTGAGTTGCTGGCTCTTGGCCGACAGGCGTTCGATCTCGTCGGAGATGTCGACCGCGGATTCGTTCTGCACGTAGCGCAGTTCGTCGATCTTGGATTCGAGTTCCGCAATCGGTTGCTCGAAGTCGAGGAAGTGTCTTTTGCTCATGGTGCCCGCTTCAGTAGTCCACAGGAACTGGGTCAAGGCTGCGCCAAATATACCAAGTGGCCACAGAGCGGAAAGGCGCCCAGGCCTCGCCCACTTCGCGCGCCTCGGCGCGCGACACCGGTTCGCCGCTGAAATAGTTCAGGCTGATGCCCTTGATCAAGCCCAGGTCGTCCAGCGGCATGACGTTCGGCCGCATCAGGTGGAAGATCAGGAACATCTCGGCCGTCCAGCGGCCGATGCCCCTGATGGCCACGAGTTCGCCGATGATGGCTTCGTCGTCCATGGCCTGCCAGTCGGCGGGACGTACCTGGTCGCCGGCGAAGTGGCGGGCCAGGTCCAGCAGGTATTCGCACTTGCGTGCGGACAGGCCGGCTTCGCGCATGCGCGGCACTTCCAGCCCCTGCACCTGCTGCGCCACCAGGCCCGCACCGCCGGGCGCTGCGAGGCTGACGAATCGGTCCCAGACCGACTGCGCTGCCTTGACCGAAATCTGCTGGCCAACGATGCTGCGCGCCAAAGTGGTGAAGGCGTCGCCACGGCTGGTCAGGCGGGCTTCGCCGAACTTCGGGATCAGCTTCTTCAGCACGCGGTCGCGCCGCGCCAGGTGCCGGCAGGCGTCGTCCCAATAGGACGGCGTGACGGTGCCCGGCGGCTCGTCGGCCGCGGGTGGCAGGGCCTTGGGCATGCTCAGGCCTTGACCCAGGTGGTGCCCTGTGCCGAGTCCTTCAGCACGATGCCTTGAGCCAGCAGGTCGTTGCGGATGCGGTCGGCGGTGGCGAAGTCGCGCGCTGCCTTTGCAGCTGCACGCTGTGCGATCCGCGCTTCGATGCCGTCAGCCGCCAGCGCCGTGCCACCCTGCAGATAGGCTTGTGGTGATTGCTGCAGCAGGCCCAGCACCCCACCCAGTGCCTTCAGCAGCGCGGCGTCCTGCGCCTGCCCGCGGTTGGCGCCCCCGGCCAGGTCGAACAGCACGGCCACGGCGCCCGGGGTGTTGAAGTCGTCGTCCATGGCAGCGCGGAAGGCAGCGGCACGCGGTTCGGTCCAGTCGATGGCCCGCACGGGTGGCAGGTCGCCTGCAGCTTGCAGGGCCGTGTACAGGCGCTTGAGCGAACTGCGCGTTTCTTCCAGTGCCACGGTGCTGAAGTTGAACGGGCTGCGGTAATGCGTGCGCAGCATGAAGAAGCGGATGGTCTCGCCGTCGAAGGACTTCAGAACGTCGGCGATGGTGAAGAAGTTTCCCAGCGACTTCGACATCTTCGTGTCGTCGACGTTCAGGAAGCCGTTGTGCATCCAGGTCTTGACGAAGGGCTGGCCACTGGCGCCTTCGCTCTGGGCAATCTCGTTTTCGTGGTGCGGGAACTGCAGGTCCATGCCGCCGCCGTGGATGTCGAAGGGCTCGCCCAACAAGGCGCAGCTCATGGCGCTGCATTCGATGTGCCAGCCTGGGCGGCCGTCGCCCCAAGGGCTGGGCCATTGCGCTTCTGGCGGTTCGCCGGGCTTGGCGCGCTTCCACAGGACGAAGTCCAGCGGGTCGTGCTTGTCGTCGGCCACCGCCACGCGTTCGCCGGCGCGCAGTTCGTCCAGTGTCTTCCCCGACAGCTGGCCATAGGCCGCGAACTTGCGCACCGCGAAATTCACATCACCGCCTTCGGCCTGGTAGGCCAGGCCACGTTGCTGCAGCTGGTCGATGAGGCCCAGCATCTGCGGCACGTAGTCGGTGGCGCGCGGTTCGTGCGTGGGGGGCAGTACGCCCAGTGCGCCCAGGTCGCGGTGCATGGCGGCGATCATCTCGTCGGTGAGCTCGCGGATCGTCTGACGGCGCTCGAGCGCGCGCTTGATGATCTTGTCCTCGATGTCGGTGATGTTGCGCACGTAGGTGACGTGCAAGCCGCTGGCCTGCAGCCAGCGGTAGACGACATCGAACGCCAGCATCATGCGGGCGTGCCCCAGGTGGCACAGGTCGTACACCGTGATGCCACAAACGTACATCCGCACGTGGCCAGGTTCCAGCGGGACGAAGGCCTCGAGCCGACGCGACAGGGTGTTGTGAATGCGGAGCGTCATGCCGGGCGTCGGGCGGGCGGGGCTGTACACGGGGGCGGGGCCGGCCGGCGGGGCTGCGCGTTCTGTGAACGTTTCCAGCTGCTGCGCCGATAGAATGAAACTCAGTATAGCGGTGGCTCCGGCACGAAAAGCGGTCCCCCAAACCCCCCATTCGCACCCCATGCGCCCTGCCCGCCTTCGCCCGATGATTGCCTGCCTGTTGGCCTGCGGCATGTCGCTGGGCCCCGCGTTGGCCAGCGAAACTGACGACGCGCGCGAGCGCCTGGCTCGGGGGGACGCCAGCGGCGCGTTGGAACAAGTGCAGCAGGCCCTGGCGCGCCAGCCCGACAACGCCCAGCTGCGCTTCCTGCAGGGCGTGGTGCTGATGGACCTGGGGCGCGACAGCCAGGCGCTGGCGGTCTTTCGCCAGCTGAACCAGAACTACCCTGAACTGCCCGAGCCCCTGAACAACATCGGCCTGCTGCAGGCCCGGGGCGGCCAGCTGGAAGCCGCTAGGCTGAGCCTGCAGGAAGCCTTGCGCGCCGACCCGCAACACCGCGCGGCTCGAGCCAACCTGGGGCAGGTGTACATGATGCTGGCCGTGCAGGCCTGGGAACTGGCCAGCACCGGCAGCGGCGACCCTGTGCTGTTGCGGCGACTGGAAACCGCGCGCGCGTTGCTGGCTGCCACCGGCCGCTAGACTGCCGGTCCTGCCGTCATTCCACCCTTCCCTATGAAGCCTCTCAGCCCAGCACTGATCCGCATCCTGACCCGAGGCCTGCCCACACTCATCGCACTGTCGGCATGGGCCGCCCCGGCTCTGTCCGACACCGTGCGCCTGAGCACCAGCCTGGGCGACATCGTGCTGGACCTGGACCGCGACAAGGCACCCAAGACCGTCGAGAACTTCATCGGCTACGTCAAGGCGAAGCACTATGACGGGCTGATCTTCCACCGCGTCATCGACGGCTTCATGGTGCAGGGTGGCGGCATGAAGCCCGACATGAGCGAAAAGCCCACGCGTGCGCCCATCCCGCTGGAAAGCCGCAACGGCTTGTCCAACGTACGCGGCAGCATCGCCATGGCGCGCACGGCGGTGCCGAATTCAGCCACATCGCAGTTTTTCATCAACATCGCCGACAACGTGCGCCTGGACCAGCCCAACGCCCGCGACGGCGAAGGCTATGCAGTCTTCGGCCGCGTCGTCGAAGGCATGGACGTGGTCGACAAGATCCGCGCCTTGCCCACCGAAGCCCGCGGCATGCACCAGAACGTGCCGGTGACGCCGGTGCTCATCCTCAAAGCCACCCTGGAGAAGTAATTCATGACGAAGACTGTGCAGATGGACACCAGCGCCGGCAGCCTGCGCATCGAGCTCGATGACGACAAGGCGCCTCTGAGCGTGGCCAACTTTCTGGCGTACGCCGAACAGGGGCACTATGACAACACGGTGTTCCACCGCGTCATCAAGGGCTTCATGGTGCAGGGTGGCGGCTTCGAGCCCGGCATGAAGCAAAAGGGTACCAACGCCCCGATCGCCAATGAAGCCAACAACGGTCTGAAGAACAAGAAGTACACGCTGGCGATGGCGCGTACGAACGACCCGCACAGCGCCACGGCGCAGTTCTTCATCAACGCTGCCGACAACGAGTTCCTCGACTTCCGCGCTGAAAACGCCTCGGGTTGGGGCTACGCCGTCTTTGGCCGCGTGGTGGCAGGCACCGAGGTGGTGGACACCATCGAACGCGTGCGCACCGGGCGCAAGGGCTTCCATGACGACGTGCCGCTGGAAGACGTGCGCATCGAACGCGTCACCCTGGTCGCGTGATGCCCGCGGCGGGCGTTACACCGTCACCCGCGGTGCGCCCGCTGCCGAGTTTCTTCGAGTACGCCGCACCGGAGCACTGGTCGGCTGTTGACTTCATTTCCGACCTGCACCTGTGCGAAGCCATGCCGCACAGCTTCGCGGCCTTTGCGCACCATCTGCAGCACACCACGGCCGACGCGGTGTTCGTGCTGGGCGATTTGTTCGAAGTCTGGGTGGGCGACGACGCGCGCGGCCGTCACTTCGAAGCCCGGTGCGTTGACGTCATGGCCGAAGCCGCCAGCCGCCGCGTGCTGGGCCTGATGGTGGGCAACCGCGACTTCCTGCTGGGCTCGGCCATGCTGCGCGCCTGCGGTGCCGTGGGCTTGCCCGACCCCACCGTGCTGAAGGCCTGGGGCCAGCGCGTGCTGCTGAGTCATGGCGACGCCCTGTGCCTGGACGACCTGCCCTACCAGGCCTTTCGCACCGAAGTGCGCAGCCCCATCTGGCAACAGAATTTTCTGCGCAAACCGCTGGCTGAACGTCTGGACCTGGCCGCCCAGATGCGCAGGGCCAGCGAAGCACGCCGCCGCTTCGACGGTGACCTGGCCAGCGACGCCGACGCCAGCGAGGCCGTGCGCTGGATGCACGCCATGGGCACAGCAGAGCTGGTGCATGGCCACACCCACCGCCCCGGCAGCAACACCCTGGCGCCGGGCTTCAAGCGTCATGTGCTCAGCGACTGGGACCTCGACAGCCCCGGCGCTGCCCGTGCCGAGGTGCTGCGACTGAGCCGCGACGGCTTCGTGCGCCTGCCGCCACTGCTGCCGCCGGCGCCTGATCAGGCATGGTCCCAGGCCCAGCCGCGCCACTGACACACGGGCGGCCGACTGCATGTTGCGCAGCTGGTGGCAGGCCTTGCAGGCCCGGCGCGAAGACGCTGCCGTAGCGCGGCGCGAGATCCCGCCTGACCTGTGGAAGCGCACCCTCGTGCGCTACCCGTTTCTGCGCCGCCAGCAGGCCGAAGATGCGGCTGAACTGCTGCGGCTGACACGCCTGTTCCTGGACCGCAAGGAGTTCACTGCTGCCGGCGGCCTGCGCCTGAACGACGCGATGGTGGTGGCGATCGCCGCCCAGGCCGTGCTGCCCGTCCTGCGCATCGGCCTGCAAGCCTATGACGGCTTTGTCGGCATCGTCGTGCACCCGGGACAGGTGCTGGCGCGCCGCGAAGTACCAGACGAAGACGGCCTGGTGCATGCCTACGACGAGGTACTGGCCGGCGAAGCCATGGAAGGCGGCCCGGTGATGCTGTCCTGGCAGGACGT
Organism: Rubrivivax sp.; assembly: GCA_027485165.1. Taxonomy (GTDB): domain Bacteria; phylum Pseudomonadota; class Gammaproteobacteria; order Burkholderiales; family Burkholderiaceae_C; genus Rubrivivax. The sequence goes on from JAIXRN010000008.1 coordinate 25,339, forward strand.
GCGTGCAGCAGGGCGGATGGCCAGCCAGGGCTACAACGTCGTCATCCACGAATTCGCCCACGTGCTGGACATGCAGGACGGCCTGGCCGACGGCGTGCCCCTGCTGCCGGCAGGCATCAGCCGCACCGAATGGCTGCAGGTGCTGCAGACCGAATACGAAACCTTCGTGCTGGCCGTCGAGGCCGCAGAAGCCAGCCCGGAAGACCATCCTGCGCCGGCTCTGTACCCCTACGGCGCCAGCGCCATCGAGGAATTCTTCGCCGTGAGCAGCGAAGCCTTCTTCGCCAGCCCCGACCTTCTGCAAAGCGCGCACCCCGCGCTCTACACGCTGTTCAGCCGCTACTACCGACAGAACCCCGCAGCCGACATGCCACCCGCGCGTTCAAGCAGAAGGCGCGGAACCGGCTCTGCCGGGCCGCAGGCGAACGGCCCCCTCGGGGGGTAGCGAGCGCAGCGAGCTCGGGGGCCTCATTCAGGCCGCAGTGGCCTCGGTCTTGGGCTTGTCACTGCGCTTGGGGGGCTGGATGTCCAGCAGTACTTCGTCCTTGTCGTCCACGTCCACCGTCAAGCGGCCGCCATCGACCAGACGCCCGAACAGCAATTCGTCGGCCAAGGCACGACGGATGGTGTCCTGGATCAGGCGCTGCATCGGGCGCGCGCCCATTAGCGGGTCGAAGCCCTTCTTGCCCAGCAGCTTGCGCAAGCCATCGGTGAAAGTCACCTCGACCTTCTTTTCCGTCAGCTGACTTTCCAGCTGCAGCAGGAACTTGTCGACCACGCGCAGGATGATTTCTTCGTCCAGCGGGCGGAAGCTGACGATGGCGTCCAGCCGGTTACGGAACTCCGGCGTGAAGAGGCGCTTGATGTCGCCCATCTCGTCACCCTGCTGGCGGCTGTTGGTGAAGCCGATGGTGGACTTGTTCATCGTCTCGGCACCGGCGTTGGTGGTCATGACGATGATGACGCTGCGGAAGTCGGCCTTGCGCCCGTTGTTGTCGGTCAGCGTGCCGTGGTCCATCACCTGCAGCAGCACGTTGAAGACGTCCGGGTGGGCCTTCTCGATCTCATCGAGCAGCAGCACGGCATGCGGCTTCTTCGTGATGGCCTCGGTCAGCAGGCCGCCTTGGTCGAAGCCGACGTAGCCCGGGGGCGCGCCGATCAGGCGGCTGACGGCGTGGCGTTCCATGTATTCCGACATGTCGAAGCGGATCAGCTCGATGCCCAGCACGTAGGCCAGCTGCTTGGCGACTTCGGTCTTGCCCACGCCCGTCGGACCGCTGAACAGGAAGCTGCCGATCGGCTTGTCGGGCTTGCCCAGGCCGCTGCGCGCCATCTTGATGGCGGCGGCCAGCGCGTCGATGGCGGGGTCTTGCCCGAACACCACGCTCTTCAGGTCGCGGTCCAGGGTCTTGAGCTTGCCGCGGTCGTCGTTGCTCACGCTTTGCGGCGGGATGCGCGCAATCTTGGCGACGATCTCTTCCACTTCGCTGCGGTTGATGGTCTTCTTGCGCTTGTTGGCCGGCAGGATGCGTTGCGCGGCACCTGCTTCGTCGATCACGTCGATGGCCTTGTCGGGCAGGTGCCGGTCGTTGATGTACTTGGCCGACAGCTCGGCCGCTGCCTGCAGGGCGCCCACCGCGTACTTCACGCTGTGATGCTCCTCGAAGCGCGTCTTCAGGCCCTTCAGGATCTCGACCGTTTGCTCGACCGAAGGCTCGACCACGTCGACCTTCTGGAAGCGCCGCGACAACGCCGCATCCTTTTCGAAGATGCCGCGATATTCGGTAAAGGTGGTGGCGCCGATGCACTTCATCGCGCCGCTGCTCAGCGCGGGCTTGAGCAGGTTCGATGCGTCCAGCGTGCCGCCGCTGGCCGCACCCGCGCCGATCAGGGTATGGATCTCATCGATGAACAGGATCGCGCCCGGCTGGTCCTTCAGCTGCTTGAGCACGCCCTTCAGGCGTTGCTCGAAGTCACCGCGGTACTTCGTGCCGGCCAGCAAAGCACCCATGTCCAGGCTGTAGACCGTGGCGTCGGCCAGTACCTCGGGGACGTCCTTTTCGGTGATGCGCCAGGCCAGCCCTTCGGCGATGGCCGTCTTGCCCACGCCAGCTTCGCCCACCAGCAGCGGGTTGTTCTTGCGACGGCGGCACAGCACCTGGATGACGCGCTCGACCTCGTGTTCGCGGCCGATCAGGGGGTCAATCTTGCCTTGCAGGGCCAGCGCGTTCAGGTTCTGCGTGAACTGGTCCAGCGGCGACTTGCCGTCGCCTGCGGCGCCGTCTTCCTTCTCGCCTTCGCTGCTGCCGCTGCTGGCGTCATTGCCCTTGGCGGGCTCGGGCGGGTCGCTTTTCTTGATGCCGTGGGCGATGAAGTTCACCACATCCAGGCGCGTCACGCCCTGCTGGTGCAGGTAATAGACGGCGTGGCTGTCCTTTTCGCCGAAGATCGCCACCAAGACGTTGGCCCCGGTTACTTCCTTCTTGCCATTGCCCGTGCTCTGCACGTGCATGATGGCGCGCTGGATGACGCGCTGGAAGCCCAACGTGGGCTGCGTGTCGACTTCATCACTGCCGCCCACCGTGGGCGTGTTTTCCTTGATGAAGGTCGACAAGCTCTTGCGCAGGTCTTCGATGTTGGCCGCGCAGGCCCGCAGCACTTCTGCAGCGCTGGGGTTGTCCAGCAGGGCCATCAGCAAATGTTCGACGGTGATGAATTCGTGGCGTTGCTGGCGCGCCTCGACGAACGCCATGTGCAGGCTGACTTCAAGCTCTTGCGCAATCATGCGGCCTCCATAATGCATTGCAGGGGATGGCCGTCGCGACGCGCGGCGGTCAGGACCAGTTCGACTTTCGTCGCAGCGACGTCTTTCGGGTAGACGCCGCACACACCGCGGCCTTCGTGGTGGATCTTCAGCATGATGTGCGTGGCGGTGTCGATGTCGCGCTGGAAGTATTGCTGAAGCACCATGACGACGAATTCCATGGGCGTGTAATCGTCGTTCAAAAGCACCACTTGATACAGCGACGGGGGCTTGGTGCGCGCGACCTTGCGCTCGGCCACCACGGCGCCACTGCCGCCTTCGCGAGGCGGCTGAACCGTGGTCGGCGGGGCTGGGGAATCGGGTGGGCCCGGGGGACCCGGGGGCTGTTCATCAGGCATGAGCCATTCTATCGAGATGACATCGCCACGCGCAGATGCGGCTATCGCCGGCGACGCTGTTGTGACACCGTCTTCGATCCTGGGAAGTGTCAACTTGGCTTTACAACAAGTCTGCTCATAAACTGTATATTTGACTTGACACTTTTCCTGGTCGAGGTCGAGAATCCCTCACGAGCATGACGTTCGGAGGTACGCGATGGCTGTCGGAATAGTGAAGTGGTTCAACGATGCCAAGGGCTTTGGCTTCATCGAACCAGAAGGGGGCGGCGCCGATGTCTTTGCGCATTTCTCCGCCGTTCAGATGGAAGGTTTCCGCACCCTGAAACAGGGCGGGCGCGTGGAGTACGAGCTGACCCAGGGGCCGAAAGGCGATCTGGCGCAGAACATCCGCCCGCTGGATGGCGCGACACACGAGGCCGCCGAGTCCCACAGCAGCCTGACGGCTGGCTGAGACGGCTGGCTGATCGCGCAAGGGCCCGCTTCGCGGCAGGCGTTGACCCCCGCGGTAGCCCTTCGTAGCATCCGCCAGCCTTGAAACAGGCTGGCACTCGTGCGGCAGATCCGTCGCCCTGGGCCGCTCAACGACCCGGAGGAGACAGCCCATGCTCAGCATCAAGAACCACCTGCTCGAAGGTGACCTCGTCACGCAGCGCAGCACCCCCAACAAGGGCGGCAAGCTCGTCGCGGAATACCTGGTCTACCACTACACCGCCGGTAGCTCAGCCCGTAGCTCGGCCGACTGGCTGTGCAACCCGGCAGCCAAGGCATCGGCGCATCTGGTGCTGGGCCGCGAGGGCGAGATCATTCAGCTAGCGCCGTTCAATGTCGTCACCTGGCATGCCGGCATCAGCCACTGGGCAGGCCTGACGGGGATGAACAACTACTCGATCGGCATCGAGATGGACAACGCCGGCATCCTGAAAAGTGCGGGCGACGCCTACACGTCCAGCTTCGGCAAGGTCTACCCTCGCAGCGATGTCGTGCTGGCCAAGCACAAGCACGACAGCGTCGAACGGGCCTGGCACGCCTACACCGCGGCGCAAATCGAAAGGGCCTTCGAACTGGCTGAACTGCTGTTCAGCCACTATCCGCTGAAGGAAGTGCTGGGGCACGAGGACATCGCCCGCGGGCGCAAGAGCGACCCGGGCCCCGCGTTCCCGCTGGGGTCGGTGGCGTCGCGCGTGGCCGGCCGGCTGGAAGACGACTTCCCGCGCTATGTCGTCATCAGCACCAGCCTGAACATTCGCAGCGCACCCGATGCCGCTGCCGCCATGGTGGCCCCGGCCCTGAAGAAAGGCACCGAAGTGGCCTTGCTGGAAGCCGGCGAACGCTGGAGCCGCGTGGAAGTGGTGGGCAAGGGCGACACCGAAGGCTGGGTCTTCAATGCCTACCTGCAGGCCGTGCCCGCTGCCGCGCCCGCCAAGCCCAAGGCCAAGGCGAAGGGCGGCTGAACGAGGCTGCGGGTGCCTGCACCTCAGCCGCCTGCCAGCGCATGGCGGACCAGCAGCGCCGCCAATACGAACATGGTGGCGCCGATCAAGCCGTCCAGCACCTGCCAGGCGCGGGGCTGCGCAAACCAGGGCGCCAGCCAGCGTGCCCCATAGCCCAGGGAAGCAAACCACAGCAGGCTGGCGCTGGCGGCCCCGGCGATGAAGGCGCCGCGCAGTGCTGCCGGCTGCTGGGCACCGATACCGCCCACCAGCAACACGGTGTCCAGGTAGACATGCGGGTTCAGCAGCGTGAACGCCGCCGCCTGCGCCAAAGCCGCTGCGCGTGACAGCCCCAGGCCTGTGCCCGTGGCCTGCAGCTGGCGGGCCTGCCGCGCGCGGCGAAGCGCCTGCCAGCCATAGACCGCCAGAAACGCGGCACCGACCCAGGCCAGGGCGCGCGCCAGCATGGGGCTTTGCCCCAGCGCCTGGGCCATGCCCAGCACGCCTGCGGCGATCAAAGCGGCGTCGGCCAAGGCACAGAACAACACCACGCTGCCGACATGTTCACGGCGCAGGCCTTGTCTCAGCACGAAGGCATTCTGGGCCCCGATCGCCACGATCAGGCCCAGGCCCAGGGCCAGGCCCTGGGCGAAGACCGGCAACGACTGGGCTGCAGCCACGGTGTCAGAAGTCATGACGCCAGCTTGCCCGCACTTGCGAATGAAGCCAAACTCATTCGCCTACTGCTGATGAAGCTGAACTGAATCATGCTGGACTATGCAGCGCTGACAGCCCTGGCCGCTGTCGTCCGCGAAGGCAGCTTCGAGCGTGCCGCAGCGGCCCTGCACGTCACGCCGTCGGCGGTATCCCAGCGCATCCGTGGCCTGGAAGAACGCCTGGGCTGCACCCTCGTCGTGCGCGGCCCACCGTGCCGGGCGACCGACACCGGCCAGCGCCTGTGCCGCCACGTGCAACAGGTGCAGCTGCTGGAGCAGGACCTGCAGGACAGCCTGCCGACGCTGGCAGCAGCGGCTGGCACGCGCGTGTCGCTGCCGGTGGCAGTGAATGCCGACAGCCTGGCCACCTGGTTCGCGCCGGCAGTGGCCGCTTTCGCCGCCACCGCCCCGGTGCTGCTGCAGCTGGCCGTGGACGACCAGGACCACACCGCGCAATGGCTGCGCAGCGGCGCTGTGCTGGCGGCCGTCACCGGTACCGGCCGTGCAGCCGCCGGCTGCAACAGCCGGCCGCTGGGGGCGATGCGCTACGTGGCAGCCGCCAGCCCGGCGTTCATGGCACGGCACTTTGCCGCTGGTGTGGGCCCCGCGACCCTGGCCCAGGCGCCCAGCCTGGTCTTCAGCACCAAGGACGAGCTGCAGGCGCGCTGGGTGCGCCGGCTGTGCCACCGCGACGTGCAGATGCCGCGTCATGCCCTGCCATCGACGCAAGCCTTCCTGATCGCCGCATTGGCCGGCATGGGCTGGGCGCTGCAGCCGCTGGCCCTGGCCGGACCGCATCTGCAGGACGGCAGCCTGGTCGAATTGCTGCCCGACAGCCCGCTGGACGTGCCGCTGTATTGGCAGCACGCACGCGCCGCGTCAGCACTGGTGGACGAGCTCAGCCGCGCGGTGCTGGCCGCCGCGGCGCGCCACCTGCTGTCGCCCTGAAAAGCCTTACCCTGCACCAACGGCTGGCAGGCCTGGGGCCCGGCCCATGACCGCCAACACACACTTCACGCCCCTGCAGAAACGCCCACCGTGAGCTCTGGCCACCACCACCCACACGACGATCACCACGGCCACAGCCATGGCCATGGCCACGCGCATGGGGTTCCCAGCGGCCCGGCCGGCTTCGACCGTGCCTTCGGCATCGGCATCGCGCTGAACATTGCCTTCGTTGCCATCGAGGCCTTCTACGGCTGGAAGATCGACTCGCTGGCCCTGCTGGCTGACGCGGGCCACAACCTCAGCGACGTCTTCGGCCTGGTGCTGGCCTGGGGCGGCGCGTTGGCCGGGCGCCTGCGCCCCGGCGCGCGCTACACCTACGGCTGGAAGCGGGCCAGCATCCTGGCGGCTTTCGCCAATGCGCTGCTGCTGCTGGTGGCCATGGGGACGCTGGCCTGGGAAGCCGTGCAGCGGCTGCAGACGCCACAGGCCGTAGAGGGGGTCACCGTCATGGTGGTGGCAGGCATCGGCATCATCGTCAACACCGCCACCGCGCTGCTCTTCATGCGCGGCCGTCACACCGACCTGAACATCCGCGGCGCTTTCCAGCACATGGCTGCAGACGCGCTGGTGTCAGCGGGCGTGGTGCTGGCGGGCGGTCTGGCCCTGTGGTTGGGCTGGACCTGGCTGGACCCGGTGGCCAGCCTGCTGATTGCGGCCGTGATCGTGGTCGGCACCTGGCATCTCTTCAAGCAGTCACTGCACCTGCTGTTCGACGGCGTGCCATACGGCATCGACCTGCACGCGGTGCAGCGCTTGCTGGAATCTCTGCCCGGCGTGGACCGCGTTCACGACCTGCATGTCTGGGCGATGGGTACCACCCAGACTGCGCTGACGGCGCACCTGGTGATGCCGCTGGGCCAGGCTGACGACGCCTTCCTGCAGCACGCCACCGATGAACTGCAGGCGCACTTCAAGATCGAGCACGTGACGATCCAGGTCGTCCGCGTGCCCTTCACCACGGCCTGCGCCAGCTTGGCACCGGCGGCGGCAGCAGGGGGGCCCGAAAAGTGAAAGGGCCCCTGATGCTGATGCAACATCAGGGGCCTGGACTGGCCGCAGCGGCGTCGGTGGACACCCCTGCGCAGAGGCTTACATGTGGTCGATCATGACCTGGCCGAACCCGCTGCACGACACCTGCGTGGCGCCTTCCATCAGGCGCGCAAAGTCGTAGGTCACCTTCTTGCTGGCGATCGACTTTTCCATGCTGCTGATGATCAGGTCGGCGGCTTCGAGCCAGCCCATGTGGCGCAGCATCATCTCGGCGCTCAGGATTTCCGAACCTGGGTTGACGTAGTCCTTGCCGGCGTATTTCGGCGCGGTGCCGTGCGTGGCTTCGAACATGGCCACGCTGTCACTCAGGTTCGCGCCCGGGGCGATGCCGATGCCGCCCACCTGCGCGGCCAGCGCGTCGGAAACGTAGTCTCCGTTCAGGTTCAACGTGGCGATCACGCTGTACTCGGCCGGACGCAGCAGGATCTGCTGCAGGAAGGCGTCGGCGATGCTGTCCTTCACGACGATGTCCTTGCCCGTCTTCGGGTTCTTGAACTTGCACCACGGGCCGCCGTCGATGAGTTCGGCGCCGAATTCCTTGATCGCCAGGTTGTAGGCCCAGTCACGGAAGCCACCTTCGGTGAACTTCATGATGTTGCCCTTGTGCACGATGGTGACGCTGGGCTTGTCGTTGTCGATGGCGTACTGGATGGCCTTGCGCACCAGGCGCTCGGTGCCTTCGCGGCTGACGGGCTTGATGCCGATGCCGGACGTGTTCGGGAAGCGGATCTTCTTGACGCCCATCTCGTCCTGCAGGAACTTGATGAGCTTCTTGGCCTTGTCGCTCTCGGCTTCGAATTCGATGCCGGCGTAGATGTCTTCGCTGTTCTCGCGGAAGATGACCATGTGGGTCTTTTCCGGTTCCTTCACCGGGCTGGGCACGCCCTTGAAGTACTGGATGGGGCGCAGGCAGACATAGAGGTCAAGCTCTTGCCGCAGCGCCACGTTCAGGCTGCGGATGCCGCCGCCCACCGGCGTGGTCAGCGGGCCCTTGATCGACACCACGTATTCGCGCACGACCTTCAGCGTTTCTTCGGGCAGCCAGACATCGGGGCCGTAGATGCGGGTGCTTTTCTCACCGGCATACACCTCCATCCAGTGGATCTTGCGCTGGCCGCCGTAGGCCTTGGCCACGGCTGCGTCCACCACCTTCAGCATCACCGGGGTGATGTCCATGCCGGTGCCGTCGCCTTCGATGAAGGGAATGATCGGGTTGGCGGGGACGTTGAGCGAGTAGTCCGCGTTGACGGTGATTTTCGCGCCGCCTTCGGGCACCTGGATGTGCTGGTACATGGGTTCGTTTACTCCGTGATTCCGCGTGTCGCCACGCTGTCCGGGCCAACACGGCCCTGGCGTCTGGTGGGGTTCGAGGTCGCGGTCAATTCTAAGTCACGCCCCCTGTCGCCCGGCTTGCAAGGCCCGGGCCCCCACGGCCCTGCTAGAACCTGGCGCAAAAGGCCGCGAAAGCCGGCCACAGCCCGTGCAGCAAGGCAAAAAGCGAAGCCCCGGCGAGCAGCGCGCCCGCCAGCCGAACGGCCAGGGTTTGTGCGCCCGGGCGCGCACCCCAGCGCCGCCAGGCCCAGGGGGCCAAGAGCAGGCCGCCAGATGAGGTGACGGCAAAGGCCGCCATGGCCAGCCCACCGCCCCAGGGGCTGTTGGCCATGGCCGCCACCAGCAGGGCCGACTGCAGCAGCCCGCAAGGCCAGGCCACCCACAGGCTGCCCGCGGCCGCCGCGCGCGTTGGCGGCCGCATGCGCTGCCAGCCGTCTGCCGCGTAGGGTCGGTGCCGATGGCCCAGCGCCCCCAGCCAATGCGGCTGCCGGCCCCGCCAGAGCAGGAAGACGCCCAGGCCCAGCATCGCCACATGCAGCAGGGTCCAGAAGGGCCGCAGAGCCGGGCTCCATTGCGACAGCCATGCCAGCGCACCCACACTGGCCGCTGCAACGGCGCCGCCCGCGGCGTAGCTGCCCACCCGCGCCAGATGGAAGGCCCAGGTCGCGGGCTGCGGCCGTGCCCCGGTCAGCGCCGTGCAGGCGGCGCCGCACATGGCTGTGCAATGGGCCATGCCGGCCAGGCCCAGCAGGCTGGCGCTGCCAATCAGCGCCAGGTCAAGCACGGGCGTGGCGGGTTCTCATGAGCTAGATGATGCGCGAGAAGCGCGCGCGCGCCTCGTCAGCCTGCAGATGGCGGTCGAAGACCATGGCCACGGCCCGCACGAAGTACCAGCCCAGCGGGGTCACCTGCACATCGTGTTCGCTCAGCACAACCAGGCCCAGGCCGGCCAGTTCACGCAGCCGCTGCAGTTCGGGGGCGAAGGCCGCGCGCATGTCCAGCAAATGGGCCAGCTCGATCGACTCGAAGTCCACCCGCCCCTGGCACATCAGGGCCATGATGATGGCGCGGCGCACCACGTCGTCGCGCGTCAGTGCCAGCCCGCGCGCCACCGGGAAACGGCCCTGGGCCAGCGCGTCCTGGTATTCCGGCAGGGTCTTGGCGTTCTGGCTGTAGGTGGCGCCGATGCGGCCGATTGACGAAACGCCCAGGCCGATCAGGTCGCAGTCGGGCTGGGTGCTGTAACCCTGGAAGTTGCGGTGCAGCCGGCCCTGGCGCCTGGCCACGGCCAGCGCGTCCTGCGGCAGCGCGAAGTGGTCCATGCCGATGTAGGTATAGCCCTGGGCGGTGAAGCCGGCCAGCGCGTCGCCCAGCATGCTGATGCGGTCTTCCGGTGCCGGCAGTTCGGCCGCGTGGATGCGGCGTTGCGGCTTGAAGCGCTCAGGCAGGTGGGCATAGGCATACAGCGCGATGCGATGCGGCCGCAATTCGGCCATCTGCGCGATGGTGCGGCGGAAGGACGCCGGCGTCTGCCGTGGCAGGCCATAGATCAGGTCGGCATTGATGGACGTGAAGCCCAAAGTGCGGGCCTCGGCCACCAGGGCCTGCACCATGTCCAGCGGCTGCACACGGTGCACGGCGGCCTGCACGGCGGGGTCGAAGTCCTGCACGCCAAAACTGATGCGGTTGAAGCCCAGGCTGCGCAGGTGCTGCAGGCGCTGGCGGTCGGCGGTGCGCGGGTCGACCTCGATCGACACCTCGGCCTGCGGCGACAGGCGGAAGTGGTGCCGCAGCATGTCCATCAGCCGCGCCAGTTCAGCGTCGTCCAGGAAGGTGGGCGACCCCCCGCCCAGGTGCATCTGGGCCACGGGCTGACCGACGCCAATTTCGGCCACGTGCAGCGCCACTTCCTGCGTCAGCAGGTCCAGGTAGCTGGTGGCTCGTTCGTGGTGCTTGGTGATGATCTTGTTGCAGGCGCAGTAGTAGCACACCGATTCGCAGAACGGCACGTGCACGTACAGCGACAGCGGCAGCGCGCCGCCCACCACCGCCCCCTGGGCGCGCTGGCGCAGCGCTCGGCGGTATTGCTCGTCGCCGAAGGCTTCGACGAAGCGGTCGGCTGTGGGGTAGGACGTGTAGCGCGGGCCCGGCATGTCCAGCCGTCGAAGCTGTTCAGCCGTCAGCTGGACGGTGTCCGCGCGTGGTGGTGGGGCAGCTGGCGCGAACGCCGTGGCAGCGGCAGTAGGGGCAACAGCGGCGGTGGCGGTGGCGGTGTTCATGGCCCCACTGTGCCCGTCTGCGGCCGGCGCAGATTGATCTTGCTCAAGCGCCGGCGCCTTGGCCGCTGTCATCGGCGATACTGAGGGTGTTGTTGTTCCCAGGGAGGTGCCATGAGCGAAACCCACGCTGTCCATGCCGGTCCCGGCATCCGCATCGAACCCTTCAAGGTGGCCTGTTCAGGCTGCAACTTGCGCGAACTGTGCCTGCCGCTGGGCATGTCTGAAGCCCAACTGCAGAGGCTGGACGCCATGGTAGCCACGCGCCGCAGTGTGGCGCGCGGTGAAGCGCTGTTCCGTGTGGGCGAAGCCTTCGTGGCCCTGTATGCGGTGCGGGCAGGCTTCTTCAAGACCATGGTCTCTTCTGAAGACGGGCGCGATCAGGTGACGGGCTTCCAGATGGCCGGCGAATTGCTGGGCCTGGACGGCATCGGCACCGACCGCCATACCTGCGACGCGATTGCGCTGGAAGATTCGCAGGTCTGCACCATCCCCTTCCACCAGCTGGAAGACCTGTCGCGCGAATTCAGCGACCTGCAGCGCCACTTCCACCGCATCATGAGCCGCGAGATCGTGCGCGACCACGGCGTGATGCTGCTGCTGGGCAGCATGCGCGCCGAAGAGCGGCTGGCCGCCTTTCTGTTGAACCTGACGCAGCGTCTGCGCACGCGCGGCTATTCGGCCAGCTCGCTGGTGCTGCGCATGACGCGCGAAGAGATCGGCAGCTACCTGGGCCTGAAGCTGGAAACCGTGAGCCGCGCGTTTTCGAAGTTCCAGGAAGAAGGCCTGCTGGATGTGAAACAGCGCCAGATCCACGTGCTGAAGCCTGAAGGTCTGCAGGCGCTGGTGAACGGTAGCGGCTGCTGATATCCGGGATACCCGCGATACCCAGAATACCCACGATACCCGCGCGCGCAGGCGCGGTCGGCCGCTCAGGGCCCCGGTCGCGCAGGCGCTGGCTGCGCGCCGGCGGTGGCCGCATGGTTACGGCCCTGCACCGCGGGCATTTCAGCCGCCGTCCGGGCCGGCGGGGCGCTGTAGACAGGGTCAGGGTTCAAGATCGCGAGCGCTAGCGTGGCAAAGCTGGCCACCACCACCGCCAACGGCCCGCCGATGACGAACCACATCGTGCGTACGCGCCACCACGGCATGACGTCGGCAAGGCCGGCTGATGGTGTTCCGGCAGGCGCCGATGCGACGGGTGGTGTACGGGCGTTCATGATGAAGGTTCCGGGGCGAAGGCAGGCCGCGTCAGCGCGGCACCAGGAAGGTGGACTTCTCGCTCAGCGTGCGCGCAGCCTGGTCGCTGCTGGCGTCGGGCAGGCGTTCGACCGTGAAGCTGAATGCATGTGAACCTGCACCCAGGCTGGCCGCCTGGGCGGGCGGTACGCGCACAGCCACGGCCACCCAGCGCGTCTGCGCCGGGCCGACGGTCACGTCGCCCCGGCTGCCCGACAGGTCGGCCACAGCGCCGGGCAGCCCGGCCACACCGACACGGTAGCTCTGCGGGCGCTCGGTGGCGTTCATCAGCTGCATGCGGTAGCCGTTCTCGATCCAGCCGTCTTCCACCAGGCGCGCCAGCGAACCGCGGTCACGTTCCACGTCGACGCGGAAGGGCGCGCGCAGCGCCAGGCTGGCCACCAGGGCGCCGCAGACCAGCACCAGCACGGCCGTGTACACCAGCACGCGCGGCCGCAGCACGCGCTGCAGCAGCTGGGCGGCGCCCAGGCCCTGTTCCAGCCCGCGCTCGGTGTCGTAGCGCACCAGCCCGCGCGGGTACTTCATCTTGTCCATCACGCCGTTGCACACGTCGATGCAGGCCGCGCAGCCGATGCATTCGTATTGCAGCCCCTTGCGGATGTCGATGCCGGTGGGGCAGACCTGCACGCACAGCCCGCAGTCGATGCAGTGGCCCAGCTTGGCCTCGGCCAGATCGGCGCTGCGGGCGCGCGTGCCGCGTGGTTCGCCGCGCTTGGCGTCGTAGCCGATGATGAGCGTGTCCTTGTCGAACATCGCGCCCTGGAAGCGCGCATAAGGGCACATGTACTTGCAGACCTGCTCGCGCATCCACCCGGCATTGCCATAGGTGGCGAAGCCGTAGAACAGGGTCCAGAAGCTTTCCCAGGGCCCGAAGCTGGCCGTGAAGGCCGAAGCCCAGAGCTCGCGGATGGGTGTGAAGTAGCCCACGAAGGTGAAACCCGTCCACAGCCCGATGGCCAGCCAGATGGCGTGCTTGCTGCCCTTGCGCAGCAGCTTCTCAAGCGTCCAGGGGCCGGCGTCCAGCTTCATGCGCCGCATGCGGTCGCCTTCGGTGCGCTGTTCCACCCACATGAAGATTTCGGTGTAAACCGTTTGCGGGCAGGCATAGCCGCACCACAGCCGCCCGGCCACCGCCGTGAACAGGAACAGCGCAAAGGCCGAGATGATCAGCAGCGCCGTCAGGTAGATGAAGTCCTGCGGATACAGCACCAGGTCGAAGATGTAGAAGCGCCTCACGCCCAGGTCGAACAGCACCGCCTGGCGCCCGTTCCAGGGCAACCAAGCCAGGCCGTAGAACAGGATCTGCGTGAACCACACCAGCGACCAGCGCCAGCCGGCAAACCAGCCCGACACGGCGCGGGCATAGATGCGCGTGTCGCTCTTGTAGAAGTGGACGACAGCTTCTGTCGTGCTGGCGGGTTCGGGGGCGCGCATGCAGTCGATCAGTTGGTTACTGCCACGCGCGTGCCGTTGGACAGGCTCCAGACATAGGCGCCCAGCACGTGGACCTGCTCGGGCGTCAGCCGGCCCGACTGTGCCGGCATCATGTTCTGCTTGCCCTGCGTGATGATCTGCGTGATGGCCTGTTCGCCCCAGCCGTGCAGCCAGACTTTGTCCGTCAGGTTGGGCGCACCCAAAGCGGTGTTGCCCTTGCCGTCGGCGCCGTGGCAGGCGGCGCAAACGCCGAACTTGGCCTTGCCCAGCTGGGCGGCCACGTTGTTGTGCGGGCTGTCCGACAGGCTGAGCACGTAATTCGCCACATTGCGCACGTCTTCCGGTGTGCCCACTGCGGCTGCCATGGGCGGCATGTTGCCGGCGCGGCCATTAGCAATCGATGTCTTGATGAGGTCGTGCGTGCCGCCGTAGAGCCAGTCGCTGTCGGCCAGGTTCGGGAAGCCCTTGCTGCCGCGGGCGTTGCTGCCATGGCACTGGGCGCAGTTGTTCAGGAACAGGCGTTCACCGATGCCCATGGCCTTCGCGTCCTGCGCCAGGGCTTCGGCGGGCAACGCGGTGTACCGAGCGTAGACCACGCTCATCGCTTCGCGGGCCTTGGCCTGCTCGGCTTCGTACTGGCCCAGGCTGGACCACTTCAGCGTGCCGGTGTTGCTGCCCAGGCCGGGGTAGAAGGCCAGGTAGATGGCGGCGAAGGCCACGGTCATCACGAACAGCCACATCCACCAGCGCGGCAGCGGGTTGTTCATCTCGACCAGGTCTACGTCCCAGACGTGGCCGGTGGTGTTGTCGTCGGACATCACGCGGCGGCGCGCGGCGATGATCAGCAGCGCCAGGCAGGCCACCAGGCTCAGCACGACGGCGGCGGCGACGAAGATCGCCCAGCCGCTGTGGATGAAGTCACTCACGAGAAGTCTCCCGTTGCTCGTCCAGGAAGGGCAGCATCGCAGCCGCGTCGTGTTCGGGCCGGCGCTTGCGGCTGTAGCTGTGCAGCACCAGCAGCAAGAAGAGCAGCAGGCCGCACAGCGTGACGGCGATGCGCAGGGTGTTGACGTCGATGTTCATGTCGGTGGTCCTTCTTCGGCGGCGCGCTGGCGGTCACTTTCGCGCGGTGCCCAGCACCTGCAGGTAGGCGATCAGGGCTTGCAGTTCGGTCTTGCCCCGCACGGCATCGGCCGCTGCGGCGATCTCGGCGTCGGTGTAGGGCACACCCACGCGGCGCAGGCCCGTCATGTGCGTGCCGATGCTGGTGTCGTCGACCATGGCGGTGTCCAGCCAGGGGTAGGCGGGCATGTTCGATTCCGGCACCAGGTCACGCGGGTTGATCAGGTGGATGCGATGCCATTCGTCGCTGTAGCGGCCACCCACGCGGTGCAGGTCGGGGCCGGTGCGCTTGCTGCCCCACTGGAAGGGATGGTCGTAGACGAATTCGCCGGCCTGCGACAGCGGGCCGTAGCGCAGGGCTTCGGCACGGAAGGGGCGCACCATCTGCGAATGGCAGTTGTAGCAACCTTCGCGGGTGTAGATGTCGCGCCCGGCCAGCTGCAGCGCGGTGTAGGGCTTGAGCCCTTCCACCGGCTGCGTGGTGGACCGCTGGAAAAACAGCGGCACGATCTCGACCAGGCCACCAATGGCGATGGCCACGATGATCAGCGTGATGAGCAGGAAGTTGTTGGTCTCGATCTTTTCGTGACCACTGGGCTTGGCGTGGGCCATGGGGGTTCCTCTTGTCTTTCGTACAGCTCAGGAATAGGCGGCAGCCACCCGCGGGATGGCCACGGGCTCGGCGCGCGCGCCCCGCACCGTCATCACCACGTTCCAGGCCATGATGAGCATGCCCGTCAGGTACATCAGCCCGCCCACCAGCCGGATGACGTAGTACGGGTAGCTGGCCTTCACGCCTTCGACGAAGCTGTAGACCAGGGTGCCGTCGGGGTTCACTGCACGCCACATCAGGCCCTGCATAACGCCGGCGATCCACATTGCCGCGATGTACAGCACGATGCCCAGGGTGGCGATCCAGAAGTGCATCTCGATCGCCGGCACGCTGTGCATCTTGGTCTTGCCATACAGGCGCGGGATCAGGTGGTACAGCGCGCCCATGCTGATGAAGCCTACCCAACCCAGTGCGCCGCTGTGCACGTGGCCCACCGTCCAGTCGGTGTAGTGGGACAGCGCGTTGACGGTCTTGATCGACATCATCGGACCTTCGAACGTGGACATGCCGTAGAAGGACAGGCTCACGATCAGGAACTTCAGGATCGGGTCGTCACGCAGCTTGTGCCAGGCACCCGACAGCGTCATGACGCCGTTGATCATGCCGCCCCAGCTCGGCGCCAGCAGCACCAGGCTGAAGATCATGCCGATGCTCTGCGCCC
>JAIXRN010000064.1 GCA_027485165.1 Rubrivivax sp.
AGGCCCAGCTGTTCGGGCAGGCCGCCGACGTTGTGGTGGCTCTTGATCGTGACGGCCTTCTTCTTGCCCGATGCAGACTTCGCGCCGCCGCTTTCGATCACGTCGGGGTAGATCGTGCCTTGCGCCAGCCACTTCGCGCCCTGCGCACCGGCGCCTACCAGCTTGGCGGCTTCCTGCTTGAAGACGGTGACGAATTCGCCGCCGATGATCTTGCGCTTGGCCTCGGGGTCGGTCACGCCGGCCAGCTTGCCCAGGAACAGGTCGCTGGCGTCCACGCGAATGACCTTCGCGTGCAGCTGGCCCACGAACATGTCCATCACCGCGTCGCCTTCGTTCAGGCGCAGCAGCCCGTGGTCGACGAAGACGCAGGTCAGCTGGTCGCCGATGGCGCGGTGGATGAGTGCCGCCGCCACGCTGCTGTCCACCCCGCCGCTCAGGCCCAGGATGACTTCTTCGCTGCCGACCTGGGCGCGGATCTTTTCCACCGCTTCGGCAATGTGGTCGCGCATCACCCAGTCGGGCTTCGCGCCGGCGATGCCCAGTACGAAGCGTTCCAGCAGCGCGCGGCCCTGCAGGGTGTGCGTCACCTCGGGGTGGAACTGCAGGCCGTAGTAGCCCCGCGCGACATCGGCCATGCCGGCAATCGGGCAGCTGGGCGTGCTGGCCATCAGCTTGAAGCCGGGCGGCAGCGCGGTGACCTTGTCGCCATGGCTCATCCACACCTTCAGCATGCCGTGGCCCTGATCGGTGCGGAAGTCTTCGATGCCGTCCAGCAGCGGCGTGTGGCCATGGGCGCGCACTTCGGCGTAGCCGAATTCGCGCTGGTCGCTGTACTGCACCTGCCCGCCCAGCTGTGCGGCCATGGTCTGCATGCCGTAGCAGATGCCCAGCACCGGCACGCCCAGGTCCCAAACGGCCTGCGGGGCGCGAAGGTCTTCGGCCTCGTAGGTGCTGGCATGGCTGCCGCTCAGGATGATGGCCTTCGGCCCGAAGGCACGCACGAAGTCGTCGCTGACGTCGTTGGGGTGGATCTCGCAGTACACATGGGCTTCACGCACGCGGCGGGCGATGAGCTGGGTGACTTGCGAGCCGAAGTCGAGGATCAGGACCTTGTCGTGCATGGCATCCGGTTTCAAGGCGCAGGCATGGCGGGGCCTGCGGGGTTCAGGGCGTGGCAGCAGCTTCGGCCGGGCCACCCTGCCGCAGCTTGCGAAAGTGCGACCAGGCCAGGGCCAGCGCCGCCGCCTGCAGCACAGCGCAGGCAAAGAACGGCATGCCGATGCGCCAGTCGCCGGCCGGGTAGTGCGACACCAGGCCCAGCAGCGGCGCGCCAATGGCGGGGGCGATGACGGCCATCAGGCTGTTCAACGCGCTGATCGAGCCCATGGTCTGGCCTTGCGACTTGGCGTCGGCCGCGTTGGATATCAGGCTGTTCAGGCTGGCCGCGACGGTGTTGCCCAGGATGTTGGCGAAGATCACCGCATACATCATCCAGCCCTGGCTGGCCAGGCCCCACAGCGCATAGGCCAGCGTGGACGAGACCAGCCCCAGCACCGCCAGCCGCTGCGGCGTGAAGCGCTTGAGCAGCTTGCCCAGCAGCCAGCCCTGCACCAGGGCCGACACCACGCCCACGGCAAACAGCGACCAGCCGTTGTCGGTGGGCCCCCAGTTGAACTTGAAGGTGGTGTACAGCACCCAGGTGGTGTACAGCGTGAACTGCGCCAGGCCCACGCAGGCCAGCACCACCACCAGCGGCGCGGTGTCTTTCAGCCCGGCCAGCTGCTTCAGCGCTGCCACCGGGTTGGCGCGGCTCCAGGCGAAGCCGCGGCGCTTGTCCACCGGCAGGGATTCAGGCAGTACGAAGTAACCGTAGACCAGGTTCAGCAGCGCCAGCACGCCCGCGGCGATGAACGGGTAGTGCAGGTCGATGCCGCCCAGCAGCCCCCCGATCACCGGCCCCAGGATGAAGCCGATGCCGAACATCGCCCCGAGCATGCCGAAGCGCTTGGCGCGCTCTTCGGGCGGCGTGATGTCGGCCACGTAGGCGTTGGCCACGGCGGCATTGGCCTGCATGCCACCGCCAACGATGCGCGATGCAATCAGCATCCACAGCGAAGTCGCCAGCGCGGTGGCGAAGAAGTTCAGCGCCAGGCCGCAGAAGCCCAGCAGCAGGATGGGTCGGCGCCCGAAGCGGTCGGACAAGGCGCCCAGTACCGGCGCACCGAAGAAGCTGGCCAGCGCGAAAGAAAAGGTGACGACCCCGTACCAGTAGGTCTGTTCAGACGGGTCGGCCGTGAACTTGCCCACCAGGGCCGGCAGCACGGGCACGATGATGCCGATGGCCAGCATGTCGATCAGCACCACCAGCATGATGAAGCGCATGGCGGCCGGGCGGGCGGTGGCAGCCGCCACGGCAGCGGGCTTATTCGAGGCGGTAATTCGGCGCTTCCTTGGTGATCTGGACGTCGTGCACGTGGCTTTCGCGCATGCCGGCGGTGGTGATCTGGACGAACTCGGCCTTGGCCTGCATGTCCTCGATCGTGGCGCAGCCGCAGTAGCCCATCGATGCACGCAAGCCGCCCGCCATCTGGTGCACGATGCCCACCATGCTGCCCTTGTAGGGTACTCGGCCTTCGATGCCTTCGGGCACCAGCTTGTCGGCGTTGGGGTTGCTGGTTTCGTCGGCTTCCTGGAAGTAGCGGTCGGCGCTGCCGGCCTTCATGGCGCCAATGCTGCCCATGCCGCGGTAGCTCTTGTAGCTGCGGCCCTGGTACAGGATGACTTCGCCCGGCGCTTCTTCGGTGCCGGCAAACATGCCGCCCATCATCACGGTGCTGGCGCCGGCGGCAATCGCCTTGGCGATGTCGCCGCTGTAGCGGATGCCGCCATCGGCGATCAGCGGCACGCCGCTGCCCTGCAGCGCCGTGGCCACATTGTCGATGGCCATGATCTGCGGCACGCCCACGCCCGCCACGATGCGCGTGGTGCAGATGCTGCCCGGGCCGATGCCCACCTTCACCGCGTCGGCGCCTGCTTCGGCCAGGGCCAGCGCGGCGGCGCCGGTGGCGATGTTGCCGCCGATCACCTGCACGTCGGGGTAGTGGCGCTTGATCCAGCGTACGCGCTCGATCACGCCGGCGCTGTGGCCGTGCGCGGTGTCCACCACCAGGGCGTCGACGCCGGCCTTGGCCAGCAGGTCCACGCGTTCTTCGGTGCCTTCGCCCACGCCCACGGCTGCGCCTACGCGCAGCTTGCCCTGGCTGTCGCGTGCGGCATTCGGGAAGTCGGTCTGCTTGGTGATGTCCTTCACCGTCATCAGCCCGCGCAGTTCGAAGGCGTCGTTCACCACCAGCACGCGTTCCAGCTTGTGGCGGTGCATCAGCGCCTTGCCTTCTTCCAGCGAAGTGCCTTCGCGCACCCACACCAGGCGTTCACGCGGGGTCATGATGTCGCGCACAGGCGCGTCCAGCCGGGTTTCGAAGCGCAGGTCGCGGTTGGTGACGATGCCCACCACGGTGCGACCGTCCACCACCGGGAAGCCCGAGACGCCATGCTGGCGCGACAGCGCCATGACGTCGCGCACTGCGGTGTCTGGCGACACCGTGATGGGGTCGCGCAGCAGGCCCGATTCGTAGCGCTTCACGCGCGCCACTTCAGCCGCCTGCTGGCGCGGCGTGAGGTTCTTGTGAACGATGCCGATGCCGCCTTCCTGCGCGATGGCGATCGCCAGGCGGGCTTCGGTGACGGTGTCCATCGCAGCCGACACCAGGGGCAGGTTGAGCCGGATGCCGCGCGTGAAGGGGGTGGACAGCTGGGTGTCGCGCGGCAACACCTGGGAATAGGCCGGCACCAACAACACGTCGTCGAAGGTGAGCGCTTTGCCGAGTAGGCGCATGAAAAAGCTCCAGACGCAAAAAGCGATTATAGGTAGCCGGCTGTCAGCGCCGGGCTGGGCGTGACTGACTGCACAGGCAAGATCACCACCCTGCGCACTACACTGACCCCATGCATTGCACACCCCTGCAACCCTGGCGCTGGGCGCCTGGTCTGGCCGCCCTGCTGGGTCTGGCCCTGCTGGCTGGCGCAGCCCAGGCTCAGTGGACCTGGCGCGACAAGGACGGGCGCGTCACCGCCAGCGACTTGCCACCGCCTCGCGACATCGCCGACAAAGACATCCTCAGCCGCCCGGCGCCGCGGACCGTGGCGCGTTCGCCAGCGCCCGCCAGCGCCGCGGCCTCAGTGCCTGCTGGGGCAGCGGCCAACGCGGTGGCACCCGCCACGCCGGTCGACCGCGAACTCGAAGCCCGCAAGAAGGCCGCCGAAGCCGAGAAGGCGGCCAAGCTGAAAAACGAAGAAGCCAAGCTGGCCGGGCAGCGGGCGGAAAACTGTCGTCGTGCCCGCGCACAGCTGACTGCACTGGACAACGGCCAGCGCATGGCGCGCCTGAACGACAAGGGCGAACGCGAAGTGCTGGACGAACAGGGCCGCGCCGAAGAAAGCCGCCGTGCGCGCGAAGTGATCGCGTCTGACTGCCGCTGATCGCTGACCGCGGCGCGGCCGTCAGCTTGCCCGCTGCGTGTTGCGCTGGCGCTTGTAGCGCAGCCTCCGTGCTTCCTTCGGGTCCACCGTCAGAGGACGATAAACCTCGACCCGGTCACCGTCCCGCAAGGGCGTGTCCAGCGGCTTCAGGCGCGACCACACGCCCAGCTTCACCTGCTCGGGCGAAAGCCCGTAGCGCACCAGCAGCTGGCTGGCCTGCAGGGCGTCGGCCAGGCTGGCGCCCTCGGGCAGGCTGAGGTCGACGATGTCCACCTGCCCGGGCTGCGGGCAGTAAACCACCTGCAGCCGCAGTGTGGGCGCGGGCGTCAGCGCGGATATCAGTGCGGACATCAGCGCGCGCCGTAGACGGCTTCGGCGCGGCGCACGAAGGAATCGACGAAGGTGGCGGCGATCTTGTCGAAGACCGGGCTCACCACCACTTCCAGCGCGGTGCTGGAAAAGGCATAGCGCAGGTCGAACTCGATCCTGCAGGCCTGCTGAGCGTCGCCCGCGCGCCCGATGGGCTTGAAGAGCCAGGTGCCGTCCAGCAGGGAAAACGGCCCGTCGACCAGGTTCACCATCACCGATTCACCCGGCACATGCCGGTTACGGGTGGTGAAAGCGTGCCGCACCCCCATGTAGGACAAACCCAGCCGGGCCGTGACGCCATCGGCATGGCTTTCCAACACGTCGGCCTTGTCGCACCAGGGCAGAAAGCGCGGGTATTGGTCGACCCGCGTCACCAGCTCGTACATCTCGGGTGCGGAGTACCACAACAGGACCGACTTCTTCACATGCTTCATACAATGCAACCATTGTAGAAGCGCCCCTCATGGCCCACATCGCCGAAAACCGCCGCGCCCGTTTCGAATACAGCATCGAAGAACAGTTCGAGGCTGGCATGGTGCTGGAAGGCTGGGAAGTGAAGGCGATCCGCGCCGGCCAGGTGCAGCTGACCGACGGCTACGTGCATATCCGCGACGGCGAACTGTTTCTCATCGGCTGCCGCATCAACGCGCTGCGCACCGCGTCCACCCACATCAGCCCACAGGCCGACCGCACGAAGAAGCTGCTGATGAAGAAGGACCAGATCCGCCGCCTGGTGGGCAAGGTGGAACAGAAGGGCTTCACCCTGGTGCCGCTGAACCTGCACTACAAGGGCGGGCTGGTGAAGGCCGAGATTGCGCTGGCCAAGGGCAAGGCCGAGCACGACAAGCGCAACACCGAAAAAGAACGCGACTGGAACCGTGAAAAGGGCCGCTTGATGCGGCACAAGGTCTCGTCCAAGAGCTGAACGCTCAGCCTGCGAACGCGCAGGCCATCGCCTGCGCCAGGTCGGCCTGAAGGTCGGCCACGGCTTCGAAGCCCATTGAGAAGCGCACCAGATGGCCCTGCCAGGCCTGACCCGGCCGCAACGCCGCGATGTCGTAAGGCACCACCAGGCTGACCGGGCCAGCCCAGGAAAAGCCGATCTTGAACAGCTTCAAGCCATCGACGAAGGCGTCGACCTGCGCCACGCTGAAGCGCGCGTCGAACAACACCGAAAACAAGCCTGCCGCCTGGCTGCAGTGCGCCCGCCAATGAACGTGGCCAGGCGACGCTTCCAGCGCCGGGTGCAGCACGCGCGCCACTTCGGGGCGTGTCTGCAGCCACAGCGCCAGCGCCCGCGCTGAAGCGTCCTGCGCGGCATAGCGCAGGCCGATGCTGGGCAGCGACCGCAGCACCAGTTCAGCGTCGTTTGCCGCCACGCCCTGGCCCGTGCGCATGTGGGTGAGGTGGACGCGCTCGTGCAGCGCCGCGTCGCGCGTGCAGACAGAACCCATCAGCACGTCGCCGCCGCCACTGGGAAACTTCGTCAGCGCCTGCATCACCACGTCGGCCCCCAGGTCGAAGCCGTTGAAGGCCAGGCCGGCGCCCCAGGTGTTGTCCAGCGCCGTTGTCACGCCGTGGGCATGGGCGATGCGGGCGAGTTCAGGCAGGTCGGGAAACTCCATCGTCACCGAGCCCGGCGCTTCCAGCCAGATCAACTTCGTCTTCGGCCCCATCAGGGCCGGCAGCGCGGCCGGGTCCATCGGGTCGTACAGGCGGTGGCCGATGCCCCAGCGCGCCAGTTCGTTGCGCGCCAGTTCACGGCTGGGCCCATAGACATTGGCCGGCAGCAGCACGTCGTCGCCCTGGCTGAGCAGGGCCTGGTTCACCAGGGCGATGGCCGCCAGGCCGCTGGGCACCAGGGCACAGTGCTGCCCCCCTTCCAGCGCGGCGATGCGGGCTTCCAGCGTGAAGGTGGTGGGCGTGCCGTGCAGGCCGTAGGTGTAGCCGGTCTTGTGGCGCCAGTCGCGCGTGCGCATGGCTGCCACGTTGCTGAAGATGACGGTGCTGGCCTTGTGCACCGGCACCTGCGGAGCGTTGAAGCCCGCGGGCGGCTGGTAGGGGTGGTGAATGAGGTCGGTGATCGGATCGGTGCCGAAGTCATTACCCCATTCGGGGTCTGAGGCTGCCATCGCTGCGCCCTTCAGACCGGCAGGGCCACCAGGTCGTGGCCATCGGTGGCCACGATGCGGGCGCGGGTGAAGTCGCCCACCTTCAGCGTCTTGCTGGCTTTTTCCGGTGGCAGAAGGCGCACGGTGCCGTCGATCTCGGGCGCGTCGGCATAGCTACGGCCACTGCCGCCCTTGCGGCCCAGCGCCGGCGCATGGTCCACCAACACCTGCATGGTGGCGCCCACGCGGCGCTGCAGCTTGCGGGTGGACACCTCTTCGGCCACAGCCATGAAGCGCGCGCGGCGTTCTTCGCGCACTTCAGCCGGCAGCATGCCGGGCAGGTCATTCGCGCTGGCGCCCTGCACCGGGGAATAGGCGAAGCAGCCGGCGCGGTCGATCTCGGCTTCGCGCAGGAAGTCCAGCAGCGTCTCGAACTCGGACTCGGTCTCGCCCGGGAAGCCTGCGATGAAGGTGCTGCGCACCACGATCTCGGGGCACACGGCGCGCCAGGCCGCCAGACGTTCCAGGTTGCGTTCGCCACTGGCCGGGCGCTTCATGCGCTTCAGCACGTCGGGGTGGGCGTGCTGGAAGGGCACGTCCAGGTAGGGCAGTACCTTGCCTTCGGCCATCAATGGCAGCAGTTCGTCCACATGCGGGTAGGGGTAGACGTAGTGCAGACGCACCCATGCGCCGTAGGGCGCGGCCAGTTCGCCCAGGCGGGCGCACAGGTCCAGCATGCGCGTCTTCACGGGCTGGCCGTCGAAGAAGCCGGTGCGGTACTTCACGTCCACGCCGTAGGCACTGGTGTCCTGGCTGATCACCAGCAGTTCCTTCACGCCCGATTCGAACAGCGCGCGCGCGTCGCCCAGCACGTCGCCGATGGGGCGCGACACCAGGTCGCCGCGCATGCTGGGGATGATGCAGAAGCTGCAGCGGTGGTTACAGCCTTCGCTGATCTTCAAGTACGCGTAGTGGCGCGGGGTGAGCTTGATGCCGGCCACGCCGCGGAATTCGTCCCGCACGGCAGGGACCAGGTCCAAGAACGGGTCGTGCGGCTTGGGCACGTGCCGATGCACAGCGTCCATCACTTCCTGCGTGGCATGCGGACCGGTGACGGCCAGCACGCTGGGGTGCACGTTCTTCACCAGGTTGCCGCCGCCATCGCCCGCTTTCGCGCCCAGGCAGCCGGTGACGATGACCTTGCCGTTTTCAGCCAGGGCTTCGCCGATGGTGTCCAGGCTTTCCTTCACCGCGTCGTCGATGAAGCCGCAAGTGTTGACGATCACCAGGTCGGCGCCGGCGAAGGTCTTGCTGGTTTCATAACCCTCGGCCCGCAATTGGGTGAGGATGAGTTCTGAATCGGTCAGCGCCTTGGGGCAACCCAGGGAAATGAAGCCGATCTTCGGGCTGCTCGAGGCCAGGGCTGTCGGGGTGTCTGCGGTCATCGGCCCGATTTTGACCGATTGGCCCATGCCGCCGCCGCCCGGGCTGGCGGCCGCGCCGGCATCAGGGCAGCCAGGCGCACAGCCTGCGCGCCGCTTCGTCGGCCGATGTCAGTTCGGTGCGGATCACGATCTCTGCCGCCAGTGGCGCCTCGTAAGGTGAATCGATGCCGGTGAAGTCGCGCAGTTCCCCCTGTCGAGCACGCCGGTACAGACCTTTGGGGTCACGCGCTTCGGCCACGGCCAGGGGGGTGTCCACATGCACTTCGACGAAGTGGCCTGGCGCGAACAGCGCTCGCGCCTGGTCGCGGTCTGCCCGGAAGGGTGAAATCAGCGCGACGATCACCACCAGCCCAGCGTCGGACATCAGGCGCGCCACCTCGGCCGCGCGTCGCACGCTTTCGGCGCGGTCGGCTGCAGAGAATCCCAGGTCACGGGTGAGGCCGCGGCGCAGTTCATCGCCATCCAGCACGGTGCTGGCGTGGCCCAGGGCCTTCAGGCGCTGGCGTGTGGCCTGCGCGATGGTCGACTTGCCAGCGCCAGATAAGCCTGTGAGCCAGAACACCCGGCCTGAAGCTTCAGGCGCCAAGGGCACACAGCCAGGGGAATCGAGAGTCATGTCGTGTCACGCCAGGGCGTGCCGGGTCGCACACCAGGCTGGGCCCAAAAAAACTGTTGAACCCCGTGTCCCGGGGGGTGCCTATCGGGGCGCGCCATGTTTCACTCATATGACTGACACCACCGAAGGTTTTACACGGGATAAAGCCGGGTAGCTTCTTCGTACGGTGCTCAGAACACCCTAGACATCACAGGAGTTTCCCGAATGACCTTCCCCGCTTCCAGCGCGCTGAGCGCAGTCCGTCACGGCGCCGCCATCAGCGGCATCGCCGCTCTCCTGGCCTTCTCGTCGGCCGCGCAGGCCCTGCCCACGCTCAGCATCGCTGCCAACGTGGCCGTGCCGCTGACCACGCAGGGCATCTACATCAACGTCGTCTCGGGTGCCACTGGCCCCAGCACGACCACGGGCTGGGACATCAACCCCTGGGGCACGACCACCACCACCAGCGCGCTGAACTTCTTCAACCCGGCAGCACCCACTGGCGGCGTGTACGCCGTCTCCATTGCTGGCCAGGTGGCCAACCTGGCCTTGGGTACTTCGGTCGGCCCCACCACCACCTTTGGCTCTGGCCAGGCGACGACGACAGCAGCCTCCAGGCCCTGGGTCCTGAATTCGGTCAACTACTTCGGCTTCCGCCTGCTGAACGAAGCCAACAACCAAGTTCACTACGGCTATGGCTCGATGCTGATCGGCTCTTCCCTGCAGACCCGCACCGTGCAGAACCTCTGGTTCGAAAGCACCCCGGGCGTGGCGATCACCGTTGCAGCCATCCCTGAGCCGTCGAGCATCGCTCTGATGCTGATGGGCGCTGTGGGCGTTGCCGGTCTGGTCGCGCGCCGCCGCCGCCAAGCTGTCTAAGCCTCGTGCTCTGAAGACCCAAGGCCATGCATGCGCATGGCCTTTTTTCTTTCTGGCGCCAGCGGCTTAACCGCGCGCACTGCGGGTCAGCGTTTGGCGGGAAACCCTGGCACCACCGGGAACAGCGCACTGGCCTTCTGCATCTGTTCAAACAGGGCCCGGCTCTGTTCGACATAACTCCCCATCAGGCCCTGAAGCGCGTCGGGCTGGCCGCTCAGGAACTTGGTCCACAGCTCGGGTGACAGCTGCTTGGGGTCGTACAAGCCCTTGCTGCTTTGAAGAAACTGCGCCTGGAGTTCGGTGAAGGCCTGCAGGTTCTTTTCCAGCATCGTGCCCATCACGCCCTGCATGGCGTGGCCATAGAAGCGGATGATCTGCGCCAGCGCCTGGGTGCTGAACATGGGCACGCCGCCCGATTCTTCTTCCAGGATGATCTGCAGCAGGATGCTGCGGGTCAGGTCTTCCCCTGTCTTCGCATCGCGCACCTCGAAGGGTTCGCTGGCCAGCACCATGCGTTTGACGTCGGTCAGCGTGATGTAGCTGCTGGTCTGGGTGTCGTACAGACGCCGGTTCGGGTATTTCTTCAGCGTGCGCAGGGCCGGGCCAGCCGTGGCCGCAGGGGCGTCATCGGCCGCGGCGGGCGGTGTCTTGGCACGGCGGGTGGTCGTCATGCGCTGCGCTTTCTTGTGGGCTGAAGCCTGGGCTTCGATACGTCCATTCTAGGGACGCCCCCTGGTGCCTGGCTGCCGGTTTTCCCTGGCGGACGGCAAGGCGGTTGACCGCTGTTGCCCACGCAGCCTAAACCCGGGCGCAGGCCACGAAGTCGGGGTTGTCGAAACCCGGCTTGCCGTAGCGCAGGCGCTGGCCTTGCAGGTCGTGGATGTCGCCGCCCACGGCCAGCAGCAGGGCGTGGCCGGCGGCAGTGTCCCATTCCATCGTGCGCCCAAAACGCGGGTACAGGTCGGCTTCGCCAGCCGCCAGCAGGCCGAACTTCAGTGCAGACCCCGCCGCCACCTGCCCCGCCACCTGTCGCTGGGCCAGCCAGGCCTGCAGCGCCGGCCCGCTGCCATGGGCGCGGCTGACGGCCAGCGTGGCGCCGCCAGCGGGCAAGCTGCGGCCGGTGACAAGGCGCCGCTGTCCGGCTTCTTCCAGCCAGGCGCCCTGCCCCGGCAAGCCGGCAAACAGGCGGTCCAGCGCCGGCGCCAGCAGCACGCCCAGCACGGGCACGCCGTCTTCCACCAGGGCGATGTTGACGGTGAATTCGCCATTGCGCAGCACGAACTCGCGCGTGCCATCCAGCGGGTCGACGAGCCAGAAACGCCGGCCCACAGCCGGTGCGCCATCGCGCGCCACCGCTTCTTCCGCCACCACCGGCGTACCCGGATCCAGCGCCTCCAGGCCGGGCACGATCAGCGCTTCGGCCCGCGCGTCAGCCAGCGTCAGCGGGGAAGCGTCGGCCTTGTGTTCGACCGCGAAGTCGCTGGCATAGACGTCCAGGATGGCGCGCCCGGCCAAGCGGGCCAGGGCTTCGACCTGCTGCAGCAAGGCCAGCGTGGGCAGGCTCACCGTGCTGGCCGCCAGGGAAGTGCCCGCTGCATCAGGCTGCCGCCGGGCGTACGGTCCCACGGCGCCGCGCCAGCCATTGCAACGCCCGCCGCGGCAGGCGCCACAGTGCACGCAGGCCCAACAGGGTGGCCACACTCTCCAGGCCCGTCAGCACGAAGGCCACAAAGGGGTTCCAGCGTTCCGCACGGCGGCCGAACTTGGCCACCGCACCGTCGCGGGCCAGTTCGATGCTGTCGTAGAAGCTGGGAATAACCAGCAGGGTGAGCAAGGTGCTGGTGATGGTGCCGCCGATGATGGCCACCGCCATCGGGCGGTAGAACTCGCCACCTTCACCCACGCCGATGGCCACCGGCAGCATGCCGGCGATCAGCGCGAAGGTCGTCATCAGGATCGGCCGCAGGCGCTTGCGCCCGGCGGTCATCAGGGCCTCTTCGCGGTCCACGCCTTCGGCTTCCAGGTTGCGTGCAGCGTCCAGCAACAGGATGGCGTTCTTCGCCACCAGGCCCATCAGCATGATCACGCCGATGAAGCTCATCAGGTTCAGCGTACCGCCCGTCAGCAGCAAGGCCAGGACGACACCGATCAGCGACAGCGGCAGCGACAGCATCACCGCCAGCGGCGCCGTGAAGCTGCCGAACTGCATCACCAGGATCAGGTACATCAGCGCCACGCCCGACACCAGGGCCGTGCCCATGGCGCCGAACACGGCCTGCTGGTCGCGCGAAGCGCCGGCCAGTTCCAGGCCGTAACCGGGCGGGAAGTCGATCTTCTTCGCCAGCGCCAGGGCATCGGCCGTCACTTCGCCCGGGCTGCGGCCCTGGGCGTTGGCGGCCACGCTGATGGTGCGCTTGCCGTCCGAATGCTGGATCTGGCTGGGCCCCTTGCCGATGCTGACGGTGGCGATCTGTTCCAGCGGCACCATGCGGTTGCTGCCGGACACGGCAATCGGCAGGCGTTCGATGTTGCTGGCGTCGACGCGGTCGTTCGGGTGCAGGCGCACCGACACGTCGCGTGTTTCGCCCACCGGGTCGACCCAGTCGCCCACTTCCACGCCAGCGAAGGCCACGCGCAGGGCCTGGGCTGCGTCGTTGGCGGAAATGCCCAGCGAATTGGCCAGCCCGCGGTCGAGCTCGATCTTCAGTTCGTCCTGCGGGTCCTGTTCCGACAGGCCCACGTCCACCGCGCCAGGCACCTGGCGCAGCTGTTCCATGAACTGGTTGGTCAGCTCCAGCAGCTTGCGCGAATCGGCACCGGTAAAGCGGATCTGCACCGGCTTCTGCGCGCCGTTGTTCAGGTCTTCCAGCACCGTGTATTCGGCACCCACCAGGCGGTTGGTGAGCTTGCGCAGGTCGCCGGCGATCTGGATGTGGCTGCGCTGGCGCTGCGTGCTCTTGCCGATATCCACGTAGATGCGGCCGCCGCCGGCGCGCACCTGGCTGTTGGTGGCCTTGGTTTCGGGCAGGGTACGGGCCAGTGCGGCAGCGGCTTCGATCTTCATGCGTGCGTAGTCCAGGCTGCTGCTGCTGGGGGTGCGCACTTCGATGGCGATGGTGCCGGCGTCGGACGAAGGCAGGAAGCTGGACCCACCGAACTTGGCCTGCAGGGCCACCGCAGCCACCAGGCTGGCGGCGGCGAACACGGCCATCCAGCGCCGGTGGTGCAGGGCCCAGGCGATGACTGCGCCGTAGCGTTCGGTCTGGTGGTCGAACCAGACGTTGAAGCGCTGCAGCACCCGGCTGATGCCTTTCTTCGGCGCGTGGTGGTAGCCCGGGGGGTCGCCCCAGAAGGCGCTGAGCATCGGGTCCAGCGTGAAGGCGATCAGCAGGCTCACCAGCACCGAAGCCACCACAGTCAGCGCAAAGGGCCGGAACCATTCGCCCGACACCCCGGGCATGAAGGCCACGGGCACGAACACGGCCACGATGCTGAAGGTGGTGGCGGCCACCGCCAGGCCGATCTCGGCCGTGCCGTTCAGTGCCGCGGTGCGCCGGTCTTCGCCCATTTCCATGTGGCGCACGATGTTCTCGCGCACCACGATGGCGTCGTCGATCAGCACGCCGATGGCCAGGCTCAGGCCCAGCAGGCTCATGAAGTTCAGCGAAAAGCCGAACAGCCAGACCGCGATGAAGGCCGCCACCACGCTGGTGGGCAGGCTGAGCGCGGTGATGAGGGTGGAGCGCCAGGAATTCAGGAACACATAGACCACGAAGACCGTCAGCCCGGCGCCGAACACCAGGGCGTGGATCACGTTGTACAGGCTGTTGGCAGCGTTCTGGCCGCCGTCCTGCGTCACTTCCAGCTTCGTTCCGGCCAGCAGTTCCTTGTTGATGTCGACCACCAGCTTGCGCACCTCGTCGGCCACCGACACCGTGCTGGCGTCACGCGTGCGGGTGATCGACAGGCCCACGTTCGGGTTGCCGTTGCGCAGCGAAAAGCTCGAGATCTCGGCGAAGCCGTCGGCCACGGTGGCCACCTGCGACAGCCGCACCAGTTCACTGCCGCGGCGCTTGATGACGATCTGCTCGAATTCGCGCGGCGATTCGATGCGGCCCACCAGCCGGATGCTCTGGTCTTCCAGCTTGCCACGCACCTTGCCCACCGGGGCCGTGGTGTTTTGGGCCCGCAGCGCATTCACGACCTCGGTCACCGAGACTTCGAATTCACGCAGCTTGTCGGCGTGCAGCAGCACCGTGAGTTCGCGCCGCAGTGCGCCGTTGACGTTCACCACCGCCACGCCAGCAATGCCGCGGAAGCGGTCGGCCAGGCGGTCTTCGGCCAGGCGCGAGATGTCGGAAAAGCTTTGCGCCGTCGACGACAGCGCCAGCTGCATGATGGGCTGGGCCGCCGGGTCCACCCGCGTCAGCACGGGTTCGCGGATTTCGGTCGGCAACTTGTAGCGCACCGTGCCGATGGCGTTGCGCACATCGTCGGCGGCCTCGATCATGTTCTTGTTGAAATTGAAGAACATCACCAGGCTGGCATTGCCTTCGGCGGCCGTGGCCTGCACGCGGTCCACGCCCGAGATGCCCTGCAAGGCCTTTTCGATGCGGTTGATCACCTCGCGTTCCACCGTCTCCGGGCTGGCGCCCGGGTAGGTGATGCTGACCACCAGGATGGGCTGCTCGACGTCGGGGATCTGGTTGACCCGCAGCTTGCTCAGGGCCAGCAGGCCCAGCGCCATCAAGGCGATGATGAGCACCACGGTGGCAACCGGGCGCTTGATGCTGAAGTCAGACAGGAACATGGTGTCGCCCCGTTGGCCTAGCGTGTGGCCACGGCAGACGCTGCTGCCGGGACGGCCGCGGCCGCCGGCACCGGGACGGCAGGCGCCGGCCGCGACGCCGCGGCCAGTTCCACGCGTTGACCGTCCAGCAGGCCGCTGCCGGGCTTGCGCAGCACCCGGTCGCCGGCCGAAAGGCCTGTCAGCACCGGGTATTCGCCGCGCCTCGGGTCGCGTTCGCCCAGGCGCACGTCGACCTTGCTGATGCGGTCCGCGGCCAGCTTCCACACGCTGGCGGCTTCGCCGGCTCGCACGATGCTGGATTCAGGCAGCATCAGTGCTTCACTGGTGCCCGATTCGATCCGGCCTTCGGCAAACAGCCCTGCCACCCGCGGCGCGGCGGCAGGGTCGGCGAAGGCCACCACCACTTCCACTTGGCGCGTGGTGGCATTGGCCGTGGCGTCCACGCGCTGAACCTTGCCGCTGAATTCGGTTTGCGGGAAACCGTTGACGCGAAAGCTCACGGCTTGCCCCAGCTTCACCTCGTGCATGCGGTCGGCCGACACCAGGCCTTCGAAACGCATGCTGGCGGGGTCGATGACCTTGAGCAGTTCCTTGCCCACGGCGGCGGTGTCGCCGGCCGAGACCTTGCGTTCGCTGACCACGCCAGCAAAAGGTGCGCGCACCTCGGTGCGGCGCAGCTGCTGGCTGGCGGTGGCAGCACGGGCGCGGGCGGCCACCAGGTCGCTTTGTGCGTTGTTGCGCCGCACTTCGGCGTCTTCCAGCGCCTGCATGCTGGTCATGCCCTGGGCCTGCAGGGTCTTCAGGCGCTGCAGCTGGCGTTCGGCTTGTTCGAAGGCCTGACCGATGGCGCGCACCGATTCGGTGGCGCTGTTCATGCTGTCGCGGATGGCGCTGTCGTCCAGGCGCACCAGCAGTTCGCCGCGCTGCACCGGGTCGCCGTTCTGCTTCAGCACCTGCAGCACGACGGCAGAGACTTCGCTGCGCAGGTCGGCCTTGCGCTCCGGCTGCAGCGACCCGGTGATCACCGGCCCGCCGGCCAGCAGGCTGGGGGCCAGCGTGCGCAGGTCTTCTGGGGCCACCAGCAGCACCGGCGCCGATGCGGCATCTGCGGCAGGCTTGGCCGGCTTGCCGGTCTTGGCAGCCGTGTCGGCGGCCCCGGTGTCCTTGGCTTCGGTGGTTTCGGTGGTCTTGGAAGACTTGGCGGCCTGGTCGGCGGCCGGGCTGCAGGCGGCCAGCAAGACGGCCAGCACCGCGGCCAGGAAGGTATTTGAAAAGGCGTAACGCATGCTGTGGGGTTGTGCAGCCGCTGCAACGAATGCCGGCTTCCTGGAGAAGGTCTTGACAAGGAACGATAGCCTACCGTTTGCCGAGGGTTGGCCGAAGGACATGCGACGAATGGCCAGCCTGGCGGCGCCAATGGTGGCTGGCCGGTGGCGACCGCCTGTCCCGCACCCTTCAAAGGCAGGGGGGTGAGGGAATCCGCCTAGCTGCTGTGCTGGCGGCAAGGGATGGCACGCGGCATCATCCCGCGCAAAGACCTCTGGTTGCGGCGGCGCTGGCCCCCTCCGCCCAGCTTGCGGAACCCGGCAGCACCTTGAAGATCACAGTGCCCATGAACCTCTACACCGCTCCCCTGAACCCCCGCAAGGGCCCTGCGTCTTTGTCCGGCGTGCCGTTGTGGCTGCGTTGGCCGCTGCGCCTGGTGGCCGTGGCGGCGGCCTTTGTCTTCATGCTGGTGGCCTTGGTGCTGGGCATGTTGCTGGCCTTGGGGCTGGTGGGTTGGGCGCTCGTGCGTGGGCGGCGCCCGGCGACGGGCTTGTTCCACGCCTATTACCAGCGCGCCCGCCACCGCCAGCGGCCAGGCGACAAGACCATCATCGACATCGATGCGGTCGAAGTGCCCGACCCGCAGCCTGGCGTGCCCCAGCGCTGAGCGCCGGGGAAACGCAGATCAGCACAGAGGCGGGCCTGTACGCACCCTGAGCACCCTGGCCCGCCCCGAAGCATCAAGAAAAAATCAAGAAAAAAGCACCGGGCGTTCCCGCCGGGTGCTTTGTTCATCTACCGAATTTGGTAGGCGCGATTGGACTCGAACCAACGACCCCCACCATGTCAAGGTGGTGCTCTAACCAGCTGAGCTACGCGCCTGAGTCAGCCTCGCAGTATATACCGCCGCGCAGGCCCGCTTCACTTGCGGCGCACGTGACGAACGCCCGCAATGCGCCCGATTTGCACCAGCACGGGTGCCAGCCGTGCAGTGTTCGGGGTTTCGACGGTGAACGTCATCCAGGCCGTTTCGCGGTCCTTCGCGCTCTGCGTGTGCACGCCAGTGACGTTCATCTTTTCCTTGGCGAAGACTTCGCTGATGTCGCGCAGCAGGCCCTGGCGGTCGCTGGCTTCGATCAGCACGTCCAGGGGGTAGACCGCGGGTCGTTCACCGCCACCCTGCCCCCAGTCCACGTCGATCACACGCCCCGGGCTGGCTTGCACCATGTGCGCCAGGTTGCTGCAGTCGCTGCGGTGGATGGCCACCCCGCGACCGCGCGTGACGAAGCCGCGGATGTGGTCAGGCGGCGCTGGCCGGCAACAACGGGCCAGCGTGGTCAGCAGGGAATCGACGCCCACCACCAGCACGCCACCCCGGCCGCCGCCAGGTTCGCTGCGCGGGCGGTGCAACAGCACGCGGTCGTGGTCGGGCACGGGCTCGGCCGGGCGCAGCAGGTTTTCGATCGTGCGCAGCGACAACTCGTCCTTGCCGACCACTTCGAACAAGGCATCGGCCTTGTCGAAGCCCAGCTGTTCGGCCAGCGCGTCCAGCTTCAGGGCCGTGCGGCCTTCGCGCTGCAGCAGCTTTTCGACCAGTTCGCGGCCGCGCGCAATGGTCTGGCCTTGGGCCTGGGCGTTGAACCAGGCCCGCACCTTGGCGCGCGAGCGCGGGCTTTGCAGGTAGCCGGCTTCGGCATTCAGCCAGTCCAGTGACGGCCCGCCTTCTTTGGCGGCGACGATCTCCACTGTCTGCCCGCTGTGCAGCGGTGTGTTCAGCGGCACCACACGGCCGTCCACGCGCGCGCCCCGGCAGCGGTGGCCCAGGTCGGTGTGCAAGGTGTAGGCGAAGTCCACTGGCGTGCCGCCGGCCGGCAGGTCAATGATGCTGGCCTGCGGCGTGAAGACGTAGATGCGGTCGTCGAAGGCCGCCGTGCTGTCGCCCCCCAGCGCGGCAGCGCCGTCGCCGGCAAAGTCGCGTTCCCAGGCCAGCAACTCACGCAGCACGGCCTTGCGTGCCTCGGCCACACGGTCTTCGAAGTCACCGCCTGCTGGCGCCGTACCGCCACTGCGCAAGCCGCTCAGCCCGGCGTAGCCCTTGGCGCCGGCTTCCTTGTACATCCAGTGCGCAGCCACGCCGTGCTCGGCGTGCTCATGCATGCCGCGGGTGCGGATCTGCACTTCCAGCGGCCGCCCGTCACCAGCCAGCACCACGGTGTGCAGGCTCTGGTAGCCGTTGGGCTTGGGGCGGGCGATGTAGTCGTCGAACTCGCCGTCCACGGGCGTCCAGGCCTCGTGCACCCGGGCCAGCGCGGCATAGCAGTCGGGCACATCGGGCACGATGACACGCAAGGCGCGGGCGTCGAAGATACGGGCATAGGTCAGGCCCTTGCCCTGCATCTTCTTCCAGATGCTGTACAGGTGCTTGGGGCGGCCCTGCACGTCGGCCGCCATACCGGCCTGCTGCAGCAGGCCGCGCAGCTGGACCAGCGCGAGCTCCACGCCTTGTTCGCGTTCAGCACGGGTCTCATCGACCAGGCGGGCCACACGCTGGTATTCGGTCGGTTGCAGGAACCGGAAGCACAGATCTTCGAGTTCCCACTTCACCTGCCAGATGCCCAGCCGGTTCGCCAGCGGCGCAAACACCTGAAGCGATTCGGTCGCCAGGTCAGCCGGGCAAGGCTGGCGTGACGCAGCGAAATAACGCAGGGTCTGCAGGCGCGACGCCAGCCGCAACAGCACGACGCGCAGGTCACGCGAGAAGGCCAGCAGCATCTTCCGCACGCGCTCGGTCTGCAGCGCACGCGGGCTGCCGGCCTGGGCCGCGGCCGGCGCATGCCGCGCCGCGCGCTGGATCTGCACCAGCTTGCGCGTCAGCGTCACCAGGCCGGCGTAGCTGTCGCCGAAGGCCTTGCGCAAGGTTTCTTCGGGGCGTTGCAGGTAGTCACCGGCATAGACCAGATAAGCCGCGGCACACAGCGCGGGCGAAGCGCCGATGCTGCGCAGCACGGCGGCTGTGCCGTCGGCGTGCGCCAGGGCGTCTTCGCCCGTGTCCAGCTGCTGGCCGGCCAACAATGGTTCGGCGAAGGCTCTGGCGCGGGTCAGCGCTGGGCTCTCAGCTGTTTGCTCGGTCGATTGCTCAGCGGTCTGCTTGCTGCTTGGATCGCCAGTCCGCCCCAGCGGCATCGAGTGGACCTGGGCGGCGTCGGCGTCGGCGTCGGCGCTGGCCAGGCGCACCACGGCCGATGCCGACGGCGGGGCCGTATCCGGAAGCGACAGGGTCTTCAAGGCAATCAGGGGCTGGAAAGCAAGGGGCGCCTTGGGCAACCTGGTAATCCCGGGGCTGAACCCTTCAGACGACCCGAGCGGGTCATGTGCTCAGCAGGAACTGGCGCACCACGGCGCGCTGGTCGGCTGCCACCAGCGTAGGGGCATGGCCAACACCGGCGAATTCCACCAGGCGTGCCCGCGGCCCACGCTGCGTCATGGCTTGCGCGGTGGCGGGGGCCAGCAGGTCTGAATCCGCCCCCCGCAGCAGCAAGGTGGGGCAGGCCAGCCGGTCGTAGCTCTGCCACAGCAGGGCTTCGCCGAACGCCGCCATCTCGGGTGTGACGGCCTTGAACGGTGTGGCGATGGCCGGGTCGTAATGGCTCTTGAGGCCACTGCCCGATTCATGCGGCACCAGCTGCGGCCGGGTCAGCGCCAGCCACTCTTCGCGCGTGTGCGGGCCAAAGCCGCGGCTGATGGCCCAGAGCGCGTCGGCGGCTTCTTCCACGCTGGCCCAGTGTGCGGGCTGACCCAGGTAGCTGCCGATGCGCTGCAGCGAGGCTGGCTCGATGGTGGGCCCGACGTCGTTCAACACCAGCTTGCGCACCAGCCCCGGGCTGCCGGCTGCCGTGGGTAGCGCGGCCAGGCCCAGACCGATCAGGCCACCCATCGACGTACCGACCCAGTCCACCTGATCGACGCCCAGCCGCGCCACCAGGGCCACCATGTCGGCCACATAGCTGGGGATACCGTAGGCCATCGGGTCAGGCAGGCGGTCGCTGCGCCCACGGCCCACCACGTCGGGGCAGATGACGCGGTAGTCAGCGGCCAGGTCGCGCGCCAGCGTGTCGAAATCGCGGCCCTGGCGTGTCAGGCCGTGCGCGCACACCAGTACCTGCGGGTTGGCCGCATCGCCCCATTCCCAATAGGCCATGCGGTGCAGGCCGCGGGCGTCCAGGCAGTTCAGGTGGTGCAAGCGGGGTTCGGCCATGGCGGAGGGGCCGCGAGTGCGGCCCTGGAGGACGGTTTGATAATGAGTGGATCGTATCAACGCACCCAGAAGGACATCGCCATGCTCAAAGGCAAGACCGCTCTCGTCACCGGCAGCACCAGCGGCATCGGCCTGGGCATCGCCAAGTCTCTGGCCGAGCAGGGCGCGCGCCTGGTGATCAACGGCTTCGGCGACAAGGACGCCGCGCTGGCCGAAGTGCGCGCCATCGCCAGCGCACATGGCGCACGCGTGGCCTACAGCGGCGCCGACATGTCCAGGCCAGATGACATCGTGGCCATGGTGCGCGACGCCGAGCGCGACTTCGGCACCGTGGACGTGCTGGTGAACAACGCCGGCATCCAGCATGTGGCGCTGGTTGAAGACTTTCCGCCCGAGCGCTGGGACGCGATCATCGCCATCAACCTGAATTCGGCCTTCCACACGCTGCGTGCAGCCCTGCCGGGCATGAAAGCACGGGGCTACGGCCGCGTCATCAACATCGCGTCAGCCCACGGCCTGGTGGCGTCGGCGCAGAAAAGCGCCTACGTGGCCGCCAAGCATGGCCTGGTCGGGCTGACCAAGGCCGTGGCGCTGGAATGCGCCACCACGCCGGTGACGGTGAACGCCATCTGCCCGGGCTGGGTGCTGACGCCGCTGGTGCAAAAGCAGATCGACGCCCGCGCCGCGGCCAGCGGCAGCAGCGTGGCCCAGGAAGCCGTGAAGCTGCTGGGCGAAAAGCAGCCTTCGCTGCAGTTCACCACGCCCGAAGAACTGGGCGCGCTGGCCGTGTTCCTGTGTTCACCGGCCGCGCAGAACGTGCGCGGTGTGGCCTGGGCGGTGGACGGGGGATGGACAGCGCAGTGACGTGAGCGGCCGGAAGGCCGCGAACGCACGGAGCTGGGCGAGCCCGCGATTTCACGCGGGCGAGGAGCCCCATGACCCCGGCCCCTACTTCACCAGCTGCACCGTCCCACTGACGGTGATCGTCACCGTGGCATTGCCGGCTTCCACCGGCAGGGCGGTGTCGGCCATGGCCATGCTGGCCTGGGTGCGCATCACCTGGCGCATCGGCTGCACGGGCTCGTCGCCCGACACCTGCACTTCGCGCAAGGTGTAGCTGCCCATGCCGAAGGCGCGCGTGACGGCACTGGCGCGTTCGCGGAAGCGTTCGATGGCCTGGGCGGTGACGTTGGCCTCGACCTTGTCGCGGGCCTCGCGCGACAGCGAAAAGCCCACCCGCGCCACCGTCAGCGTGTTGATGCGCCCGGCCAGCTGCGTGATGGCCTGGATGTCGCGGCCCTGCACGATCAGCTCGGCCGTACCCTGCCAGCCCGAAATGCCCCCGGGCGCCACGGCACCGCCAGCGCGCTGAGTGGGCGGGGCGTAGCGCGGGAAAAGCGAAAACTGTCCTGTCTGCACTTCCAGCTGCCCGGGCTTGGCCGCCTTGCGGGCTTCGGACAGGGCCGTGTCCAGGGCCTGGCGCAGCTGCGCCTGCACGGCGTTGGCGTCGCCGCCTTCGCGCGTGGTCGACAGCACCAGGTTCAGCCAGTCGTTCACCACCTCGACCGACGCGCTGGCCGACAGGGCCACCACATTGGCCGGCGGCGGCGGGGTCTGCGCCAGCGCCGCGCCTGCGGGGGGCACGATCAGGGCGGTGGCCAGCGCCAGCTGGCGAAGGGGGTAGGAACGGTGCTTCATGGGGGTTCTCCAGCAGGGCCGCAAGCGTACCGCGACCGTGGCAGGCTTCACGCCCACTGCAGCAACCAGGCAGCCAGCCGCAAGTTCTGTTACCAGACGTCAGGCGCCAGGGAACCCCAGCACGCGCCGACCGCACAATGCAGCTGTTACAAATTTTGGGAGCGCCCATGAACAGCCCCGCGAATCCGCGCGCCGACCGCTTGGTGGTCGTCGACGACGACGCCCGCATCCGCGACCTGCTGCGCCGCTACCTGTCGCAGGAAGGCTTCGATGTGCTGCTGGCCGAAGACGCCAAGGCATTGAATCGCTTGCTGACGCGCGAAACCGTGGACCTGATCGTGCTGGACCTGATGCTGCCGGGCGAAGACGGCCTGTCGATCTGCCGCCGGCTGCGCGCGGCCGGCGACAGCACACCCATCATCATGCTCACCGCCAAGGTCGAGGACGTGGACCGCATCGTGGGCCTGGAAGTGGGCGCAGACGACTACCTGCCCAAGCCCTTCAACCCGCGCGAACTGCTGGCCCGCATCCACGCCGTGCTGCGGCGCCGGCCGGCACAGGAAGCGCCGGGCGCGCCGTCGAAGGAAGCCGCCGTCGTCAACTTCGGGCCTTTCGAATTCGACCTCTCGCAGCGCCGGCTGTCGAAGAACGGCGAACAGATAGCGCTGACCACGGGTGAGTTCAGCATGCTCAAGGCCCTGGTGCGCCACCCCCGTCAGCCGCTCAGCCGCGACAAGCTGGCGCAGCTGGCGCGCGGCCGCGAGTTCGAGCCCTTTGACCGCAGCCTGGACGTGCAGATTTCGCGCCTGCGCAAGATGCTGGAACCCGACCCCGCCCAGCCCCGCTACATTCAGACCGTCTGGGGCGTGGGCTACGTCTTCGTGCCCGACGGCGCCGGCTGATGCCCCGTCGGTCATGCCCTGACACCTGCCGCCGGCCCGCCACCTTGCCATCCCGTCCGCCCAACCCGCCCGTCCCCGTGGCCTGACCCCCCAAGTGCGACGCCCTGTCCTGCCCGGGCTCAGCCTGTTTTGGCGCACCTTCTTCCTGCTGGCCGTGCTGCTGGCCGGTGGCGTCTTTGCCTGGGTGCAGACGCTGCGCGCGCTGGAATTCGAGCCACGTGCAGTCCAGGCTGCGCAGCAGACAGCTGGGCTGGTGAACCTGTCGCGCGCCGCGCTGTCGCAGGCCGACGGCATCAACCGCGTGACGCTGGTCAAGACGATCGAAGCGCGCTCGGCCATACGCGTACGGCTGCGCGAGCCCGGCGACCGCTGGGCGCCCTACGAAATCGACCGCTTCACGCGCCGCGTAGGCCAGGAACTGCGCAGCGCGCTAGGCCCCGACGCGGTGGTGGCCAGCAGCGTGAACGACCAGCCCGGCCTGTGGGTGGGCTTTTCGATCGAAAGCGACCGCTACTGGCTGCAGGCCGAAGCCACGCACGCCGGCCCGCTGCAGCGCGACACCTGGTTCGTCTGGATCGGCATCGCGCTGCTGGCCACCCTGCTGGGGTCGGTGGGCATCGCCAGCCTGATCAACCGCCCGCTGCGGCAGCTGTCGTTCGCGGCCAGCCGCATCCGCGACGGCGACCTGGACAGCCGCCTGGACGAGAACACCCTGACGAGCGAGATCCGCGAAGTCAACCGCGGCTTCAACCGCATGGCGCGTGAACTGGCG
Organism: Rubrivivax sp.; assembly: GCA_027485165.1. GTDB lineage: Bacteria > Pseudomonadota > Gammaproteobacteria > Burkholderiales > Burkholderiaceae_C > Rubrivivax. The sequence goes on from JAIXRN010000064.1 coordinate 23,642, forward strand.
CGTGTGGAAGAAGACCGCGCCGTGATGCTGGCCGGCATCAGCCACGACCTGCGCACCCCGCTGGCGCGGCTGCGGCTGGAAACCGAGATGAGCGTCTACGACGAAGACGCCAAGGCCAACATGGCGCTGGACATCGACCAGCTCGACGCCATCATCGACAAGTTCATGGACTACGCCCGACCGGGCGACACCGTGCTGCGCCAAGTGCCGGTGGCGCAGCTGATCGAGCGCGAAATGGCGCTGTTCCGCGACCCTTCGCAGGTGCGCATCAGCAGCCGGGTGGCCGACGACCTGCTGGTGATGGCCGACGACACCGAACTGGGCCGTGTGTTCGGCAACCTGTTCGAGAACGCGCGCCGCTACGGCCGCGGCACCTACACCGGCGTGGCCGACGTCACCATCACGACGCAGAACACGGGCCCCTGGGTCATCGTCAGCGTGCGCGACCAGGGTCCCGGCGTGGCACCGGAAAAGCTGTCGCAGCTGACCACCCCGTTCTTCCGCGGCGACGCCGCGCGCACCGCCGCCACCGGCGCCGGGCTGGGCCTGGCAATCGTCGACAAGAGCATGCACCGCATGGGCGGTAACCTGGAACTGGCCAACGCGCCCGACGGCGGGCTGGTGGCGCACCTGCGGCTGCGCCGCGTGGACTGAGGCGGGCGCCAGGCGTCGTGCGCGTACGGCACCGGCGCGTGCATTGACCTCCTTTTGACCCCCTTGCTTGCGGGGGTGGACATCATCGCGTCACCCGCAGAACCTTACGCCTGTACCGGCCACCAGGTCGTTATGTCCGGCGTGGATCAGCCAAGCCGGGTTCGCCACGCAACAACAGGATGGAGCCCTTATGAAACTGTTCACTCGATCGCTTCTTGGCGCCGCCGCACTGGCAGCCGCCAGCCTGGCCAGCGCTGCAGGCACGGCCAATTTCAACGGCGCCCTGGCAACCACCGACCCCACGTTCACCCGGCCGAATACGGGCACACCGCCCACTGCCCTGAACACCGGCAGCTTCTTCTACGACGTCGCCCCGTTCTTCGTCACCGGCGCGGGCAGCTACACCCTGCAGACCCTGTCGGCGACCATCCCCTCGGCTTTCGGCACCGACGACACCTTCATCGCCGTGTACCAGGGCAGCTTTAACAGGCTTTCGCCCCTGACCAACGCCATCGGCGCCGACGATGACGGTTCGCCCACGGGTCTGCTGTCCCTGCTGAGCCTGCCGTTGGCCACCAACACGCAGTACTTCCTGGTGATCACCTCGTACGCGAACGGCGCGATAGGCCCCTACACCGGCAGCATCAGCAACACCGGGCCCGGCCAGGCTGTGTTCGGCCTGGTGCCGGAACCGTCGACCTACCTGATGTTGATCGCCGGCCTGGGCCTGACGGGCTGGATGGCCCGCCGCCGCATGCAAGGCTGAACGGAACCCACGCCGGACGGACCTGGGAAGGTACCGTCCGGCCACAGGCCAGGCGCGCGCCAGCCCCGGCTACCCACGCTGCAGCAGGCACACCGCACGCGCCTCGATGGCGCGGCCTTCGCCCACCGGGCCCATCTTTTCCGCCGTCTTGGCCTTCACGTTCACGGCATCGCGCGCCAGCTGCAAAGCCTGCGCGATGCGCTCGCACATGGCCGCGATGTGCGGCGCCAGCTTGGGCGCCTGGGCGACGATGGTGCTGTCGATGTTGACGATGACCCAGCCCGCAGCCTGCACACGGCGCGCGGCTTCCTGCAGCAGCACGACGGAATCCGCGCCGCGAAAAGCCGGGTCGGTGTCTGGGAAGTGGCGGCCGATGTCGCCCAGGCCGGCTGCACCCAACAGCGCGTCGGTGATGGCGTGCAGCAGGGCGTCGGCGTCGGAATGACCCAGCAGGCCGTGGGTGTGCGGGATCGTCACACCGCCCAGCACCAGCGGGCGCCCTGTGACGAGCTGGTGCGTGTCCCAACCCTCGCCGACGCGGATGGTGGCCATGTTCATCGGGTCTCCAGCAGGCGGCGGGCCAGCGCGAAGTCGGCCGGCCAGGTGAGTTTGATGTTTTCCAGGTCGCCTGGCACCAGCCGCGGCGCCAGGCCCAGGTGTTCGATGGCGCTGGCCTCGTCGGTGACTTCGGCGCCAGCCGCCGCAGCTGCCTGCAGGGCCCGCTGCAGCAGGCCCAGACGGAACATCTGCGGCGTCTGCGCCGCCCACTTGCCTGCGCGCGGCACGGTGGCCGCTGCGCGGCCGGGTTCGCCATCGGCTTCGGCCTTCAGCGTGTCGGCCAGCGGCAGGGCCAGCAGGCCGCCCACGGCGTCTTCCAGGCAGGCGTCGATCAGCCGGTCCACCCAGACCGGCTGCAGCAGGCAGCGCGCGGCGTCGTGCACCAGCACCCAGTCGCCATCGCCTGCGCCCTGCGCGCGCAGGGCCTGCAAACCCGCCAGCACCGAAGCCGCACGGGTCGCACCACCGCAGCGGGCCACCCAGCCGGTATAGCCCGGCACATGGTGTTCGAACTGTCGGTCGTCGGGCGCCAGCACCACCAGGCTGGCGGCCAGGCGTGGCACAGCGGCCAGGGCAGCCAGCGTGTGCGCCACCACGGCCCGGCTGGCCAGCAGCGCATACTGCTTGGGCCCGCCCACCCCCGCACGCAGGCCCACGCCGGCACAGGGCACCAGGGCAAAACAACGCGGGGGCGCTGGCGCAGCAGACAACGATGTCATCGAGCCGATTCTAGAATCGGGCTCACCTGTCGACAGATCATGCGCCCCGCCCCTTTGCGCGGGGTACTTTTGTTTTGCCGGGTCCGGCCAGGGCTGCCTGTGCGGCCCGTGCGGCCTGTGCATCCTGTTCGGCCTGTTCGGCCGTTCTGCCCCTCATTTGTCACCCCCCGCCCCACCCCGCCCCAACGGCATGCAAATCCCCACCATCGCGGCCGGCCGCCGCTTCAGCCTGCCGCGCCCCGTCGGGTCTGCAGACGCGCTGCTGCTGGCCCGCCTGGCCCAGGCCCGCAAGGCCGAAGGCCGCGTATTGGCCATCTTCAGCGCCGAACCCGCCGACACCCCGCGCCTGGCCGACGAACTGCCGTTCTTCGCGCCAGGCCTTCGGGTGTCGGTGTTCCCGGACTGGGAAACCCTGCCCTACGACACCTTCAGCCCGCACCAGGACCTGATCAGCGAACGACTGGCCACGCTGTGGGCCGTGCGCAATGGCGAAGTCGACGTCGTGCTGCTGCCGGCCAGCACCGCGCTCACGCGGCTGGCACCGCCGTCCTTCCTGGCCGGCACCACCTTCAACTTCGCGCAGAAAAGCCGGCTGGACGAAGCCAAGCTGAAATCGCAGCTCACGCTGGCGGGCTACCAGCACGTCAGCCAGGTGGTGAGCCCGGGTGAATACGCCGTGCGCGGCGGACTGATCGACCTGTTCCCGATGGGCAGCCTGGTGCCTTACCGCGTCGACCTGTTCGGGGACGAGGTCGACAGCATCCGCACCTTCGACCCCGATTCCCAGCGCAGCCTGTACCCCGTGCCCGCCGTGCGCCTGCTGCCGGGGCGCGAATTCCCGATGGACGACGCCGCGCGCAAGGCCTTCCGCGCACGCTGGCGCGAACGGCTGGACGGCGACCCCACGCGCAGCCGTGTCTACAAGGACATCGACACGGGGCTGGCCAGCGGCGGCATCGAGTACTACCTGCCGCTGTTCTTCGACCAGCCCGGCACGATCTTCGACTACCTGGGCACCGACGGCCCCACACCTGCCGCCCTGGTGCTGCACGGCAAGGTGGACGAAGCCATCGAACGCTTCTGGGCCGACACGCGCGACCGCCACCGTTTCCTGCAGCACGACCCGGAACGCCCCATCCTGCCGCCGCAGGACATCTTCATGCCGGCCGAGGAATTTTTCGGCCGCACGAACGCGCACGCCACGCTGTCGCTGCGCGATGCGGGCGAAAGCGCCTGGGCCCGCCCCTTGCCGGACGTGAGCATCAGCCGCGGCACGCCCGAACCCCTGGCGCTGCTGGAAAAGCACCTGCAGGGCACGCCTCACCGCGTGCTGCTGCTGGGCGAAAGCGACGGCCGGCGCGAAAGCCTGATCGAGCTGCTGCGCGACCACCAGATCAGCGTGCCCAGCGTCGACAGCCTGGAGGAATTCCTCACCGGCAGCGAAAAGGCGGCGATAGCGGCTGCGCCGCTGGCTGAAGGCTTCCACTGGCACGACGAAGCCGAAGGCGTCTCGGTCCAGTTCTTCACCGAAACCGAACTCTTTGCCACCACGCCGCAGGCACGCCGCAGGCGCAAGCAGGAACAGACCAGCAGCGTCGACGCGCTGATCAAGGACCTGTCGGAACTCAAGATCGGCGACCCGGTGGTGCACATCGCCCACGGCATCGGCCGCTATGTGGGCCTGAAGAACATCGACCTGGGCGAAGGCACATCCGAATTCCTGCACCTGGAATACGCCGACAACGCCACGCTGTATGTGCCGGTGGCGCAGCTGCACCTCATCAGCCGCTACACCGGCGTCAGCGCTGAAGAAGCGCCCTTGCACCGGCTGGGCAGTGGCCAATGGGACAAGGCGCGCCGCAAGGCCGCCGAACAGGTGCGGGACACAGCAGCCGAACTGCTGAACCTGTACGCCCGCCGCGCCGCGCGCGAAGGTTTCGCGCACCGCTTCAGCCCGCACGACTACGAAGCCTTCGCCACGTCCTTCGGCTTCGAAGAAACCGCCGACCAGCGCGCCGCCATCCATGCCGTCATTCAAGACATGGTCAGCCCACGGCCCATGGACCGCCTGGTCTGTGGCGACGTGGGTTTCGGCAAGACCGAAGTCGCCCTGCGCGCCGCGTTCGTGGCCGTGCACGGTGGCAAGCAGGTGGCCATCCTGGCGCCCACCACGCTGCTGGCCGAACAGCACTACCAGACCCTGGTGGACCGCTTCGGCAAGTGGCCGGTGAAGATCGCCGAGCTCAGCCGCTTTCGCAGCGCGAAGGAAGTGAAACAGGCGCTCGCGGGCATTGCCGACGGCACGGTGGACATCGTGGTAGGCACGCACAAGCTGCTGTCCAGCGATTGCCAATTCGCGAGACTGGGCTTGCTGGTGATCGACGAAGAACACCGCTTCGGCGTGCGCCACAAGGAAGCCATGAAGGCCCTGCGCGCTGAAGTCGACGTGCTCACGCTCACGGCCACGCCCATCCCGCGCACCCTGGGCATGGCGCTGGAAGGCCTGCGCGACCTGAGCGTGATCGCCACCGCGCCGCAGCGTCGGCTGGCCATCAAGACCTTCGTGCGCAGCGAAGGCAGCAGCGTGATCCGCGAAGCCGTGCTGCGCGAATTGAAGCGCGGCGGGCAGGTCTACTTCCTGCACAACGAGGTCGAGACGATCCAGAACCGAAAGCAGAAGCTTGAAGAGCTTCTCCCCGAAGCGCGCATCGCCGTGGCCCACGGCCAGATGCCCGAACGCGAGCTGGAACACGTGATGCGCGACTTCGTGGCCCAGCGCCACAACGTGCTGCTGTGTTCCACCATCATCGAAACCGGCATCGACGTGCCCACGGCCAACACCATCGTCATCAGCCGCGCCGACAAGTTCGGCCTGGCCCAGCTGCACCAGCTGCGCGGGCGCGTGGGCCGCAGCCACCACCAGGCCTATGCCTACCTGCTGGTGCCCGACATCGAAGGCCTGACCAAGCAGGCCGGCCAGCGGCTGCAGGCCATCCAGGACATGGAAGAGCTGGGCAGCGGCTTCTACCTGGCCATGCACGACCTGGAAATCCGCGGCGCTGGCGAAGTGCTGGGCGAAAACCAGAGCGGCAACATGATGGAGGTGGGCTTCCAGCTCTACAACGACATGCTGGCCGAAGCCGTGAAAAGCCTGCGCGCCGGCCGCGAACCCGACCTGCTGAACCCGCTGGCCGCCACCACCGAGATCAACCTGCATGCCCCCGCCCTGCTGCCCGACAGCTACTGCGGCGACGTGCACACGCGGCTGAACCTGTACAAGCGCCTGGCGTCCGTCGACAAGCCCGAGCAGATCGATGCGCTGCTGGAAGAGATCACCGACCGCTTCGGCAAGCTGCCCACCCAGGGCCAGACACTGTTTGACACCCATCGCCTGCGCGTGCAGGCGCGCGCCTATGGCGTGCTGAAGATCGACGCCAACGCGAAGGTGATGAACATCAGCTTCAGCGAAAAGGCGCCGGTGCAGGCGCAGCGCATCATTGAATTGGTGCAGAAGAACCGGGCGGTGAAGCTGGTAGGCAACAGCAAGCTGCGCATCGACCGCGAGATCGCCTCCGCGGCCGACCGTGCGCACTATCTGCGCGACATCCTGCGCGCGCTGGGCCAGCCCGTGGCCGTGCACTGATACCGGAGGGTTCCCCCATGAACGACAAGGCGGCCGCACTGGCGCAAGCACTCATCCGCAACGTCGACAGTGTGGACAAGAAGGACTTCGTGCGCGGCACGCTGTACGCCAGCCACTGCGGTTCACTCAGCCAGGGCACGGCAGCCAAGAAGCTGGCCGCGGGCGTGGACACGCTGCCGCCCGGCAAGCGCAGCTGCCCCTATCACTTCCACCATGCCGAAGAAGAGATGTTCATCGTGCTGGCCGGCAGCGGAAGCCTGCGCGTGGCTGGCGAGATGCTGCCGATCACGGCCGGCGACGTGGTCTTCATCCCGCCCGGGCCCGAGTACCCGCACCACATCGTCAACACCTCTGACGCACCGCTGACCTACATTTCGATCGGCACCAACGAACCGATCGAGATCTGCGAATACCCCGACAGCGGCAAGCACCTGGTAGGCAGCGAGCACTTCCACATCATTGCCCGCAAGGACGCCCACGTGGACTACTGGGACGGCGAAGCATGACGCTGCCCGCGCCGCGCCGCCTGGCGGACTTCCGCCTGGTGGCCTTCGACATGGACTCGACGCTGATCACCATCGAGTGCATCGACGAGATCGCCGCCGCCGCCGGGCGCAAGGCCGAAGTGGCCGCCATCACCGAAGCCGCGATGCGGGGCGAGATCACCGACTACAAGGACAGCCTGCGCCGCCGCCTGGCACTGCTGCGCGGCGTATCGGTAGCGGCGCTGGAAGATGTTTATGCGAACCGCCTGCAGCTCAACCCGGGCGTGGCGGAATTCGTTGCCGCCTGCCGCACGGCCGGTCTGAAAACGCTGCTGGTCAGCGGCGGCTTCACCTTCTTCAGCAGCCGCGTGCAGGCCCTCCTGGGGCTGGACTTCGCACGCGCGAACGTGCTGGAAGTGGCCGACGGCCAGCTGACCGGCGGCTTGGTGCCGCAGCCCTGGGGCGACATCGTCGACGGCGCCGAAAAGCGCCGTACCCTGCTGGACCTGGCCGACCTGATGGGCATCGATGCGGCACAGACCATCGCCGTGGGCGACGGCGCGAACGACCTGCCGATGATGCGCGCCGCAGGTTTTTCGATCGCCTTCCATGCCAAGCCGATGGTGCGGGCTGAAGCCAGCCTGGCCATCGACCAAGGCGGCATGGACCGCGCACTGCAAACGCTTCAGCCTTGATGTCCTGAAGCTCTGAAGCCGCGCAGCCCGGAGACCTTCACCCGCCCGCGCTGTGCCCGAACACCAGCACCACCTGGTCGCGCAGCGCCTTCACCAGGCCCAATTCGTCAGCGTCCAGCTTCAGGCTGCCGGCCACGGCCTTGTCAGCGTAGATCAGCCCGAAGGGCGCGCCCTTGTGCATCAGTGGCAGCAGCAGGAAGGTGGGCGCGTTCACGCTGGCGCGGTACCAGGCCGGCAGCCGCTGGGCCAGAGGCCCGGTGGTGGCATCGGCAATCAGCGTATCGGCGCCGCGGGCGCACAGCGCCGAAAACATGTCACCGCTCGCCGCCCGCGCCGGGTCGATGCGCAGCGCCGCGCTGACGGCCTGCACGGCTGCGCCGCGGCCGAAGCGGCCGATCAGCAAGCCGCTACGCGGGTCGCGCAGGCAGAAGACGATGCAGCGGCAGTTCAGTGCAGCCTGCATGGTGTCCAGCACCAGGGTCAGCAAGTCATTCAGCCGCGCCTGCCCGCCCGACACCGCACCCTGAACTTCGGCCAGGCCAGCACGCAGCGTGGCGCCGGCAGCCGCCGGCGCAGCGCCGATATCGACGATCGCACCACCGGTGTCCCGGGGCAGGACCAGGGTACGGGCATCGCCGGCACCACCGTCCGCGACCCCGGCCGCGGTACCCGCTGGCGGGCGCGGCACGCCAGCGTCGATCAGCCGCCGCGCTGGCTGCCCGCGTGCGATGTGCAGGCTCATGGCCTGGGCCAGATGGGCCAGCTTGCCGCGCGCTTCGAAGGCGGTGCTGACGACCTCCCGCACCTTCAGGCCCAGGGCCGGGGCATACAGCTCGGCGGCTTCCAGCAGGGCCGCCTGCTGTGGGTCGCCGTCGCCACCCAGCAGCGCGTCGGTCAGCGCGCTGGCGCCACGGCCCAGCCAGCGCAGCCGGTCCACGCCCGGCAGCAGCAGCTGCCCTGGCACATCGCCTTCGGGCATGCGCATCGCACGCTGCAGGTTGTCCGGCAGGCCCCAGGCCCGCGCCACGCCCAGGCCCAGGTCGTTGTAGCCCAGGCCCAGCACCTTGCGCGTAGCGGCTTCGCGCGCGGCCGCGCTGCGCTCACCGGCCTTCAGCTGCTGGCGGATCTGCGTGGCCTCTTCGGGGAAGTAGTACTCGGTCAGCAGCCGCCCCAGGTTCTGGAACATGCTGCCCAGGAAGGCGTCTTCGCTTTCGCGCGCCAACGGCGTCAGTTCGCTGGCCAGGGTGCCGGCCATCAGCGCGCGCAGGAACTCTTCCTTCAGCAGGTTGGCATGGGCCTTGTCGCCCATGTGTTCCATCAGCACCACCGACAAGGCCATGTTGCGGATGCCGGCAAAGCCCACCAGCGCCACCGCGCGCGACACGGTGGCCACGCCGCCGCCCGCGGCCTGCGCGAAGTGCACGGTGTTCACCATGCGCAGCAGCTTGTTCGTCAGCGCCACGTCTTTCAGGATCTCCTGCGACAGGCTGGCCAGGCTTTCGGTGTCGGACGTGGCCACGCGCTGGATGCGCACGACCGAGTCCGACATCGCCGGGAAGTCGGTCTTGTGGCGCATGCGGCGCAACAGGAATTCCAGCGTGCCGTGCGCGGCCTCGATGGGCACCGCCGCTTCCGGGTTCAGCCAGGCGGAGAGGGCCGCATGCATGGCCTGCGCGCCGTCGAAGCGGCCCTGCGCCTGGCGCGACAACGCGCGCTGCACGATGCTGCGCAGGCCGTCGTCCACGCGCACGCTGTCGGGCAGCTGCAGGTCTTCCACCTGCACGCGCTGCACCGCGCGCAGCGGGTCGGTCTCGCGCATCAGCGGTGCGCCGGCCAGCAGCTCGGCCAACATGACGCCAGCAGCAAACACGTCCATCGCCGGCACTGGCGCTTCGCCGCGCGCAGCTTCGGGCGACATGTAGCCGGGCGTGCCCACGATGCTGGCACCACCGGCAGCGGCGGCCTGCGGGTCGCCCACGCGGGCGGCGATGCCGAAGTCCATCACGCGCGGCCGGCCGTCGCTGCCCAGCAGCACGTTGGAAGGCTTCAGGTCGCGGTGCACGATGCCCTGGGCATGGGCGGCACCCAGCGCGTCCAGTACGCCCAGCATCAGGCTGACGGCGTCGCGCGCGGGCCAGGCACCGCGTTCACGCCGCGCCTGCTGCAGGGTCGGGCCCTGCACGTATTCAAAGACCAGATAGGGCTGGCCGCCGGCATCGTCGGCTTCGAACACGGGCACGATGTTGGGGTGCGCCAGGCGGCTGACGGCACGGCCTTCGTTCAGCCATTCGCTCACCGACAAGGCGTCCGCTGCCGGGTCCAGCAGCTTCAGTGCCACCTCGCGGTCCAGCCGCGGGTCATGCGCCAACCAGACCGTGGCCTGCGCACCGCTGCCCAGCACCTGGCGCAGCTGGAAGCGGCCGATGCGGCGTGCCGGGTCGGCCAGCGCGCCGGCCGGAAGGGGGGCATTCACCGAGGTTCCCGACCTGCGACGGCGGTACGCAGGCGGCCGGGGGCAGCGGGCGGGCCCGCCAGGCCGGGTGCGATGGGCTGGCCCGCGGGCCCGGCTGCGCTGGGCGGGCCAGCGGGCACGGGGGCGCCGGGCGGCTGCAGGCTGTCCAGCAGGTCCAGCGGCGCTGGCGCGGTGTACGCAATCGGTGCCGCTGGCGCGTCGCTGAGCGCGGCGTGCAGGTCGCGCAGGTTGATCTCCAGGATGCGGCCGTAGCGCTGCACCACACGTTGCAGGGCCGGGGCCACGCGCTGCGGCGGCAGGGCCATCGCGTCCAGCGCTTCGTTCGCGCAGCTGGCCACGGCACGCAGCATCTCGTCATCACCCTCGGGCGTGTGCACGGCGCTGGCCAGCGCATGGCGGCGGATCATGCCCAGCACCCCATCGCCCAGGCCCCACAGGCGGGCCACGGCCGCGCCGATGCTTTCGATGTCGGCCCCCAGCACGGCAAAAGCGGCGCTTTCCTCGTTCATGCCGGGCTCTTCGGGTTCGCCGTCACGGGCCGGCGGCGCGGGCTGCATCAGGCGCTTGATCTGCTGCACTTCTTCCGGAAAGTGGTAGTGCACCACCAGCCGTCCCAGGTTCTGCAACAGGGTGAGCAGGTACACCACTTCGCCGTCATAGCCAGCCGGCCGCAGCGCCAGCGCGGCACGGCCGGCGCATTTGCAGCGGCGGAACAGCTGGTCCAGCGCGTCGGCACCGGCGTCGTTCAGCGGTCCCGGCCAAGGGCGCAGCGCCAGGGCCGCCCGTCGCACGCCTTCCAGCCCCAGCATGGCGATGGCGCGGCGTACCGTCAGCACCGGTCCGGCCCCAGAGACCTGAGCCCCCCGCACCTGGGCCGAATTGACCAGGCGCAGCAGTTCGAAGGACAGCGCCAGATCTTCCAGCAGCACTTCGGCCAGTTCATTGGTGCGCTGGCTTTCCATCAGCGCCAGGCGCGCTGCGCGTTCTGCGGCGCCGGGCGACGCGGGCAGCACGCCGGCGGTGCGCAGTTTGTCGGCCAGCAGGGCCAGCGGGCCGCCGGCGCTGCCGTCTGAAGACTGTAGCCAGCCTTCCAGCGCGCGCAGCAGGGTGCGGGCGTTTCGGTAGCGCTGGCGTTCCTGGCGGTCGGTGGCACGGTTGACGATGGCCCGCAGCGGGTCGGCCACAGGCTGCGCCAGCGTCCAGGGCAGGCGCACGATGTCACGGCCCAGCGGTGGCAGGCGCGCAATGGCGCGGCCCAGATCGGCCTCGTCCAGCGCCGGCTGGCCGGCCAGCAGCCCATGCAGCAATACGCCGGTAGCCAGCACATCGCGCTCGGCTGCATCCCGCTGCTGGCGGGCGCCAGCGGGCGCCGAGGCGTCTTCGGGCTGGGCCATTTCACTGGCCACAGCCAGCCCGGCCAGGCGGACGGCGCCTTGGTCGGACACCAGCAGCAGGAAGGGCTGCAGGTCGTGGTGCGCCATGCCAGCTTCGTGGGCATAGGCCAGGCCGCGCAGGGCATGGGCCGCCAGGGCTGCGGCCTCGGGCCCGGGCAGGCCCTTGGGCGTCAGGCGCTCGGGCAGCGGCGTGGCGTCGCGCAGGTCGTAGGCCGCGTAGGGCCAGCCGTCCTGCACGCCCACTTCCACCACGGCGGCCAGTTCCGGGTGCGATAGGCGCGACGCCTGCCTCATCTGTGTCTGCCAGCGCGACAGGGCCGCAGGGTCCACTGGCTGCACGCGCGGCAGCACCAGCATCAGCTCCTGGCCGGTGCGCGGGTGCTGCACCCGCCAGGCCATGCTGCGTTCGCTCTTGCCCAGCAGCCGTAGAAGCTGAAGCCGGCCGAACATGCGCACCGCGGTCTGCCGGGCCGGCGCAGGGGGGGCGGGAGCGTGGGTCGCCATGGAACCACATTCCACCCGTTCCGGCGGAGTTCCGATGGCTGGAACAAAGCTGCCAAGCGCAAGCAGTTCGTGCTGCCGGAGCGGGCTTTGCCTATGACGGCCATAGCCAGACCGCGACCTGCAGCCACGGCCGCTATCAGGGCCCTGTGACAGAATTCAGGGCTGATGTCGGGCCCGTGCCACGGTCTGTGTACATCCCCCCGCCCGGAAGACCCCCATGAGCAGCGAACTGATCAAGCACACCACCGACGATTCCTTCAGCACCGACGTACTGGCATCGGACAAGCCGGTGCTCGTCGACTACTGGGCGGAATGGTGCGGCCCGTGCAAGCAGATCGCGCCGATCCTGGACGAAGTGTCCAAGGCTTACGAAGGCCGGCTGCAGATCGTGAAGATGAACGTCGACGAGAACACCGCCATCCCGGCAAAGTTCGGCATCCGCGGCATCCCCACGCTGATGCTGTTCAAGGGCGGCGAACTGGCGGCCACCAAGGTCGGGGCACTGCCGAAGGCACAGCTGACGGCTTTCATCGACGGTCATCTATAATCTGGCAAACAGCGGTTGGAAGACTAACCGCTGTTCGACCCGCCTCACTGCCCACCCGCGACTTCGAACGGAGCCCGCGCCGGAACTCCGCCGGCTTGCCAGGCTCCCCGCGCGGGCACCGGTGCCACCACGACCAGCGTTTCACGCTCAGGCCCGCATGCTCCGCATACCGGCCGCAATGCATCCCGAGGGTGCCGTTCCATGCACTTGTCCGAACTGAAGGCCCAGCACGTTGCCGAGCTCCTGAAAATGGGCGAAGCGCTGGAGATCGAAAACGTCGCCCGCCTGCGCAAGCAGGAATTGATGTTCGCGATCATGAAAAAGCGCGCCAAGGCTGGCGAGCAGGTATTCGGCGACGGCGTGCTGGAAGTGCTGCCCGATGGCTTCGGTTTCTTGCGCAGCATCGAAGCCAGCTACATGGCATCGACGGACGACATCTACCTCAGCCCCAGCCAGATCCGACGCTTCAACCTGCACACCGGTGACCTGGTGGAAGGCGAAGTGCGAGTGCCCAAGGACGGTGAACGCTATTTCGCGCTGGTGAAGGTGGACCGGGTTAACGGCGTCACCCCCGAGGAGAGCAAGCACAAGATCATGTTCGAGAACCTGACCGCGCTGTTCCCGAAGGAACAGTTCAGGCTGGAACGTGACATCAAGGGCGACGAGAACATCACCAGCCGCATCATCGATCTGGTCGCGCCCATCGGCAAAGGCCAGCGCGCCCTGCTGGTGGCCCAGCCCAAGACCGGCAAGACGGTGATGATGCAGCAGCTGGCGCACGCCATCGTCGCCAATCACCCTGAAGTGCACCTGATCGTCCTGCTGGTCGACGAACGGCCAGAAGAAGTGACGGAAATGCTGCGCACCGTACGCGGCGAAGTCATCAGCAGCACCTTCGACGAACCCGCCGCCCGCCACGTGCAGGTGGCCGAGATGGTGATCGAACGCGCCAAGCGGCTGGTGGAACTGAAGAAGGACGTGGTGATCCTGCTCGACAGCATCACGCGTCTGGCCCGCGCCTACAACAACGTGCTGCCGAGTTCCGGCAAAGTGCTGTCTGGCGGCGTTGACGCCAATGCGCTACAGCGGCCCAAGCGCTTCTTCGGCGCTGCGCGCAACACCGAAGAAGGCGGCACGCTGACCATCATCGGCACCGCGCTGATCGACACCGGCTCGAAGATGGACGAGGTCATCTACGAGGAATTCAAGGGCACCGGCAACTGCGAGATCCATCTGGATCGCCGCATGGCCGAAAAGCGCGTCTACCCGTCGATTCTGATCAACAAGAGCGGCACGCGGCGCGAAGAGCTGCTGCTGAAGCCGGAAATCCTGCAAAAGAGCTGGATCCTGCGCAAGCTGCTCTACCCGATGGACGAGATCGAGGCGATGGAATTCATCCTGGAAAAGATGAAGGCCACCAAGAACAACCACGACTTCTTCGACATGATGCGACGCGGCGGCTGAAGCTTGCTGCGCGCGCCCCTTACAATCACAGGCTTTTCGCCAACTCGTTCAAGTGCGCTGCTGCCCGGTTCAAGGACCGGCTTTCTGGACACGCAGCGTGGCTGAACACCATCGACAGAGGCTTCCCATGAAAAACGGCATTCATCCCAACTACCGCGACGTCTGTTTCCAGGACCTGTCGAACGGCTTCAAATTCGTTACCCGTTCCTGCCTGCAGACCAAGGAAACCATCAAGATGGAAGACGGCCGCGAGCTGCCTCTCATGAAGGTGGAATCGACAAGCGAAACACACCCGTTCTACACCGGCACGCAAAAGAGCATCGACAACCTCGGCGGCCGCGTGGACAAGTTCCGCACCAAGTTCGCCCACCTCGGCAAGAAGAAGTGAACACGGCTCGCAGGCGCTCCGCGCCGCGAGCACCGCGAAGGCAGCCTCGGCTGCCTTTTTCGTTTCTGCCAGGGCCTTGCGCCCCGCCCAGCACCCGCCCGACGTGAGTGGCCCCAACCCCGCCCTGGTGACGCAACGCGGCGCGCGCCCGCTGCCGCGCATCCCCTTGCTGCTGCTGTGCGCGGCTTATGTGCTGCCGGGGCTGTTCGGGCGCGACCCTTGGCGCAATGCCGACCTGGCCGCCTTCGGGCAGATGGTGGCCATGGCCGAGGGCCGCAGCCCCTGGTGGCTGCCAGCCTTGGGCGGCGTGCCAGTGGACAGCGCCCTGCTGCCGCACTGGCTGGGCGCGGCCTTCGTGTGGCTGCTGGCGCCGGCCGTTGACGCCCCGCTGGCGGCCCGCCTGCCCTTCGCCCTGCTGCTGGCCCTGACCCTGGTGGCCACCTGGTACACCAGCTTTCACCTGGCACGCACCGACGCCGCACAGCCGCTGCCGCTGGCCTTTGGCGGCGAAGCCACGCCGGTGGACTATGCGCGCGCCATCGCCGACGGCAGCCTGCTGGCCCTGATGGCCACGCTGGGCCTGCTGCAGCTGGGCCACGAGACCACGCCAGAAATGGCGCAGCTGTTTGCGATGTCCTTGCTGCTGTATGCGCTGGCCTCGGCCCCGCATCGGCGTTGGCAGCCGCGCCTGGCGGTACTGCTGGCGCTGCCACTGCTGTCGGGCAGCGGAGCCCCCAGCATGGCCCTGGCGGCTGGCCTGGCAGGTTGTGCGGTCTGCCTGGCATCCAGGCTGCCGGCTGCACGGCAGTTCGCGCCATGGGTGGCGGCCGCCGTCGCTTTGTCGGCGGCACTGGCCGCCGCTTTCGGCAGCTGGCGCTGGCGTGCGCTGGGGCTGCCGCTGGACGAATGGCCGTCGCTGGCGCGGCAATGGCTGTGGTTCATGTGGCCGGCCTGGCCGCTGGCGCTGTGGACGCTGTGGCGTTGGCGCGGGCACTTGCTGCACCGGCACATTTCGGTGCCCCTGGTGGCGCTGGGCGTCGCGCTGGCAGGCAATCTGGTCCTGGCGGGTTCCGACCGGGCGTTGATGCTGGGCCTGCCCGGCCTGGCCGTGCTGGCGGCTTTTGCCTTGCCGACGCTGAAGCGCAGTGCCAGCGCAGCCATCGACTGGTTCTCGATGTTCTTCTTCACCACCTGCGCCATCACGATCTGGGTCATGTACCTGGCCATGCACACCGGGGTGCCAGCCAAGCCAGCAGCCAACATCGCGAAGCTGGCCCCAGGCTTCACGCCGCAGTTCTCGGCCCTGGCCCTGCTGCTGGCGCTGGCCGGCAGTGCGGCCTGGGTAGCCCTGGTGCGCTGGCGCAGCGGCCGCCACCGCGAAGCGCTGTGGAAGAGCCTGGTGCTGCCCGCCGGTGGGGTGGCGCTGTGCTGGCTGCTGCTGATGACCCTGTGGCTGCCCTTGATCGACTACGCCCGCAGCCCCCGGCCGCTGGTGGACCGGCTGGCGCGCGCGATGCCCGCCGGCGCCTGTGTCAACGCACCCGGGGCCAGCCCGGTGCTGGTGGCCGCCCTGGAATACTTTGGCCGCTGGCGTGTGCAGGCCCAGCCGGATGCCGGGCAGCAGGCGGACCCGGCCTGCCCCTGGCTCTTGCGCGTGACGCGGCTGCGGGCGGCCACCGCCACTTCGCCCGAGCCCGACCTGCAGCGCTGGCAGCTGCAAGCCCAGGAACGCCGCCCCACCGAGCGCGATGAACTGACCCTGCTCTACCGACTGCGGCCGGAAGCCGTCAGGCCGTGACGGGCGGCACCCAAGCCACCGGCGCCGCGGCCACGCGGCGCACGCGCAAAGCCGGAAGCAGCAGGCGAAAGCTGGACCCCTGGCCCAGTTCACTTTGGATGTCGATCTCGCCGCCGTGGCGCTGCGCCACATGCTTGACGATGGACAGGCCCAAGCCGGTACCGCCCGTGTCGCGCGACCGGCTGCCGTCGACCCGGTAGAAGCGCTCGGTCAACCGCGGGATGTGCTCGCGCGCGATGCCGGGGCCGCTGTCGACCACGCAGAGTTCACCGCTGCCGTCTTCACGCCAGCGCCAGTGCACGTCGATGCGGCCGCCTTCGGGCGTGTAGCGCACGGCGTTGCTGACCAGGTTGCCCAGGGCGCTGAAGAGTTCGCTGTCGCTGCCGGCCAGTTCGGCGGCATCTTCCCCAGTGCCGCCATGCATCTGCAGCGTGTGGCGGCCGGCCGACAGGGCTTGCCCGTCGGCCAGCGCACGCCTCATCAGCGCTTCTACCGACACCCAACGGTCGTGCGTCGGTCGCGGGCTGCCTTCCAACTGGGCCAGGGTCAGCAAGTCAGCCACGAGGGCCTGCATGCGCTGGGTCTGCTGCTCCATCAGCACCAGCACGCGCGCGCGTTCACCCTCTGACAGCGGCAGGCGGGCCATGGTCTCGACGAAGCCCGACAGCACCGTCAGCGGGGTTCGGATTTCGTGCGAGACGTTGGCGACGAAGTCTCGCCGCATCGCGTCGCTGCGCTCGGCTTCGGTGATGTCCTGCGACAGCACCAGTTTCATGTCGTCGGCATAGGGCCGTACGGTCACTTCCAGGGTACAGCGCCCGCCGGGCGCGCTGAAGCGCACCGGACGGTCAAACTGCCCGCCCTGCAGAAAGCTGACGAAAGCCGGGGCCCGAACCAGATTGGTCACGCGCTGCAGCCGGTCGCGCTGCGGGTCCAGGTCGAAGTGCTCGGCTGCGACCCGGTTGCACCAGTCGATGCGTTCCTGCGCGTCCAGCAGCAGCACACCGTTGGGCGATGCCTCGATCGCGGCCAGAAACTGGTGCAGCCGGGTCTCTTCGGACTGGCGGTCGCGTTCGCGCTGGCGCATCGCTTTCTCGATCCGGTAGCCCAGTTCCCCCCACAGGCCGGCATCGCGCGGCGCCGGGTGGTCCTGCCCGCCGCGCAGCCACAGCATCAGGCGTTCGCCGCGCATGCCGTCCAGCGTGACAAACAGCGCCACAGCGGCCGAAGCGCCGGCCAGCGCCATCGACACAGGGGAGGCCGTGAACTGGCCCGCCAGGAAGCCCAGGGCGCCGCCCACCAGCAGCATCAGCACCGCGGCCAGGGTACGGGCCAACAGCCAGCTCAAGACGCGTCGCTCCGGGGACCTGCCGCGGCAGGCATGGCAGCCGACGTGGCAGCAGGCCCGGCAACTGGCGCGGCCGCCGCCAGATTGGCGGGCGCTGCGGTGAGGCGATAGCCGGCACCACGCACGGTTTCCACCATGGTCGCGGCACCCGCCGGAGCCAGCGATTCACGCAGGCGCTTGATGTGCACGTCGACCGTGCGTTCTTCGATGAACACGTGGTCGCCCCAGACCCGGTCCAGCAGCTGGGTACGGCTGTGCACGCGCTCGGCGTGGGTCATCAAGAAATGCAGCAGCCTGAATTCGGTCGGGCCCAGTTTCAGTTCCTGGCCCCCGCCCGTGACGCGGTGCGTGGCCGGGTCCAGCCGCAGCGGGCCCAGGTTGACGGCGACGTCCAGCGCCTGCGGCGCGCGGCGTCGCAGCACAGCCCGGATGCGCGCCATCAGCTCGTTCACCGAAAAGGGCTTGGCCAGGTAATCGTCGGCCCCGCTTTCCAGGCCTGCCACCTTGTCGGCTTCGTCGGCACGAGCGGTCAGCATGATCACAGGCAGGTCGCGGGTGCGCGCATCGGCGCGCCAGCGCTGGGCCAGCTGCAGGCCGCTTTCACCCGGCAGCATCCAGTCCAGCAACACCAGATCCGGCAGCTTCTGGTCAACAGCCGATTGCGCTGCGCCCGCGGTTGAGCAAACCAGCACGTCGAAGCCGGCATGCCGCAGGTTGAGCGAGATCAACTCGGCGATGGCCGATTCGTCTTCGACGACGAGGATGCGGCTCATCTGGGCAGCCTGTCTGCAGCCCTGGGGCTCAGCGGACGGCGTCCTCCACCGCTTCCACGGTGTGGTGGCGCACGTCGGTACCCTTGACGACGTAGATGATCGCTTCGGCCAGGTTTTTGGCATGGTCGCCCACGCGTTCGATGGCCTTGGCCACGAACACCAGGTCGATGCTGGCCGTGATGGTGCGCGGGTCTTCCATCATGTAAGTGATGAGCTTGCGCAGCAGGCCGTCGAATTCCTGGTCGATCTGGTCGTCCTGCTTCAGCACTTCCAGCGCCTTGCCGGTGTCCAGGCGGGCGAAAGCGTCCAGGGCCTTGCGCAGCTGGGCCACAGCCAGATCGGCTTCGAAGGTCAGGTCGGACACCGGCAGGCGCAGGCGGGAAGACACGCCCGTGCTCATCAGGCGCTGCACCGTGCGTGCGATGCGCGCGGCTTCGTCGCCCACGCGTTCCAGGTTGGCGATGGTCTTGCTGATGGCGATCAACAGGCGCAGGTCGCGCGCGGTGGGTTGGCGGCGGGCGATGATGGCCGACAGGTCGCGGTCGATCTCCACTTCCATCTGGTTCACGCGTTCTTCCTGGCGCAACACCTGCGCGGCGGTGCCTTCGCTGAAGTTCACCAGCGCATAGACGGCCTGCGTGACCTGGGATTCCACCAGGCCGCCCATTTCGAGCACGCGGTTGGAAATGCCGCTGAGTTCGGCGTCGAACTGGGTCGAGAGATGCTTTTCAGTCATGCCATTTCGCCCGGCTTCAGCCGAAACGCCCGGTGATGTAGTCCTCAGTATCCTTTTTCTGCGGCTTCATGAAGAGCTCGCCTGTGGGCCCGAACTCGACCAGATCGCCCAGATACATGTACGCGGTGTAGTCGCTGCAGCGCGCGGCCTGCTGCATGTTGTGCGTCACGATCATGACCGTGTAGTCGGTCTTCAGCTCGTGGATCAACTCCTCGATCTTGCCGGTCGAGATCGGGTCCAGCGCCGAGCAGGGTTCGTCGAGCAGCAGCACTTCGGGCTTGATGGCGATGCCACGCGCGATGCACAACCGCTGCTGCTGACCACCCGACAGGCTGGCACCGCTCTGGTTCAGCTTGTCCTTCACTTCACCCCACAGCGCTGACTTCTTCAGCGCCCATTCCACGCGCTCGTCCATTTCGGCGCGCGGCAGGGTTTCGAACAGGCGCACGCCGAACGCGATGTTGTCGTAGATCGACATCGGGAAGGGCGTGGGCTTCTGGAACACCATGCCGATCTTCGCGCGGATCAGCGTCACGTCCATCTTGCTCTTCAGGATGTTCTCGCCGTCGAGTGTGATGCTGCCTTCAGCGCGCTGTTCCGGGTAGAGCTCGAACATGCGGTTGAAGGTGCGCAGCAGAGTGCTCTTGCCGCAGCCAGAAGGCCCGATGAAGGCGGTGACCTTGCGCTCTGGAATATCGAGATTGATGTTCTTCAGGGCGTGAAAGCCGCCGTAGAAGAAATTCAGGTCACGCACCGAGATCTTGACCTTCTCGGAAGTGGGCAGGTTGACGCGGGTGTCCATGAGGCTCCCTCAGGCTTATTGCTTGTTGCGGAAGAGCACGCGCGCCAGGATGTTCAGCGCAAGCACCCCGAGCGTGATCAGGAAGACGCCCGCCCAGGCCAGCTCTTGCCAGTTCTGATAGGGGCTCATCGCAAACTTGAAGATGGTTACCGGCAGGCTGGCCATCGGTTCGCCCAGGTTCGCCGTGAAGAACTGGTTGGACAAGGCCGTGAACAGCAGCGGCGCGGTTTCTCCGGCGATGCGGGCCAGCGCCAGCAAGACGCCCGTGATGACCCCGGCGCGGGCTGCCTTCAGGGTGACCGAGGCGATGACTTTCCACTTCGGCGTGCCCAGCGCGTAGGCGGCTTCGCGAAGCGCGTTGGGAATCAGGCTGAGCATGTTCTCGGTCGTGCGGACGACGACCGGTATCACGATCAATGCCAAGGCCAGCACGCCTGCGTACCCGGAAAAGCTCTTGGTGGTGGCCACCACAGCTGCGTAGATGAACAGGCCGATGACGATGGACGGCGCAGACAAAAGGATGTCGTTGATAAAACCCGTCACCGAGCCCAGCCAAGTCGTCTTGCCGTACTCGGCCAGGTAAACACCGGCCATCACGCCCACCGGCGTGCCAACCGCCGTGGCCAGGAATACCATCATCAAGGACCCGACGATGGCATTGGCCAGACCGCCGGTCTCTGCCTGCGGCGGCGGCGTGGATTCAGTGAAGACCGACACCGCCAAGCCGCCGACGCCCAGGCGCACGGTTTCGATCAGGATCCAGATCAGCCAGAAGAGGCCAAAGGCCATGGCGGCCAGGGCCAGCGTCAGGGCCACGACGTTCATGACCTTGCGCTTGCGGTGCATGGCCGTGCGGCCAGCGTCCATGGTGGCGAATGCACTCATGTGCGGCTCCCTTCACCCCGGCGCAGACGCGAGAGCAAGACCTTGGACATGGCCAGAACAACGAAGGTGATGAAGAACAGGATCAACCCGAGGTAGATCAGCGAAGCCTGATGCAGGCCCTCGCCCGCTTCGGCGAACTCGTTCGCCAATGCCGACGTGATGCTGTTGGCAGCCTGAAACAAAGACAAACTGTCGAGCTGGTTGAAGTTGCCGATCACGAACGTGACCGCCATGGTCTCGCCCAGGGCCCGCCCCAGGCCCAGCATGATCGCGCCCACCACGCCCGTCTTGGTGTACGGCAGAACAACCTTGCTCACAACCTCCCAGGTCGTCGACCCCAGTCCGTAGGCAGACTCTTTCAGGAGCGCCGGGGTGGTTTCGAACACGTCGCGCATCACGGCAGCGATGAACGGAATGATCATGATGGCCAGGATGATGCCGGCCGAAAGAATGCCGATACCCACCGGCGGGCCAGAGAAGAGCGCACCCAGGTACGGCACGCCTTCGGATACCCGTTGCAAAGGTTGCTGCACATAGGTGGCCAGGATGGGGCCGAAAACCAACAAGCCCCACATCCCGTAAACGATCGATGGCACGGCAGCCAGCAACTCAATCGCAACCCCCAGCGGGCGCTTGAGCCAGCTGGGCGACAGTTCGGTCAGGAACATCGCAATGCCAAAGCTGACGGGCACGGCAATGATCAGGGCGATGAGCGACGTCATCAGCGTGCCGTAGATCATCACCAGCCCACCGAACTTCAGCTGGACGGGGTCCCATTCGGTGGACACGACGAACCCGAGACCGAATTCTTTGATTGCCGGCCATGCCCCTGCGACCAGAGACAGGATGATGCCGACCAATAGCAGCAAGGTAATCCAGGCTGCGCCGTGGGCAAGGAAGGAAAACGCTGTGTCGGCCCAAGGCCAGACGCGATGGCGGCCCGGCGGGCCGCCTGAGGGAGATGTCCGCTCCACGTTCTTTTTGTCGCTGTAGGAACTTGCTGGGAGTGTAGCGGCCATAGGCCCTCCGCTTGTCGTCTGTCAGGTAGCACGGCCGTTGGCGAAACCGGCCTTACAGGTGGCGGCCGATACCCTCCGTACCAGCCGCCTACCCCTAGAGAGCTGGACTTACTGCGCGGCGATCGCTTTGCCCGAAGCGTCCTTCAGGTTGTCAGCCCACTGCTTGCGGATCAGCGCCTTCACGGGTGTGGGCAGCGGCACGTAGTCGAGTTCGTCGGCCAGCTTGTCACCATTGTTGAAGGCCCAGTCGAAGAACTTCAGGGTGTTCGTTCCGCTGGCTGGCTTGTCCTGCAGCTTGTGCATCAGGATGAAAGTGGCGCCCGTGATGGGCCAGCTTTCCTTGCCAGGCTGCTCAGTCAGCACTTGATAGAACGACTTGGCCCAATCTGCGCCGGCCGCTGCCGCCTTGAAGGCCGTGTCGTCGGGCTTGACGAATTGCCCGTCCTTGTTTTGCAGCAGAACGTAGCTCATCTTGTTCTGCTTGGCATAGGCATATTCGACGTAACCAATGGCGTTGGGCAGACGCATCGTGAATGCCGAAACGCCTTCGTTACCCTTGCCACCGGCGCCAACTGGCCAGTTGACGGCCGTGCCTTCACCGACCTTGCTCTTCCATTCCGCATTGACCTTGGACAGGTAATTGGTGAACAGGAAGGTGGTGCCGGAGCCGTCAGCTCTGCGAACGGGTGCAATGGCTGCGTCGGGCAGGGGCACCCCAGGATTCAGCGCGGTCAGGGCCGGGTCGTTCCACTTGGTGATCTTCCCCAGATAAATGTCGCCCAGGATCTGGCCAGTCATCTTGATCTGGCCCGGCGTGATGCCGCGGATGTTGACCACCGGCACGACGCCGCCGATCACCGTCGGGAACTGGATCATGCCGTCCTTCGTCAGTTCGGCGTCGGTCAGCGGCGCATCAGATGCACCGAAGTCCACCGTCTTGCCACGGATCTGGCGGATGCCAGCACCTGAACCCACTGACTGGTAGTTAATGCGCGCACCCGTTGCCTTGTTGTAGGCATCAGCCCACTTGGCATAGATCGGCGCCGGGAAAGAAGCACCCGCACCCGTCACATCCTGGGCCATGGCAGTGCTGGCTCCGATAGTCAGGACGGCGGCGGCAGCGGCAGTTGCGGCGAAGCGAAACAAAGTCATGTCGTCAACCTTTTGTGCAGGAATTTGCGATATGCGCACTCTAGGTGGCGCGAATGACAGGGACGTGACATGAGCCGTTCGCCCCAGCCCCTGTGTGACATGCGCGCCAAAACGTCACGAATCCGTCATCAAGCCTTCCTAAGCTCTCGCACCGTTCGGCAACACCGTTGGTGCATGTGCCACTGCACTGGCACCCCTTTCCCCTATCAGGAGCTTTCGCCCATGAACAACCCCCGCCGTAACCTGCTGCTTGCCCCTGCCCTGCTGGCCCTGGTGGCGCTGGCCGGTTGCGCCACGACACCTGCACCGGCCACGATCGCAGAAACGGCTGCCCGCACGCCTGAGTTGTCGACTCTCAGCAAGCTGATCGCCGACGCTGGCCTGACCGACACCCTGAAGGGCGCCGGCCCCTTCACCGTGTTCGCCCCCAGCGACGAAGCCTTCAAGGCTGTACCGGCCAAGACAATGGCCGAACTGGCTGCCAACAAGGAACGTCTGAAGGCAGTCCTGACGTATCACGTCGTGGCAGGCAAAGTGATGGCCGCAGATGTCAAGACCGGCAACGTGAAGTCCGTACAGGGTGCCAACCTGGGCTTGGCGCGGGCTGGAAGCTTCGTGACTG
Organism: Rubrivivax sp.; assembly: GCA_027485165.1. Taxonomy (GTDB): domain Bacteria; phylum Pseudomonadota; class Gammaproteobacteria; order Burkholderiales; family Burkholderiaceae_C; genus Rubrivivax. The sequence continues at coordinate 47,067 of JAIXRN010000064.1, forward strand.
TTGAAGACGCTGTGGTGACAAAGGCCGATGTGCCCAGCACCAACGGTGTCGTTCACATCATCGACAAGGTGATGCTGCCGCCAGCGCGCTGAAAGGGCTGAGAACGGCTGATCACGCGCGCCGCCGCCGCAAGGGCACGTGCGGCGTTTCAGGCGCCGGCGGCGGCGGCTGTCGCCATGGCTTCGGCGCACTGGCGGCCCAGTGCGCCGTCCCGGGCCTCCACCATCACGCGCAACACGGGTTCGGTTCCCGAGGCACGGACCAGTACACGCCCGGCCAGCCCCAAGCGGGCCTCGGCGGTAGCCGTCTCAGCCGCCAGGCGAGCGTTGTCCTGCCAGCGGCTGCCGTCTGGCAGGCGCACATTGATCATGGTCTGCGGGTACAGAGACACGCCTTCCAGCAGGCCGGCCAGGCTTCTTCCGCTGCGCCGCACGGCCTGCAAGATCTGCAAGGCGCTGACGATCCCGTCGCCTGTGGTGTGGCAATCCAGCGCCAGCAAGTGGCCGGAGCTCTCCCCACCCAGCTGCCAACCGCGCGCCAGCAGCTCTTCCAGCACGTAGCGGTCGCCGACCTTCGCGCGCACCAGCGGTAAGCCCAGCTGCTGCAACGCCAGTTCGACGGCCATGTTCGTCATCAGCGTGCCCACCACACCTGGCACGGGCTGTTGTTGCGCCAGGCGGTCGGCCGCCATGACGTAGAGCAGCTCATCGCCGTTGAACAAGCGCCCTTGCGCGTCAACCAATTGCAGACGGTCGGCATCGCCATCCAGCGCCACGCCGTAATCGGCGCCGTGCTGAGCCACGGCCTGCACCAGAGCGGCAGGTGCGGTGGCGCCGACGCCTGCGTTGATGTTCGTGCCGTCGGGGCTGCAACCGATCTTCACCACCGTGGCCCCCAGCTCATGGAAGACGTCCGGAGCGACGTGATAGGCCGCGCCATGAGCACCATCCACCACCAGCTTCATGCCGCGCAACGACAGACTTTGCGTCACGGTACTTTTGCAGAACTCGATGTACCGGCCGCTGGCGTCGTTCAGGCGCCGGGCCTTGCCCAGGCTGGCTGAGTCCGCCCACTGCGGCAGCTGCAGCAGCGCCGCTTCAACGGCCACTTCCCATTCGTCGGGCAGCTTTTCACCTCGGGCCGAAAAAAACTTCACGCCGTTGTCGGCGTAGGGGTTGTGCGAAGCACTGATGACCACGCCCAGGTCCAGGCGCAGTGCGCGGGTCAGATAAGCCACCCCGGGCGTTGGCAGGGGCCCGCTGAGCAGCACGTCCACCCCTGCCGACGCGAAGCCAGCTTCCAGCGAAGATTCCAGCATGTAGCCGGAAATGCGGGTGTCCTTGCCGATCAGTACCGTCGGCCGTGCGCTGCTGCGCTTCAGCACCTGGCCCACGGCGTGCCCCAGGCGCAGCATGAAGTCGGGGGTGATGGGTGGCCGGCCGACCGTGCCGCGGATGCCGTCAGTGCCGAAATAGGTTCTGCTCATGCTGACTCTTCGTTCGCTTGTGGTTCACGCCATCCTTGCTCGCCGTTCGGGCGACCTTGGCGCGGGGTTCTTGCAGGGCACAAGGGCATCGAAGTGCCGCTGCGCTCTGGGCTTCGTTGGGTGCCGCCCATGACAAACGGGGCCGAAGCCCCGTTTGCATGGTCTGCCAGCGCCCGCTGGCCGTATTAGGCCGCAGCGGGTGCGCTGTCTGCACCAACCGAAGGTGCTGCACCGCCGCCCGGTGGCTTGCTGGACGAAGGCGTCCAGTCCTTCGGCGCACGTGGGGGCTTGCCAGCCATGATGTCGTCGATTTGGTCGCTGTCGATGGTTTCCCATTCCAGCAGCGCCTGGGCCATCGCGTGCATCTTGTCCTTGTTGTCTTCGATGTGCTTGCGCGCGATCGAATACTGGTCGTCAATGATCCGCCGGATGACGCTGTCAACCTTGCGCATCGTCTCTTCCGACATGCTGGTCGTTTTGGTGACGCTGCGGCCCAGGAACACTTCGCCTTCATTGTCGGCATAGACCATGGGGCCCAGCTCGTCGGTCATGCCATAGCGCATCACCATGTCGCGGGCGATGGCCGTGGCGCGTTCGAAGTCGTTGCTGGCGCCTGTGGTCATCTGGTTCATGAACACTTCTTCGGCGATGCGGCCGCCAAACAGCACGCTGATCGTCGAGAGCATGCGCTCCTTGTCCATGCTGTAGCGGTCGCCTTCTGGCAGTTGCATCGTCACGCCCAGGGCGCGTCCACGGGGAATGACCGTGACCTTGTGCACCGGGTCGGTCTTGGGCATCAAGCGCGCCACCAGGGCGTGACCCGCCTCGTGGTAAGCGGTGTTCTTCCGCTCTTCCTCGGGCATGATCATCGACTTGCGCTCGGGGCCCATCATGATCTTGTCCTTGGCCTTCTCGAAGTCGACCATCTCGACCACACGCCCGTTGCGTCGCGCAGCGAACAGGGCCGCTTCGTTTACGAGGTTGGCCAAGTCGGCACCCGAAAAGCCCGGCGTACCGCGTGCCAGGATGTCCGCGCGGATGTCTTGACCCACCGGCACCTTGCGCATGTGGACGTTCAGGATCTGCTCACGACCACGCACATCGGGCAGCGTGACGTAGACCTGGCGGTCGAAGCGCCCAGGGCGCAACAGTGCCGGGTCCAGGATGTCGGGCCGGTTGGTCGCGGCCATCACGATCACGCCCAGGTTGGTCTCGAAGCCGTCCATCTCGACCAGCATCTGGTTCAGCGTCTGCTCGCGTTCGTCATTGCCGCCGCCCAGGCCGGCACCACGATGGCGACCCACTGCATCAATTTCGTCGATGAAGATGATGCAGGGCGCGCTTTTCTTGGCTTGCTCGAACATGTCGCGCACACGGGCTGCACCGACACCGACGAACATCTCGACGAAATCAGATCCGCTGATGGCGAAGAAAGGCACTTTCGCTTCGCCGGCAATGGCCTTGGCCAGCAAGGTCTTGCCCGTGCCAGGAGGCCCCACCAGCAACACACCGCGCGGGATACGGCCACCCAACTTCTGGAATTTCTGCGGGTCCTTCAGGAAGTCGACGAGTTCCTTCACCTCTTCCTTGGCCTCATCGCACCCGGCAACGTCCTGGAAGGTGGTGTTGTTGTTGGCCTCGTCCAGCATCTTGGCCTTGCTCTTGCCGAAGCTGAACGCGCCACCCTTGCCGCCGCCCTGCATCTGGCGCATGAAGTACACCCAGACGCCAATCAGCAGCAGCATCGGCCCCCAGCTGAGGAGGATGTTCATCAGCAGGCTGGGCTCTTCACGCGGCTTGACATCGAACTTGACGTTGTTCGAAATCAGGTCACCAACCAGACCGCGGTCGAGGTAGGTGGCCGTGCTCCGCAGGCGCTTGTCATCGTTCGTGACAGCCAGGATTTCCGTGCCACCGCCCGGGTTTTCCTGCAAGGTGACGGCGCGGATGCGCTTGGCCCGCACTTCTTCCAGGAAGTCGGAGTAGCCGATCTGGTTGCCCTGGCTGATGCCGCGGTCGAACTGCTTGAACACGGTGAACAGCACGAGTGCGATCACCAGCCAAACAGCTACTTTAGAAAACCATTGATTGTTCACCGCGGCTCCTTCATCTATTCAGCGGCTCGGCAGGCGGGACAGCCATGCCAGTCGCCACGGTACTTGGGGTTGATTCTAGTGCAGTCAAGGTTTTGCAGCCTTTTCGGGGGCCAGTTTGTCGACAGGGTGAATCTTGCGCCGGCTTCAGGCCACCCTGGGAATCTTCAGGCCGATGCCTGTCAGGAAAGTCTCGGCAGACTTGTCGCGTGAAGCCTTCGGTTTGTAGGCTTTTGCGACCCTGAAGCTGTCGGAGAACAGTTTCGCCTGTTCGCTGTAACCGCTGCCGTGAAAGGTCTTGCAGACCAACGCGCCTTCAGGTCGCAGATGCTGCAAGGCGAAGTCCACTGCCAGTTCGACCAGGTGCGACACGCGGGCGCCATCGGTGGCCGCAATGCCAGACAGGTTGGGCGCCATGTCGGACACCACCAGGTCCACGGGCCGACCTCCCAGCACGGCTTCCAGGCGCGCCAGCAGTTCTTCGTCCCGGAAGTCGCCTTGCAGGAAGGTGATGTCTTCGATCGGGTCCATCGGCAGCAGGTCCAGCGCGATGACCGTTCCTTCCAGTTGTCCGGTGGCTGCACCGGTGGGCGACAGGCGGCGACGCAGGTATTGGCTCCAGGCCCCGGGGGCAGAGCCCAGGTCCACCACCACCTGCCCAGGCCTGACCAGGCGCAACTCTTCGTCGATCTCCTTCAGTTTGTACGCTGCGCGTGCGCGGTAACCATCCTTCTGCGCCAGCTTCACATACGTGTCGTTGACGTGGTTGTTGATCCAGGCGCGGTTGACCTTCTTGCTGCCAGTCTTCACGGATCAGTCGCTTCCAGATCGCTTTCGGCCCGCAGACCATTCCGCACGGATAATTCGCTCATGCCTGCCATCCCCCTGACCCCCGCGCAGCGCAAGGAGCACCGCTCCAGCGCACACCATCTGGACCCCGTTGTGATGATTGGGGGCGACGGTTTGACCGCCGCCGTGACCAAGGAAGTCGACGCCGCCCTGAAGGCCCATGGCCTGATCAAGGTACGGGTGTTTTCCGACGAGCGCAGCACGCGCGAAGACATCTTTGCGCGCCTGGCCGACGAACTGAACGCCGCCCCGATCCAGCACATCGGCAAGTTGCTGGTGTTCTGGCGCCCGATCCCACCGAAGGAAAAGGCCGATCGCGACGACCGGATGCCCGGCCCGCGGGTGGTGAAGCTGGTGTCGTTTTCCAAGAGCGGCAACCACCGCGCCACGGTGAAGAAAGTGCAACTGTTCGGCAACCAGCGTGTTGCTGCAGGTGGCGAAATCAAACGGGTTCGCAAGCGCCCCACCAGCATCAAGAAAAAGGTCGGGGACTGACCGGCTCGGCGGCCTGGCTGTTGCGCCAGGCCAGCCACAGCACCAGCAGCAACTTCAGGCCGAAGAACAGCACGCTGATGCCGTGTAGCTGCCCAAAGCTCAGGCTGCCTTGTCCAGCACGGGCTGTGGCCATCAGGGGCTGCAGCGCGAAGTAGCCCGCGACAGTACAGAAGAGGGTACCGAGCGCCAGCGCCATGCCCAGGCTGAACTGGCTGCCCTGCCCATGCAACGCCGAGCGCCGTGCGGCAACACGCTCCAGCACCAACAGCAGCACGCCCAGTGCCAGCGCGGTGTAGGCCTCCTGGGTGAACATGCGGCCCACCACGCGGCCGGCGTCTGCACCCGCCAGCATCGCGAAGGGCGCAGGCGTCGCCAGCAGCGCCACGCACAGCAGCCAGCCTGCCCACAGGGCCGGCAGCAGGCGGCGCCAGCGGTCCAGGCTCACCCCGTCCAGACCCGTCAGGCGTAGCGAACGTCGACGATTTCCCAGTGCTTCACGCCACCGGGGGCCTGCACCTCGGCGACGTCACCCGCTTCCTTGCCAATCAGGGCGCGGGCGATCGGGCTGCTGATGGACACCAGGCCCAGCTTCAGGTCGGCTTCGTCATCGCCGACGATCTGGTAAGTCACCTTCGCGCCGTTGTCCTCGTCTTCCAGGTCGACCGTGGCGCCGAACACCACCTTGCCGCCTGCGTCCAGCGAAGCCGGGTCGATGATCTGCGCGGCGGCCAGCTTGGCCTCCAGTTCCAGGATTCGGCCCTCGATGAAGCCCTGCTTGTCTTTGGCGGCGTCGTACTCGGCGTTTTCCGACAAGTCGCCCTGTGCCCGAGCCTCACTGATGGCCTGGATGACCGCATGGCGCTCGACGGATTTCAGCCGGTGCAGCTCTTCTTTCAGCTTTTCGGACCCGCGGCGGGTGAGTGGAATGGTGAGCATGGGCGTACAGGATGCTGAGGGCTGAGCAGAAAGTGAATCCGCCGCAGGGCCCCTCCAGTGGGCACTGGGCGGGGCGGCCTGCGGCGGCGTGTTTACGGAAGTTTAGTTCAGTTGCGCTGCGGCGCGGCCTTGGGTCAACTCCTGATGCAGTTCCTGCACCGACACCACGGCCAGGCCGTCCTGGTACTTCAGCGCTTCGGTCGCAGCCTCGGCGCCGGCCATGGTGGTGTAGTAGGTCACGCGGTTGGCCAGCGCGGCTGTGCGGATGTAACGCGAATCGGCAATCGCAGTACGCGTTTCATCCACCGTGGTGTAGACCAGCTGGATCTCACCTGCCTTCACCATGTCGGCAATGTGCGGGCGGCCGTCCTTTACCTTGTTGACCACGCGCACCGCGATGCCGGCCGCGGCGATGGCGGCCGCCGTACCTTTGGTGGCCACCACGTTGAAGCCCAGATCGACCAGATCGCCGGCCACCTTCACGGCGCGCTCCTTGTCGCTGTTCTTCACGGTGATGACCACGGTGCCTTCGCGCGGCAGGCGCGACCCGGCACCCAGCTGGCTTTTCAGCATGGCCTCGCCGAATGTCTGCCCCACCCCCATCACTTCGCCTGTGCTGCGCATCTCAGGACCCAGGATCGGGTCCACGCCCGGGAACTTGTTGAACGGGAACACCGCTTCCTTGATGCTGAAGTAGCTGGGCACCACTTCGCGCGGTGCGCGGCCGGCCTTGTCTTTCTGGCTGGCCAGGGTCTGGCCGGCCATGCAGCGTGCCGCGATCTTGGCCAGCGGCTGGCCCGTGGCCTTGCTGACGAAGGGTACGGTACGGCTGGCGCGCGGGTTCACCTCCAGCACGTAGACGACGGCATCCGCACCTTCGCCCTGAATGGCGAACTGCACGTTCATCAGCCCGACGACACCCAGCGCCTTGGCCATCGCCACAGCCTGCCGGCGCATCTCGTCCTGCAAGACTGGCGACAGCGAATAAGGCGGCAGGGAACAGGCCGAGTCGCCGCTGTGGATGCCGGCGGCTTCCACGTGTTCCATGATGCCGCCGATCATCACGTCCACGCCGTCGCTGATGCAGTCCACGTCGACTTCGATCGCGTCGTCCAGGAATCGGTCCAGCAGCACCGGGCTCTTCTCGCTCACGCGCACGGCTTCGCGCATGTAGCGTTCCAGGTCCTTGTCGCCGTGCACGATTTCCATCGCGCGGCCGCCCAGCACGTAGCTGGGGCGTACCACCAGCGGGTAGCCGATCTCGTGCGCCAGGGCCAGGGCCTGGTCTTCCGTGCGCGCCGTACGGTTGGGCGGCTGCTTCAGGCCGATCTCGTGCAACAGCTGCTGGAAGCGTTCGCGGTCTTCGGCGATGTCGATGCTGTTCGGGCTGGTGCCGATGATCGGCACACCCGCGCGTTCCAGGTCCAGCGCCAGCTTCAGCGGCGTCTGGCCGCCGTACTGCACGATCACGCCCGTGGGCTTTTCCTTGGCCACGATCTCGAGCACGTCTTCCAGCGTCACCGGCTCGAAGTACAGGCGGTCGCTGGTGTCGTAGTCGGTGGACACGGTTTCCGGGTTGCAGTTGACCATGATGGTCTCGTACCCGTCTTCGCGCATCGCCAGCGCAGCGTGCACGCAGCAGTAGTCGAATTCAATGCCCTGGCCGATACGGTTGGGTCCACCGCCCAGCACCATGATCTTCTTGCGACTGCTCGGCTCGGCTTCGCATTCACCATCCTCGGTCTCGTAGCAGCTGTACAGGTAGGCCGTCTGCGTGGCGAACTCGGCCGCGCAAGTGTCCACGCGCTTGTAGACCGGGCGTACGCCCAGCGCGTGGCGGCGCTCACGCACCGCGTGCTGGTTCGTTCCCATCAGCTTGCCCAGCCGCCTGTCGGAGAAGCCCTTTTGCTTCAGGTAGCGCAGTTCCGCTGCCGTGAGGCTGCCGATGTCCCGGCCAGCCAGCCGGCCTTCGGTCTGCACCAGCTGTTCGATCTGCGCCAGGAACCATGGGTCGATGGCGGTTTCCTCGAACACTTCGTCCAGGCTCATGCCGATGCGGAAGGCATCGCCCACGAACAGGATGCGCTCGGGCCCGGCATTGCCGATCTCGTCGACGATCTCGTCGCGGTCCGTGCTGCGCTCGGTCAGCCCGTCGATGCCCGTTTCCAGCCCGCGCAGGGCCTTCTGGAAGCTTTCCTGGAAGGTACGGCCGATGGCCATCACTTCGCCCACGCTCTTCATCTGCGTGGTCAGGTGCGGGTCGGCGGCGGGGAACTTCTCGAACGCGAAGCGCGGGATCTTCGTCACCACGTAGTCGATGCTGGGCTCGAAACTGGCCGGCGTGGCGCCGCCAGTGATGTCGTTCTTCAGTTCATCCAGCGTGTAGCCGATGGCCAGCTTGGCCGCCACCTTGGCGATCGGGAAGCCCGTGGCCTTCGACGCCAGCGCAGAAGAGCGCGACACACGCGGGTTCATCTCGATCACGACCATGCGGCCGTCCTTCGGGTTGATCGAGAACTGCACGTTGCTGCCGCCCGTGTCCACACCGATTTCGCGCAGGATGGCGATGCTGGCGTTCCGCAGCAGCTGGTATTCGCGGTCGGTCAGCGTCTGCGCCGGCGCTACCGTGATGCTGTCGCCGGTGTGGATGCCCATCGGGTCCAGGTTCTCGATCGCGCAGACGATGATGCAGTTGTCCGCCCGGTCGCGGACCACTTCCATCTCGAACTCTTTCCAGCCGATCAGGCTTTCCTCGATCAGCAGTTCCTTGGTCGGCGACAGATCCAGCCCGCGCTTGCAGATCTCTTCAAACTCTTCCGGGTTGTAGGCGATGCCACCCCCCGTGCCGCCCAGCGTGAAGCTGGGCCGGATGACCATCGGGAAGCCCGTGCCGCCGATCAGGCCGACGATGCGTTTTTGCACCGCCAGTGCCTCTTCCAGCGAATGCGCGATGCCGCTCTTGGCGCTGTCCAGGCCGATGCTGGTCATCGCGTCCTTGAACTTCAGCCGGTCTTCGGCCTTCTCGATGGCGTGTTCGTTGGCGCCGATCATTTCCACGCCGTACTTCTGCAGCACACCCTCGCGCGCCAGGTCCAGCGCGCAGTTCAGTGCCGTTTGCCCGCCCATGGTGGGCAGCAGCGCCATTTTCTCGTGCGGGTGCGCCGCGCGTTCCTTGGCGATGATCTTTTCGACCACCTTCCAGGTAATGGGCTCGATGTAGGTGGCGTCGGCCATGTCCGGGTCGGTCATGATCGTCGCCGGATTGCTGTTGACGAGGACGACGCGGTAGCCTTCTTCTCGCAGCGCCTTGCAGGCCTGGGCGCCGGAATAGTCGAATTCGCAGGCCTGGCCGATGATGATCGGGCCAGCGCCGATGATGAGCACGCTATGCAGGTCGTGGCGCTTAGGCATGCTGGCCCTCCTTGGCCTTCTCGATCAGGGCCACGAAGCGGTCGAACAGGTAGCCGATGTCATGCGGGCCGGGGCTGGCTTCCGGGTGGCCCTGGAAGCAGAAAGCCGGCCGGTCGGTGCGGGCCAGGCCCTGCAGGGTGCCGTCGAACAGGCTGATGTGGGTGGGCCGCAGGTTGGGCGGCAGGCTGTCGGCATCGACAGCGAAACCGTGGTTCTGGCTGGTGATGCTCACGCGGCCGGAGTCCAGGTCCTTCACCGGGTGGTTGGCGCCGTGGTGGCCGAACTTCATCTTGAAAGTCCTGGCCCCGGCAGCCAGGGCCATGATCTGGTGGCCCAGGCAGATGCCGAAGGTGGGCAGACCGCTGTCGACCAGGCTGCGCGTGGCGGCAATCGCGTAGTCGCAGGGTTCGGGGTCGCCAGGGCCGTTGCTCAGGAACACGCCGTCAGGCCGCAGCGCCAGCACCTCTTCTGCCGGGGTGGTGGCGGGCACCACCGTCACGCGGCAGCCGCGGCTGGCCAGCATGCGCAGGATGTTGCGCTTGACACCGAAGTCGTAGGCCACCACGTGGTGCAGTGGCGCCCGCAGCTGCCCGAAGCCCTGCCCCAGCACCCATTCGGTTTCGGTCCATTCGCTGCGGGTGGTGGTGCTGACCACGCGGGCCAGGTCCTGCCCGGCCATGCTGGGCGCTGCGCGCGCGGCCAGCAGCGCTTGCTGGCGGTGTTCAGCACTGACCACGGTCCCGGCCGGCAGTGCCAGGATGCAGCCGTTTTGCGCGCCCGTGCTGCGCAGCCGCCGCGTCAGCTGCCGGGTGTCAATACCGGCAATGGCCACCGTGCCTTCGCGGGCCAGGTAGTCCGGCAGGCTGGCTGTGGCGCGGAAGTTCGACGCGCGTTCCGGCACATCCTTCACGATCAGGCCTGCCGCTTGCACGCGGCCTGACTCGACGTCCTCGTCGCTCACGCCGTAGCTGCCGATGTGCGGGTACGTCAGGGTGACGATCTGCCGGCAATAGCTCGGGTCAGTCAGGATTTCCTGGTAGCCCGTCAGCGAGGTGTTGAAAACGACTTCGCCCACCGTCTGGCCGGGCGCGCCGACCGAGTGACCGATAAAGACAGTGCCATCGGCCAAGGCCAGCAGCGCGGGGGGCAGGACGGGCAGCAGGGGCACCATCAAGGGGTATCGCTCCGGGATTGGTCGCCCCCCGGCACCATCGGCAGCTGGGCCCGAAAAAGCGGGGCCCTGGCTGCGTCCTGGCTGTCAACTTGGCGTCGAGTGCGCGGGGCGCGGGTGTGTTCAGGCAAACCGCCGGAGTATAGCCCGCCGACCTGCCGACCCCGGGTTGACCCGGGTGCGTCAGGCCCCCAGCGCGGCGATGCCTGCGCGGGCAATCTCGGCGTCTTCGGTCGACTTGACCCCGCTGACACCCACCGCGCCGATGCAATGACCATCGACGACGATCGGCACCCCACCTTCGAGCATGCCCTGCAGTTCAGGGGCGCTCAAAAACGATGTGCGGCCCTGGTTGATGACGTCTTCATAGACCTTCGATTCGCGCCGGCCCAAAGCGGCCGTCCGCGCCTTGGCTGCGGCAATGTGGGCCGACACGGGTGGCGCGCCGTCCAGGCGTTGCAGCCACAGCGGGTGGCCGCCGTCATCTGCGATGGCAATGGTCACTGCCCAACCCTGGGCCAGGGCATGGGCTTCGGCGGCTGCGGCCATGCGGCGCAGGTCTTCCAGGGCGAGCAGGGGTTTGGTTTTCATGGGCCGTGACGATAACGCGGCCACGGCGATGCCGAATGCAGTTCGCTGCCTGCCTGTCACCGCCAGCGCCTGGGACATTCGCTCTTGTCCACAGCGCCCGACAGCACTCGCTCAGTGGGGCCTTCCTCCTGGGGCGCCGCAAAATCCTACAATCTCGACCTGTTGCGGTGCACTGTCGCCGTCATCTTGCTACACAGGAGTCATCATGAACGAAGGCATCCAGACTTTCCCCGGCCAGGCTGGTTCAGGCGCTCTGGCGTCGCAGCGCAACCGCGTGCTGCGCAACACCTACTGGCTACTGGCGCTGTCGATGGTGCCCACGGTGCTGGGGGCCTGGATTGGCGTGCAGACCGGTATCGCACGTGCCATGTCGCCTGGCATCGGGCTGATTGTCTTCATGGTCGGCGCCTTCGGTTTCATGTTCGCGATCGAGAAGACGAAGAATTCGGCCGCCGGCGTGCCCATCCTGCTGGCCTTCACGTTCTTCATGGGCGTGATGCTGTCGCGTCTGGTCGGGGCGGTCTTGGGCCTGTCCAACGGCGCTTCGCTGATCATGACGGCCTTTGCCGGCACCGGGGCCATCTTCCTGGGCATGGCCACTCTGTCCAGCGTGATCAAGCGCGATCTGTCGAACATGGGCAAGTTCCTGTTCATCGGCGCCATCATGCTGCTGGTGGCGATGATCGCCAACTTCTTCATCCAGAGCAGCGCCCTGATGATCACGCTGTCGGTGCTGGCGATCGGCATCTTCTCGGCCTTCATCCTGTACGACCTGAAGCGCGTGCAGGACGGCTACGAGACCAACTACATCACGGCCACGCTGGGCGTGTACCTGAGCGTCTACAACGTGTTTTCGAACCTGCTGGCGCTGCTGGGCATCTTCGGCGGCGACCGCGACTGAACGCGCTGCTGGCAAAAACAGACACGGGGCCTTCGGGCCCCGTTTTTCATGCGCTGTCGCGTTCGAACACCGCCATCGACTCCACATGGGCCGTGTGCGGGAACATGTTCACCACCCCGGCCGCCGTGCAGCGGTAGCGTCCCTGGTGCACCAGCAAGCCGGCGTCGCGGGCCAGGGTGGCAGGGTTGCAGCTCACGTAGACGATGCGCTGCGGCCCCTGCCAGAGCCCCGCGGCCTGCAGGTCAGCCACGGCCTTGGCCAGCGCAAAGGCGCCTTCGCGCGGCGGGTCGATCAGCCAGCGCTCGGCCGGCCCCAGGGCCTGAAGGCCTGCAGCGTCCAGCTCGAACAGGTTGCGGGCCTCGAACTGCGTGCGCTCGGCCAGGCCATTGCGCTGTGCGTTGGCCTGGGCGCGAGCCACCAGTATGTCGCTGCCTTCGATGCCCAGCACCTGCCGTGACAGGGTGGCCAGTGGCAGCGTGAAGTTGCCCAGGCCGCAGAACCAGTCGATCACGCGGTGCTGCGGCTCGGGCGCCAGCAGGCGCAGCGCCTGTCGAACCAGCACCTGGTTGATGTGCGGGTTGACCTGGGTGAAGTCGGTGGGCTTGAACGGCATCGTGATGCCGAATTCAGGCAGCGCATAGGCCAGAACGGGCCCGCCTTCGTCCAGCAGGTGCACGGTGTCGGGCCCCTTCGGCTGCAGCCACCACTGCACGCCGTGTGCGGCACCGAAGTCGCGCAGGCGCTGGGCGTCGGCAGGCGTCAACGGCTCCAGGTGGCGCAGCACCAGGGCGGTGACGACGTCGCCGGCCGCCAGTTCGATCTGCGGCAACCGGTCGCGCTGGTCCATGCTGGCGATCAGCGCGCGCAGCGGCATCAGCATCGCGCTCACGCGGGCGGGCAGCACGGGGCACACCTGCATGTCGGCCACATAGCGCGACTTGCGCTCGTGAAAGCCGACCAGCACCACGCCTTTCTTGGCCACGAAACGCACCGACAGCCGCGCCCGGTCGCGGTAGCCCCAGGCCGGGCCTTCAATCGGGCGCAGAACGCGTTCGGTCTTGACCTTCGCCAGGTGCCAGAGGTTGTCTTCCAGCACACGCTGCTTGGCCGCTACCTGGGCCGCGGGGTGCAAGTGCTGCATCTTGCAGCCGCCGCAAGCGCCGGCGTGCAGGCCGAAATGCGGGCAGCCAGGGCGCACGCGCTGGGCGCTCTCGCGACCCAGGGCCGAGATCTGCCCCTGTGCCCAGTTGTTTTTCTTGCGATAGACGTTGGCCTGCACCCGCTCGGTCGGCAGGGCGCCTTCGATGAACACCACCTTGCCAGGCCCTTCGGCGCTGGGCCGGTGCGCCACGCCCTGGCCTTCGAGGTCGAGCGACTCGACCTCGAGCCAATCCATGCCACCAGACATCAGCGCGCGGGCAGCAGGCGGGCCGGGTCCACAGGCTTGCCCTGGCGGCGGATCTCGAAGTGCAGCTGCACGCGCTCGGCGTCGCTGTTGCCCATCTCGGCGATCTTCTGCCCTCGGCGCACGGCCTGGTCTTCCTTCACCAGAAGCGTCTGGTTGTGGGCATAAGCGGTCAGGTAAGTCGCGTTGTGCTTGACGATGACCAGGTTGCCATAGCCGCGCAGGCCTGAACCGGCGTAGACCACGCGGCCATCGGCAGCTGCCAGCACCGGGTCGCCGGCCTTGCCGGTGATGGCCAGGCCCTTGCTGCGAGCCTCATCGAATCCGCTGGCCACAGGGCCGGCGGCAGGCCAGGCCCAATTGATGTCTTCGTCGGGTTCGCGTACGGCAGCTGCCGGTGGCGCGGCCGGCGCTGTGGTCGCTGCTGCAGTGCCACCCGATGCTGCGGCCGTACCCGCTGCGGCTACCGCAGCGGGCGCAGCGGCCGGCGTCGGGGCAGCTGCCTCCAGCGGCTTGCTGTCGACCCGCCCGGCTGGCGCTACCGGCCGCGCACTGGCAGGGCCCGGGTCGGTGCCGGGCGGCACGACACGCAGCACCTGGCCGACTTCGATCAGGTTCGCGTTTTCGATGCCGTTCCAGCGCGCGATGTCACGCCAGTTCTGGCCGTTGTCCAGGCCGATGCGGATCAGGGTGTCGCCCGGGCGAACGCTGTAGTAGCCAGGCTTACCGGCGTTTTCGGCACCGGGTAACGGGGCCTTGGTCTGTTCAGCCGGCACGGGCGCAGAGCTGGCAGACGGGGGCACCGGAGCACTGTCAGCGGGCGACCGGCGCACCTCGACCGGGGCACGATGGCTGGGCGACGCGCAAGCCGCCAGCAGGCAGGCGGCCGCCAGGGCCAGCAGGCTGCCCAAGCGGACATGGTGGGTACCTTGGACAGGGGCTGGCAGGTTCAGGAAAGGCTTCATTGCGTGCCAGATTTTAGAGGGACGAAGTTCACGGCATCGTGCCAGCAGCGCGTCAGGCCCTGCTCGTGGCGGTCAACCACCAGCAGGGCCTGGCCGCCGCGTTCGGGGTGCGTGGACGGCGCCACCAGGCGCCCGCCCACGGCCAACTGGTCCAACCATGCGGCGGGCAGGTCGTCGCCGCCAGCAGCGGAAATGATGCTGTGGTACGGCGCCCGCGGCGCGTGGCCCAGGCGACCGTCGCCGAAGACCAGCCGCACGTCTGCCTGGCGATGGTCTGCCAGATGCTCGCGGGCCCTGTCGTGCAGCGGCTTCAGGCGTTCGATGCTGACGACGGCCCGCCCCAGCCGGGCCAGCAGCGCGGTCTGGTAGCCGCAGCCGGTGCCGATTTCCAGCACCCGGCCCAAATGGCCCTGATCGCGGGCGTGGGCCCCGTCGAACAAAAGCGCCAGCATGCAGGCCACCACCGAGGGCTTGGAAATCGTCTGCTGCAGACCGATCGGTAAGCTGGTGTCTTCGTAGGCCTGGGTGGCCAGCGCCGTGTCGACGAACCGATGCCGTTCGACCAGTGAAAACGCCTGCAATACGGGTTCGCAGCGCAGGCCCCCGCTACGCAGCCGGTCGACCATGCGCGCCCGCACGGCCACTGAATCCAGGCCCAAGCCGCTGGGTGCATGCTGGCGCGCGGCGTCCTGCGCCGCTTGCTGCAGGGGCCGCTGCGGCCGCAGCACGGCCGCCGGCGCGGCAGGGGCCGCCGGTGTGGCCGACCGGGCGGCCGACCTCTGCGCTGGGGCAGCGTGGACCTGGTCCAGGCCCAGCGGAAAGCGAACTGGCGGGCGCTGCTGACGCGTCATGCGCGCGCCAGGCGGGCAGCCCAGTCGTCGCGGCGGGCGTGGTCGGTCAGGTCCACCTGCAGCGGCGTGATTGACACCTGGCCTTGGGCCACGGCGTGGAAGTCGGTGCCTTCGCCGGCCTCGCGCGCGTCGCCGGCCGGGCCGATCCAGTAGATCGGGTCGCCGCGCGGGCTGGTCTGGCGCACCACGGGCGCACTGGCGTGGCGCCGGCCCAGCCGCGTCACCACCCGGGGCAGGCTCGCAGCGTCGGCACGGTTGGGGATGTTGACGTTCAGCAGCCATGGCAGGCCGTCCAGACGCGACTGCGCCAGCACCTGGTCGATGACTGCCCGCGCCGTGGCGGCCGCGGCGTCCAGGTGGCCCCAGCCCTTGTCGACCTGCGAAAACGCGATGGCCGGTATGCCGAACAGGAAGCCTTCCATCGCCGCAGCCACGGTGCCCGAATACAGCGTGTCGTCGCCCATGTTGGCACCGTTGTTGATGCCGGAAATCACCAGGTCGGGGCGGCGTTCCAGCACGCCCGTCAGGGCCACGTGCACGCAGTCGGACGGGGTGCCGTTGACCACGTTGAAACCTTGCACGTGTTCGCCGCGGGCGCGAAAGATCGACAGGGGGCGGCTCAGCGTCAGGGCGTTGGACGTGCCGCTGGCGTTCTGCTCTGGGGCGAAGACTTCGATCTCGCCCAGGCCCTGGCAGGCCTGCACCAGGGCCGCCAGCCCGGGCGCCAGGTAACCGTCGTCATTTGCGATCAGGATATGCATCACCTGATTGTAGGGAGCCAGGGGCCGCTGGGCCGCTGTGATGGGGGCCTGTGCGAGTCAACCGCCGCTGGGTATGCGGATCGCCCAGAAAAAAGGCCCCTGGGCGCGGACGCTGGGGGCCTTTTTGCAGATGGTGCCGGTGACCGGAATCGAACTGGTGACCTTCGCATTACGAATGCGCTGCTCTACCAACTGAGCTACACCGGCAGGTAACGAAACCATTGAACGCGGGTTTGGTGCCCCGGTGCGGCAGTTTGCGGCCGCATCGACTCGCGGCATGCAGCGTGCGAGCGCCCAACGTGCCCAGCACTGGCCATCAAAATTCACGGCCCGCGCGTCGGCAGCCCATGAGTGTATCAGCAGCCCGCTGCCACAATCCGCATGACGGGCAGTACGCCGCCCCGGCTTGCGCCATCTGCCACACCCCAGCCCCCAGACATCGCCGCATCACGTGCATTACCTCCCTCCTTTGCTGCATGCCCCAGGCCCGCGTCTGGCCTGGCGCGGCCTGCTCGCCTTGCTGCTGGCCGTGGTGTGCTACTTCGCTTTCGTGCCGCGCCCGCCTGGGCTGCACTTCGACAACGCCGACAAACTGCAGCACATGGCTGCCTTCGTCTGCCTGAGCGCCTGCGCCGCGCTGTCGCTGCGGCCGGGGCACAGCCGGCTGTTCTCGGCAGGGCTGGCGATGTTGGCCTTCGGCCTGTTGATCGAGCTGGTGCAGTTCTACATCCCGGAACGCTCGGCCGACTGGCAAGACGTGCTGGCCGACGCGGTCGGCATCGCGGCAGGCCTGGCGACGGTCGCGCTGGCGCGCCGCGTCTGGCCGCCATTGGCCCCGCCGCCATACCCTGCGGCGGGGCGCTGAACAGGGCGGCGAGCGATGCGCTGAATCGGTAGCTCATGCTTTGAGCCACCCCCCGCTGACACTGACGTCAGCGCAGGGCATGGGGCCCGGCGCCAACTGCCAAGCCGGAGCCCGCCATGACCCAAACCACTCTCGACCTGTTGCCACAAGGCCCTGCCGCCATGGCGCAGGCCGACCCCGTCAGCCGCGTCGCGTTCCAGATCGGCTGGGACCACGCCCAACACGCCCTGATGCCGCCACCTGAACTGCTGCTGGCCGGTTCGCCCGTGGCACAGGGCTGGATGGCAGGTCGCGCCGTGTTGGGCCGCCGTACCCTGGGTGCGCCGCGCCCCGTGCGGCTGTGGCTGCAGTTGCGCACCCAGGCCTGGCGCGCCGGCCTGGGCTTCGACCTGGCTCAGGTCACGCCACAGACCCTGGCGCAGCTGCCGGCCGACCGCTGCCCGGTGCTACGCCAGCCGCTGGGCGGTGCCGCCAGCACACCGCTTGCGGCAGTGGTGGAAAGGCTGAATCCGCAGGCCGGTTACTGCGCGGGCAACCTGGTCACGATGAGCCTGGCCGCCGCTCAAGCCCGCTGCGGCCTGGACCTGCCGGCCCTGGTGCGGCGGGCGCGTCAGGCGGAAATCTGCGGCCAGGACGTGGCGGGCCTGCCAGCTGCAGCCTGGTGGCGGCTGGCCGCCCTGGGCGCCATGGCCCAGGGGCCGGCAGCACTGCCTTTCCATTTCGCAGCCCGGCTGCCCTTGGCCGCGCTGCCGCCGCAAGGTGTGCAGGTGCAGCACCCGGCCCAGGCCTTGCAAGCCGCGGTGACGCAACTGTTCCTGCGCCCGGGCTGGGCGGCACGGGCCCGCGCGCTGGCCGCGCTGCTGCCGGCACACAGCCTGCGGCACGACTTCCACCTGTTTGTCGGCGCCATGGCACCCCGCGTGCTGGAAGCCGGCCAGGACCCCGCCACGCTGCGCCCAGCACTGGAAGACGCCTGGCTGAACGAACGGGTGCAGCGCCGCTGGCAGCACTTCCTGCTCGCCCTGGGCGAAGCCGCCTGCACCCACCTGTTGGAGACCGCAGGAGCGGCTGGCCTGCTGCTGGCAGCCGAGCCCGCACCCACGGGCCCAGGCAGGCGGAGCGCCCAGCCTGGCGCCCTGCCGGCCGTCAACCCGGCTTGCCCACCGGCAGGCCAGGCACCAGGGCCCGGCCCTTCAGCGTGTAGGACCGCCCGCGGAAGGCTGCAATCGCCCGCCCCTGCTGGTCGCACACCGCCACGTCGTACACGCCCGTACGCCCAGCCTTGCTGACTTCACGGGCGCTGGCCGTCAGCGTGTCGCCGCGCTGCGCAGCCGCCAGCAGGTTGATGTCGAAGCCTGCGGCCACGGTGGCTTCGTTGTAGCTGTTGCAGGCCAGGGCGAAGGCACTGTCGGCCAGCGTGCTGACGATGCCGCCGTGGCAGCTGCCCAGGCCGTTCAACATGTCCTGCCGCACCAGCATCGCCAGCGTGGCGCTGCCCGGGCCGACGGCCAGCACCTGCATGCCCAGGGCCACGCTGACCTGGTCGCGCTGCCAGATCGCGTCACGTGCGGCCTCGGCCACCTGCTGGGGGCTATGGCTGGCGTCCGTATCCGCTGCGTCCAGCGCGTGGGTGGGGCCGACTGGGGGCGGCCCGTTGGGCGACAAGCCCACCGTCAGCGGTCCTGGAACTGTGGCGGGCGTTTGGCGAAGAAAGCCGCCACGCCCTCGCGGAAGTCGGCGCCGCGGCCCAGTTCGCGCTGCGCGCTGGCTTCCAGCGCCAACGCGTCGGGCAGGTCCAGCGTGCTGGCTTCGTCCAGCACGCGGCGGGTTTCGGCCAGGGCCCGGCTGAGCATCGCCACCAGGCGCGGCAACAGCCAGCTGCCGCCGCAGTCGGGCACCAGGCCGATGCGACTGAAGGCCTGGATGAAGCTGGCGCTGCGGGCCGCCAGCACCAGGTCACAGCACAGCGCCAGGTTGGCGCCCGCCCCTGCCGCCACGCCGTTCACGGCGGCCAGCACCGGCACCGGCATGCTGCGCACGCGCAGGGCCAGCGGGCGGTAGAAACGGTCGATGACGGCCCCCACGTCCGGCCCGTTGCCCGTGTCCACCATCGCCGGGTCGGCCAGGTCCTGGCCAGCGCAGAAGGCGCGGCCCGCGCCGGTGATGACGACGGCACGCACGGCCGTGTCGGCCGCGGCGTCGTTCAGCGCCTGCAGCAGCGCCCCACGCATGTCGGCCGTGAAGCTGTTCAGGGCTGTCGGGCGGTTCAGCGTGATGTGCCGCACGGCGCCCTGCGTGGTGGTGAGGATCGACGTTTCGGCCATGCGCGGTCTCCAGCTCCCCGACCAACGGGTCTTGGAAAAGTCTAGGTGGCAGGCGCTGGCCGGCTTTCAGGGTTTGTCCGGCCAGGCCGCCAGTTCGTCGGCCACCAGCTTCACCACCAGGGCGTCCAGGCTCTGCACCGAATAGTTGCGCACGTCATGCAGGGTTTCACGGCCCGGGCCGCTGGCGGGCTGGCGTGCGTCGGCATAGGTCAGGAAGACGAAGCGCCCGCCAGTGAACTGCGCGGCCTGGCGCAAGCAGTATTCGCCCAGCGCGTCCAACCCGCTGGCGCCCACCGCGTGCAGCTTGATGCCGCGGCCCTGGGCGCCGCGCAGTTCGTCGTCGAAATGCGGCGCGCCGCGCTGCAGCTGCGGCGGTGCATCGGCCACCAGCAGGACGAGCCGCGCCGTGCCTTCGCCGCGCCAGGACAGCCGGTGCACGGCAGTGTGCAGGGCTTCGCTCAGCGCTTCGGGGTAGTCGCCACCGCCTGCGGCCTGCAGCGGCGCCAGCTGGGCCTGGAAGGCGGCCAGGTCGTTCGTGAAGTCGGCCCCGCGCACCAGAAAGGCGTCGCCGCGGTCGCGGTAGGCCACCAGGGCCCAGCACAGGTCGGGGCGGCTGGGCAGCCGGGCGACCTGGTCGGCGATGCTGCGCATCGACCGCTTGAGCTTGTCGATCTCGTCGGCCATCGACCCGGTGGCGTCGACCAGGAAGGCGATGTCCAGGCGCGCGCGCTGCGGCACGGCGCTGGACAGGCGCGCCTGCAGCGCGTCCTTCTGGCCGCGCTGCCACAGCACCCGCGCGGTCTCGGCGCGATGGCTGACCTGCACTTCAAACACCGCCCCAGCCATGTCGGGCTGGGGCATCAGCCAGACCTGGCCGCCCGCGTCGGTGCGCGCCCACAGCGGCTGCGCCTGGCCCGCGGCGTAGACCGCCACCGCGGCGTCGGGCACGGGGCGACCTCGGGCGTCGCGCACTTCCAGGCGCACGCGGTCGGCCACGGCCAGTTGACGCGGGATGCGCCCAGCGATGTCCGGCGCGCGGCGCTGGCGGAAGGCCAGGTATTCGCCGAAGTCGGCGTTGTCGTCGACCAGCCCGGCAGCCACGGGTTCGTCTGTGGCCTGTCGGGCAGCCGGGCGCGGCACGGCGGAGACCGAGGCCTGCGCAGGGGCGAGCTTCAGGGCTGGCGTGGCCGCTCGCCCGGCCGCATCGGCCAGGGCAGCAGGGGGCGCGGCGGGCGCGGGCGCAGGCGCAGACAGGGTTGGGCGCAGGGCTTCGGCACGGCTGCGGGCCTGGGCCTGCTGTTCGTCGGGCGGGCCGTCCAGCGTGAAAGGCACCGGTGCGCGCTGGCAGTGGCGGGCAGCAGGCACGGCGGGCGCGCCCGACTGCGGGCCGGCCCAGACCAGGCCAGGCCAGGGCGCTGGACCGTCCTGCGCGCCGCGGCTGGTGCCAGCAGGCGCGGGCGAGACCGTCCAGCCGGGCGACGGCCGTTCGCGCGCCGGCGCGGTGTCGGCCTGCAGGCGCTGGGCGCAACCCAGGCCGCCGCAGACGGCCACAGCCAGGGTCAGGGTTCGCAAAGTGTTCATCGGCAGCTCCATTGCAGTCGGGATGCCTGCTGATACGGCCCAGCGCGGCGAACGGGGTGAAAGCCCGCGCGGGGCGAACCGCGGGGCAAACGGGTGCACCCGATCACCCCGCGCGCAAGGCTCAGCCGTAGAAGCCTGGGTGGCACACTGCCGCAGGCCCTGCACCGATATGCCCGACACCGCCCCGCCCTCTGATGACGACACCCTGATGCGCGCCTTCGCCGCCGGTGACACGCGCGCTTTCGCGCTGCTGTACGACCGGCATCAGGCAGCGCTGTACCGTTTCGTGCACCGCCTGCTGGGGCGCGACGCCAGCACGCAGGCCGACGAGGTCTTCCAGGACACCTGGCTGCGTGCCATCGAAGCACGCCAGCGCTGGCAGCCGCAGGGCGCCAGCTTTCGCACCTGGCTGTTCACGCTGGCGCACCACCGCGCGGTCGACTGCCTGCGTCGCAGCGGGCGCGAAACCGCGCTGGACAACGACGAAGGCGCCGCCCCGTTCGAGCCCACCGCCACCGCCTGGGCCGCCTGGCCGGCCCCCGGCGCCGACGAACAGGCGCACTGGCGCGCCGCCGGCCAGCGCCTGCTGGACTGCCTGGACGGCCTGCCGCTGGCGCAGAAGACGGTGTTCCTGCTGCATCACGAAGACGGCCTGAGCGTGGACGAACTGGCCCAGGCCCTGGCCCTGGGCTTCGAGACCGCGAAGACCCGGCTGCGCTACGCCATGAGAAAGCTGCGCACCTGCATGGGCGCCTACCTGCCAGGCCCGCTGGCGTCCTGAACCTGCTGCCAACCTGCGATGAGCCGCCCAGCTGTTCCGCCTGTTCCGCCGGCCCCCGGGCCGAACCTGCCGCCCGACGCAGGTGCCCGGGACCTGCCGCGCGACGAGCACCTGCGCGCTGCCCTGCGCCACCTGCCGGACGTCAGCCTGCAGCCCCCGCCTCACCTGCGCGCCCAGCTGCTGGCGGCGGCCGAACGCGCCGTCGCTGCTGCGCCGGCGCCCGGGCCGGCAGGGCCTGCCGCACGCCAGCCCAGGTGGCGCGGCTGGCGCCCGCTGGGACTGGGGGCGTCAGGGGCCTTCGCCAGCCTGATGCTGGCTGGCGTCATCGGTCTGATCTGGCGCGAAGACCTGCCCGGGCCCGCCGTCGACGGGCCGGCCGTACGGCCGCCCGCCAGCAGTGTCGCCAGTGTCGCCAGTACCGCCAGCACCGCCCCGTCCCCCAGCCCGTTGCCGGCGACAACGCAGCGCAGCAAGACCGCGGAAAGCGCACCCGCCGTGGCCGGTGCCTCGACACCTTCCCTGATGGGCGCAGCAGAGCGCGGGCCCATCCTGGCTGCACCGCGGGGGAAAGACGCACCGGCAGCCGATCACCGGCTGTCGCCTGCCCCACCCGCGTCGCCCCCCGCGTCGCCACCCGCCCCTGCCCCAAGCGAGGCCGCGGCTGCGCCCATGCCCGACCCTGCTGCCAACCCACAGCCCGCCGACCCCCTGCCCGAGCACCCCGACGTGCGCCGCCTGCAGCGGCAGACCCCAGCCCAGGCCGCCCCCAGCGGGGAAAGCCCGGTGACGGCGCCACCCAGCCCAGACCCCGGCCTGCCCACCGGCGCTGCTGCCGGATCGGCCAGCCCGGCGGCCATGCCACTTTCAGCGCTGACGGCGCCAGCAGGCCCCGCGACCGGTGTTTCCGCTGGCGCCGCCCGCGCCCGCGCCAGCGACGCGGCCAACGCCCTGGCCTGGCGCGTGGACAACGGCCCGCCAGCCGGCATCAGCCCAGGCTGGCTGCAGGCCGCGCAGGCCCTCGATCTGCGCCTGGGCCAGCCCAGCACGCTGCGTGAACTGCCGCAAGCCCGCCAGGTGAGCCTGCTGCGGCCAGGCCTGGGGGGCCAGCTACAGGCCCAGATCTGGCTGACGCCCAGCCTGTTGCTGTGGTGCCCCGCCACGGGCGAGCCCTGCCGCCTGTCGCCGCTGGACGCTGCCGCCAGCCAGACGCTGCTGCGGGCCTTGCCCCCCGCCGGGGCAGTGCAGCCCAGCCCCGCAGAACCGCAGCCCGACGGGCCTGCACCCGCCGCCGCGGCCGATCAACCCCCGAAACGCGATTCCAGGTAGCGCATCAGCGTGCGCAGGCTTTGCGCCTCGCCGCCCACCGGCCGGCCTGGGCGCGGCGTGTCGTTCCAGGCAAACAGGTCCAGGTGCAGCCAGGGCAGGCTTTCGGGCACGAAGTCGGCCAGGAACAGCGCCGCGGTGATGGCCCCGCCCAGCCCGTTGCGGCCGGTGTTGACGATGTCGGCGATGTCGCTTTCGATGCTGCGGTGGTAGTCGGCCCACAGCGGCATGTGCCACAGCGGGTCGTGCACCGCCAGGCCGGTGTCGACCAGTTCCCGGCCCAGGGCCAGGTCGCGCGTGAACAGCGCCGGCAGCTGCGCGCCCAGGGCCACGCGGGCGGCACCCGTGAGCGTGGCCATGTCGATCATCAGGTCGGGCTTCGACGCCGCGCCATAGGCCAGCGCGTCGCACAGGATCACGCGGCCTTCGGCGTCGGTGTTGCCGATCTCGATGTGCAGGCCGGCGCGCGTCTTGAACACGTCGCCGGGGCGGAAGGCATTGCCGGCGATGGCGTTTTCCACCGCCGGGATCAGCAGCTGCAGGCGCACCGGCAGCTTCAGCGCCATCACCAGCTGTGCCAGGCCCAGCGCGTTGGCCGCGCCGCCCATGTCCTTCTTCATCAGGCGCATGCCGTCGGCGCCCTTGATGTTCAGGCCCCCGCTGTCGAAGCACACGCCCTTGCCGACGATGCACAGGCGCGGGTGCTGGTCGGAACCCCAGTTCAGTTCGATCAGGCGCGGCGCGCGCCGGGCCTCGGCCGCGCGGCCCACGGCGTGGATGGCCGGAAAGCCACCGCCGGCGGCCTTCAGCAGCGCGTCGCCCACCACCTGGCGGAACTTGGCGCCATGCTGCTGCGCCACCAGGCGCACGGCTTCGGCCAGCTCGGCCGGGCCCATCTGTTCGGCCGGGGTGTTCACCAGGTCGCGCGTGGACGCCATCACATGCGCCTGCAGCAGCCCGCGCTCGGCATCAGCGCCCGGCGGCAGCATCAGTTCGGGGCATTCGCGCGTGGCAGGCTTGTACAGGTCGAACTGGTAGCCACCCAGTTCCCAGGACATCGCCGCGGCTTCCGGGGCGATGGTCAGGCCTTCTGCGGCCAGCCGGTAGCGGCCCGATGGCAGGCTGCGCGGCAGGGCTGCCAGCGTCCACGGGTGGTCGGCCGCGCGCACGCCGGCCCACACGGCGTCGATGCCGCCATTGGCCGCCGGCACCAGCAGGTGGGTGTCCGGCGCGCCCGTGAAGCCGTTGGCGCGCAGCCAGCGGCGCGTGGTCTCGGGCGCCGCGGCCACGCAGGCGCCGAAGCTGTCGCGCGTGACGGTGACGATGGGCGTGCAGGCCGCGGTGGGTTTCTTCAGCAGGACGGTCATGGCGGGTGGGCGGGCCCGGGGGCCGGGGCGACAGGGTTACAGGAACACGCATTGTCCCCAGCCGGCGCCCCCAGCGTGCCGTTCACACGCACAGCCGTCGTTTCGTCGCAGCGCGCTCGCCCACAGGCGGCTGGGCGATCACATTCACGGCATCGCACCACCCCCCCGCAGGAGCCCCGCATGAGCCTCTTCAGCTTTGTCACCCGCCCGGTCAAGAACATCACCGACGCCATCGTGATGCCGTTCAAGGCCGTGTTCGTGGTCGGCCTGTGCTGGGTCATCAACGCCATGACCTACAGCGGTACCTGGTGGGTGAAGTGGGTGGCCCTGGGCATGGGCATTGCCACCGTGGTGGCCATCGGCCGCGCTGCCAAGACCCTGCTGGTGCTGGCCGTGGTCGCGTGGGTGGGCCTGAAGGTCTACCAGCGCTACGGCCAGGCGGCGCGCGAACGCTTCGACGACTGGGTGGCCAAGACCCAGCCCGACGCCGCCGGCGTGCTGGCCGTGCTGCGCAGCCCGAACGTGGCCGCCAACGCGGCCCACGCCGACGACGTGATGCCGCTGCGCCGCAGCGTGCCCTGAAGGCTGCGGTTCGCCAGCGGGCCCAGGTTCAAGCCTGGGCCAGGGCCGCGGGGCTCAGAGCAGGTCGATCAGGCCGCAGGGGCCTGCGGCACTGCTGGCGTGTCAGCCGGCGCCACCTTCACGTTGCGGGCGCTGTGCCAGTCCACCAGGCGCCGCATGTTGCCCATCGACACCCAGTGCGCATGCACCAAGCCCAGCAGGCCGTCGCGGTGCATCTGGCCCACCACCGCGTCGGGCAGGGCCTGCATCTTTTCCTCGTCCACCGTCAGGAAGCCGTCCACGCTGTGCTGGCGGCCGTCGGGCAGGGTGGCGTCAAAGCGCATGTCGCGCAGCAGGCCCAGTTCCTGCAGGCGCAGACCCACCAGCCGGGTGCGCTGAATTTCAGCTTCCAGGTTTTCCAGGTACTTCTGCATCGTCGTCAGCATCTCGGCCGGCTTGCCGTCGGCTTCGAACAGCGGGTTGCCGGTTTCCACCTGCGCCCCAGGCCAGGCAGTGTCGACACAGATCGCGAAGCGTTCGCTGTCGATACGGCCGATGCAGAAGGGGTAGGCGCGCAGCACCGCCGGCATGTAGTCGGCACGCCACTTGCCTTCCTGTTCGTACAGGTTCTGGTTCGCCAGCAGGCCCATCACGGCGATCGGGGCAATCTGCTCGCGACCGTCTTCTTCCTTGCCAGCGCGCACAAAGACGATAGGGTATTCACGCGCCACATCGCCGAACTCGACTGCCGCCACGAAGATGGCGTTCAGGCGGTTGGCCATGCGCCAGTCAATGATGGGCACATTCAGCTTCAACTGACGATGCGTGTCGCTGTCCAGCGCGATCGGGCTGGTGTGCAGGGCTTCGATGATCAAGGTTTCTCTCCAGGGGTTTCGGTCGGGGTCACCAGCAGCTTGTCGACGCGCTTGCCGTCCATGTCGACGACTTCGAAGCGCCAGCCGTCCCATTGCACGGCGTCGGTCGTCTGCGGCAGGCGGCCCAGCAGCAGCATCACCATGCCGGCCAGGGTGTTGTAGCGGCCGCGGTCTTCGTCGGGCAGTTCTTTCAGGTCCAGCCGGTCTTTCAGTTCCGGCACGGGGATCAGCCCGTCCATCAGCCAGCTGCCGTCATCGCGCTGCACGGCCCATGCATTTTCATCGGTATCGGTGCCGAACTCGCCCGTGATCGCTTCCAGCAAATCACGTTCCGTGATCACGCCCTGCACCGCACCGTATTCGTCGACCACGAACACCAGGTCGGCGCTGGTCTGCTTGAAGTGTTCCAGCAGTTCCATGCCCGACAGCGTCTCGGGCACGAAGACCGGTGGCTGCAGGTGTTCCACCAGCTGCGGGTTTTCGCCGCGCGCCAGCGGCTGCAGCAGGCTGTGCGCACCCAGCACGCCGATGACGTCGTCCAGCCCGCCGCGGCAGACCGGAAACCGTGTGTGGCCGCTGTCGGCCATCTTCTGCAGCTGTTCGGGTACCGGGTCGGCGGCATCGAGCCAGGTGATTTCCGCGCGCGGGATCATCATCGACCCGATCTGCCGCTCGTCCAGCCGGAACACATTGCGCACCATCTGGTGTTCCTGCGCTTCGATCACGCCCGCGTCCAGGCCTTCTTCCAGGCTGGCGTTGATCTCTTCTTCCGTCACGCTGCGCGCCGGGCCACCCTTGATGCCCAGCACACGCAGCACGGCTTCGGTACAGATGCTGAGCAGCGCCACCAGCGGGCGCGTGGCGGCCGACAGCAGGTTCATGGGCCTGGACACCAGGCGCGCGACGATTTCCGGGTACATCTGGCCCAGGCGCTTGGGCACCAGTTCGCCGAAGATGATGGTGAGGATGGTGATGATCACCACCACCAGCGCAGTGGCGCCTAAGCTGGCCATGCCCTGGGCGACCTTGAAATCGTCCACCAGCCAGCGCGCCAGCGGCTGCGAGAAAGCCGCTTCGCCCACGATGCCGTTCAGCACGCCGATCGACGTGATGCCGATCTGCACCGTCGACAGGAACTTGGTCGGGTTGTCGTGCAGGTCCATGGCGGCCTGCGCCCCGGCTTCGCCGCTTTCCACCATCACCTGCAGCCGGGCCTTGCGGCTGGCGGTGAGCGCCATCTCCGACATGGCGAAGAGGCCGTTGAGAAGGATCAGGAAGGCAAGAAGGGCGACGTCCATGCGCGCCGCGAACGAAGAGCCGCGGTGGCAGTTGCAAGGTCGCGAAGGGTAGCAGAATCGCTCCATGCTTCTGCTCATCGGCGACATCCAGGGCTGCGATGCAGCCTTGCAGCGCGTGCTGGACGCCGCAGGTTTTTCTGCCTCGCGCGACCACGCCGTGTTGCTGGGCGACCTGGTCAACCGCGGCCCCGATTCGCTGGCCAGCCTGCGCCGCCTGCAGGCCCTGGGCGCCAGCGCCAGCTGCCTGCTGGGCAATCACGACCTGCACCTGCTGGCTGTGGCCCATGGCATGCGGGCGGCGCAGCGCGGCGACACGCTGGACGCCTTGCTGGCCGCGCCCGACCGCCCAGCCCTGCTGGACTGGCTGTGCCAGCAGAAGCTGGCACTGCAGGCCGGCGGCTGGCTGTGCGTGCACGCTGGCGTGCTGCCGGGCTGGACGGCGTCGCAAACCCTGGCCCTGGCCAGCGAAGTGCAGGCCCTGCTGCGCGGCCCGGGCCTGGGCAGCTTCCTGCAGGGCATGTACGGCAACCAGCCCGCGCAATGGCACGACAGCCTGCAGGGCGCCGAACGGGCGCGCGTGATCGTCAACGCGCTGACACGGCTGCGCTTTTGCACCGCCGAAGGCGTGATGGACTTCAAGACCAAGGAAGGCTCGGGCGGCGCGCCAGCGGGCCACTTTCCGTGGTTCGACGTGCCAGGCCGCGCCACGGCGGGCCAGCCCATCGCCTTCGGCCACTGGTCCACGCTGGGCCTGATCAACCGCCCCGACCTGCTGGCCCTGGACACCGGCTGCGTCTGGGGCGGGCGGCTGAGCGCCGCGCGCGTGGACGGCGGCCGGCGCGATGTCTTCCAGGTCGACTGCCCGCAGGCCCAGACGCCGGGGGTTTGAAGCCTGCCGCGTGCGGCTAGCCTGACGACAGCAGCTTGGCGGCGCCCTGCTCGCGTTCCTCGGCGCTCTTCAGCGCCTTCATCTGCTGTTCGAACTGCCGCGCGGCCGAGATCATGGCCACCATGGTTTCGATGGCGCTGACGTTCGACCCTTCCAGCGCACCCGGCTGCACGCGCGCCGTGGCTTCGGCCGGCAGTTCGCCCTGGTCGCTGCGGAACAGGCCGTCGGCGCCGCGCTGCAGTGGTGTCTCGGGCACCACCAGCTTCAAGCGGCCCACCCCTTGCGGCCGCCCGTTGCCCACGGTGGCGCTGATGCTGCCGTCGGTGCCCACGTCCACCCGGGCGTTCAGCGGCAGGGTGATGGGCCCGCCGTCGCCCAGCACCGGCAGCCCGCCGGGCGTGACCAGCTGGCCTTCGGCATTCACTTCAAAGGCCCCGGCGCGGGTATAGGCCTCGGTGCCGTCCAGCGCCTGTACGGCAAACCAGGCGTTGCCCTGCGCCGCCACGTCCAGCGCACGGCCGGTGGTCTGGATGGGGCCGGGGCGCATGTCCATGCCCAGCGTGGTCTCGGCCGCGAAGGCGCGCGTGCTGGCGCCGTCGCCGCGCACCGGCACGGCGCGGAAGGCCTGCATCTCGGCGCGAAAGCCGGTGGTCGAGACATTGGCCAGGTTGTTGGCCAGCAGGTCCTGCCGCTGCAGCGTGGCCTTGGCGCCCGACAGCGCGGTGTAGATGAGGCGGTCCATCGCGCGCGCTCAGCGGTTCAGCGCAGGTTCACGAGTGTCTGCAGCACCTGGTCCTGCGCCTTGATGGTCTGGGCGTTGGCCTGGTAGATGCGCTGCGCGGTGATCATGTTCACCAGCTCGCCCGTCAGGTCGACGTTCGACTCTTCCAGCGCGCCGGCCTGCAGCACGCCCAGGTTGCCTTCACCGGGCACACCGCGCACGGGTTCATTCGACGCGAAGGTGGACAGCCAGGCGTTGTCGCCGATCGGCTGCAGACCCTGCGGGTTACGGAAAGTGGCGATCTCGATCTGCCCGGCCGGGCGCGAACGGCCGTTGCTGTAGCGCGCCATGATCACGCCATTCGATTCAACGGTCACCGAGCTCAGCTGCCCGGCCGAGAAGCCGTCCTGCTGCAGGTTCGTCACACCGAAGGGCGACCCGAACTGGCTGACGTTCGACAGGTCGATGGCCAGGTTGTCGATGGGCACGATCACCGCGCCTTGCAGGTTGTTGCCGGCCACGATCTGCGGCATCACCACCGGGTCGGTAGGCGACAGCGGCCGGCTGCCGTCAGCCGGGAAGACCACGGTCGTGAACGGTCTGGCCGGGGCGCCGCCCACCGGCAGGCCGTTGGCGGTGGCGTAGATGTTCCATTCGAGCGTATTGGCACCGGCCGGGGCTACGGCGTCGGTCTTCTGGAAGTACAGGGTCAGCGCCACTTCCTGGCCACGCAGGTCGAACACTGTCAGCGAGGTCTGCCTGTTGTAGGTGCTGGCGTCGCTGAAGTCGATGCTGGGGCTGCCGGTGACACCGGTGGCGGGCTCGCGCGAATCCAGGTTGGCCTGTAGGTCGATGCGGCTGGTGACCTGCGGTTCCACCCCGCCAGTGGGTAGCTGCAGCGGCAGCGCTTGGCCGGGCTGGATGGCGCCATTGGCGTCGGTTTGGTAGCCCATCAGCTTCAGGCCGGAGTTGTTGACAAAGAAGCCGTCGCGGTTGATCTTGAACTGGCCATTGCGGGTGTACTGAGGCGGGCTGGCCTCGTCGGTCATCTGGAAGAAGCCTGCGCCATTGATGGCCAGGTCCATCGGGTTTTCCGTCGTGCTGATGTTGCCCTGCGTGAACTGCTGCGCCACCGACGCCAGGTTGGTGCCGATGCCGATGTTGTTCGTGCCTGCACCGTTCAGCGCTGCGGCATAGACGTCGGCGAACTCCGCGCGCGATGTCTTGGTGCCAAAGGTGTTGGCGTTCGCGATGTTGTTGCCGATCACGCTCAGGTTCTTGCTGCTGGCGTTCAGGCCAGACAGGCCTTGTTGGAAGCTCATGGGGTGCTGCCTTGGGTGGGGGTGAGAGTGAGACGGGAATGGAAGGGGGCTACGGGAACGCCGTCAGCCACCGACGGCGCGCACGCTGCTGTAATCGATGCGTCCCGAGACCCGGGTTTCCAGCATCAGCCGGTCGCCCTGGGTGGACACGGCGTCGACGCGGTCGCGCATCAGCGGCGTGGCCGTGACGGGCGCGCTGCCATTGGTGGCGATGATGCGGAAGCGGTAGCCATCGGCTGCGCTGGGCAGGCTGCCGCTGCTGGGCTTCCATTCGAAGCCGTTCAGGCCGGCGGTCTGCGTGCCCAGTTCCAGGGTGTCGACCACGCGACCGGCGCCGGACAGCACTTCCACCTTCACGCGGTCCGCGGTGCCGGCCAGTTCAAAACCACCGATGGCGGCGTCGGCCGTGAAGGCCAGCTTGTCGCCCGGCACGGTGACGTCGCGGCCCACCAGGGCAGCGCCCTGCAAGGCCTGCATCTGCATGAACTGGCCGTTCAGCGCCGACACCGTGGTGTTCAGCGTCTCGATGCCGCTGACGGTGTTGATCTGCGCCATCTGGCTGGTGATCTGGGCATTGTCGGCGGGGTTCAGCGGGTCCTGGTTCTGCATCTGCGTCACCAGCAGCTTCAGGAAACGTTCGGCACTGCCGGCTTCGAAAGCGCTGGGCTTGTCGCTGGTGCTGCTGGCGGCGCTGGCATTCAGCGCGCTGTAGGGGTTGACGCTGGTGGCCATGTTCAGCCCTGCCCGATCTGCAGCGTCTTCAGCAGCAGCGTGCGCGCCGTGTTCATGACCTCGACGTTGTTCTGATACGAACGCGAAGCCGACATCATGTTCACCATCTCGTCCACCGCGCTGACGTTGCTGTAAGTGACGTAGCCCTCGGCGTCGGCACTGGGGTGGGCGGGGTCGCGCACGCGCCGGCCGGGGGCGTCGCTTTCGTTGATGCTGCTCACGCGCACGCCGGCGCTGCCGGGCGAGAGCGGGCCTGCGGCCACGCCGCTGCCCGCCCCCATCAGCAGGGTCTGGAACACCACCTGCCGTGCCTTGTAGGGCGTGCCGTCGGGGCCGGCCACGGTGTCGACGTTGGCCAGGTTGGAAGCCACCACGTTCAGCCGCTGGCTCTGAGCGCTGACTGCGCTGCCGGCGACGTCGAAGATCCGCATCATGCTCATCGTTCAGTCCTTGGCGTTCAGCCCTGGTTGGCGCTCTTCATCGCGTCGAGCAGCGTGCGTACGCTGCCGTTGACGAAGCGCAGCGTGGCCTCAAAGTTCACGCTGTTGTCGACGAAGGACGCGCGTTCGCGGTCCATGTCCACGGTGTTGCTGTCGGCGCTGGTCTGGCTGGGCAGCGCGTACTGCAGGGCCGGTGCCGGGCGGCCATCGGCGCCGCGGCGCATCAGCCCGGCGGCGATGTCGCTGCCCAGTGTGCCGGCCAGGGCCGACGTGCTGCTGCCCGCCGCGCCGCGTGCACTGCCGTTGGCCTGCGTCGCGTTGCGCAGCGCGGTGGCGAAGTCGAAGTCCCGCGCCTGGTAGCCCGGCGTGTCGGCGTTGGCGATGTTGCTGGCGATCAGGCGCTGGCGTTCGGCCCGCAGTTGCAGGGCCTGGCCATGGAAGTCCAGCGAATCGGTTAGGCGGTTGATCATGCGGCGCAGTATGGGTAGCGCCCTGCGCCAGCATGAGCCGGAATAGCAGGCCTGCAGCCCGGCATTTCCGCCCCTTGGCGGGACGGGGGCAGGTGAACATCCGTGCTGTGAAAGACCGTCTTGTTCTGACCGCTGCCTGTGCGCTGCTGGCCACCCTGCCCACCACTGCCCCGGCCCAGGCCGCAGGTGGCGACAGCCTGCCGGCGTTCAGCTCGGGGACCCCGGCTGCCCTGCCCGCCAGCGCCATCGCGCAGGCCCTGGCCCTGGCGCAGGACGCCGCGGCACGCGCTGCGCCAGCCGGCGCCCGCGTCAACGCCACGCTGGGCGCGCTGGACCGGCGCCTGAACCCCGCCCCCTGCCAGCAGGCTGCGGCCTTCCTGCCGCCGGGCGTGCCGGCCTGGGGCCGCACCCGCGTGGGGCTGCGCTGCACCCAGGGCCCGGTGGCGTGGACGCTGTACCTGCCGGTACTGGTGCAGGTGCAGGCGCCGGCGCTGTCGGTGCGCGCGCCACTGCCAGCCGGCAGTGTGCTGACCGAGGCCGACCTGGCCACCGAATGGGTGGACTGGACGGCCCAGGCCCGCCCACCGCTGACCGCCGCCGCGGCCACAGCCGGCCGCACCCTGGCGCGCCCGGCCACGCCGGGGCAAGCCTTGCGCGAAAGCGACCTGCAAGCGCGCCTCTGGTTTGCCGCCGGCGACCGCGTGCAGGTGCTGGCCGGGGGCAGCGGCTTTGCGGTGGCCGCCGAAGGCCAGGCGCTGGCCGAAGGGCGCGACGGCCAGCGCGTTCGTGTGCAGATGTTGCTGCGCGCATCAGACGGCAGCAGCAGCCCGGGCCCCGTGGTGCAAGGGCTGGCCGTAGGGGAACGCCGTGTCGCCCTGTTTCAGTGAGTCGCGGGGCTTACCCCCTTATTCAGGGGTAATACGCGACAATGTTTGCGAAGCCCCTCAAGTCGCTGCGCGGCCGCGCCGATACCCAGTGCATGTCGAAGGGTTTGCACAACACCGTGCCCTGGACAGGAGATCACCATGAAGATCGGTTCCACTGATTCCAAGCCAGCCGTCAGCCCCGCCGGGCCCGACCGCAAGACCAGCACCACGGCCAAGGCCGAGGGCGGCAAGCCCGCCCCCGAGCCCAGCGCCAAGGTGCAGATTTCAGGCGCAGCGAATGTGCTGGCCAAGGCCGCGGCCGACCCGACCTTCGACACCGCGAAGGTCGAACGCATCGCGCAGGCCATCCGCGACGGCAAGTTCGAAGTGAATGCCGAGGCCATTGCCGACAAGCTGATCCAGAACGCCCAGGAACTGCTGGGCCGCAAGACCAGCTGAAGCAGCAAAGGCCAGCACGATGTTGAGCACGCCCGACGAACAGCTGGCCCTGCGCCGCCTGTCTGAACTGGAAGCCCCGGTGCGCGCGGTGGAAGACCGCCTGACCGCCCTGGGCCTGGCCCTGCACCGCCAGGACGCGCTGGCCGTGGAACGCGAGGCTTCAGCCCTGCACGCCGCGCTGGCCGCAGCCGTGCAGCACTTCAGCCAGGCCGCGCGACAGGGTGGCGTGCCGCTGCCACTGCGCCAGCGCCTGGCCCTGGCCAGCGGCCAGGTGGCCGCCCAGCGCGAGGCCCTGGCCCGCGCCACGGCCGCACTGGACCGGGCGATGGACGTGCTGCTGCCCGAGCTGGCCGCCCCGCGCCAGCTGGGTGTCTACGCCGCCGACGGCCAGGCCGGGCGCAACGCGTCGCGCGGCAGCTTGCTGGCCTGACGGGCGCGGCCGGCGGCGCCATCGCCCGCCAGCCCCTAACAAAAAGCCCGTCGGCTGACCGACGGGCTTTTTTGCTTGGGTTACCGCCAGCGCTAGGCGCCAGCGCCGGCTGCAGCGGGCCCGCCCGCTGTCGTTTCACCATTCCCGCAGCTTGGTGCGCAGCCGCGCAATGCTCTGGCTGTGCAGCTGGCAGACACGGCTCTCGGTCACGCCCAGCACGGCGGCGATCTCCTTCAGGTTCATGTCGTGCTCGTAGTACATGCTCATCACGTACTGCTCGCGTTCGGGCAGGTTCTTGATGGCTTCCACGAGGGCTTCGCGCATGCGCTGGTCCTGCAGCCGGGCCACGGGGTTGGCGTCGTCGTCGGCCACGTGGCGGTCCAGGAAGTCTTCGTCGCCGTCGTCGCCGCTCATGTCTTCCAGGTAGATGAGCTGGGTGC
Organism: Rubrivivax sp.; assembly: GCA_027485165.1. Taxonomy (GTDB): domain Bacteria; phylum Pseudomonadota; class Gammaproteobacteria; order Burkholderiales; family Burkholderiaceae_C; genus Rubrivivax. The sequence continues at coordinate 80,726 of JAIXRN010000064.1, forward strand.
CGCGCACTTTGCCCAGCAGTTCCTGGTAGTCGGTCAGGCTCAGGCCCATCTCGCGCGCGATCTCGCCTTCGCTGGGCGCGCGGCCGAAGCGCTGTTCCAGCTTGTGCACGGCGGCTTCGATGCTGCGCTGGTGGCGGCGGTCGCCGCGGCTCATCCAGTCGTTGCCGCGCAGTTCGTCCAGCATGGCGCCGCGGATGCGCTGGGTGGCGAAGGTCTCGAACTGCACGCCCTGGGCAGCGTCGAAGCGGCTGAGCGCGTCGCTCAGGCCGATCATCCCGACCTGGATCAGGTCGTCCAACTCCACGTTCGCGGGCAGCTTGGCAATCATCTGGTGGGCCAGGCGTCGCACCAGCGGGCTGTATTGCTTCAGCAGCTGGCCGGCGTCGAGTTGCCCTTTGGCGGTGTACATGGGTCGCCCTTCTCGTGGAAAGCGGGGTCTAGTTGCGAACCTCGGCGGCTGGCGGGGCGCTGCGCTGCGCCCAGGCAGCTGCCGGGTTCCAGGGGGTGTCGTCCAGGGCCAGCTGTTCGGCCAGCAGGCCCCGCAGTTCGGTGTCGGCGGGGGCGGCGGGGTCGCCGGCCGGGTCCACCACGGCGCAGTGGTGCAGCCAGGCACCCAGGAAGCTGTCGGCGCACTGGCCCAGGCTGTGTGCGATGCCGCCCACGCGGGGCGACTGCGGGGCCGCGGCCAGCAGCAGGTCGTAGCCCATCAGCCCGCAGCGCTGCACCAGCAGCTTCAGGCTGGCATAGGCGTGCTTGATGCTCTCGGGGTGGTCTGCGCCCAGCAACATGGGCCGGGCGCTGCGGCGGGCCAGCAGCCGCGCCATCTCGAAGCCTTCGGCGTGCAGCACGATGGCGTCGGCCCAGGGGGCGGCGGCCTGCAGCGCGTCGATGAAGCCACCGGCGGAACCGCGCGTGTCCACATAGGCCAGCGGCAGCCCGCAGGCCGGCAGGTAGCCCACGCGCGGGGCGATGCGTTCGATGCACATCGCCAGGTCCAGCCGCGCCAGTTCGGGCGCCGGTGGCGCGCCGGCACCGGCGTCCACCACCAGCACCTGGCGTCCGCTGGCGGCCAGCACGGCCGCCACGCGGTCCAGCACCAGGCCGCCGAAGGCCACGTGCGGGTTGGCCACCAGCGGCAGCAGGCGCTGGCGTGCGCCGCCGGCAAACAGCTGGCGCAGCCCGTGGGCCTGGTCCAGCGGCGCGGGGGAAGAAGCGTCGTAGAAGTCGCGCATGGCGGGGCTCAGCTCAGTCTGCTCAGGCATGCAGTGGCTGGCTGGCGTGGCCGGTGTGGCCCGTAGCAGCGGGCAGGCCGGCGAAGATCAGGCTGACGTCGCTGCCGTCCAGCTTCCAGGCTGCGCCGCTGGCGTTCTTCATCGACCGCTGCACCAGGGCCTGGGCGCTGAGGCGATGCCAGTCTTCCGGCACGCGCTGGCCGTTGGCCACCGCCAGCACGCGCAGCTTGTGGCGGATCATCGAATCCAGCGCCGGCCCCAGCTTCACGGCTTCGTCCAGCTTGGACAGGATGACGCCACGGCAGCCCGGCGCAGCATAGGCGGCCAGCTGGTCTTCGATCGTCTCGCCCTGCGAAGCGCTGTTCACCACCAGCAGGCGCTGGATGCTGCGGTGCGACAGCATGTCCAGCAGTTCACGCGTACGGGTGTCGCGCTGGGCCATGCCGGCGGTGTCGATCAGCACCATCTTCTTGGCGCTGAGCAGGTCCAGCAGGTCTTCCAGGCTGGCGCGGTCGTGCGCGGTGTGCACCGGCACGCCCAGGATGCGGCCATAGGTGCGCAGCTGTTCGTGCGCGCCCACGCGGTAGGCGTCCAGCGTCACCAGCCCCAGGTGCGCCGCGCCGTGGCGGGTGGCAAAGGCTGCTGCCAGCTTGGCCGTGCTGGTCGTCTTGCCCACGCCAGTCGCACCCACCAGGGCGAACACGCCGCCGCTGTCTTCCAGTGCGGCTTCACGGTCGCCGGTGAGCAGGTTGCGTTCCAGCACGCCTTGGGCCCAGTGCATCTCGTCCACGTCCGCCGGCAGGCTTTCGACGAGCTTGCGGATCAACGCCGGCGAATAGCCAGCTTCCAGCAAGCGCTGCGACAGCAGGGCCTGGCGCGGGTGGCGCTGCAGCTTCTCCATGAAGGCCAGGGCGCCGAAGCGCTGCTCGATCAGGCCGCGCATCGACCGCAGTTCGCTCAGCATCTCCACCTGCTCTTCGTGCGTGGCGCCCAGCGCGGCCGCCGGGGCCAGGTTCGGGCCCGCGGCAGCCGCATGGGCGGCGGGGCCGGCTGGCGCCAGCCGGGGTGAAGGGCCGTCGGCGAGGTGGACTTCATCGCGCAGCACCGGCAGGGCCGCTGCCGCGGCGCGCGCCGGGGGCTGGGCCGTGGGCGAACCCGCTGGTGCCGCCACCGCACCGGCCGCGGCCCCTGACACCTGGCGCTGGGCTGCCAGGCGGCTGCGCGCAGCTTCGATCGGGGCCACCACGGGCGGGGCCACGGGCACCGGCGCGGTGCTGGCGGCCGCGGCCAGTTCGGCACGGCGGCGCTTGAGCATGCGTTCGCGCACGTAGTCCTGGAACGACAGCGTGCTCATCTGCAGCTGTTCCACGTCTTCGGCCACGCCCTGGTTCGGCGGCAGGGGGCTGCTGGCGTCCAGACTGGGTTCCACGCGCTCGGCAAAGCGGCGGGATGCGGCAGTGACCGCGGCGGGCGCAGCCGGCACAGACGGCGCAAAACCAGCGGCCGCGCGCGCAGGCTCGGCGCGGCCCGTGTCGGCGCGCAGCGCCGCAGCGGCGGGCCTGGCCGGCGCGGCGCTGGCGCTGAGCTTTTCGATCTGCTGCAGGCCTTCGGGCGCCATCGCCAGTACTTCCACGCCTTCGGGACAGGGCTTGTTCGACATCACGATGGCGTCGTTACCGAAGGCCTCGCGCACCATGGCCAGGGCTTCGCGGGACGTGCGGGCGGTGAAGCGCTTCATGTTCATGGTGGGCTGCTCGTTCCAGGTCTGTCGGGTCTGTCAGGTCTTCAGGCCGGCAGGCAGGCTCATGCCGCGCCGCCGATGATCGAACCGATGCGGATCGAATGCGTTTCCGGGATCTCGCTGTGCCCCAGCACCTTCAGCCGCGGTGCGGCACGCTTCAGCAACCGCGCCATGGGCGCGCGGATGGCGTCGGGCACCAGCAGGCAGGCGGGGTGTCCCAGATCTTCCTGGCGGCGGGCGTTGTCGGCCGCACTGCGCGCCAGGGTGTCGGCCACGCCCGGGTCCAGCGCGGCACCGTGCGGGCTGTTCAGGGCCTGTGTCACCAGGCGTTCGAGTTCGGGTTCCAGCGCGATCACGTCCAATTCCTTCACCGGGCCGTAGATCTGCTGCACGATGGCCGGGGCCAGGTGCACGCGGATGCGGCGCGCCAGTTCCTGCGGGTCGGTCACGGTGCTGGCGTGTTCGGCCAGGCATTCGACGATGCTGCGCATGTCGCGGATGTGCACGCCTTCTTCCAGCAGCAGCTGCAGGACTCTCTGAAGGGTGGCGATACCGACCATCTTGGGGACTACGTCTTCGATCAATTGCGGGGCCAGCTTGGTGACGTGTTCGACGAGCTGCTGGGTCTCCACCCGGCCCAGCAGGCGCGCCGCGTTCACCTGCATCAAGTGTGAAAGGTGGGTGGCCACCACGGTCGCGCAATCAACGACCGTAAATCCGGCCATCTGGGCGGCTTCCTTCTGGCGTTCGTCGATCCACACCGCGGGCAGGCCGAAGGCGGGGTCGGTGGTCTTGATGCCGGGCAGCTGCTGCTGCACCTGCGGGCTGACGCCGCCGGGGTTGATGGCCAGGAACTGGCCCGGGTTGGCCTCGGCTTCGCCCACCACCGCACCGCGCAAGGTGACGCGGTACATGCCGGGCTTCAGTTCCACCAGGTTGTCGCGGATGTGCACCGGCGGCGGCAGGAAGCCGACTTCGGCCGCGAACTTCTTGCGCACGCCCTTGATGCGCGTGAGCAGGTCGCCACCGCCCGGGCTGCGCTGCTTGTCCACCAAGGCGATCAGCCGGTAGCCCACTTCCAGGCCCAAGGTGTCCACAGGCGTCAGGTCGTCCCAGCTGGCTTCGGCATTGGCCGGCGGGGCGGCGGGTTCGGGCGGGCTGGCGGCGTCCAGCGCGGCCTGCTTCTGCTGCTTGGCAAGCACCCAGGCCAGCCAGCCCAGGCCGGCAGCGATGATCAGGAACACCAGGTGCGGCATGCCCGGCACCAGGCCCAGCGCACCGATGATGGCTGCGGTGATGCCCAGCGCCTTCGGGCTGGTGAAGACCTGGCCACGGATCTGCGTGCCGATGTCCTGGTCCTTGCCCACGCGCGACACCACCATGGCCGCCGCCACGCTCACCAGCAGGGCCGGGATCTGCGCCACCAGCGCGTCGCCCACGGCCAGCACGACATAGCTGTTGGCCGCCGCCGCCGGACCCATGCCATGCATGGTGATGCCGATGATGAAGCCGCCGATGAGGGTGATGAACAGGATCAGCAGGCCCGCCATCGCGTCGCCACGCACGAACTTGCTGGCACCGTCCATGCTGCCGAAGAAGTCGGCTTCCTCGCCCACCTCGGCGCGGCGGCGGCGGGCTTCCTTCTCGTCGATGAGGCCGGCGTTGAGGTCGGCGTCGATGGCCATCTGCTTGCCGGGCATGGCGTCCAGCGCGAAACGCGCGCCGACTTCGGCGATGCGTTCGGCACCCTTGGTGACGACGACGAAGTTGATGACCACCAGGATCGCGAACACGATCAGGCCGACGGCGAAGTTGCCGCCGATCAGGAAGTGGCCGAAGGCCTCGATCACCTGCCCCGCCGCGCCCGGGCCGGTGTGGCCTTCCATCAGCACCACGCGGGTGGAAGCGACGTTCAGGCTCAGCCGCATCAGCGTGGTGACCAGCAGCACCGTGGGCAGGGCCGCGAAGTCCAGCGGCTTGACCATCTGCGCGCTGACCATCATCACCATCAAGGCGATGGCGATGTTGAAGGTGAACAGCAGGTCCAGCAGGAAGGGCGGCAGCGGCAGCACCATCATCGCCAGCATCATCACGACGAAGGCGGGCAGCAGCAGCGCCTTCACCGCAGCGCTGCGGTCGCCGCCCATCAGGCGGTTCAAAACGGGCAGCAGGCCACTCACAGCTCAGGCTCCGTGCGTTGGGGGTTCTGCGGGCTGGCCGCGGCAGCTGGGTTCAGCGGGTCCATGTCGGCGGGCACCTCGGGCACCGGCGGTTCGCCGGGCGCGGCGCGGCCGGCGGCCACGGCGTCGCGCAGCTGGTAGACCCAGGCCAGCACCTGGGCCACGGCGGCAAACAGCCGGGCCGGGATTTCCTGGTCGACTTCGCAGTGCGCGTACAGCGCCCGCGCCAGCGGCGGGGCCTGCAGCACCGGCACGCGGGCGTCACGCGCCAGGTCGCGGATGCGCATCGCCAGCAGGTCGGCGCCCTTGGCCACCACGCGCGGCGCACCACCGCGCGCTTCGTCGTACTTCAGTGCCACGGCGTAGTGGGTGGGGTTCATCACCACCAGGTCGGCCTTTGCGACGTTCCCCAGCATGCGGCGGTTGGCCAGCTCGCGCATCAGGCCGCGGCGGCGCTGCTTCACTTCCGCATTGCCTTCCACTTCCTTGAATTCCTGCTTCATGTCCTGCACGCTCATGCGCAGCCGGCGCAGCAGCAGCTGGCGCTGCAGGGGCACGTCGACGATGGCAAACAGCGCCAACACGCCGCACAGCAGCAGCAGGCCATTGCGCAGCAGGGTGCCGCTTTCGGCCAGCGCCGCCGGCAAGGCCAGGGCCAGCAGGCGCGCGTGGTCGGCCCACTGCCACCACAGCAGGCCGGTGCCCACGGCCCCCAGCACCAGGGCCAGCAGGCAGGCCTTCAGGGTGTTGGCCAGCTGTTCCAGGCTGAACAGGCGGGCCAGGCCGGCCAGCGGGTTGATCTTCTCGAACGTGGGCTCCAGCGGCTTCCAGCTGAAGTTCCAGCCGCCTGACAGCACGGTGCCGGCCAGCGCCACGAGGGCCGTGACGACACCGATGGGCAGCAGCGCCATCAGCATGGGGGCCGACAGCGCCGCCAGGCGTTCGCCCATGCTGGCCGGCGTGGCCACGGCCGCAGCGTCGAACCGCAGGCCGCGGGCCAGCAGTTCCTGCAGCCAGGCCGTCAGTTCAGGCCCGAAGGCCGCCAGCAGCGCGATGCCCGTGCCCAGCACCGCCAGATGGCCCACATCGCGCGAACGTGCCACCTGCCCTTCTTCCCGCGCCTTCTGGATGCGGCGCGGGGTGGCGGGTAAGGTGCGATCTTGGGCGGAATCGGAACTGGCCATGGGCTTTCAGGCTCTGGAGCGAGCCCATTCATGGTGCCGGGTCAGCCCGCGCGGCGCCCGGGGAGAAGCGGGCGAAACGGGGGGGTGTTCGCGCCATCCTGCGGCGGGACGATGGGCCGCGGCGCCAGGTAGCCCGCTTGCGTTGCGTCAAATGCCGTATTACATTCAGATCAAATGTATTTTGTTTGCAGGTAAGCATGACCCTCACTGTTCGACTGGACCCCACTTTGCAGGCCGCCCTGGAAGCCCATTGCGCCAGCACAGGCAGCAGCAAGAGCCTGGTGGTGCAGGAATCGCTGGCGGCCTACCTGGTGCAGGCCGAGGCCACCCGTGCAGCAGCCACGGGCGTACCGGCCGCCGAGGCCACCCCGGGCCCGGCCTTTCGGGCGTTCGCCGAAGCTGGCTTGGTCGGTGGTGTCGCGCTGAATCTGCCTGCGGGCACCGGCAGTGCTGACAAGGCCGCTGTGCGGGCGCAGGTGGCGGCCCGGCGCACAGCCAAGGCCCGGGCCGGGTGACGATGCCGCTTGTGCCTGAACGGCGGGCCGTGCTGGTGGACACCGGCGTGCTGGTGGCGGTGTTCAACCGGCTCGATCCGCAGCACTCGGCGGCAGCCGCCTGGCTGGCGCGCAACACAGCCCCGCTGCTGACGGTGGAACCCGTGCTGAGCGAAACCGCCTTCTTCCTGCCTGCACGGCTGCGTGCCGCATTGGCCACCCTGGCCGCCAAGCGCGTGCTGCAGGTTCATGATGTCGACGATGCCGGCCACGCGCGCATGGCCGAACTCTTCGACAAGTACGCCGACCAGGACCCCGACTGGGCCGACCTGGCCCTGGTCTGGCTGGCCGAAACCGCCGGGGTCCACTGCATTGCCACGCTGGACATGGCGGGCTTCAGTGTCTATCGCATCAAGGGCCGCAAGCGCTTCGAAATGGCCCTGCTGGCCTGAAGCGCCTCAGCCGGTCAGCCCGCGCGTCGAAGCCGCGCCAGGCTGAGCAAGCCCGCCACGCCAGCCAGCATCAGCACCCAGCTGCCGGGCTCGGGCACGGCCGTGATGTTCAGGTCCAGCCCAGTCCAGTTGCCGGAAAAACCGTTCGCGTCTGGGCCGCTGCGGTTGACAGCGAAGCTCAGTGTTCCGCCGGCCAGAACGTTGACGACGGCCGAAAAGGAAGCCGACCCGCCCAGGCCGGCAATGCTGGTGCTGAAGACGCTGCTGTTGCCGTTGAACACGGCCACGTTGGCCAGCATGTTGCGCTGGTAGCCGGTGAAAGTGGCCGCCACCTGGTAGGCCCCCGCCTGGGGCGCGGCCCAGTTCACCACCGAAGCTTCCGGGCCCGTGCCGCGGCCATGCATCAGCACCACGCCCGTGGGAAGGGCGACGTTGCCGTCATCGATCAGGGCGCCACTGATGTTGGTGCCGAGCAGCGGTGTGGTTGCAGACTCAAAAGCCCAGCCCTGCATGCCAACGTGAACGCCATCCAGGTTGCTGGCGGCCGCGAAGGTGTAGGGCGTCAGGCTCGCACCTGGTGACGCGGCGTACCCATAGGTCCAGGCACCATTCGGGTTCGTGGTGGGGCTGTACTCAGCAAACAGGTTGGCGGCGGACGCCAGCCCGGGCAGGGACAGCGCCACGACGGCAGCCCGCACCGTCTTCGTCACCCAAGGCGAGCGCAGCGGGGCCCTACTCGGGCCGTCACCGAACGAGCGCTTGAATGCATTTGCGGCGAAGGCCATGCGACCCGCAGTTGATGATGGCAAAGGGAACATCACATCTCTCCTTGAATGAACGACAGCGAACCTGTAGGTTGCTGCGCAGACGGCTCGTTGGCCGCTCAAGCCGCAGGTCCTTGCCCTTGTTCACGTTGCGCTGACGCCAAACAGGACATGCGGAACCCCATCTTCGGCCCCCTGTTCAGGGGGCCTGCCCCAGCGGTGAGGAAGACGATCAGACCGCCGACACCAGCCAGCATCAGCGCCCAGGTACCGGGCTCGGGCACCGCGGTCACGTTCAGCACGATGCTGTCCAGCACCACGCCATGCACGAAGTTCGGCGCTGAAAGCGTCGTGAAGGCCAGCTTGACGCCGGTCTCGTTCGCTAGCGGGGTGAAGCTGATGCTGTACAGCGCGCCGCTGGCATTGGCGGTCTGGGTGCTGCTCATGGAGCCCAAGCTCACGGCAAAGCTCGTCGAATCCGGGCCGCCCGGTACGAAGGGGCCTTGCAGCAGGCCGCCGAAGTTGAGGGTGTAGGTGCTGCCAGCGACGAGGTTGAAGCTTGCCGTCGAGGCGATCGCCCCAGTGCCTGTGTTGCCGACCAGGTCCAGGCAGTTTGCGCCCGGCGCACGCACGCAATTGAAGGGGCTGCCGGCGGGAATGCCGATGATGTCGATATTTCCGCTGGTGACGGCAAACCCTGTCCCGCCGATCGGGCCCACGCCGTAGAGCCCGGCGGCGGCCGCCGAGAAGTTCTCGCTCAGCAGCGTGGTTGCCTGGGCGCTGCCGAGGCTGCCGGCTGCCAGCACGGCGGCGGCGAGAGTGGACGGTTTCATCTGAAGCTCCTCGGAAAAGGGTCACGCGACCCGGGGTTGACGAAGGGGGTTGCGGGGTTCGGGGCCATTAGGCCGATCAAGCCCGCGCGACCGGTGCGCCGCTGCGGCGGCGGGCGATGACGCCCAGGCTCAGGATGCCGGAGAACAGCATCGCCAGGCTGGCGGGCTCGGGGATCGGCGCGGCGGTGAAGAGCACCGTCTCGGACAAGCCCGAGATCGTGCCGAAGGGCTGGCCCACTGACGTGCGGAACTCGAAGGACAGCACCGTGCCGGCGCTGACCGGCAGCGCAGCGCCTGCAAACGTCACCGCGTTGCTGCGCCCGATGGTGTTGTTCAGGCTGGCCGACCCCAGGACCGTGCTGCCCAGCGTCACGAACACGTCGACAGCGCGGTCCAGCGGGCGCTGGGCGTACCAGGTCGATGCGTTGAAATCGATGCTGCCGGCCGCAGGCGCCGTCCAGCGCACGAATACCGAATCCCCTGCCGAAAAGTTGGTGCTGTGGATGATGATGTCGCCGGCCAGGAAGTCGTTGTTGGACGAAGGCGGCGCAGCAGCGCCGTTCACGGCGGCACGCGCCACCCAGGGCGTGTCCGCGGCCAGGTTGCTGCCCACACCCCAGTAGCCATCTGCCAGGACGGCACTGGGCGTGCTGGGCAGGAAGCGGCCCAGCGCGACGTTGCCCTGGGTGAAGGACCACACGCCGTTGGGGTTGGTCGTCTGGCTGAAGTCACCAGCCAGGCTGTAGGGGGTGGCCGCGACAGCGGGCGTGGCCAGGCACAGGGCCAGAAGGCCGGCGGCCGCGAACGGCAGAAGTCTTGGTAGCAGCATCAGAACTCCCTGGGGTGAAGACAGCGAAACACATGACGACCGGAAGGGCACCGCGCGGAGCGGCCGCCATGCGGGCCTTGTCTTGTTTCACGCAGTGCCTGCTGCCAAACCGGACACGGCCGCAGCCCCGGCCCACCCCGCAAGCCGGGGGGTCAGGGGTGGGTGCCAGGTCGCGACACGGCCAAAGCCAGCATCTGCCACGGGCACGCCCGCCTGCCGCTTGCTAGATTCGGCGGATGTCGGAACTCACCGCCCTGTTCGCCGCCGCCAGCGCCGGCGACGCCCAGGCCTTCGACCGCCTGTTCGCCGTGCTCTACGACGACCTGGCCGCGATGGCGCGCGCCCGGCTGCGCCGCGGCCAGCGCGTGACGATGGCCGACACCGGGGCCCTGGTGCACGAAAGCTGGCTGCGGCTGCAGGGCGCAGGCCAGCTGGCCTTCGAAGACCGCGGGCACTTCCTGGCCCATGCTGCGCGCGTGATGCGCTCGGTCATCGTCGACATGGCGCGCCGCAGCCAGGCCGAACGCCGCGGCGGCGGGGCCGTATTTGTGACCCTGGACACCCAGGTCGGCGACTCGGTGGCGTCCGACGAGGCCGATGTGCTGCAGGTGGCCGAAGCGCTGGACGAACTGACCCAGCTCGACCCGCGCCTGGCACGGGTGGTGGAAATGCGCTACTTCGCGGGGCTGACGGAAACCGAGATCGCCGCCGCCCTGGGCGTGACCGACCGCACCGTGCGGCGCGACTGGGAAAAGGCGCGTGCCTTTCTGGTCATGGCGCTGAAAAGCTGACACCTGATGTCCGGAACGCAACCTGCTACAGCGTGAACCGGTGCGATGACGTCGACACTTTCCCCCGCAGACTGGGCCCGCGTTTCGCCCTTGTTCGACCAGGCGCTGGACCTGCCAGAAGGCGCGCGCGGGCCCTGGCTGGCTGCCGTCGCAGCGCAGGACCCCGCCACCGCCACCCAGCTGCGCGCCCTGCTGGCTGCCCATGCCGACCAGGCGGCCACAGAACGCCTGGAACGCGGCCCGCAGCTCACCTTGCCGCCTGGCGGCGAATTGCCAGGCCTGGGGCCTGGCCTGCGCGTAGGCCCCTGGCGGCTGATGGCCCCGCTGGGCAGCGGCGGCATGGCCACGGTCTGGCGCGCTGCGCGGGCTGACGGCGCCTACCAGCGCGAAGTGGCGCTGAAGCTGCCTTTGCACCGCCTGCCCGACGCCGCCGCGGCGCTGCGTTTCGAGCGCGAATGCGACATCCTGGCGCGGCTGGAACACCCCAACATTGCGCGCCTGTACGACGCCGACCTGGGCGGGTCGCCCCTGCCCTGGCTGGCCATCGAACAGGTGCAGGGCCAGCCGCTGGACCAGTGGTGCCGCCAGCAGCGCCTGCCGCTGGCGCAGCGCCTGGCGCTGTTCATCCAGGTGTTGCAGGCCGTGCAGTACGCGCACAGCCACCTGGTGCTGCATCGCGACCTGAAGGCGTCGAACATCCTCGTCACGCCGCAGGGCCAGGTGAAGCTGCTGGACTTCGGCATCGCCAGCCTGCTGCAGGAAGCCGACCTGGCCACGCCCGCACAGGGCCCCGCCGACGCCGCCCGGACGGCGCGCGCGATGACGCCGGCCTATGCCGCACCAGAACAGATCGAGAGCGGCCCGCTCAGCACCGCCACCGACCTTTACGCTGCCGGCGTGGTGCTGTTCGACCTGCTGACCGGTGCGCGCCCCTACAGCGGCCCCACCCACACGCCGGCCGAACTGGAACAGGCCATCCTGCGCGGCCCGCTGCGGCCGGCCAGCCAGGCCTGCACGGCCGAAGCGGCAGCCGCCTCAGGCCTGGCGCTGCCGGCGCTGCGCCGCGCGCTGGCGGGCGACATCGACGCCATCCTGGCGCGGGCACTGCAGCGCGAACCACAGCGCCGCTACGCGTCGGCCCAGGCCTTCGCGGCCGACCTGCAGCGCCACCTGGACAGCCTGCCCGTTCAGGCGCGCCAGCGCACGCCGGGGTATGTGCTGGGCCGCTTCGTGCGCCGGCACCGCGCCCTGGTGGGGCTGGCCAGCGTGGCCGGCCTGGGCCTGGCCGTGGCCCTGACCGTGGCCGCGCGGCAGGCCAGCATCGCCAGCGACCAGGAACGCCGCGCCCTGGCGGCGCAGGCCACGAACGAAGCCGGCACCGCCTTCATGGCCGACCTGCTGAACGACGCCCTGCGCGCCGGCCGGCCGATCAATGCCGACGAATGGCTGGCGCGCGCCGAACGCATGGCACGCCAGAGCTTTGCCGGCAAGCCCGACCAGCTGGCGGGCGTGCTGTGGATGGTGGCCCAGCGCGCCAGCGACTGGGAAGGCCAGGAACGCAGCCGCACCCTGGTGCGCGAAGCGCTGGCCATGGCCCGCGACCCGGACCTGCGCGACCAGCTGGGCTGCGAAGACGCCTTCGCCCAGGCCCAGCTGGGCGAACTGGCCGCGGCCAGCCAGCGCCTGCAGGCCCTGGCCGACCAGGCCAGCGCCCTGCCCGCGGCCCGTGCCTGTGCGCTGGGCTACCTGGCCTTCATGGCCGGCCAGGGGGGCCGGCTGCCTGAAGCCGTGACGCTGCAGGAACGCGCGCTGGGCTTGCTGGCCCAGGCCCCCGTCGTACCCGAACATGCGCGCGCCGCCATGACCGCACGGCTGGCGCTGTTCAAGAGCCAGCTGGGCAATGGCCAGGAAAGTGACCGCCTGTTCGCCCAGGCACTGGCGCTGATGGCCGACAGCGGCCGCGAACGCAGCATGGCGGCCTGGGCGGTGCGCAATGAATGGGCGATAGCGCTGAGCGTCGCGGGCGACTCGCGCCGCGCCCTGGCCCTGGGGCAGCAGAACCTGGCGCTGATGACCGAGGACGGTGTCTACACGCCCAAGGCGCTGTACACCGCACGCAACGTGGGCCTGACGGCACTGGCCGCCGGCCGCTACGCCGAAGCCGCCGCCATCTTCGACAGCAGCCTGGCCCAGGCCGCAGCAGCCGGTGCGCAGACGCCAGAAATCCTGCGTGCCATCGAATGCGACCGCGTCGTGCTGGCCACACGCAGCCTGCAGCCGCAAGCCGCAGCCCTGGCCCTGGCGCGCGCCGACCGGGTGCCCCGCCGGGCCAGTGCCTCCGATGCCTTCTACGACCGGGGCTGCCGGCTGGCGCGGGCCGAATTCGACATCGCGCGCGGCGCCGCAACGGCAGCGCTGGACATCCTGCAGCCGCTACTGGCGGAACCCGGCGCCGCATCACCGCCCTGGCAGTGGCATGGCCGTCTGCTGGCGGCGCGGGCGCAGCTGGGCCTGGGCAGGGCGGCGGCAGCCCTGGCAGAAGCCGAGCAAGCGCTCGCAACTGCCCGGCAACTGCAGGGCGACCGGCAGCATTCGGTGCGCAGCGGTTCAGCGCTGCTTTGGCTGGGTGCCGCACAAGCCGCCGCAGGCGACGCGGCAGCGGCCCGCGCCAGCCTGCAGCAGGCGGTGCAGCAGCTGCAAGGCAGCGTGGACCCAGCACACCCCTGGCTGGCAGAAGCCCAGTCCCGGCTGGCCGCGCTGGGCGGGCCGACCTAGCGCCCCACCCGCTACCCAGGGTCTAGAAGCCCAGGCTCGCGAGCAGGTCGTCCACCTCGCCCTGGTTGCTGACGACGTCGGTGCGGCCGGTGGCGTCCACCACCGGGCCATTCAGCACGTTGGGGTCGACCTTCTCGCGCTGGTCGGGCGGCACCACGCTCACCAGCAACTTCACCAGGCTGTCTTCCAGGTCATTGGCCAGCGTCACGACCTTGGCCACCACCTGGCCGGTCAGGTCGTGGAAGTCCTGCGCCATCATGATGTCGGTCAGGTGGCCGTCGATGCGTGCCGTGCGCGACTCCACGTCCTGCACGAAGTTCAGCACGGCGCCGCTGGCCACCGCCTTGACGGGGTTTTCCACCAGGGCCGCGGCCATCGCACGCGTGGCTTCGTTGATGTAGGCGTGGTCGGCCTTGGCCTGGTCGACCGAGTTCAGCACCTTGTTGGCGGCGTCGGCCGTCTTGGTGGCGATGTAGGTCAGACGGCTGCGCGCGTCGGGCAGGCCGTCGGTTGCGATCTGCAGCTTGGGCATCACGCCCAGCTGGGCCATGGTGTCGTGCAGCAGCCGGGTGATGGACCCGATCTGCTGGAAGACCTCGGGCGATACAGCCAGGGCCGGGGCTTGCGCCGCAGCGGGTGCCTGCAATGTGGTGGCGTCGTCCATCTTCATGTTGGTTTCTCCCTTCAAGCCGTGGCTGCGAGCTTCTGCAGGATCTTCTGCAGTTTTTCTTCCAGCGTCGCCTTGGTGAAGGGCTTGACGATGTAACCCGCCGCCCCGCTTTGCGCCGCCAGCACGATGTCTTCCTTGCGCGCCTCGGCCGTGACCATCAGCACCGGCAGGTGCTTCAGGCTGTCGTCGGCCTTGATGGCCTTCAGCAAGTCGAAGCCGTTCATGTTCGGCATGTTGATGTCCGACACCACGAAGTCGTACTTCTGCGCCTTCAGCATGTTCAGCGCCACCGCGCCGTCCTCGGCCTCGTCGGCGTTGTTGCAGCCCATCTCCTTGAGCAGGCCGCGCACGATGCGGCGCATGGTGGAGAAGTCGTCGACGATCAGAAACTTGAGGTCGGTGGGCGTGGTCATGGATGGGGCCTCGAAGGGGTGGGCGGGGTCTGGCAGGTTTATCGGACAGGCGGGGGCGGACTTGAGACCGGCGCGGGCCCGGGCTCGGCGCCCGGTTCGGGCTGGGCCGCTGTGGGTTCGGGCGTGGCCATGGCGTCGCGGAACACACGCTCTTCGGCTTCACGCGTCATCACGATCAGGCTGATGCGACGGTTCACCGGCGCACTGGGGTCCTTGCGGTCGTAGGGCGTGCTGGCGGCCAGCCCCTGCACACGCAAGACCTGGTCGTCGGGCAGGCCGCCCAGCACCAGTTCGCGGCGCGATGCGTTGGCGCGGTCGGCGCTCAGTTCCCAGTTCCCGTAGCCCAGGCCGGGGCGGTCGCCGCCCGGGAAGGGCATGGCGTCGGTGTGCCCTTCCAGCGTCAGCCGGTTGGGCACCTCGGCCAGGGCGTTGCCGATCTCGCGCAGCAGTTCGCGCATGTGGCCCTGCACCACGGGGCTGCCGCTGGCAAACATCGGCCGGCCTTCCTGGTCGGTGATCTGGATGCGCAGACCGTCGGCCACCATGTCCAGCTTGATCTGGCCCAACATCGATTCCAGCTTCGGGTTGGCCGCCAGCTTCTCTTCGATCTTCTGTTTCAGGTCTTCCAGCCGCGCGATTTCAGCGCGCGTCTGCTCGGCCTTCAGCACGCGCAGGTTGACGGTGGCGCGTTCGGCCGCGATCTCGCCGCGCTTGACCTGGCCCGTGGTGCGCGTCAGGTCCTGGCCGCCGCCCTTCACCACATGCGACGAGTCGCCCGAACCCGAGCCGCTGGACATCAGCGCAATCTTCAGCGGGCTACCGAAGTAGTCGGCGATACCCTTCTTGTCGCCTTCGGTGGTGCTGCCCAGCAGCCACATCAGCAGGAAGAAGGCCATCATGGCCGTCACGAAGTCGGCGTACGCAATCTTCCAGGCGCCGCCATGCGCGGCATGCCCGCCCTTCTTGACGCGCTTGATGATGATCGGCTGCAGCTTCTTTGCATCACCCGCCATTTATTGGCCCCCCCCCCGTAGCGACTTCGTCGCTCCCCCCCAGGGGGGCGGCCCCCAGCGGCCCGGCAGAGCCGGTTCCGCGGCGGCTGCTTGAAGGGCTGCTGCGCCCTGCGGGCGTGCGCAGCGTCACTTCTTGCCCTTCACGTGGCTTTCGAGCTCGGCGAAGGTGGGCCGTACGGTGCTCAGCAGCACCTTGCGGCCGAATTCGATGGCCACTTGCGGCGCGTAGCCCTGCATGCTGGCCAGCAGGGTGGTCTTGATGCACTGCAGTTCCTTGCCGCTTTCTTCGACCTTCTGTTCCAGCAGGCCGGCCACCGGTTCAGCAAACGCATACGCCAGCAAAATGCCCAGGAAGGTACCCACCAGGGCCGAGCCGATCATCGCGCCCAGTACCGCCGGCGGCTGGCCGACGCTGCCCATGGTCTTTACCACGCCCAGCACCGCGGCCACGATGCCGAAGGCCGGCAGGCCGCCAGCGATGCGCTGGATGGCGGCCACGGGCGCATGCGCTTCGTGATGGTGGGTCTCGATCTCGCTGTCCATCAGCGATTCGATCTCGTGCGCGTTCAGGTTGCCGCTGACCATCATGCGCAGGTAGTCGGTGATGAACTCGGTCACGTGGTGGTCGTTGCCCACCTGCGGGTACTTCTGGAACAGCGGGCTGCTGTGCGGGTCCTCGACGTCCTTTTCGATCGACATCAGGCCTTCCTTGCGCGCCTTCTGCAGGATGTCGTACATCAGCGCCAGCAGTTCCATGTAGCGCGCCTTGGTGTACTTGCTGCCCTTGAAGCAGCTCAAGGCGCCGGCGATGGTGGCCTTGATCACCGTCATCTGGTTGTTCACCAGGAAGGCGCCCAGCGTGGCGCCGCCGATCATGGCCATTTCCCAAGGCAGGGCCTTGATGATCGGGCCCATGTTGCCGCCGTGGGCGACGAACACCCCGAACACGCAACCCAGCACGACGACCCAACCGATGATGACGAACATGTCTGCAGGTTCCGACGATGGCGCCCAGGCCGCAGGGGGCCGCCAGGCATGGGTGTTTATCGGCAGGGCGGCGCCACGGTTGAGCTGCGGCGGTACAGCCACACCGGCCGCTGGCCGGGCGCACCCAGGCGCTGGTGCGCCGCCACGCCCGGCACGTCGAATTCCAGGCTCGCCAGCCAGCCGCCTTCGGGCAGCTCGGCCATCGCCTTGGCATGCGCGCGGGCCATCGATTCCGGTCGCTGGAACACGTAGACCAGGCCGTAGGCCGACCAGTCGGCGGCCCAGATGTCGCCGCCACGCACGCGCGCCCAGGGGCAGCGCCAGGCCGCAGCCCAGCGCAGCACCCGGCTGCGCTCGATGCCCTGCAGTTGCGCGGCCGGAAACTGCTGCCGCAGTTCAGCCAGGCCGTGGCCCAGGCCGCAACCGGCGTCCAGCACGGCGGCCGGGGGCTGTGCCGAGCAGGCCTGCGCCAAACCACCCAGCGCGCCGGCCGGCGTGGGAAACCAGGGCGCGTCGCGCCAGGCCCCCAGCGGGTACAGCAACAGCAGCACGCCCGAGGCCAGCCCCCAGGCCCAGGGCGGTAGCGCGGCCGTGCCGCCACCGGCCGAAAGCAACAGGCTGGCCAGCGGAAAGCCGGCCGCAGCGATGACACGCCGCCAGCGCCCGTGGCAGGCGAGGGCCAGTGCTGCAGCCGCCAGCAGGCCGACGGCCCACGCCGCCGCTGGCGGAAAGCCCCAGCCCGGCAGCAGACGCCAGGCCAGCAGACCCACGGCCCAGGCCAGTACGGCAGGCCAGGGCCAGGGCAGGTGCGGCAGGCGGCGCAGGGGGGATGGGCGGGACGCCGAGGCGATGGCCTTCATGTCCGCAGTGTGGGCGGGCTGGCCGCGCCGCAATCGATCGAGAACGCTCGGGAAAGCGGGCGAAAGCCAGCGACTGCGGCGCCTGCGTCGCCTGCGGCTTCAGCGCAGGGCCAGCAGCTTTTCGTGCGGGGGCCGAACCTTGATCGCGCCCACCGCCACCGCGCCCTTAACGGCATAGCGCCGGTCCAGGGTGTCGCGCAGCGCCGGCTCCATCAGCACGTTGCCCGTGGCGCCCACCAGGCTGGCCACCACCGGCAGGTTGGCGCGGCGCCCGCGCGCCACGACGATGCCGACTTCGCCGCTGACCAGTTCCACAAAGCTGCCCGGCGGGTACAGACCCACGGCCTTCAGCAGCGCGCCGCCGATCTCGTCGGGCACGCCACCAGCGCCCAGGCAGGCTTCGCGCGCAGCCTGCACTGGGGACATCGGCATGCGCGTGGCGCGGCGGCTGAGCTTGGCGATGAAGATGTCCACCCGGCGCAGCAGCCGCGCCAGCTGGCGTTCGGGCGGCAGGCTGGCCAGGGGCAGCTCGGCGCCGCTGGCGTCGTGGTGCAGGCGCACAACAGCCAGCCACAGGTTGTCGGCCACGCCGCTGTCGCGCAACAGGCGTTCGCCCACCAGCGGGTGCTGGTCGATTTCGGCCCGCATGTCAGGCGACACCGGCAAGTCGGTGGTGGCCAGCTGGTCTTGCAGCTTGTGCATGCCCACGTTCATGCTCAGCGCCGCCAGGGCCAGCGCGTCCAGCCACTCCTGCGGCCAGCCCAGCAGCGGTGCGGCGTGTTCACACACCTGCAGCGTCAGCATGGCGTGATGGCTGCTGTACTTCTGCGTCGAATGCCCGGCTTCATAGACGCCGTGGTACAGGCCTGCGTCGGGCCGGCGCTGCAGCAGGCTGCGCGCGCGCTGCAGCACGCCACGCAGCCGGGCTTGCCAGTCGCTGCCGGGGCGCACGTCGCGCAGGGCTGAATCCAGCTGGCCGGTCAGTTCTTCCCACTGTTCGGGCAGGCTCAGGGCGCGCACCGGGCGGGCTTCCTTGCTGTCCATGTCGGGCGCGACCGCGGCCACCTGCGACAACGTGGCGCCCTGCCGGATCATCACGTCCATCGCAGCCTGCAGCCGGCGCGTCCATTCAGCAGATTCGGACTCGTCGCTGAACAGCGGCTGCGCCGTCAGCAGGTTCATCTGGTTCTGGTTTTCCACCGCCTCGCCCGCGGCCAGCAACAGCCTGCCCGTCGCGTCGCGCAGGCCGAAAGGCAGCGGCTTGTCGCGGCGGATGTACTGGGCTGAGAAGGGAACAAGCTTCACGGTGTGGGGGGCGAGTGCGGCGCGGTGCTGCAGCGCGAAGGGCTGCACACCCCCGCTGTATCGACCAGCTGAGCCCTGGCCTGAAGTCCAGCAGCGGCGCGATGGCGCAGGCCGCCAGGGGCAAAAAAAAGCGGGCCCCGAGGGGCCCGCTGGAAAGCACAGAGAACTGTGCCAGGAGGAGACATGCAATCAACTCACCCTTGTTATCGACAAGGATGCATGCGGCGTTGAGCCCAACCCGGGCCGAAAAGTTCAGTGGTGGGCATGTTCGCCGGGGCCGGCGTGCGATTCGTCACAGTCGCCACGGCCCAGCTGCAGGGAACCCGCCAGCTTGCCCTTGCCCGCGCGGGCCGGCGGGTTGCACAGGCCGCAGACGAAGTGGCGTGCGATTTCATGCGGGTGCGTGACGAAGTGCCCACCGCACTTCTTGCATTCCGTCATCGTGAGCATGCCGTTGTCGACAAATTTCACCAGCCGCCAGGCGCGCGTGACGCTGAGCAGCGGCTCCAGGCCATGGGCCTGGATCTGTTCGTTGTACAGCTGGTAGGCCTTGATGACGTTGTCGATCTCGTCCAGCGCCGCCGTCTTGTTCAGGTATTCGTGGATGTTCAGGAACAGGCTGCTATGGATGTTGGGCTGCCAGGTCATGAACCAGTCGGTGGAAAACGGCAGCTGGCCTTTACTCGGGCTCTTGCCCGCCACTTCCTTGTACAGGCGCAGCAGGCGTTCGTAGCTGAGATCGGTCTCGCTTTCCAGCACCTGCAGGCGCGCACCCAGCTGGATGAGCGTGACAGCGCGCTCGATCTGCTTGGCTTCGGTCAGGATGCTCTTGTTGCGGGCCATGGTGCGGTTCTCCTGCTGTGTTCTGGTGTCTGGCGGGCGTGTTTGGTCAGGCGGCTTCGCGGTGGCGGCCTGCAAGAAGAATCGACGCGTGCAGGCGGCTCATGCCGTCGTTCGCAGCGCCCTTGCCGTGGCTGGTGAGCAGGTTCCAGACGATGTCGTCGTCCATGCGGAAGCGGCACAGCAGGGTGCTGCCGCTGGCGATCTTCATCATCTGGGCCGGCGTCATGGCGTCGATCAGGCCGGCCGTTTCTTCACTCACGCCCAGGCGGTAGAGGGCCTGTTCGCGGTCGCTGCGGATCAGGCTTTGCGCCAGCATCAGGTACGACAGGTTGGCTTCTCGGATTTCGGCGAGGGTTTGTTCAGGGCTCATCGGGGGACTCCAGTGGATGCCGGGCGGCGGGGTATGAAACAGACTGTAGGCGTCTGAATTGGGGGCCGACATCAGGCCAGTTCCGTCGCTTCAGTCCCGCTTGTTCTCCCTCTTCTGTCAGGCAAATTCCTACACGGGCTGACAGCCGTGAAGCGCTTCACGCCGGCTTGCGCCGCCGGCGGGCCAGAAAAGCGCAAAGCCCCGCAGGGCGGGGCTTCGTCTGGGTTGGGGCCAGCCGGCAGCAGGCCGGCAACACGCCAGCGCTCGGGCTTCAGTTCAGGCTGTATTGCAGGTTCAAGAAGACGGAACGCCCGCGCGGGTCGCCGTAGGTCGAATCCCAGGTCACCTGGAAGTAGCGCGACTGGTTGGTAAAGGGCGGCGCGGTGTCCAGCAGGTTCAGCACCCCGCCGCGCAGGCGCAGGTTCTTGTTGAAGCGGTAGCTGCCGGTCAGGTCCCACAGCGAATAGGCCTTCACGTCGCGGTCGTTCCATTCCTGCGCGGCCAGGCCCTGCACGTTCTGGTCGCGGTAGCCCGAGAGATAGGTGTTGGCCAGGGTCAGGCCGAAGTCGCCGATGTCCCAGTCCACGTTCAGCTTGTGGCGCCAGCGCTGCACCGCCTTGTCGTCGCGGAAGCGGCCCAGGCCGTCCACCAGCGGCGAACGCGGGTCGGTGCTGAACTTGTATTCCGTGACCAGGGTGCCGCTGGCACCGGCGCCGAAGCGGCCGTAGGCCGTGCTCTCGCCCGACCAGCGCAGCGCCAGGTCCAGGCCCGAGGTGTTGAGCTTGCCGCGGTTTTCCTTCTTCACGGTGATGACATCGACAAAGCCATCCGAGAAGCGCCGCACGATCGTCGGGTCGTTGTAGTAGACCGGGTTGCTGAAGATGGTCTCTTCGCCGATATCCGAGATGATGTCGGTCTTGCGGATGGCCCAGAAATCGACGCTGGCATTCCAGGTGCGCGAGGGTTCGAACACCACACCGATGCTGAACTGCTTGCTCTTTTCGGGCTTCAGTTCAGGGTTGGAGAACCGGTCGATGATGAGCTGACCGATCTCGCCCGAGACCGGGTCGCGCACGAAGCTGGCGGTTATGCCGGCCCGCACCGGGCGGAACATTTCCGAGATCGACGGCGCGCGAAAGCCCGTGCCATACGAAGCCCGGCCCAGCAGGCTGCGGCTAGGGCGCCAGCTGATGCCCAGCTTCGGGTTGGTGGTGTTCAGCTTGGGCGACGTGCTGTTGGTGGCGGCGTTGAACACGCCGTCGTAGCGGTCGTGGCGCAGCGCAAACTGGGCTTCCCATTCCTTGCTGAACGGCGCGCTGATCTCGGCGAACGCGCCCATCACGTCGCGCCGGTTGCGGGTGTCGGCCAGCAGCGCACCCGAAGTCGACCGGTCGCCGACCACGTCGTTGCTTTTCAGGATGTCGTTGGCGCGGAAGTCGGTCTTTTCGCGCCGCAGCTCGGCGCCCAGCGCCAGCATCACGTCGCCACCAGCCAGCGTGGCCAGCGACCGGGTGAGCTTGCCGTCCAGGCTGCTGGCCGTGCCCTTCGATGTGCGCTCGCCGCCGTTCAGCGCGATGCTGTCCATGAAGGCCTTGCCCTCGGCCGTGGGCAGCACAAAGGGGTTGTAGCTGCCGGCCACCAGGCCGGCGCGCAGCCGCGTGTTCGACACCCAGCCCGAGATGTTGGTGTCGGTGGCCTGGTTGACGCTGAAGTTCACGGCCGCGTCGTAGTCCCACACGCCCAGCGTGCCGGTGGCGCCCAGCACCAACCGCGTGGCTTCGCTTTCCACGCGGTTGGTGCGCTTGCCGGCGTCCGACAGGCGGAAGCGCAGGGCCACGGGCGTGGTGATGCCGGTCACGGCCTGCAGCGAAGCCGGCAGCCGCACGCCCACGCTGGTGGCGATGTTGGCCGACGTGGCGGGCGATGCCGCGTAGTCGGTCTCGGTGCGGCTGTACAAGCCCTCGACGAAGAGCTGGTGGCTGTCGGCCAGCTGGAAGGTGGCGCGGCCGATGAGGTTGGCCCGGTCAGATGCCGGATAGATCTCGGTGTCGCCCATGTAGTTGTAGGCGCAGCCTTCACGGCCGCCCAGGCTGGTGGGCGAGACGGAATTCGGGTTGCTGCCGCCCGTGCACGAGGCCTTGGCGAAGTTCACGCGCCGCGCCGTGGTGGCCGGGCCGCCGGGGTTCCAGGTGCCATCGGCATTGCTGCCGCGCAGGGCCGTGGTCGGGTTGGCGCGCACGAAGTTGTTCAGCGCCGTCAGCTGCGCGGCCGTCAGGTCCACGTTGGCGGGGAAAGGGTTGCTGGACAGCTGCGGTGGCAGGCGTGTGGCCAGGTCGTAGTCCTGGATGAACTGGCGCTGGCTGGAATTCAGCGGGTCCAGCTTCTGCACGTCCACCGCGGCGAAGACGTTGAAGCGGTCGCGTGACAGGTCGCCGTAGCCGGCCGAGGCATTGAAGGCCGTCTTGCCGGCACCGCCTTCCTGCGTGCCCAGGGCATACAGGCTGACATCCACGCCCTGGTAGTCCTTGCGCGTGATGAAGTTGATCACGCCGCCCATCGCGTCGGTGCCGTAGATGGCAGACGCGCCGTCCTTCAGCACTTCCACGCGCTGGATGGCGCCCGCGGGGATGTTGTTCAGGTCCACGCCGGCGCTGTCGCCGGGCGTGGCGAAGTTCGCCAGTCGGCGGCCGTTCAGCAGCACCAGGGTGCTGGAAACGCCCAGTCCGCGCAGGTTGGCGCCGTTGAAGCCGCGCTGGCCGCCGGACTGGTCGGTGATGCTGACGCCGTCGGTCAGGCCGCCGACGTTGCCGGTGATCTTCTGCAGCAGCTCGGCCGCGGTGGTGACGCCGATCTTGTCGATGTCGGCACGGCGCAGCGTTTCCACCGGCAGCGCGGTCTCACCTTCGATGCGCTTGATGCTGGAGCCGGTGATTTCCACGCGCTGCGGCGCGGCGGCAGGCGTTGCCGATGCGGGCACCTGGGCCTGGGCGTGAACCTGAGCCTGCAGGCTGGCGATCATCAGCAACGCCGCCAGGGCCACGGGCTGGGGGTGGGTTCTACGAATGCTCATGGGTGCGGTGCTTCCTTTGCCAGGGCGGCGGCGGTGGGTCGGATGGTTCGGGACTGCATGCACTCTAGGCAGCAGCCCCAGGCTTGACCATCGGGCCTGTGGCCCGCCGTCGCGCCATGGAAACTCGGCGTCGCAAAAGCCCAAGTCGCGCGCTGGGGCTGTCGCTTTTTCAATGCCACCATCTCGGGCATGCGCTTTTTGCTAGCCCTGCTTTGCTCGCGGCCCTGCCGCACCAGCTTCCGCCCCTGGCCCGCCCGCATGCGCTGGCAGGGCACCTGGCTGCTGTGGCTGGCCCTGCTGCTGGCCACAGTGCCCTGGCCGGCCGCGGCCCAGGGCGTGACGGTGGCCATCGGCGGCGCGCTGCAGGACGACAACGACGCCGTCTGGGCGCGCCTGGTACAGCTGGCCGGCGGCCCCGGGGCACGCTTCGCGGTGCTGGCCACGGCAGCTGGCGACCCCGATCGGTCGGCCGCCAGCATCAGCGCCAACCTGGCGCGCCATGGCGGCGTGGCGGAACACGTGCGCGTGGCGCCGCGCCTGCCGGGCATCGATATCCAAGCGGCCGTGCGCGACCCGCGCTGGCTGGCCGTGATCGAACGCAGCCAGGGCGTGTTCTTCAGCGGCGGCGCGCAGTCGCGCCTGATGGACACGCTGCAGCCCGGCGGCCAGCCCACGCCGCTGCTGCAGGCCGTGCGCGCACTGTGGGCGCGTGGCGGCGTGGTGGCGGGCACCAGTTCGGGCGCGGCGGTGCTGTCGGTGGTGGCCTTCCGCGACGCGCCCGATCCGCTGGCCGTGCTGCAGGCACCGCAGCTGCGCCTGCGCGACGGGCAGGAAGTGGACCGCGGCTTCGGCTTCCTGCCAGCGGGCGTGGCGGTGGACCAGCACTTCATCCGCCGCGGCCGCATCGCGCGGTTACTGCCCTTGATGCACACGCGCAGGCTGCGGCAGGGCATCGGCGTGGAAGAAGACTCGGCCATCGTCGTGCGTGGCGATGATGTGGAAGTGATCGGCCGCGCCGGCGCGCTGGTGGTGGAGCTGCCTGCCGCTGGCCCGGTGGCATCCACTGGGCCCTTTGCCCTGGCGGCCGCGCGCCTGAACTGGCTGCAGCCCGGCGACCGCTACGACCTGGCCACGCACATCGTCAGCCCCGCAGCAGCCAAGCTGGCCGGCACCCTGCTGGACCGCAGCAACCCGGCCTTCAGCGGCTACCACGAGGGCCCGGCGCAGGTGAACGACATCCTGTCCGAAGGCACGCTGGTGCGCACCATGGCGCGGCTGGTGGACAGCGACCAGCGCACGCTGACGGCGCTGGCCTTCCGCGGCCAGCCCGAAGCCGCGGCGGGCGCTGAAACGGGGCCCCATGTCGACGTCGGCTTCGAATGGCGCTTCACGGTCGACGCGCACACGCGCGGCTGGCATGCCAGCGGCGACGCCTACACCCTGGTGGGCGTGAACTTGGCTATCGTGCCGGTGCGCATGGCCCGGCCGTTGTACACGCCCTGGCCCGGCGTGCCGCAGGCTGCAAGCGCGCCTGCCGCTTCTGTTTCTGTTCCTTCCACCCCACCCCGCTGACCCAAGGCCGCCATGTTCACCAAGACCATCGCTCCCCTGCTGCTGGCTGCAGCCCTGGCCGCGCCCGCGCTGGCGCAGACGCCTGCTGCTGCCTTTCAGGCCCCGAACCCGCTGCGCGTGGCGGCCGAAGCGGCCTACCCGCCCTTCAGCGAACTGGGCACCGACGGCAAGCTGAAAGGCTTCGACATCGACATCGCACTGGCGGTGTGCGAACGCCTGAAGACACGCTGCGAATTCGTGCAGACCGAGTTCGACGCCATGATCCCGGCGCTGCGGGCGAAGAAGTTCGACATCATCGTCGCGTCGATGTCCATCACGCCCGAACGCCAGAAGGTGGTGGACTTTTCCGACCGGTACTACAACACCCCGGCACGCGTGGCGGCGAGAGCCGACTCAGCCTTCGACGGCACGCCCGCCGGGCTGGCGGGCAAGAAGCTGGGCGTGCAGCGCACCACCATCCACGACCGCTACGCCACGGCGATGTTCAAGGGCGCGCAGATCGTGCGCTACGCCAAGCAGGACGAGATCTTCCTGGACCTGATCGCCGGCCGGCTGGACGCCACGCTGGCCGATTCCGTGGCGCTGGAACAAGGCTTCCTGAAGACGCCCCCCGGCAAGGGCTTCGCCTTCAAGGGCCCGGTCTACAACGACCCTACCTTCTTCGGCGTGGGCGCTGGTATCGCCATGCGCAAGGGCGACACCGCGCTGCGCACGGCTGTGAATGCGGCGTTGGCCAGCATCCGCGCAGACGGCACGTACAAGAAGCTCAACGACAAGTACTTCAGCTTCGACGTCTACGGCGCCGACCTGACGAAGAAGTGATCCCTTCGGCGCCGCGGCCCGATTCGGCGCGCGCGCAGCGCCACGGCTTCGTGCTGCTGCCGGGGTTTTCGCTGCTGGCCCTGGGTGCGGCCACGTCGGCGCTGGACGCCGTGAACGAACTGCTGCAGCAACGCTGCTATGAAGCCCTGGCGCTGTCGCTGGACGGGC
This sequence comes from Rubrivivax sp., assembly GCA_027485165.1. Taxonomy (GTDB): domain Bacteria; phylum Pseudomonadota; class Gammaproteobacteria; order Burkholderiales; family Burkholderiaceae_C; genus Rubrivivax. Next base: position 106,094 of record JAIXRN010000064.1, read on the forward strand.
ACAGCGTGCGGGCCGGCTGCGGCACCCTGGTGACGGTGGCGCAGGGCCTCGGCTCAGGCCTGGGCTCGGACCAAACCCCGGGCCTGCCGCCGCTGGACGGCCTGCACATCGTCTGCGACGCCGCGCCCGCACTGCTGCCGCAGCCCGTGGCGCTGCTGGAAGCGCTGCGCCACGCGGCGAAGTCCGGCGCACTGCTGGGCGGCATCGGCACCGGCGCGGCGCTGCTGGCCGCGGCCGGGGTGCTGAACGGTCACCGCGCCACGCTGCACTGGGCTTCGGCCCAGACCGTGGCGCAGGCGCATGCGCAGGTGCTGGTGTCGAACAAGGTTTACGAGATCGACCGCGGCCGCATCAGCTGTGCCGGCGCCACCGCGGCGCTGGACATGATGCTGGCCTGGCTGGCCCAGCGCCATGGCGAACGCATCGGCCAGGAACTGCTGGCGCACTTCGGCCTGGAACGCCTGCGCCCGGCCGACGAACGCCAGCGCACGCCGCCGGCCGCCCGCGCCGGCATGGGCAGCGCCAAGCTGGCCGAAGCCGTGGCCCTGATGGAAGCCAACCTGGGCGAACCGCTGCCCACCGAAGACATCGCGCGGCTGGTGGGCGTGTCGCGCCGGCAGCTCGAACGCCTGTTCAAGCAGCACCTGGACGAACTGCCCAGCCGCTACTACGCCGACTTGCGGCTGTCGCTGGCGCGCCGGCTGCTGCAGCAGACCAGCCAGTCGATCCTGCAGGTGGGCCTGAGCTCGGGCTTCAGTTCGGGTTCGCACTTCAGCAACGCCTACCGCGCGCGCTTCGGCCGCACCCCGCGCGAAGAACGCAGCCAGCGCGCCGGCGCCTGGCGCCAACCCCCCGCCACCGATGGCCCGGCCGCTCTGCCCGCGCCAGAAGGAGACCCCGCTTGAACCCCCAAGACCTGCTGTTCCGCGCCGCCGGGCCGGGCGACATCGACGCCTTCGTGCGCATCGCCGCCGCCAGCGCCGCCGGCATCAATTCACTGCCCGAAGACCGCGGCCAGCTGCAGGACAAACTGCAGCGCGCCGCGCAGGCCTTCGCTTCGCAGGACGCCAGCAGCGGCGAGGAGATCTACCTTTTCGTGCTGGAAGACCTGCGCAGCGGCCGCGTGCTGGGCACCAGCGGCATCGCTGCCAGCGCCGGCTTTGCCGACCGCTTCTACAGCTACCGCAACGAAATGGTGGTGCACCACAGCGCCGCCCTGGGTGCGAGCAACCGCATCCACACCCTGCACCTCTGCCACGACCTGACCGGCCACACCCTGCTGACCAGCTTCTACATCGACCCCGAGGTCGCCGACACGCTGGCGCCGCAGCTGCTGTCGCGCGCTCGGCTCTTGTTCATCAAGGAATTCGAAGACCGCTTCAGCGACCGCATCGCTGCCGAAAGCCCGGGCCTGTCGGACGACAGCGGGCGCTGCCCGTTCTGGGACGCGGTGGGCCGGCGCTTCTTCGACATGGACTACCCGCAGGTGGAACGCGTCAGCGGCGGCCGCAGCAAGGCCTTCATCGCCGAACTGATGCCGCACGGCCCCATCTACGTGCCGCTGCTGCCCGAAGCCGCGCAATGGGCCATCGGCCAGCTGCACCCGGTGGGCGAACTGCCGTTTTCGATCCTGCTGGACGAAGGCTTCGACAGCGAAACCTACGTCGACATCTTCGACGGCGGCCCCACCGTTGAAGCGCGCGTGGCCATGCTGCGCAGCGTGGCCGGTTCGCGCCGCCGCCAGCTGCAGTTGGGCGACGCGGCGGCCCCGGACAGCGGCCCAAGCTGGCAGCTGGTGGCCAACACCCGGCGGCATGACTTCCGCGCCCTGCTGCGCCCGGTGGGTGCGGCCGACGACGCCAGCGGGCCGCTGCCCCTGAGCCCCGCCGACGCCGCCCTGCTGCACGCCGAACCCGGCGCCAGCCTGCGCGTGTGCACGCTGGCACCGTACGGGCAGCCCGACCAGGAGAACCGATGAACACGCTCGTCGCCCGCGCGGCCCAGGCCGCCGACCTGCCCGCGCTGGCCGCGCTGCTGGGCCGACCCACGCAGCTGCCGGCAGCACCCGAAGCGCTGCTGCTGGTGGAAGCCACGCCTGGGGATGCCAGCCCGGCGCTGCCACTGGCCACGGCACGCCTGGTGCCGGCCATCGGGCTGAAGCAGCCGCGCCTGTGGTACCACGTGGGCTGCACCGTGCATGCGGCCGCAGACCTGGGTCTGTTCCACCGCCAGCGCACGCTGCAGCTGGGGCACGACCTGACCGGCGCCAGCGAACTGTGCGACCTGGCCTGGGCGCGGGACGAAGGCCTGCCGCTGGACCGCCAGGCCGCAGCGCTGCAGCTGCTGGTGCAGGCCGCCTGGCTGTGGATGGCGCAGTCGCGCCGCGCTTTTGCGGCCCAGCTGGTGTGCGAACTGCCAGGGCTGCGCGACAGCGCCGGGCAGTCGCCCTTCTGGCAGGGCCTGGGCCGCCATTTCTACGCTGGCGACCCGGCCGCCGCGCGCCAGGCCCATGGCCCGGCCTGGCGCACCCTGGTGGCGGCGCTGCTGCCGCGCCAGCTGGTGTATGCGTCTTTTCTGCCGCCTGCCGCACAGGCCGCCATCGGCCAGGTCGACCCCGCTGCGCGGCTGCTGTGCGAACTGCTGGAAGCTGCCGGCCTGCGCTACAGCCACCATGTCAACCTGGAAGACGCCGGCCCGGTGCTGGAAGCCGAGACCGACCAGCTGGCGGGTTTGGCGGCGGCACGGGCCTGGCCGCTGGGCGCCGCAAGCAATCTCGACCCGGGCCAGGCCGCCATGGCGCAAGCCTGGACGGTGGCCAGCGCCGCCAGCCCGTGGCGCGCTGTACGCGCCCGCGGCAGCGTGCGCGGCGCCAAGCTGTGGCTGGACGCGGCCAGCCTGGCCCTGCTGGCGGCCCGGCCCGGCGACACCGCCTGGGCGGCGCCAGCCTGAGCCAGAGAAACACCTAGTCCGCTGGCTTGCGCAGCACCAGTTCGGTATACGTCCAGATGCCGCAGTCCATCGCCGGGCCCATCAGGTAGCCGGCCAGCACGTTGCGCATCGCCAGCGGGTTCAGCCGCCGCAGCATGCGGCGCGCCAGCCAGGGCCAGCCGACGAAGATGCGCACCAGGCGTTCCAGGCGCTGCACGTTGGGGCGCACCTCGGCCGCCAGCGACGTGCGGCGTTCCAGCACCAGGCCGGCCGCAGCGGCGGCCTGCAGCAGTTCATCTTCGACCGGGATGCCGTCCATCGCCATGCCCTTGGCCGCCAGCAGCGCGGCGGTGGCTTCATCGGGCTGCATCTGGGCAGGCTGGCGCGTCAGGTAGCCGTCCACCAGGGTCAGGGCACCGCCGGGCCGCAGCACGCGCCGCACTTCCGCCAGCGCACGCGGCAGGTCGCGGGCATAGCAGAAGGCCTCGATCGAATAGACCTGGTCGAACTGCGCGTCGGGCCACGGCAAGGCATGGAAGTCACCCTGGCGCGCGTCGACGTTGCCGATGCCGCGTTCGGCCAGCGTGCGCTGCACATGGGCCACGTGTCCGGGGGTGATGTCCACGCCCGAGAACTGCGTGCCCGGCAGGGCCGGTGCCAGCACGCCCAGGTTGAAGCCCTGGCCGAAGCCCAGTTCCAGCACCTGCGCGTGGGGCTGCCCAGCCCACAGTGCCTGAAGCCGCGCGGCCTGGCCGCTGAAGCCGGCGGCGTCGAAGCGCTTGCCGTCGTTCAGCGCCAGGTGCAGCGACCCTTCGCTGGAATGCCGGCGCCGGTAGGCGCCGAAACAGTTCTCGTAATGCTCGGCAATCTGTGCCGGCCCCATCTGCTGGGCCGTGATGGCGTCGAGCTGGAACACCCGGCCCAGCTTGTCGATGCGGCGCTGCAGCCGCGAACGGCTGCGGGCGATGGGAATGGCGGTCACGGGTTTCCCTTCAGGCTGGTGCCGCGGATTATCCGTGCCGCCCTCGCCGCCCCTGGCCCGGCCCACTGGCCCGGACCACTGGGCAGGCACCTAGGCCTACACTCGCCCGCCATGTCTGCTGTCGCCCACCCCGATCTGCACCCTGGCCTGGCAGCCCGCGCGCCCCGGCCACCCTGCCATGGCTGAGCTGCCTACGCACGTGGACGTGCTGGTGGCCGGCCTGGGGCCGGGTGGCTGCGCTGCGGCGCTGGCCGCGCGCGCGGCGGGCCTGGTGACGCTGGGCATCGAACCACGCGGCCGGGCCGCGACGCGGTCGCAGCTGATCCTGGTGCGGCCGGCAGCGCGGGCCGCGCTGGGCCAGATCGGCCTGCCCGACGTCACCGAAGGCCGGCGCACCACCACCATCCAGCAGGTCGAATCGCGCCTGCGCGAAGCCGCGATCGCGGCCGCCACTGAAGGCAACGGGCCCCTTCAGCTGGGCTGGCAACACCGCCTGGTGGCGCTGGACATGCAAGCCGACCACGTGCTGGCCAGCGTGCTGGACGAAGCCAGCGGGCAGGTGCAGCCGGTGCGGGCGCGCCACCTGATCGACGCCACGGGCGGCAGGCTGGAAGCCCTGGGCCGGCCGGCGCGGGTGCGCCGGGGGCCCAGCCACCACGTCATCACCGCCCAGTACGCCATGCCGCCGTGGTTCGAAGGCATTGTCGGTCTGCGCGACCCCGCGCGCCACGAGTTCTACCTGCTCTTCCCCACCTGGGGCCGGCGCGGCGTCATCGCCTACCTCGATTCACCGCCCGGCCGGCCAGTGGACACGGCGGCGCTGCTGCAGCGCTTCGAGACCCTGGCCGCGGCACTGGGGCTGGGAGAACCCAGCCAGCCGGTAATCGCGGTCGACGTGTACCAGCGCGGCCTGCCGCGCGCCAGCCGCGACCGCGTGGTGCCAATCGGCGACGCGGTGGGCACGGTGGACGCGCTGATGGGCGCCGGGCTGTCGATGTCGATCGAAGACGCGGTCGACGCCGCGCGCGGCATCGCCGCAGCGCAGGCCCTGGGTGCAGCGGTGCGCGAACAGGCCGTGATCGACAAGCTCAACGCCGCCATCCACGCCCGCCACCGCGCCGGGATGCGCGGCGGCCGCCTGCTGCTGCTGACGCGGCCCGTGCTGGAAAGGGCCTGGCCGAAGGCGCAGCCGGGCGCTGTCACGCGCGCCAGCGTCGGCCCGCCGCCGCTGCTGTGGCCGACCATCCGTTTCGTCTTCGGGCGCCGGCCGCAGCAGCCGCCCAATCCGCTGGCCTGAACCCGGGTCTGAAGGCGCGCGGCGCAGCTCAGCCGCGTTCGATGCGCGCGTAGGCGCTGTGGTTGTGGATCGACTCGAAGTTCTCCACGTCCACGCTGTAGCGGCCGATGCGGGCGTCGGCGTTCAGGCGCAGCGCCACGTCGCGCACCAGGTCTTCGACGAACTTCGGGTTTTCGTAGGCGTGCTCGGTCACCCACTTTTCGTCGGCGCGCTTGAGCATCGGCCAGATTTCGCTGGAAGCTTCGTCTTCGGCAAAGCGCACCAGTTCGTGCCATTCGACGGGCTGCAGCGTTTCCACGCGCAGGGTCACGCGTGAACGCTGGTTGTGCGCGCCGTAGTCGGAAATCTCCTTCGAACAGGGGCACAGCGTCTTCACCGGCACGGCCACTTCAGAAAACACCGTGGTCTGCCCGGCGCGGGTTTCAGCCACGAAGCGGCCCTGGTAGTCGAGCAGGCTCTGCACGCCCGAAACCGGCGCGCGCTTGCGCAGGAAGAAGCTGAACGCCGCTTCGATGCGGCCTTCTGTGGCGCCCAGCTTGTCCAGCATTGCGGCGTGGCGCGTGCGCAGGCCGGCGGCGTCCAGCGCTTCACCCGACAGCGCCAGCGCGTCCAGCCAGGCCAGGAAGCGCGACATGTGGGTGCCCTTCTGCTCGGCCGGCAGGGCCACGTCCAGCGACCACAGCCCTGCCGTGGGCTGCACCTGGCCGGCCACGCGCAGCGCCAGCGGGTAGCGCACGTCCTTGATGCCCACGCGCTGGATCGCCAGGTGGCGGTGGTCGCGCGTGCTCTGGGTGTCGGGGATGTGCAGGGCGTCGGTGAGCATGTTCATAGCCGGCAAGCTTCTCATGGATGCCCGGCGGGCGGGGTCACGCGGGCGTCACGACGCCGTTCGAAGGCTTTGAATCGTGCCGGCACTGTGGCCGCGCCGGGCCCCATCAGGGCCGCCCCAGGGCATTTTCGGCCGGCCTAGGAATTGACAGCGGCCAGGGTCGGGCGCAGGGCAAAGCGCTGGCGGATGGACTTCTCGATGCCGGCAGCGTCCAGCCCGCAGTGGGCCAGGATCTTGGCCGGGTCGCCATGTTCGGTGAAGACGTCGGGCAGGCCCAGGATCAGCAGCGGCACTGCCACGCCGGCCGCGGCCAGGCATTCGGCCACGGCACTGCCGGCGCCGCCCATCGTGCAGCCTTCTTCCACCGTCACCAGTGCGTCGCAGCTGCGGGCCAGCTGCAGCACGAGGTCGGTGTCCAGCGGCTTGACGAAGCGCATGTCGGCGACCGTGGCGTCCAGCGATTCAGCGGCCTTCAGCGCCGGCTGCAGCAGCGTGCCGAAGGCCAGCATGCCGATGCGCGGCAGAAGTTCGCTGCGTTCGTTTCGGCTGGCCTGGCGGCGCAGCACGCCCTTGCCCCAGGGCCAGGTGGCCAGTTCGGTACCAGCGGGCACGCCGGTGCCGCTGCCGCGCGGGTAGCGCACGGCAGCCGGGCCGCTGTGGCGGAAGGCGGTGCTCAGGGCCAGCCGGCATTCGGCTTCGTCGCTGGGCACCAGCAGGGCGCAGTTCGGGATGCAGCGGACATAGGCGATGTCATAGGCGCCCGCATGGGTGGGGCCGTCAGCCCCCACGATGCCGGCACGGTCGAGCGCGAACATCACCGGCAGGTTCTGGATCGCGACGTCGTGGATCATCTGGTCGTAGCCGCGCTGCAGGAAGGTGCTGTAGATCGCCACGACGGGCTTCAGCCCTTCGCAGGCCAGGCCCGCTGCAAAGGTGACGGCGTGCTGTTCGGCGATGCCCACGTCGTGGTAACGCTGCGGAAAGCGATTGTGGAAGTCGACCATGCCCGAGCCTTCTCGCATCGCCGGGGTGATGCCCACCAGGCGTTCGTCGGCCTCGGCCATGTCGCACAGCCACTGACCGAACACCTGGGTGAAGCTGGGTTTGCCGGGCTTGCTGGGCGGAAAGCCTTCTGCCGGGTTGAAGCGTGCCGACGCCGCGTGGTACTTGACCGGGTCGGCCTCGGCCAGGCGGTAGCCATAGCCCTTCTTGGTGACGACGTGCAGGAACTGCGGGCCGCGGCGGCTGCGCAGGTTTTCCAGCGTGGGAATGAGCGATTCCAGGTCGTGCCCGTCGATCGGGCCGACATAGTTGAAACCGAATTCCTCGAAGATCGTGCCGGGGATCACCATGCCCTTGGCGTGTTCTTCAAAGCGGCGTGCCAGTTCGAACAGGGGCGGCGCGTTCTTCAGCACGGCCTTGGCGCTCTGGCGCGCGGCTTCGTAGAAGTTGCCGCTCATCAGCCGGGCCAGGTACTTGTTCAGCGCGCCCACCGGGGGGCTGATCGACATGTCGTTGTCGTTCAGGATCACCAGGATGTCGGCGCTGACGCCGGCATGCGGCACGCCGGCGTTGTTCAGCGCTTCGAAGGCCATGCCGGCGCTCATGGCGCCGTCGCCGATCACAGCGATCGCCTTGCGGTCCTCGCCCTTCAGCTTGGCGCCCAGCGCCATGCCCAGCGCCGCACTGATGCTGGTGCTGCTGTGCGCGGTGCCGAAGGTGTCGTATTCGCTTTCGTCGCGGCGCGGAAAACCGGCGATGCCGCCGATCTGCCGCAGCGTGTGCATGCGGTCGCGCCGGCCGGTGAGGATCTTGTGCGGATAGGTCTGGTGGCCCACGTCCCAGACGATGCGGTCATGCGGGGTGTTGAAGACGTGGTGCAAGGCCACGGTCAGTTCCACCGTACCCAGGTTGCTGCCCAGATGGCCGCCGGTCTGGCTGACGGTTTGCAACACGAAGTCGCGGACTTCGGCGCAGAGCTGCCGCAGTTCGGGGCGCGACAGCCGCTTCATGTCGGCGGGGCTGTCGATACGGCTGAGCAGCGTGGGTGAATCCATCTTCAGTTTTCTCTCTGCACCACTTTGTCGGCCAGAACGGCCAGGGCGCCGGCGCGTGCGCCCAGGCCGGTGGCCCGCAGCGCGTCGTGGGCCTGGTCGCACAGGGCCTGAGCATGACGCCGGGCGGCGTCCAGGCCCAGGATGGACACATAGGTGGGCTTGTTGGAATCCAGGTCCTTGCCAGCCGTCTTGCCCAGGGTTTCGGATGCCTGGGTGACGTCGAGGATGTCGTCGACCACCTGGAAGGCCAGGCCGATGGCGGCGCCGTAGGCCGAAAGCGCCTGCCAGACGCTGGCGCCAGGGGCCGGCGCCGGGCGGCCGCAGGCCGCACCCATCAGCACACTGGCTTCCAGCAAGGCGCCGGTCTTGCGGCGGTGCATGTCACGCAGCGCAGCTTCGTTCAGCGTGTGGCCGATGCTGGCCAGGTCGATGGCCTGCCCGCCGGCCATGCCGGCGTGGCCGGCCGCGCGCGCCAGCAGCGACACCAGACGGGCCTGGAGCGCGGGGTCGACGCCGTGGTCCGGGGTCAGCACCTCGAACGCCAAGGCCTGCATGGCGTCGCCGGCCAGCATGGCCTGGGCTTCGCCGAACTGCACATGCACGGTGGGCTTGCCACGGCGCAGGATGTCGTTGTCCATGCAGGGCATGTCGTCGTGCACCAGTGAATAGGCGTGGATCAGTTCCACCGCCACGGCCGCACGCAGCGCCGCTTCTTCATGGCCTTGCAGGGCCTGGCAGGCGGCCAGCACCAACAGGGGGCGCAGGCGCTTGCCGCCGTCCAGCACGCCGTAGCGCATGGCTTGGCCCAGCCCGGCCGGGGCGCTAGCGGGCACCCAGCGTTCCAGCGCGGCTTCCACCGCCTGCTGCTGGGTGGCGGCCCAAGGGCTGAAGTCGGCGTCGTTCATTCCGGCGTCCAGCCTTTCAGCTGGCCGTCTTCCAGCAGCTTCACCTGTTCTTCCACGGTCTGCAGCTTGCCGCGGCAGAAACCCAGCAGTTCAGCGCCGCGGCGGTAGCCGTCCAGCAACTCGTCCAGCGGCATCTGCCCGCCTTCCATCTGCTGCACCAGGCGGTCCAGTTCGGCCAGGGCCTGTTCGTAGCTTGCAGGGGTCTTCGTGGGGGCGGCGGCGCTGCGGGGCATTTCGATAGGTGAAATATTCAGGGTCATTCTAGACAAAGGGCCGGCCGCCGACGAACCGCGCTTGCCCGCTGTTGCACCCAGCGACAAGCCCGCAACGCGGGGACGGCCGGGCCGGGCGGCGCCTGACCCCCGTGCGTAGAATCGCGCCCCTGCCTGCGGCACCCCTGGTGCGCGGGCCATGGTCTGCCAGCCACGGGTTCGTCCCGACGGGCAGTTCTAAGCCACCCGCAGGGCCACCGGGTGGCGGGGTCGATGTCCATCCATGGAGGATCCACTCGGATCATGTCGGACCTGAGCCTCAGTCTCCAAGCTCTCGAACGCAGTCGTTCACAACTCCCGGTCTCCAGCTATTTCGATGCCGACCTGTTCCGCCGCGAACAGGCCCTGGTGCTGCAGCATGGCCCACGCTACCTGGGGCACGCCTTGGCTGTGCCCGAAGTAGGTGACTATCTGGCCTTGCCCCAGGAAGGCGAAGGCCGCGCCCTGGTGCACACGCGTGACGGCATCGAATTGCTGTCCAACGTCTGCCGCCACCGACAGGCGGTGATGCTGCAGGGCCGCGGCAGCACGCGCGTGGCGCAGCAGCAGGCTGGCCACATCGTCTGCCCACTGCACCGCTGGACCTACGACCTGCACGGCCGCCTGGTCGGCGCTCCGCACTTCCCGCAGGACCCCTGCCTGAACCTGCGGAACTACCCGATCCAAAACTGGCACGGGCTGTTGTTCGAACACAACGGGCGCGATGTCGTGGGCGATCTGGCCAAGCTGGGGCCGAAGGCTGAACTCGACTTCAGCGGCTACGTCTTCGACCGCGCCCACATCCACGAGTGCGACTACAACTGGAAGACCTTCATCGAGGTCTACCTGGAGGACTACCACGTCGGGCCCTTCCACCCCGGCCTGGGCCAGTTCGTGGCCTGCGATGACCTGCGCTGGGAATTCGGCCGCCACCATTCGGTGCAGACCGTGGGCGTGGCGCATGCACTGGAACGCCCGGGCTCGGCCGTCTACCAGCGCTGGCACGACGCCGTGCTGGCGTATCGCAACGGCGTGCCGCCTGAACAGGGCGCGATCTGGCTGACCTACTACCCCACCGTGATGGTGGAGTGGTACCCGCACGTGCTGGTGGTGTCCACGCTGTTCCCGCGCGGGCCGCGCAAGACCACCAACCTGGTGGAATTTTTTTACCCCGAAGAGATTGCTGCCTTCGAACGCGAATTCATCGAAGCCCAGCAGGCGGCGTACCTGGAAACCTGCAAGGAAGACGACGAGATCGCCCTGCGCATGGACGCTGGCCGCCAGGCTCTTTACCAGCGCGGCGACGACGACGCCGGCCCCTACCAGAGCCCGATGGAAGACGGCATGCAGCAGTTCCACGAATGGTATCGGCGCGAAATGGGCGTGCCGGCCACGGGCGCGCTGCCTGGCCCTGGCACGTCGGCTCAGGAGCCAGCGCTCTGAGACGCAGCGCGCCGCTGCTGATGCTGGGCGCGGCACTGTTGTTTTCCTTCATGGGCGCCGGCGTGAAGGCGGCGTCGGCCACCTACAGCGCGGGCGAGATCGTCTTCTTCCGCGCCGCCGTGGGCCTGGTGCTGATGGGCGCGTTGATGCGCCTGCGGGGCGTGCCGCTGGCCACGCCCGTGCCGGCCATGCACCTGTGGCGCAGCGTGGCGGGTGTGACGTCGCTGTGCCTGTGGTTCTTTGCCATTGGCGGGCTGCCGCTGGGCACGGCCATCACGCTGAACTACATGTCGTCGATCTGGATCGCGCTGTTCCTGATCGGCGGCGCGGTCCTGATGCCGGCACCTGGCGCGGCCGGCGCGCCAAGCGGCATCGACGGCCGGCTGCTGGCGTCGGTGCTGGCGGGCTTCGCGGGCGTGGCCCTGGTGCTGCGGCCCACGATCGAACAGGACCAAATCTGGCACGGCCTGTGCGGCCTGCTGTCGGGGCTGCTGGCGGCGATGGCCTACCTGCAGGTCAGCGCGCTGGGGCGGGCGGGCGAACCGGAAGAGCGCGTGGTCTTCTATTTCTCGCTGGGCGGGTGCGTGGTGGGCCTGGCCTTGGCCATGGCTACGGGCGGCCTGCACGCCCTGGGCGCCGGCCCGACGGCCCACAGCCTGGCGGGTCTGGGGCTGTTGCTGGGCATCGGTGTGCTGGCCACGGCCGCGCAGTGGGTGCTGACGCGCGCTTACGCCATCGGCAACGCCCTGGTGAATTCCGCCTTGCAGTACACCGGCATCGTGTTCTCATCGCTGTTGGGCGTGTGGTGGTTCGACGACCCGCTCACGCCGCTGGCGCTGGCGGGCATGGTGCTGATCGTGGCCGCCGGGCTGGCAGCGACCGTGCTGCGCCAACGCGTGGTTCATCCTCACCCGCGCCAGCCGCCTGCCGAATCCTGACCTCCCCCTGCCCCTGAAAGCCTTCGCGATGCAGACGCTGATCTCCGCACCTGACCTGCTGGCCGCTTTGCAGGCCCCCGCCAGTGCCCGGCCCTGGGTGCTGCTGGACTGCGGTTTCGACCTGGCCGACCCCGCCGCCGGCGAACGCGCCTACGCGGCCGGGCACCTGCCCGGCGCGCATTACGCCCACCTCGACCGCGACCTGTCGGGCCCGAAGGCGCCGGCGGGCCAGCCCGCGCGCGGCCGCCACCCGCTGCCCGCGCGCGACACCCTGGCCGCCACCGCCGGTCGCTGGGGCGTCGCCCCGGGGGTGCAGGTGGTGGCTTACGACGCCCAGGGCGGGCCCTATGCCGCCCGCGCCTGGTGGCTGCTGCGCTGGCTGGGGCATGCCGACGTGGCGGTGCTGGACGGCGGAACCGCCGCCTGGTTGGCCGCAGGCGGCGCGCTGACGGCAGCCGCGCCGGCGCATTGGGAACCGCAGCCGCCCTACCCCCCATGCCCGGCAGGCATGCCCACCATCGACGCCCCTGCCCTGCTGGCCGCGCTGGGGCAGGTGGCACTGCTGGACGCCCGGGCACCGGAACGCTTCCGCGGCGACGTCGAGCCGCTGGACCCAGTGGCTGGCCACATCCCCGGGGCCGTCAACCGCTTCTTCAAGCACAACCTGCAGGCCGACGGGCGTTTCAAGGCTGCCGCCGCGCTGCAGGCCGAATTCGCAGCCCTGGCCAGCCCGGGCCAGCGCGTCGTGCAGCAGTGCGGTTCAGGCGTGACGGCGTGCCACAACCTGCTGGCCATGGCCCATGCCGGGCTGGGCGATTCCACCCTGTACCCCGGTTCATGGAGCGAATGGTGTGGCGACACCGGCCTCCCCACCGCCCGTGGCTGAAGCGCGGGGCTGAACGGCCGGTCTGAACCGCCCGCCCGGCGCGCGTTTGACGACTGTCAATCCGCTCGCGGCCGTTTGCGCGACACTGAACCCACACCGCCCCCAAAGTCCAGGAACCCAGGAGCTCGCCATGTACAAACACATCCTCTTCCCCACCGACGGCTCGGACATCACGCGCAAGGCGCTGCAGCATGCCCTGACCCTGGCACGCCTGAACGGGGCCGAACTGCATGTGCTGTCGGTGAAGGACCCCTTCCCCTACAGCGCCATTTCGGAAATGCAGCCCGTGCCGCCGCAGGACTTCTACGACGCCCAGGAACGCGTGGCTTCAGGCCGCGTGCAGGAAGCGGTGGCTGCGGCACAGGCGGCCGGCATCACCGCGCATGGCGAAACGGTGGAAGCCCTACACGCCTGGGAAGCCATCCTGGAACAGGCCAAGGCCCATGCTTGCGACCTGGTGGTGATGGCCTCGCACGGCCGCCGCGGTGTCAGCGCCCTGCTGCTGGGCAGCGAAACGCAGAAGGTGCTGACGCACAGCACGCTACCGGTGCTGGTGGTGCGCTGACGCAGCGCTGTGTCAGTGCCCGGCGTGTAGAAGCGCGCGTGTCGCCGTCACCAGCAGCAAGCCGACAGACAGCCAGGCCACCTGCGTCAGCGTTTCGCGCCAGTTCAGGCGCTGCTGCAACTGTGGCAGCAGGTCGGCCACGGCCACATAGATGAAGCTGCTGGACGCCACCACCAGAAGGTAGGGCAACAGGGCTTCCCACGGCTCGACCAGATAGAAGCCCAGCACGCCGCCAGCCACTGCCGCCAGGCCCGACAAGGCGTTGAAGAACAGCGCCTTGCGGCGTGAAAAGCCCGCATTCAGCAGCACGATGTAGTCGCCGGCTTCCTGCGGGATCTCGTGCGCCGCCACCGCCAGCGCCGTAGCCACGCCCAGGCGCGGGTCGGCGATGAAGGCCGCGGCGATGATCACGCCGTCGCAGAAGTTGTGCACGCCGTCGCCCACCAGCACGCTCAGGCCACCGCGCCCGGCCTGCTGGGCGTCGAAGTGATGGTGGTGCCCATGACCGTCGCCTTCGTGGTGGTGCACGTGGCGGTAGAGCTCGGCCTTTTCCAGCAGCCAGAAAAACAGCAGCCCGCCCAGCAGGGTGGCAAACAGGGTGTGCGGGCTGGCCGTGCCTTCGAAGGCTTCGGGCAGCACGTGCAGCAGCGAAGTGCCCAGCAACACGCCCGCCGACAGGCTGACGAGGTTCTTCACCACCCGGCTGAGCACGGTGACCGACAAGGCGGCCGCGATGAAAACGGAAAGCAGGCCGCCGATGGCCGTGGCAACGATGATGTAGGCAAGGGTCATGCAGCCATGCTACCGACCCTGTCAAGCGCCACGCCGGGGCCGGCGCGGCGCCATGCGACACAGGGCTTCAGGCCACGCCGTGGGCCTTGAACCAGGCCAGCGCACGCTGCCAGCCGTCTTCGGCCGCTTCTTTGCGGTAGCTGGGGCGGTAGTCGGCATGGAAGGCGTGCGGCGCGTCGGGGTAGACGACGAACTGGCTCGTCTGCGCCGCGGCGCTGCCCTTGGCCAGTGCCGCCTTCATGGCTTCCACCGTGTCCAGCGGAATGCCGGTGTCCTTCTCGCCATAAAGGCCCAGTACCGGACCGGCCAGCTTGCCCACTACGTCGACCGGGTTGCTGGGCGTGGTCGGGCTGGGCTGGCCCACCAGGCGGCCATACCAGGCCACGCCAGCCTTGATGGCCGGGTTGTGGGCGCTGTACATCCAGGTGATGCGCCCGCCCCAGCAGAAGCCGGTGATGCCGGCCTTGGCGGTGTCGAAGCCCTGCGCCTTGGCCCAGGCCAGCGTGGCGTCCAGGTCAGCCATCACCTGCGCGTCGGGCACCTTGCTGATGACTTCGGCGATCAGCTTGCCGATCTCGCCATAGGCCGTTGCATCGCCCTGGCGCACGAACATCTCTGGCGCGATGGCGCAGTAGCCGGCCTGCGCGAAGCGGCGCGCCACGTCGGCGATGTATTCGTGCACACCGAAGATTTCGCTGATCACCAGCACCACCGGCGCGTTCGGCCGGTTGGCGGGGGCTGCGCGGTAGGCCGGCATCTTGAAGTCGCCCACCGGAATGGTGACCTCGCCGGCCAGCAGGCCGCTGGACGGCGTCTTCACCACCGTCTGCGCCATCACGGGCAGCACGGCAGCGGCAAAGCCCGTGCCCACGGCTGCCCGCACGAAGCTGCGGCGGTCGGGGGTGGCGCCCATCAGGCCCTGGGCGGGGACCAGGGTGTCGAATTCTTCTTGCAGCATGCGGTGCTCCTGGCAGACGATGAACAGGGCCGCATTGTGGGCTGGTGCAGCAAAGCCCATTGGCACAATGCGCACATGCAAGAACGCGCCAACCTCGGCAGCAGCCTGGCTGCCATCGACCTCGGATCCAACAGCTTCCGCCTGGAGCTGGCCCAGATCCCCCATGGGCGCTACCGCCGCATCGACTACCTGAAGGAAACCGTGCGCCTGGGCGCCGGCCTGGACAGCGACGGCCTGCTGACCGAAGAAGCCGTGCAGCGCGGCCTGGCCTGCCTGCGGCGGTTTGCTGCGCGGCTGGCCGGCTTCGAACCTGGCCAGGTGCGCGCCGTGGCCACGCAGACGCTGCGCGAAGCGCGCAATCGCAACGCCTTCCTGTTGCGCGCACAGGAAGCGCTGGGCTTCCCGATCGAGGTGATCTCCGGCCGCGAAGAAGCCCGCCTGATCTACGCCGGCGTGGCGCAGATGCAGCCCAGCGACGACCGGCGGCTGGTGATCGACATCGGCGGCCGGTCGACCGAGCTCATCCTGGGCCAGGGCCGGGTACCGCAGGTGGCAGAAAGCTATGGCGTGGGCTGCGTCAGCCTGTCGATGCGCTTCTTTGGCGACGGCCAGCTGACGCAGGCTGCCTTCCGCGCCGCCCAGGTGGCCGCAGGGGCCGAACTGGAAGAAGCCCTGCAGCCCTTTGCGCCGCGCTTGTGGGACATCGCCATGGGCTCTTCGGGCACGGCGGGCGCGGTGGCCGGGCTGTTGCAGGCCGCAGGCATCAGCGACGGCCGCATCACCCCCGCCGGGTTGCGCTGGTGCATCGAGCAGTGCATCGCAGCCGGTCACCTGGACCGGCTGTCGCTGCCCGGCCTGAAGCCCGAACGCCATGCCGTGCTGCCAGGCGGTCTGGCCATCCTGTACACGCTGGCGGCGCACTTCGACATCGCCGCGCTCTGGCCTGCCAAGGGCGCGCTGCGCCAGGGCGTGATCGTCGACCTGAACGAGCGCATCGAAGCGCAGCAGCGCGCCCGCCCGGGCGACATGCGCGACGCCAGTGTGGCTGAGCTGCAGCGCCGTTTCGCGGTCGACACAGGCCAGGCAGCGCGCGTGGCCGCGGTGGCGCTGGCGCTGTTCGACGCCGTGCAGCCGGCGCTGGCGGCCACCCAGACTGCGCCTGCCGGCAGCGAGACGCGGCGCGAGCTGGCCTGGGCCTGCGCGCTGCACGAAATCGGGCTGATGGTGTCGCACCACGACCACCACCGCCACAGCGCCTACCTGCTGGCGCATGTGGACGCGCCGGGCTTTTCGCAAAGCCAGCAGCGGCGCATCGGCGACCTGGTGCTGGCGCAGCGCGGCGGCCTGCGCAAGATCGAACCGCAACTGGCCAACGAGGCCTTTGCCTGGCAGGTGCTGTGCATGCGGCTGGCAGCGATCAAGTGCCATGCGCGCGGTGAAGTCAATGCCAAGGCGCTGGCGCTGCGCGCCAAGGGGCGCGAGGCCCGCCTGGGCTTCAGCGCCCAATGGGCTGCGAGCCACCCGCGCACCTTGTACCTGCTGCAGGAAGAAGCCGACGTCTGGGCCCGCAGCGGGCTGCTGAAGCTGCTGCTGCCGGCGGTCTAGGCCACGGGCTGCCGGCCGCAGCTCAGGTCTTTACAACAGGTCTGGCCCGATAACGGCGTGCAGCACCACCTGCACCACGCCTTCGCGTTCGCGGGCGCGCAGCCACCAGACGCCGCCCTTCTTCACCGCCCACGGCAGCGGCTGCCCGCCCGACAGGTACGACGCCGCCAGCCCCAGCGTGGGCTGGTGGCCCACCACCAGAACCGGTTCGCGTGAATCGGGCCAGCGGGCGGCGTGCAAGAGCGCGTCGACCGTGCCTTCCGGGCCCAGCGCTTCCAGCGTCTTGAACTTGCGGTCCAGGGCCTGCGCCGTTTGCTGCGTGCGCCGCGCCGGGCTGACCAGCACGCGCGCCGTGCTGGGCAGCTGGCGGTTCAGCCAGGCGGCCATGCGCTGGGCCTGGCGTTCGCCCTTGGGGGTGAGGGCGCGTTCCAGGTCGGTCTGCACTTCGCGCATCTCGAAGGCTTCGGCGTGGCGCCAGAGGATCAGGTCCATGGCCCGGCTCTCCAGAGGTTCAGGTGTAGCGCTGCATCAGCGCCTGCTGCGCGCCTGTGCCGCTGCCGTCGGCCGGGCCGACGCGGCGGTAGCGGCCTTCGCTGTCCAGCGCCCAGGCGTCCAGGCTGTCGTGCAAGTAGGGCACCAGGGCCTCGTCGATGACGCGCTGGCGCAGCAGCGGGTCGCGCACGGGCCAGGCCACTTCGATGCGGCGGAACATGTTGCGGCTCATCCAGTCGGCGCTGCTCAGGTACAGCACTTCGTCAGATTCGTCCTCGCCCCAGCGGAAATACAGCACCCGGGTGTGTTCCAGGAAACGGCCGACCACCGAGCGCACCCGGATGTTGTCGGTGAAGCCCGGCAGCCCAGGCGGCAGCATGCAGGCGCCGCGGATCACCAGGTCGATGCTGGCCCCGGCCTGGCTGGCCGCGGCCAGGCCCTGCATCAGGGCCGGGTCGGTGAGCGCATTGACCTTCACGACGATGCGCGCCGGGCGGCCTGCGCGGGCCGCGTCGGCCACCTGGCGCATGTGGCGCATGAAGCGCCGGTGCAGCAGGAAGGGCGCCGTCACCAGCTGCTGCGGAGCCTTCACGCGCGTCTGGCTGGCCAGCTGCAGGAACACGGCATCGGCGTCGGCCGTCAGCCCGGGGTCGGACGTCAGGCAGCCCATGTCGGTATAGACGCGGGCGGTACGCGGGTTGTAGTTGCCGGTGCTCAGGTGGGCGTAGCGGCGCAGCACATCGCCTTCGCGCCGCGTCACCAGCAGCATCTTGGCGTGCGTCTTCAGGCCCACGATGCCGTACACCACCTGCGCGCCGACGGCTTCCAGGCGTTCGGCCCAGTTGATGTTGGCTTCTTCGTCGAAGCGCGCCTTCAGTTCCACCACCGCCAGCACTTCCTTGCCGCGGCGGGCGGCTTCGATCAGCAGGTCGCCCAGCACGCTTTGCGCGCCGGTGCGGTAGATGGTCTGCTTGATGGCCAGCACCTGCGGGTCTTCAACCGCTTCGCGCAAGAACTGCACCACGGGTTCGAAGCTTTCGAAAGGGTGGTGCAGCAGCACGTCGCGCTGGCGCAGCTGGTCGAAGATGCTCTGCCCCGGCACCAGGCTGGCGCTGGGCCAGGCGGCTTCGAAGGCTGGGAAGCGCAGCGCGTCGGCATCGGCCTGGTCGATGAGCTGGTTCAGGCGCACCAGGTTCACCGGCCCGTTGACGCGGTACAGCGCCACGTCGGGCAAGCCGAATTGCTGCAGCAGGAAGCGGCTCAGCATTTCCGGGCAGGTGCTGGTCACTTCCAGGCGGATGGCCTGGCCATAGTGGCGCGTGGTCAGGCCGCGGCGAAGCGCCTGGCGCAGGTTGGTGACGTCGTCGGCGTCGACTTCCAGGTCGCTGTCGCGCGTGACGCGGAACTGGCTGAAGGACTGCACCGTGCGGCCCGGGAACAATTCGGCCAGGTGGGCACGCATGACGCTGGTCAGCAGCACGAAGCCCTGGCGGCCGCCGCACAGCCCGGCCGGCAGGCGGATGACGCGCGGCAGCACGCGCGGCACCTTGACGATGGCGATCTGGTTGTCGCGCCCGAAGGCGTCGCGCCCGTCGAGCTGGGCGATGAAGTTCAGGCTCTTGTTGGCCACCTGCGGGAACGGGTGGCTCGGGTCCAGGCTGACGGGCACCAGCAGCGGGCGCACCTGGGTGTCGAAGAACTCGGCCACCCAGGCGCGCTGGGCAGCGTTGCGTTCGGCATGGTTCAGCACCACGATGCCGTGGCCGGCCAGGGCGGGCATGAGTTCGTCGTTGAACACGGCGTACTGTTCGTCGATCAGTTCGTGTGCGGCACCGGCCACGGCGGCCAGGTCGGCGTGCGAAACACCGCTGCCGGGCTGGCGCACGGCTTCGATGTAGTCGGCCACGCGCACTTCGAAGAACTCGTCGATGTTGCTGCTGACGATGGTGATGTAGCGCAGACGTTCCAGCAGCGGCACATCGGGGCGCCGGGCTTGCGCCAGCACGCGCCGGTTGAACTGCAGGATGGACCGCTCGCGGTTCAACAAGGGCAGGGCACCAGGGGCTGCAGCTGCAGCGGCTGGCACGGGCTGGGCCGCGGGCAAGGCCTGCGGCCGGGGGTCGTCGCTCATCCCCGGAGTTTAGGCAGCTTCGGCGGCGGCTTCGTGACAAGCCCTGCTGCCGCTGCGGCGTTGGCATGCCTGAACCGCCAGGCCCGTCGCGCCAGCACCAGCGCCAGGGCGCGCTACTTCAGCGAATGGGCCAGGAAGGCCTGCAGGCGTTCGCTCTGCGGCCGTGCCAGCACTTCGCGCGGCGGGCCCTGTTCCTCGATCTGGCCCTTGTGCAGGAAGACCAGGTGGTTGCTGACCTCGCGCGCAAAGCTCATCTCGTGCGTGACGACGATCATCGTGCGGCCTTCTTCGGCCACGCTGCGCATCACGCGCAGCACTTCGCCCACCAGTTCAGGGTCCAGCGCCGAAGTGGGTTCGTCGAACAGCATCACCTGCGGTTCCATGGCCAGCGCGCGCGCAATCGCCACGCGCTGCTGTTCGCCGCCCGAAAGGTGCGCCGGGTAGGCCTGCTGGCGGTGCGACACGCCCACACGCTGCAGCATGCGTTCGGCGCGGTCCACAGCCTCGGCACGCGACAGGCCCAGCACCTGCATCGGCGCTTCGATGACGTTGTCCAGCGCCGTCATGTGCGCCCACAGGTTGAAGTGCTGGAACACCATCGCCACGCGGCTGCGCAGCCGCTGCAGCTGGGCGGGGTCGCGCGCCTTCAGCGCACCGCTGCGGTCGGGCACCAGGGCCAGCTCTTCACCGTCCAGCACGATGCGGCCGGCATGCGGCTGTTCCAGCAGGTTCAGGCAGCGCAGGAAGGTGCTCTTGCCGCTGCCGCTGGACCCGATCATCGAGATCACGTCGCCCTGGCGCGCCTGCACGGAAACGCCCTTTAGCACTTCGTTGGCGCCGTAGCGCTTGTGGATGCCTTCGGCCAGCAGCAGGGGTTTGGCGTTGGGTGGGTTCATGTAGCCGCCCGTTCAGCTGCTCAGCAGCTTGCCGGTACGCGCCAGCGTAGTGCCGGCGATCTTGCACAGGCGCTTGCCGGGCGTGGCCCAGCGCGTGGCCACACGGGCGTAAAGCAGGCCGGCCGATTGCGCGCGCAGGGTGTGCACTTCGCCGGTGTCGACGTCGACGATGTCGGCCACGGCGTCGCCAGCGGCGATGCGGTCGCCGGGTTCGCGGTGGAACACCACCACGCCCGCGCAGGGGGCGGTGATGGGCTCTGACCCAGCCAGCGGCGTGGGCTGGCACAGCGGTGCCGGTGGCGCCACCACCGGCCCCGCCAGCACACCGCGCTGGCGCAGGAAGCCGATGATGGCGTTCGCGTCCTGCTCTGCCAGCGCGTGGTCGGTGTCGGCTTCGCCCCGCAGTTCCACCGTCACGCTGAAACAGGCCGGGGGCACGGGCAGCGGCGCGAAGCGTTCGGCCAGCAGCAGCCAGGGGCGGCTGCAGGCTTCGTCGAACGGCGAATCGCCGCTTTCGGTGGCCAGCAGCACGGCCTGTGCGCCCAGCCAGGCGCCCAGGTCGCTGGCCAGGCCGGCATGCGGCGTCAGCGCATACAGGTGCATGACGGCCTGGCTGTCGCAGTGCAGGTCCAGCACGATGTCGCTGTCGATGGCCAGGGCCACCAGTTTGTGCTTCAGGTCCTGCGTGGTCTGCACGCTGTGCAGCGCTTGCGCGGCGCGGCGCAGGGCCGCCTGCACCAGCGGCACGTTGGCCGCAGCGTCAGCCCCCAGCTGGCCCTGCAGCAGGTCACCGGCGGCAGCGGCCAGTTCGGGGTGGAAGCGGTTGAAGTTCAGGCCGTCGCCCAGGTCGAAGCGCCCCTGGTGCTGGCCCAGCGGGTGCTGCGCCAGGCCCAGCGGGTTGGCGTAGGGCACCAGCTGCACTTCACCCGTCACCAGGCCGGCCGCGTCCAGCGCCTGCAGCTGCTGGCGCAGCTGCTGCGCCACCAGCAGGCCGGGCACTTCGTCGGCATGCAGGGCGGCCTGGATGGTGGCCTTGGGGCGCGCGCCCGGCGTCCCGAAGCGGTGCAGCTTCAGCGTGGGGTGGTGGCCGGGGGCGGGTGGCGCCAACGCCAGGGTCTCGGTGTGCATGCGGGCCTAGGGAACGGTGGGGCGGGGAAGGGTCGGGACGGCCGTGCCGCTGCGGCGTTCGGTCTGCAGGTGGCGCAGGAAGTGCCGTTCCAGCAGCTTGAAGGCCCCGACCATCGAGAAAGTCAGCACGAAGTAGATGAGCGCGGCCGTGCCGAAGGCTTCCACCGGCAGCAGGTGGTTGGCGTAGACGTCGCGCGCCACGCGCGTGACGTCGACCAGGGTGACGGTGCTGGCGATCGCCGTGGCGTGCATCATCCCCACCACCTCGTTGCTGTACTGCGGCAGCGCACGGCGCAGCGCTCCGGGCAGCAGGATGCGGGTGTAGAGCTTGCGGCCCGACAAGCCGTAGGCCCGGGCTGCTTCGACTTCACCCTGCGGCGTGGCGCGCAGCGCGCCGGCGAAGATCTCGGTGGTGTAGGCCGTGGTGTTCAGCGCAAAGGCCAGCCACGCGCAGAACCAGGCTTCGCGCAGCAGCGGCCACAGCACACTGCTGCGCAGGCCTTCGAACTGGGCGAAGCCGTAGTAGACGATGAACAGCTGCACCAGCAGCGGCGTGCCGCGCACGACATAGGTGAACAGCCACACTGGCAGCGACAGCCAGCGCCGCGACGACACGCGCGCCACCGCCAGCGGCACGCTGAGCACGAAGCCGGTGGCCACGCTGATGACCAGCAGCGTCAGGCACACGCGCAGGCCGCCGGCGAAGTCGGGCAGGCTTTGCTGGATGACTTGCCAGTCCATGGCTTAGAAGCTCACGGCCTTCACGCCCAGGCTGTAGCGCTTTTCCAGCCGCGACAGCAGCACGATCGAGACGGTGGTGATGGCCAGGTAGATGGCGCCGATGGCGACGAAGAAGGTGAAGGGCTCGCGCGTGGCGGCTGAAGCCAGGTTGGCGCGATGCACCATGTCGTCCAGGCCGATGATGGACACCAGGGCCGTGGCCTTCACCATCACCAGCCAGTTGTTCGAAAAGCCGGGGATCGCATGCCGCACCATCTGCGGCAGCAGGATGCGCCGCCACACCTGCCGGCGCGTCATGCCAAAGGCCTGCGCGGCTTCTGCCTGCCCGCGCGGGATGGCCAGGATGGCGCCGCGGAAGGTCTCGGTCAGGTAGGCGCCGTAGATGAAGCCGATCGTCAGCACGCCGGCGGCAAAGGGCGGCACGTCGATGTAGTCCCAGCCGCGGGCTTCGACCAGGTCGTTGAGCAGGATCTGCCCGCCATAAAAGATGGCCAGCATCAGCACCAGTTCGGGCAGGCCGCGGATGACGGTGGTGTAGGCATCGGCCAGCCAGCGCACGCCGCGCGCAGGGGAGAGCTTGGCCGCCGCGCCCAGCAGGCCGAAGACGCAGGCCACCGCCAGCGACAGCGCCGCGACGCTGAGCGTGACCCACAGCCCACCCAGGATGGCGGGGAGATAGCCGTGCAGCATGGGGGCAGCGTCCTTGAGGGCAGGGGCAGGTTCGATCGGGTCAAGCGGCGCGTTCAGCTGCCGCCCGAGACGTCGAAGTCGAAGTAGCGGTCGGCCAGCTTCTTGTAGCTGCCGTCGGCCTTCATCGCCTTCAATACGGCATTGACCTGCTGACGCAGCGCGTCGTCGCCCTTGCGAAAGGCAATGCCCACGCCGCTGCCGCCGCCGTCCAGCCGCACCAGCGGGCCTAGCTGCGCGTAAGCCTTGCCCTGCGGCTTGGCCAGGAAGGCGTCGGCCGACACCACCGAAGAACCGAAGCCGACATCGGCACGGCCGGCGGCCAGTTCCAGGTAGACGTCGGTTTCGCGCGCCACCAGCAGCACCCGGCTGTCGGGGTACTTCGCCGCCACATGCAGGGCGCGCGGGCTGTTGCGCAGCACGGCGATGCGCTGGCCTTTCAGCGCCGCGGGGCTGGCGTCGGCGAAGACGCCGGCCCGCGCTACCCAGCGCGACGGCACGTCGTAGTACGGGTCGCTGAAGTCGGCGACCTTGCGCCGTTCGTCGCTGATCGTCATCGACGCCACGATCAGGTCGAACTTCTTCGCCCGCAGCGCCGGCATCATGCCGTCCCATTCCTGCTGCACCAGGGTGCAGGGCCGGGCCAGGCGTTCACACAGGGCGCGCGCGATGTCGATGTCGAAGCCGCTCAACTGTCCGTCGGGGCCCAACTTCGAAAACGGCGGGTAGTTGCCTTCCACGCCCACGCGCAGCGGCGTCTGGGCCTGCGCCGGCAGCGTAAAGCCCAACGCCAAGGTCAAGGCCAGCCCCAGCGCCGGGGCCAGGCCCAGGACGCGGGTCATGGACAAACGGCGTGTGTTCATGGGGCGGGTTGTACCCGCTGTCGCCGCATCGCAGGCGCGCCGGCAGCCCGCGGCGTCCCAGTTCGGCAAGTCCGTGTCGCTTGCGTCAAATTGCCAGCAGGGTCTGGCGGTAGTGCAGCAGTTCGTCGATCGACTCGTGCACATCGGCCAGCGCGGTGTGCGACTGCGCCTTTTTCAGCCCCACCAGGGCCTGCGGCTTCCAGCGCTTGGCCAGCTCTTTCAGCGTGCTGACGTCAAGGTTGCGGTAGTGAAAGAAGGCTTCCAGCGCGGGCATGCTGCGCGCCAGGAAGCGGCGGTCCTGGCAGATGCTGTTGCCGCACATGGGGCTCTTGCCTGCAGGCACGTAAGCCCGCAGAAAGGCGATGACGTCGGCTTCGGCCGCGGCTTCGCTGGTGGTGCTGGCGCGTACGCGGTCGATCAGGCCGCTCTTGCCATGCGTGCCCTTGTTCCAGGCGTCCATGCCGTCCAGCACGGCGTCGCTCTGGTGGATGGCGAAGACCGGGCCTTCCACGCGCACGGCCAGCAGCGGGTCGGTGACGACCACGGCGACTTCGATGATGCGGTCGCGTTCGGTGTCCAGCCCAGTCATTTCCAGGTCGATCCAGACCAGGTTCTGGTCGCTCAGGCCCAGGGCGGGCGCGGCCTCGGCGGTAGGAAAGCTTGTCATGTGGCGATTCTCGCCCAAGCCTAAACTCCGTACCCATGCCGTCCGAAACCCTCACGCTGGCCTTCGTGGCCGCCCTGCTGGCCAGCCTGGCCACCAAGCTGTGGCTGGCCACGCGCCAGATGCGCCACGTGGCCGCGCACCGCGACCAGGTGCCTTCTGCCTTCGCCGGCACCGTCACGCTGGCGGCGCACCGCAAGGCCGCCGACTACACCCTGGCCAAAGGCCGCCTGGGCCTGCTGTCGCTGGCACTGGGTAGCGCCGTGCTGTTGGGCTGGACGCTGCTGGGCGGCCTGGACGCGCTGAACACGCTGCTGCTGAACAGCATCCAGCCGCGCTTTGGCGCCATGGCCTACCAGCTGGCACTGCTGGCCAGCTTCGTGTTCATCGGCTCGCTGATCGAACTGCCGCTGGACTGGTACAGCACCTTCCGCATCGAGCAGAAGTTCGGCTTCAACCGCATGACGCTGCGCCTGTGGCTGGCCGACCTGACCAAGGGCAGCGCGGTGGGCGCGCTGATCGGCCTGCCGCTGGCGGCCGGCATCCTGTGGATCATGGGCAGTTCGGGCGGACTGTGGTGGCTGTACGCCTGGGTGGCCTGGGTGGCCTTCAACCTGGTGCTGCTGGTGCTGTACCCGACCGTCATCGCCCCGCTGTTCAACAAGTTCGAACCCCTGCCCGACGAAGCCCTGAAAAGCCGTGTGCAGGCCCTGATGCAGCGCTGTGGCTTTGCCGCCAAGGGCCTGTTCGTGATGGACGGCAGCAAGCGTTCGGCCCATGCCAATGCCTATTTCACCGGCCTGGGCGCGGCCAAGCGCGTCGTGTTCTTCGACACGCTGCTGCAGCGCCTGTCGCCGGGCGAAGTGGAAGCGGTGCTGGCCCACGAGCTGGGCCACTTCAAGCGCCGCCACGTCGTCAAGCGCATGGTCGGCATCTTTGGCATGAGCCTGGCAGGCCTGGCCCTGCTGGGCTGGCTGGCCGGGCAGAGCGGCTTCTACAGCGGCCTGGGCGTGGTACTGAACCTGGGTTCGCCGAACAACGCGCTGGCGTTGATCCTGTTCATGCTGGTGCTGCCGCCCTTCACCTTCTTCATCTCGCCGCTGATGGCCCATGTCTCGCGCGTGCACGAATTCGAAGCCGATGCCTACGCCTGCGCGCAGGCCGACGGCCGCGACCTGGCCCGCGCGCTGCTGAAGCTGCACGAAGACAACGCCGCCACGCTGACACCCGACCCGCTGTACGCGCGTTTCTACTATTCGCACCCGCCGGCCAGCGAACGGCTGGCCGCCCTGCCCTCGCCCTTGTCGCCGCCACCAGCGGAGGCGGGCAAGGGGCCGGCGCTTGCCACCTGAGGCCGCCATGACCGCACTCGCCCAGCAACGCTGCCAGCCCATGGAAGGGCAGCTCGCACTCAACTCAGACGAGATCAGCCGCCTGCTGGAACAGACGCCGGGCTGGGTGCTGGCCGCAGACGCGATCGAAAAGCGCTACACCTTCCCTGACTTCCACCGCACCATGGGCTTCGTCAACGCGCTGGCCTGGGTGGCCAACACCGAAGACCACCACCCCGACCTGCTGGTGAGCTACGGCCAGTGCACCGTGCGCTTCAACACCCATTCGGTGGGCGGCATTTCCATCAACGACTTCATCTGCGCGGCCAAGGTCGACGCCCTGGTCGTTTGAACACCGGCCGCGTGGTCGCTGCCCATGGGCGGCAGGTGATGGTGGAAACACCCGAAGGCAGCCGCGTGCGCTGCCAGACGCGCGGCAAGAAGAGCGACCTGGTGGTGGGCGACATCGTGCGCTGGGCCGTGACTGGCGACGGTGGCGTGATCGAGGCCCTGGAACCCCGCCGCAACCTGCTGTACCGCCAGGACGACTGGCGTACCAAGAGCTTTGCCGCCAATCTGGACCAGGTGCTGGTGCTGGTGGCCGGCGAACCGATGTTCAGCGAAACCCAGCTGGCGCGGGCGCTGATCGCGGCGCGGGCCGAGAACATCGCCGTCACGATCGGCCTGAACAAGATCGACCTGCCCGCCGCGGCCACCGCGCGTGAACGCCTGGCGCCCTACCGCGCGATGGGCGTGCCGCTGGTGGAACTGGCGCTGAAAGCCGACCCCGAAGGCGCGCGCGCCAGGCTAGGCCCGGTGTTGGCCGACAAGACCACCCTGGTGCTGGGGCCCAGCGGCACGGGCAAGAGCACGCTGATCAACCTGCTGGTGCCTGAAGCCGCGGCACTGGTGGGCGAGATCTCGCAGGCCCTGCAAAGCGGCCGCCACACCACCACCAGCACCACCTGGTACTGGCTGGACCCGGCATCGCAAGGGCCACACCGGGCAGCCCTGATCGATTCACCCGGCTTCCAGGAATTCGGGCTGCGGCAGATCGGCCCCGAGCAGCTGGCCGGCCTGATGCCCGACCTGGGCGCGCAACTGGGGCAGTGCCGCTTCTACAACTGCACCCACCGGCAGGAACCGGGCTGCGGCGTGCGCGCAGCGGCCGAACGTGGCGAGATCAGCCCCTGGCGCATGCGCATCTACGACGAACTGTTCGAAGAACTGTCGCGCCCACGGTACTGACAGCGCTCACGTTAATGACAGCGCCAGGGGCGGCGCTGCCGCAAAGTCAGCCCAGCACGTTGGCCAGCGACAGCAGGGCCACCAGCAGCATCCACAGCACGACCGAGCGCCAGACCAGGCCGACCACGCTTTGCAGATGCCCCGTCTGCGGCGGCTGGCCGGCGGTCGAGCCCTCGGCACTGGCGGTGTCGGCGCCGCCGCCGGCCGTGAAGGTCTTGCTGCGGTCAGGCGTCACGCCCGGTGCCGCCAGGCCGCCCAGCTGCACACCCACCGCCCCGGCCGCTGCGGCCAGGATCACGCCTTCGTTCGGGTACAGCCACAGGCCGGCGTCGCGCCGCCAGCTGTTGATGGCCTCTTCGAAATTGCCCACCACGGCAAAGCCGAAGGCCGTCAGGCGCGAAGGAATGTGGTCGATGAGGTCGAACAGCCGGCGCGACAGCGACAGCAGTTGGTCATTCGCCGGTGCGTCCAGGCTGCGCTGGCGGTAGCCCCAGTAGCGGCTGGAGAACTCGGCCATGCGGTACAGCACAGCGCCCAGCGGCCCCAGGCCCAGGGCCGAGAAGACCACGAACCAGAAGAACACGCCAAACACATGGCGGTGCGCGGCCAGCAGCGCGTGTTCGATGACGTGGCGCAGCACTTCGGTGCGCGGCAGTTCGCTGGCGTCCAGGTGGCGCCATTCGGCCAGCAGGCGCCGAGCCTCACGCTCGTCGTTGCGCTCCAGCGCGTCGCGGATGTCGGTGTAGTAGTGGCTGAACTGGCGGAAACCCAGCGTCAGGTACAGCAGCCCGACGTCCAGCGCCAGGGCCAGCAGCAGGCTGTAGTGCGCCACCAGCAGGTACAGCGCCGTGGCCAGCAAGGCCGGCACCCCCACCGAAATGCCCCAGACCACACCTGCATGGTGTGGCTTGCCGGCGTCGAAGTTGCGCCCTGTCCAGCGCACCCAGGCCATCAGGGCGTCATGCACCCAGTTGTCGCGCGGCAGGGGCTTGAGCTGTTCGATCAGCAGCGCAAACAGGACAGCAAAAAAACTCATCGCGGCGGATCATAACGAGCGAGCCCTGCCGCGCCAGGCAGGCCTCATTCACAGCCATCAACGCGACAGGAAAGCATAGAGGTTGCGCAGCATGGCCGCCGTCGCGCCCCAGATGAAGTATTCGCGCGGCTGACCGTCGGCCGACAGGCCCTGCCAGGGCATGGACAGGAACTGTCGCTCCACGCCTTCGGCCTGGAAGACGTGGCGCTGGTGGTGCGCCGGCGTCATCAGGTGCTGCAAGGGCACTTCAAAAGCTTCCGCCACTTCGAAAGCGTCCAGTTGCAGTGCCAGCGGTGGCTGCAAGATCGCCACAACGGGCGTGACGACGAAGCGCGTGACCGTGGTGTAAGGCGGCAGGGCCCCCACCACGTCCACCAGGGCGGGAGGCAGGCCGACTTCTTCTTCGGCTTCGCGCAGAGCCGTGGCCACTGCGTCTGCATCGTCGGGTTCCTGGCGGCCACCCGGAAAGCTGATCTGCCCGGCGTGGTCGCGCAGGTGGTCGGTGCGGCGGGTCAGCAGCACCTGCCACCCCTTCGGACGCGGTACCAAACCCACCAGCACCGCAGCAGCGGCGAGTTCACGGTCGCTCGGCCAGCGGCCATCACCTTCGAATTCAGGCTTCCAGGCGTTGCCGGCCAAGCTGCGAAACCGCGAACGCAGGCTATGCGCATCCAGCCCTTGCAGGTTGAGCGCAGGCAGATGGGCATCCGTACCCGCCACGGGCACGGCGCGCGGGTCCAGGATGCGGAGGCGGGTCATCAGGTATTGCTGACCTTGGACACGGCCGGCTGCGCCGGGTCGCGTCGAAAGCTCGCTTCGCGCCGGCGCGCGAACCGCAGCTCGGCCTTTGACGCGGCCGGCTGCGCCGGGTCGCGTCGAAAGCTCGCTTCGCGCTAGCGCGCGAACCGCAGCTGCGCTGCGGGCTGAGCTACGCTCAGGCGAGCTTTTCCTTGATGCGGGCGGACTTGCCGCTGCGCTGGCGCAGGTAGTACAGCTTGGCGCGGCGGACGTCGCCGCGGCGCTTCACTTCAACGCTGGCGATCAGCGGGCTGTAGGTCTGGAACGTGCGTTCCACGCCTTCGCCGCTGGAGATCTTGCGCACGATGAAGCTGCTGTTCAGGCCGCGGTTGCGCTTGGCGATCACCACGCCTTCGTAGGCCTGCACGCGCTTGCGCGTACCTTCAACCACGCTGACGCTGACGATGACGGTGTCGCCAGGTGAAAAATCGGGGATCGTCCGGTTCAGGCGAGCGATCTCTTCCTGTTCCAGGATGGCAATGATGTTCGACACGGGGTTCTCCGGTTCGATCTTGCCCAGGCTGTGTGAAGTTGGGGTTTTGGGCGTGTGCCTGCTAAGGCCACGCCCGTCCTGGCAGAGGATCGAAAAGCCTTTGAGTATAACCCGGCCGGCAGCCATATCAGCGGCGCCGGGCAGGCCCGGTCAAGGGCCTGTGCTGAGGCCAAAACTCCAGGATCCGGCATCGTTGCCTATGCCATTGCGGCGAACGCTGTTCGCTGGCAGGTCGAACACCACACCGCCCAGGGTCGCAGCCGGCGGGGTGTAGGTGAAGGTGTAGACGTCGGCCTGGCCCGCCGCGGATGACTTCACAAAGCCGGTGATCGCGCCGGACTGTGCACGCAGGGGGCTGCTGGTCAGTGGCGCGTCCAGCACGCCGTTGAAGGTCAGCGTCATGCTGCCAGGGCCGGTGATGAAGCCCAAGGCATTGACCGGGCCATTGAAGCGCAGGGTGGCCACGGGCGGCAACGTGTCGTAGGGCTGCGAAAACGCGTAAGCCACCGCGTTCGACACGCGACCCGTGGCTTCCTGGAAGGCGCCGATCGGCACACGCAGATCGATCAGGCCCTGGCCGCTGGCGTTGGGCCGCACGCGCACGGTGTAGGTGCGGTCGTTCACGCGGGTGAAGCTGCCAGCCTCCGCACTGCCGCCCGACAAGGCAAAGGCCAGGTTGCCGCTGGGTATCAGCACCGGGGCAGAAAAGCTGAATGTCACCGTGAAGACCGAACGCACATCGCCGACGACGTCGCTGCGGATGTCCAGCACGGGCGCCACTGGCGGGACTTCTGGTGCGTCATTGCCTCCGCCGCCGCCGCCGCAACCCGCTAACGCCAGGGCGCCGGAAACCAACAGCCAGCGACGGCGCGATGATCGCTGCACCACTGGCAGGGGTTCAGGCCAGACTTGATGCGTTGAAAGGTCTAGACGCAGCACGCGGGCTCCTCGCATGGCACAGGCAAAAAACTGGACGGTCAGGGACGATTATTCATAACTGCCAGACGTTGTCCCGGCACCCATGCGTCAGCCGTCAGCCTTCAAGTTCGGCGGGGCCCAGCGTCGCCAAGAAGTGTTCATCAGCCGGCAGCAGGCGCCCGGCGGCGCGCGCGGCAACGATGAGGTCTGGCCGCCGCCGCGCAGTGGCAGCCAGGGCCTGTTCGCGCCGCCAGCGGGCAATGCGCCCATGGTGGCCGCTCAGCAGCACCGCCGGCACGGCCATGTCCTGGCCGTCGATGGCCAGCACTTCAGGGCGGCTGTAGTGCGGGCCTTCCAGCAGGCCGTCTTCGAAGCTGTCCTGTTCATGCGAAGGCGCCGCCAGCACGCCGGGCTGCAGTCGGGCCAGGGCGTCCAGCAAGGCCAGAGCAGGCAGTTCGCCACCCGAGAGCACAAAGTCACCCAGGCTGATCTCATGCGTCACATGGCGGTCGATCACGCGCTGGTCCATGCCCTCGTAGCGCCCGCACAGCAGCACGGCACCAGGCCCGGCGGCAAAGCGACGCACGGCAGCCTGGTCCAGGCGCTGCCCGGTGGGCGTGAAGTTCACCACCGCCGGCAGGCTGCCGCGGTCGTTGGCAATCGCGTCCAGCACGCGCAGCAGCGGCTCGGCCAACATCACCATGCCCGGGCCGCCGCCGAAGGGGCGGTCGTCGACACGACGGTAGGCGTCGTCTGCAAAGTCGCGCAGCGGCCACAGCCGCACGTCGACCGCGCCGCTGTCGAAGGCGCGGCGCGTGATGCCCTGCTTCAGGTGCGGGGCGAACAGTTCCGGAAACAGCGTGACGACGTCAAAGCGCATCGCAGGGGCAGTCAGCCTGGCAGCGCAGGGGCTGGCAGTGGCGCCAGCCGGCGCATCAGTAGTCGGGGTCCCAGTCGACGCTGATGCGGCGACCTGCCAGGTCCACGCCGTCGACGTAGGCATCGACGAAAGGGATCAGGCGTTCTTCAGCATCGGGCGCGTCGGCTTCAGCGGGCTGGACGCGCAGCACGCAATGCGGGCCGGTTTCGATCAGGCCCACCACGCGCCCCAGCGCCAGGCCTTGCCGGTTGTGCACGTCCAGGCCGATCAGGTCGACCCAGTAGAACTCGCCTTCGTCTGGCGTAGGAAAGCTGGCGCGGGGGATGAAGATGCGCGCGCCTGCCAGGGCCTGAGCGGCGTCGCGGTCGTCGATGTCGTGCACCGTGGCCACCACGCCTTCGCCGTGGTCGCGGGCCTGCTTCACGCGCAGGAGCATGGGCAGAGGCAGCGCTGCTTTCGCGCCCGGGGGGCGCGGCAGGTCGCTGGGTTGCAGGAACCAGCGCTTGGACGAAAACAGCGCCTGCGGGTCGGACGACAGGGGCTTGACCTTCAGGCCCCCCTGCACGCCCCAGGCGCCGATGATGCGGCCGACCTCGACAGCGTCGGCCGGCATGGCGTCCGCCAGCATTGCCGCCTGCGCAGGCGGTGTGGCGGACGCGGGGTTCATCAGGCCGCGGGCGTGGCCTTGGCCTGCTCGACCAGGCGCGCGACGGTGGGCGACAGCTGTGCGCCCACGCCTGTCCAGTGCGTCACGCGGTCCAGCGCCACGCGCAGGGGCTGTTCGGCGCCCGAAGCGACGGGGTTGTAGAAACCCACGCGCTCAATGAAGCGGCCGTCGCGGCGCTCGCGCGAGTCGGCTACGACGATGTTGTAGAACGGGCGTTTCTTTGCGCCACCACGAGCCAGCCGGATCACGACCATGTTGTGTATTCCTGGAAACGGGTGCCGCCCCGGTGGGGCCAGACCTCGATGAACCTGATCGCACCCGCTCGGGGACACACCGGGCAGGGCTATCGATGTGGGCCGCCCCTGCCGGCCGGCGGCCACCTGTCAGGGTGGCTGCCTGGCCCGCAGGGCCTGAGACCCGCGGTCGGCGCCGTAGATACACCCACGGGGCCGCATTTGTCTGCATACCCGGGGCCGGTGCCGAAAGCTGCGCATTCTAAACTACCTACGGTGTCGCGGGCTGAGTGTTCGGCTGCCGCAACGCAGCGGCGCCCTGTCGGGCTCAGCGCCCCGAAGGCGACACCGCATTGTCTTCAAGCACCCGCTTGCCCATCGTCCCGCTTCTGGTTCCAGCGCTCACTTGACATCCCCTGCCCCAGCACCCACACCCCGTTACCGCTCGAAGTCCCTGGCCGCCTGGCTGGCCCTGCTGGGCGGCGCGCTGGGCCTGCACCGCTTCTACCTGCATGGCCCGCGCGACGGGCTGGCCTGGGCGCACTGGGTGCCCACGGCACTGGGCTGGCTGGGCGTGCAGCGGCTACGCCAGCTGGGGCAGGACGACACCCTGGCGTGGGCGCTGGTGCCCGTGTTCGGCTTGATGTTGTCTCTGGGGGCCCTGTTCGCCATCGTCCACGGCCTCACGCCGGACGAGAAGTGGGACGCTCGCCATAACCCCGGCCAGCCCGGCCGCAGCACCACCTGGGCGCCGGTGCTGGCGGCGATCGCGGCCTTACTGCTGGGCGGGGGTGTGCTGATGGGCAGCATCACCTACGCGGT
This sequence comes from Rubrivivax sp., assembly GCA_027485165.1. GTDB lineage: Bacteria > Pseudomonadota > Gammaproteobacteria > Burkholderiales > Burkholderiaceae_C > Rubrivivax. Next base: position 138,558 of record JAIXRN010000064.1, read on the forward strand.
GCAGATGTTCTTCCAGTGGCAGCTGGCGCCGGCTGCTACAGCCCCGCAGGCGGCCAGTCGGGCGCTGGCGGCAGGCGTTCCAGCACCTGGTCGGCCACGGCCGGCAGGTGTGACGCCAAACCGGCCAGCTCAGGCGCAATCTCCAGCAGCGGGTGCAGCACGAAGCCGCGCTGGTGCAGGCGCGGATGCGGCAGCGTCAAGGTCTCGCTCTGCATAACGCAGTCGCCGTGCATCAGCAGGTCCAGGTCCAGGCTGCGCGGCGCGTTGCGGTACGGGCGGGCGCGGCCATGGGCCCGCTCGATCGCTTGCAGGCCCTGCAGCAGCGCCAGCGGCGCCAGGCCCGTACGCAGGGCGACCACGGCGTTCAGGTAGTCGGGGCCGCCAGCGTCCACGGGCGCGCTGAGCCAGAGCGATGAGGTGGCCTGCAGCTCGCATTGCGGCAGGGCCTGCAGCGCCCGCCAGGCACTGACCAGGGTGGCGCGCAGCGCACCGCGGTCGCCACCCAGGTTGGCACCCAGGCCGATGTAGGCATCAGCGTAGACGTCAGCGCTGCCTGGGTGCGTCAAGGCGCACCTCAATCCACCCGTGGCAGCGGCGACAGGTCCGGCCCGTCGTCCGGTCTTTCGCCGGCTGTGGCGTCGCCGGCAGGGCGCCGCCGCCGACGCCGGCGCTTGCGGGCTGGGGCGGCAGCAGCGCGGTCGGCGGCCTGGTCTGCGGCGTCGTGGGACGTGTCGTCAACGCCATCAGCGTCGGCGTCATCGTCCGCGGGTTCGGCACTGTCCTCTGACCGACCGCTGGCGCGCCCTGCGGCACCACGGCCCGGGCGGGCGTCGGCAGAGCCGGCAAGGTCCGTGGGCTGGCCTGCCGCGGCAGCCCGGGGCCCGGGCACTCGGCGTGGCTTGGGTTGCTGCGCAGCGCGCACGTCGGCCAGCAGGGCTTCGCGGTCGTCGTCGCTGCCCAGGTGGAAGTCTTCCCACCAGTCGGCCAGATCGGCAGGCACTTCGCCAGTGTCGGCGCGCAGGCGCAGGAAGTCGTACCCGGCGCGAAACCGGGGCTGCGCCGCCAGACCATGCGCGCTGCTGGACGTGCGGCGCTCGAAGCGCGGCTGCATCAGCCAGATCTCGCGCATGTCACCGCCCAGCTTGCCGCGGCCCGAGATGTCACCGATGCGGGCATCGAACACCGCATCGACGGCCTGCTGCAAAGCCGGGATGGGCGGTTCGCCGTCGCCCTTCAGCGCATTCCAGCGGTCCAGCACTTCGTGCCACAACAGGCAGGCCAGCATGAAGCTGGGGGCCACGGGGCGCCCTTCCTGCACGCGGCGGTCGGTGTCCTGCAGCGCCAGGCGCACGAACTCGTCCCGCCCGGCATTCGGCTGGGGCGCCGCCAGCACGGCGTCCAGCACCGGGAACACGCCGCGGTCCAGGCCCTGCTTCTTCAGTTCGGCGATGCTGGCCAGCGCATGGCCGGTCTGCAGCAGCTTCACCATCTCGTCGAACAGGCGAGACGCCGGCACATTGGCCAGCAGCTCAGCCATCTTGCGGATCGGCTTGCGCGTGGCGGGCTCGATCTCGAAGCCCAGCTTGGCAGCAAAGCGCACGACGCGAATGATGCGCACCGGGTCTTCGCGGTAGCGGGTGTCGGGGTCGCCGATCATGCGCAAGGTGCGCGCACGGATGTCGGCGATGCCGCCGTGGTAGTCCACCACGGTCTGCGACACGGGGTCGTAGTACATGGCGTTGATGCTGAAGTCGCGCCGGGCGGCGTCTTCGATCTGCGGGCCCCAGACGTTGTCGCGCAGCACGCGGCCGCTGGCGTCGACGACGTGCGTCTTGTCGGCGATCTCGTGCTTGCTGGTCTTTTCGTTGCCGGCCACGGTGTCGGCAGCGGCCATGTCCAGGTACGCGCGGAAGGTCGAGACCTCGATCGTCTCGTGCTCGCGCCCACGGCCGAAGACCACGTGCACCAGCCGGAAGCGTCGGCCGATGATGAAGGCGCGGCGGAACAGCGACTTCACCTGTTCTGGCGTGGCGTCGGTGGCGACGTCGAAGTCCTTCGGCCGCAGGCCTACCAGCAGGTCGCGCACGGCGCCGCCCACGATGTAGGCTTCAAAGCCCGCGTCCTTCAGCGTCTTCACCACGCGCACGGCGTTGGCGTCCAGCAGGCTGGCGTCGATGCCGTGGGCGCTGTGCGGCACTTCCACACGGGCGCCCAAGGGCACGGCCGGGGCTGGCGGCGGCGCGGCTTCGGCGTCGGCCTTGCCCTCGCCCTTGCCCAGCAGGCGGTTGATGAGTTTCTTGATCATTCGAAAAGCTTCAGGACGGGCCAGCCGCGTTCGCGTGCATGACGTTCCAGCGCCGGGCTGGGGTTGGTGGCGACCGGGTGGCTGACCTGCTCGAGCAGGGGCAGGTCGTTGGTGGAATCGCTGTAGAAGGTGCAGCGCTCGAAGTCGGCGAGTGTGCGCCCCTGCGCCGCCAGCCAGGCCTGCACGCGGCTGATCTTGCCTTCGCGGAAAGCCGGCGTGCCAGCCACGGCGCCTGTCACCCGGCCCTGGCTGTCACGCGCCAGTTCGGTGGCGATCAAGGCGTCGATGCCAAACAAATCAGCGATCGGCCGCGTGACGAATTCGTTCGTGGCTGTGACGATGGCCAGCAAATCGCCTTGCCCGCGGTGGCTGGCCACCAGGCGCAGCGCGGCTGGGTGCAGCTGCGGCCGCACCACTTCATCTGCAAAGCGCGCTTGCACCCGTTGCAGTTCGGCTGCAGGGCGGGCGCGCCAGGGGCCGGTGGCGAAGTCCACGTAGGCCGCCATGTCCAGCCGCCCGGCCTGGTAGTCGGCGTAGAAGGCGTCGTTGCGCTGGCGGTGCTGGTCGGCATCGGCCCAGCCGAGTTCGATGAGGAAGCCGCCGAAGGCGTGGTCGGAATCGTTCGGCAACAGGGTGCCGTCCAGGTCGAAGAGCGTCAGGTTCATGCGGGATGGGTGGCATCGGGCCAGGCGGCCCGTTCGGGTTCGGCCAGCAGGTTGCGCACCAGCGGTACGGTGATGTGCCGGCCCTGCGCCAGACCATAGCGGTCCAGGGCGTTCAGCAGCGGCATCAGGGTGCCCAGGTCACGGTCGACGCGCGCCAGCAGGTAGTCCAGCACCTCATCGGGCAGCAGCAGGCCGCGTTCACTGGCATGACGGCGCAGCACGGCACGGGTCTCGGCGTCGGCCAAGGGCTGCAGGGCCAGCACATGGCCCCAGGCCAGGCGGCTCTTCAGGTCGTCGCGCAGCGGCAGGTCGATCGGCGGCACGCGCCCTGCGGCGGCAAACAGGGTGCCATGGGCTGCGGCCTCGACGAACAATGTGAAAGCCGCGTGCTGGGCGGCTGCGTCCAGCGCGTCGCAGTGATCGACGACGACGAGGCGCCAGTGGGGCGACCAGTACCAGGGCTGCGGCGTGTTGGCGTCGAACCATGCCAGCTCGGCGTTGGCGGCGTGCAGCTGCTGGCCCAGTGCGCGCAAGAGGTGCGTCTTGCCACTGCCCGCGGGGCCCCACAGGTACAGCGGTGCCGAAGCCGCAGCAGCAGCGGCCCAGGCCTGGAGTTCAGCGCAGGCAGCGGCGTTGGGGCCGGGCAGGTAGTTGTCGAACGTCGGTTCGGCCACCGGGCCGATGGCCAGCGGGATCTGCTGCATCGCGCCCCGGCCCTTCAGCCCGCACGGCCCGTGCGGCTGGCCGGGCCAGCGGCGTGACCGATGCGCGCCTGCCAGGCGGCCAGCTGCTGCTGCATGCGGCCGGCGTCTTCGGCTTCCGGCCGGTGCTGCAGGTACAGGCGCAGGCCGTCGGCAGCAGCTTGCAACTGCCCCAGTTCACCCTGCACCAGGGCCAGATCGCGGCGTTCGTCCCAGGCCTGCGGCAGCAGGATCACCAGGCGCTGCATCACCGCCACCAGGCGCGGGCCGTCGCCCACCCGGCGGTGGATTTCCTTCAGGTTGCGCAGCAGCCGCGCCACGATGTCACGCGGCTCGGCGGCCTGCAGGTACAGACCCAGAGGCACCTCGTTGTCGCCGGTCAGGCCGAAGCGGCGGCGGAAGGGCGCCAGGCGGTCTTCGAGTTCGTCGCGCGACAGCGTCTGGCCGCTGAAGGGGTCCAGGATGACCTCGCCGCGCTGCAGACGCAGCTTCACCAGGAAGTGCCCGGGGAAAGAAATGCCCTGGGCGCGTAGCCCCACCTGGCAGGCAATCTCGATGTACAGGATGGCCAGGGTGATGGGGATGCCGCGCCGGGTCTTCAGCACTTCATGCAGGTAGCTGTTGCGGCGGTCGTGGTAGTCGTTGACGTTGCCGGCGAAGCCCAGTTCGTGGAAGAAATAGGTGTTCAGCAGCCGCAGGGTCTGCAGCGGCGCGGCGTCTGCCGGCAGGCGGCGGCGCAGGCGCTGCGCCAGGGTGTCGATCTGCGCCAGCACGCCCTGGGTGTCCAGGCGGGCGTCGTCGTCCTGGCCGACGGCGACGGCGGCTTCCGTCACCGGCAGGCTGGCGTCGTCGGCCACCAGGGCGGAAAAGTACTGGAGCGCCGTCGGCGCGGCAAGGTTCAAGGTACCGGGCATGTGCTTCAGTGTACGGTCAGCCCTGGCGCATGAACTGGCGTGGGCGCATGCCCAGCAACGCCAGCGCACCGAAGTACAGCAGCGCCACGCCACCCAGCACACCGGCCACCGCTGCCACGCGCAGGCCCCAGCTGGCCTGCAGGCCCACCCAGTCGACACCTTGGGCCGCCCAGGCCAGCGCTGCGCCCAGCAGCAGGTTGGCCACGGTCACCTGGCCGGCGAAGCGCAGCCAGCCCGGCCGCGGCTGGAACACGCCGCGCCGCAACAGCCCGGCCAGCAGCAGCCCGGCGTTCACCAGCGCCCCCAGGCCGATGGACAGCGCCAGGCCAGCGTGGCCCAGGCGCGGCACCAGCAACAGGTTCAGCAGCTGCGTGGCCAGCAGCACGCCCACCGCAATCTTCACGGGCGTGCGGATGTCCTGCCGGGCATAGAAGGCCGGTGCCAGCACCTTGATCGCCACCAGCCCCAGCAGGCCGACGCCGTAGCCTTGCAGGGCACGCACCGTCATCTGCAGGTCGGCGGCCGTGAAGGCGCCGTAGTGGTACAGCACTGCCACCAGCCCAGTGGGGAAGATGAGCAGCGCCAGCGCGCAGGGCACGCTCAGCAGCAGCACCAAGCGCAGACCCCAGTCGACCATGTCGGAAAAAGCCTGCGCGTCCTGCCGACCCTTGGCCGCCGACAGCTGCGGCAGCAGCACCACGCCCAGCGCCACGCCCAGCAGCGCGGTGGGGAATTCCATCAACCGGTCGGCATAGGTGAGCCAGGACACCGCGCCCACGGCCACGTGCGAGGCGATCTGGGTATTGATGAGCAGCGAAATCTGCGCCACCGACACCCCCAACAGGGCCGGCGCCATCTGCTGCAGCACCGTGCGGGTGCCCGGGTGGCGCCAGGCGCGTGCAATCGAGGCCGGCAGCAAGCCAATGCGTGGTACGCGGCCGATGGCCGCCAGCGCGGGAATCTGCACCGCCGCTTGCAGCACGCCGCCCAGCATCACGCCACCGGCCAGGGCCAGCACGGGTTCAATGCCTTGCGTGGCCAGCCAGGGCGCCCCCCACCAGGCCGCCGCGATGACCGACAGGTTCAGCAGCACAGGGGTGATGGCCGGCACCGCGAAGCGCTTCCAGGTGTTCAGGATGCCCGCGGCCAGCGCCACCATCGACATGAAGCCGATGTACGGAAACATCAGCCGCGTCATGAACACCGCCGTGTCGAAGGCTTGCAGGCCTGACCCCATGGCCCAGACGAGGGCCGGTGCAGCGGCTACGCCCAGCACGCAGGTGAAAAGAAGCGTCCAGGCCAGCAGGGTGGCCACGGCGTCGATCAGGTCGGCAGCGGCAGCGTCGCCGTCGCGCGCCCGGGTGGCGGCCATCAGCGGCACGAAGGCCTGCGAGAACGCGCCTTCGGCGAACAGACGCCGAAACAGGTTGGGGATGCGAAAGGCGACGTTGAAAGCGTCGGTCGCTGCACTGGCACCAAAGCTGGCGGCAATGAGCTGTTCGCGCACCAGGCCCGTGATGCGGGACACCAGGGTCAGCAGCGAGACGGTGGAAGCGGCCTTGAGGAGGTTCAACCATCAGATTGTAGGGCGCCAGGCTGGCCAGCCGCCGCTGCCCTTTGGCAACCCGCCATAGGCTGCTATACTCGATGGTCTTTGCCCCACCTACCCAGATCCCCAGCATGGCCACCTCGTCCAAAGCCAAGAAGAAGACCGTTCGCCTCGCCTCCGGCCGCAAGCGCGCGCGCCAGGACGTCGCCCTGAACGCCGCCAACACATCGCTGCGCTCGCGCTTTCGCACCGTGGTGAAGAACGTCGTTAAGGCCGTGACCACTGGCGACAAGGCGAAGGCCAGCGAGACCTTCAAGTCCGCACAAAGCGTGATCGATTCGGTCGCCGACAAGGGCGTGTTTCACAAGAACAAGGCCGCCCGCCTGAAGAGCCGTCTGTCGGCCAAGGTCAAGGCGCTCGCCCTGGCTGCCTGAAGACCGCAGCAGCTGACCGGCTCTTTGCGGCCGGGTATTGCTGGCCGGCACCACCCTGAAGCCCGCACACGCGGGCTTTTGGCATTTCAGCGTGGTGGGACGTCCAGCACGCGCAGTTCGTTGTCACGGGCGAAGTTCATCACGAAGTCCCAGGCCATGGGTTCGATGTCGCGCAGGGCTTCGCTGACCAGCACGCACTTCACCCCGTCGACGACCTGCGGCACACAGTACGGCGAATACCCGATGTAGGCGGCCTTGCCGCCCAGCCCGCCGGCCGGCCTGAAGCTGGACATGGCACCCGCCAGGCGTTCAGCCCAGTCGCTGGGGCGGAAGGTGCGGCCCTGCAAGGTGATGCCCTGGATGTAGCAACGGCGCGGCAGGGGGGCGGTCATCAGGGCGGTCCGGGACGGTCGGAAAAGTTCGGGGTTAACCCGTGCATTGTGCCCTGCCCCTGCTGCAATGCAGCATCGTCAAAAGACTCCGGTCAGTTCACGAGAGCCCGACCTCTAGAATCGATCACGCGAGCTCGATATTGTCCCTGGCGACCCTGGCCAGCAGGCCCGCCCCCATCGCGCCCGTACCCCGCGCACAGCGCGCACCCCCGTCGTCGAAAGGCCGCCCGATGAACGCACCCGACCCCGTCCACGCGCTCGCGCGCCCGATGCCCCATGTGCTGAACACCTACGGCCGCCTGCCGATTGCGCTGTCTCATGGCCGTGGCTGCTGGGTCTGGGACACGAACGGCAAGAAGTACCTTGACGGTCTGGGCGGCATTGCCGTCAACACCCTGGGCCACGCCCACCCCAAGCTGGTGCCCGCGCTGCAGGACCAGGTGGCCAAGCTGATCCACACCAGCAACTACTACGAAATCCCGCTGCAGGAACAGCTGGCCGCCAAGCTGTGCGAGATCTCGGGCCTGGACGGCGCCTTCTTCTGCAATTCCGGCCTGGAAGCCAACGAAGCGGCACTGAAAATCGCGCGCAAGTTCGGCCACGACAAGGGCATCGAACGGCCGGAAGTCATCGTTTATGAACGCGCCTTTCACGGCCGTAGCATCGCCACGCTCTCGGCCACCGGCAACCCCAAGGTGCAGGCCGGCTTCGGCCCGCTGGTCGAAGGCTTCGTGCGCGTACCGATGAACGACCTGGCCGCCATCGAAGCCGCGGCGCGCAGCAACCCCAACATCGTGGCCGTGTTCCTGGAAACCATCCAGGGCGAAGGCGGCGTGAACCCGGCCCGCTGGGACTACCTGCGCGGGCTGCGCGAGGCCTGCGACGCGCACGACTGGCTGCTGATGCTGGACGAAGTGCAGTGCGGCATCGGCCGCACCGGCAAGTGGTTCGCCCACCAGTGGGCAGGCGTGAAGCCCGACGTGATGCCGCTGGCCAAGGGCCTGGGCTCAGGCGTGCCCATCGGCGCGGTGGTCTGCGGCCCGCGCGCGCTGAACGTGCTGGGCCCAGGCAACCACGGCACCACCTTCGGCGGCAACCCGCTGGCGATGCGGGCGGGCGTGGAAACGCTGCGAATCTGCGAAGAAGACGGCATCCTGGACAACGCCGCCACCGTGGGCGAAGCGCTGCAGGGTTGCCTGCGGCGTGAACTGGAAGGCGTGGCCGGCGTGAAGGAAGTGCGCGGCGCCGGGCTGATGATCGGCATCGAGCTCGACCGCCCCTGCGGCGTGCTGCTGACGCGCGCGCTGGAGGCCGGCCTGCTCATCAGCGTGACGGCCGACCGCGTCGTGCGCCTGCTGCCGCCGCTCATCCTCACGCACGACGAGGCGCGCCAGATCACGGCGCTGCTGGTGCCGCTGATCAAGGCCTTCCTGGCCGAACCCAAGCCATGAAGCCGGGAGACACCTTGATGCGCCACTACCTCCAGTTCAAGGACCTGCGGGCCGAGGAATACGCCCACCTGTTCGACCGCGCCGGCATCATCAAGCGCCGCTTCAAGAACTATGAGAAGTACCAGCCGCTGCAGGACCGCACGCTGGCCATGATCTTCGAGAAGGCCAGCACGCGCACGCGCGTCAGCTTCGAGGCG
>JAIXRN010000091.1 GCA_027485165.1 Rubrivivax sp.
CCATGTTGCCCACACGCATGTTGGCCACCATCTGCGGCGGCGGCACGGTGATGACCTTCGCCCCCGTCATCGGGTTCACGCCGGCGCTGGCCAGCCAGTAATACAGCCACATGGCGTGCGTACCGGTGGGGAAGGTCTGGGCGAAGGTGTAGTCGCGCTTTTCGCTGGCCATCAGCTTGGCCAGGCTGGGGCCGTCCACCGCGCCTTTTTCCGCCAGCTTCTTGCTCAGCGTGATGGCCTGGCCGTTGTGGTTCAGCGTCATCAAGATGGCCATGTCCTTCTTCGGCCCGCTCACGCCCAGGTGCACGCCGTAGACCAGGCCATACAGCACATGGGCCATGTCGAGTTCGCCGTTCACCAGCTTGTCGCGCACGCCGGCCCAGCTGGCTTCCTTCGTGGGCACGATCTTCACGCCGTACTTCTTGTCGAAGCCCAGCACGCTGGCCATCACCACGCTGGCGCAGTCGGTCAGGGGGATGAAGCCGATGCGCACTTCTTCCTTCTCGGGCTTGTCGCTGCCCTGGGCGTAGGCGGCGGCGCGCAAGGCCGGGTCGATGACGAGCCCGGCGGTGGCCACCGCAGCGGTTTGGATGATTCGGCGGCGCGTCATGGCAGGGGCCTCGCTGGGGGTGGCTGACGGGGTGGTTGGGTCGTTCATCGCATGCCTTTCGGAAAAGAAAAAAGCCCGCGGCGCGATGCACGCGCAGCGGGCTTCGTTGCCCTGTTCGTTCCTGGTGCGTTGGCGCCATTGCCCTCGCGGATGCCGTGTCTTATGCAAGCGGCGTGCCAATTGCCTGCCTGCCGTCACCACCCTGGTAGGCGGGGTGGGCGTGGCTGCGGCGCTGGCCGTCGATCGTGGTGCGCCGCACCACGATGGGTCGGCCCAGCAGCCGTGGCGCCCTGGGCGGTGCCCGGGTCTTCAGCTCAGCAGGGATTCCACGTCGATCACGCGTTCTGCCGCGTCGCGCAGCTTCAGGCCTTTCTTCATGGCCAGGTCCTGCAGGAAGCGGTGTGCCTCGGGCTCGCTGAGCTTCTTGCCCGTCATCATCAGGCGTTTGGCGCGGTCGATGGTCTTGCGGTCGGCCAGTTCGCTGCGCGCAGCGTCGAGCTCACCGCGCAGGGCCTGGTCGCTGGCAAAGCGTTCCACGGCCACGTCGATCACGCCCTGCACGCGCTCGGGCTTCAGGCCCTTCACCACATAGGCGCTGACGCCGGCACCGATGGCGCTGCGCATGGTGGGGCGGTCAGCGTCGTCGGTGAACATCACGATCGGCCGCCGTGCGTCGCGCGTGGCGACCACGATGTGTTCCAGCACGTCGCGCACAGCGCTGTCGGTCTTCACCACCACCACGTCGGGTTTCAGGCGCGCCATGGCCTCGGGCAGGGTGGCGTCACCCGCGCGCACCCCCAGTACCAGGTGGCCGGCATCGGCCAGAGCGCCAGCGATGGCCTGGGCGTCGTCCGAGGTTTCGGCGAAGGGGTCGGTGACGATCAGCACCGACAGGGTCGGTCCAGTGGTGGCCATGTGTGGAAGTCAGCAATTCGCGAGCCAGCCGGGTGCTCCCGTTGTTGCGTAGCCCGCTATCGGCCCTTGGCGGTCATTCGCTGGGTTCCTTTTGGCTTGCCGACAGGGTCCCTGGGTCTGCGGCAGTCGGGTGGCCCCTTCCGCTCATGTCCCCCGCCAGCGCGTTGCTTGCCAACGGTCTTGCAGGCCACTGCGCTGGCTCCTCCTTAACTTCGCTCCAGGGGCCACCCGTCTGCCGCAGACCGGCAACATGGTGTCGCGCCGCCAATCGCGCGGCAACGGATCCTGCCTGGGCAATTCGCCTGCGTACCAACGTTAGCGCGCTGCCATGTTGCCGGGCTGCGGGGCTTGGGTGGCCCCTGGAGCGAAGTCAAGGAGGAGCCAGCGCAGTGCCGAACAGAAATGCTGGCAAGTAATGCGCTGGCGGGGGACATGAGCGGAAGGGGCCACCCAAGCCCCGCAGCCCAGGGACGAACGATGCCACCCGAAGGGTCCGAGCGAAGGTCCGCAACGCGCCGAGAGCGGTCTCTGGTCCTGCAGCCCGTCAGCCTATACCCACGGAACCGCGGTCACACCGCTACCGGTGCCTTGATGGCCGGATGCGGGTCGTAGCCGACGATGTCGAAGTCTTCGAACGCGTAGTCGAAGATCGAATCGGGCTTGCGCAGCATGCGCAGCTGTGGGAAGGGTCGCGGTTCGCGGCCCAGTTGCAGCGCCACCTGCTCGCGGTGGTTGCGGTAGATGTGGCAGTCGCCGCCGGTCCAAACGAAGTCGCCGACGTCCAGGTCGCACTGCTGGGCCAGCATGTGCGTCAGCAGCGCGTAGCTGGCGATGTTGAATGGCACGCCCAGAAAGATGTCGGCACTGCGCTGGTACAGCTGGCAGCTCAGCCGGCCGCGTTCGCCCGGGCTGGTGCCCGGTGCGACGTAGAACTGGAAGAAAGCGTGGCAGGGCATCAGCGCCATCTGCGACAGTTCGGCCACGTTCCAGGCGCTGACGATGATGCGCCGGCTGTCGGGGTTGGTCTTGAGCTGCTTCACGACGTCGGCGATCTGGTCGATGTGCCCGCCATCGGGGGTGGGCCAGCTGCGCCACTGCACGCCGTAAACCGGGCCCAGGCTGCCGTCGGGGCGCGCCCATTCGTTCCAGATCGTCACGCCGCGCTCCTGCAGCCACTGCACGTTGCTGTCGCCGCGCAGGAACCACAGCAGTTCCAGCGCCACGCTCTTGAAGTGCACCTTCTTGGTGGTGATGAGCGGGAAGCCCTGGCGCAGGTCGAAGCGCATCTGGTGGCCGAACACGCTGGTGGTGCCGGTGCCGGTGCGGTCGCCTTTGGCCACGCCGTGCGTGGCGACATGGCGCATGAAGTCCTCGTAGGCGGTGGTTGCAGTCATCTAGAAGCTTGTGAAGAGGAAGTCCAGCGCATCTTCGATGACCAGGCGCTGGTCGCGCAGGTTGGCCACTGGCTGCTTCAGCAGCGCGCGCGGAAAGCTGGCGATGTTGGCCGTGTCGGCAAACACGCGTGTGCCGGCGATGTCGAACACCGGGCACAGGTCGGCCGCGGCCAATGCGGTGCTGCTGTGCTTGCGCAGCGGCACGATCACGCGGGTGGCCAGCGCTGACAAGTGGTCGGCCTGCACGTCCAGCCAATAAGGCGTGTGCCGCCGTTCGTCGGTGGTCGGATGCTGCGCATGGCATGCCCTGGGGTAACGACGCGCGAAGTCTATACAGGCTCCGCATGCACATGATTGATGTGCACGTCGAACTGCATCGCTGCCAGCCGCGCATACAGCCCGCCCCGCGACACCAGTTCGTCATGCGTCCCGGTGTCGACGATGCGCCCGGCTTCCAGCACCACGATGCGGTCGGCGCGCAGCACGGTGGCCAGGCGGTGGGCGATGACGATCGTGGTGCGGTCCTTCATTGCCGCTTCCAGCGCGGCCTGCACCACGCGTTCGCTTTCGGCGTCCAGCGCACTGGTCGCTTCGTCCAGCAGCAGCAGGGGCGGGTTTTTCAGCATCGCGCGTGCGATGCTGATGCGCTGGCGCTGCCCGCCCGACAAGCGCACGCCGCGTTCGCCCAGGTACGTGTTGTAGCCCTCGGGCAGGGCGACGATGAAGTCGTGGGCGTAAGCGGCGCGTGCGGCGCGCACCACGTCTTCGTCGCTGGCGTCGGGCCGGCCGTAGCGGATGTTCTCCAGCGCGCTGGTGCTGAACACCGTGCTGTCCTGCGGCACGATGCCCACGCGCTGGCGCAGGCTGGCCAGTGCGGCTTCACGCACCGGCACGCTGTCCACCCGCACCGTGCCTTGCTGGGCGTCGTAAAAGCGCAGCAGCAACTGGAAGACCGTGCTCTTGCCCGCGCCGCTGGGGCCCACCAGGGCCACGGTTTCCCCTGGCTTCACGTTCAGGCTGAAGTCGATCAACGAAGGCTGTTTCGGCCGCGATGGGTAGTGGAAGCTCACGCCTTCGAAGGCCAGCGCCGAGCCCCCGGCCGTGGCCGGGAGCGCGCGGGGGGCGGGCGGGTCTTCCACTGGCGACTTCGCGGCCAGAAGTTCCATCAGCCGTTCGGTCGCGCCGGCGGCGCGCAGCAGGTCGCCGTAGACCTCGGACAGCACCGCCACGGCACCGACGAAGATGACCACCAGCACCACCGTCTGCCCCAGGTGGCCGGCGCTGATCTCGCCCGCGATCACCGCCTGCGTGCCCTGGTACAGGCCCCACAGCAGCGCGCCGAAGGTGGCGGTGATGATGAAACCCACCAGCAGGGCGCGTACCCGCGTGCGCTTGCGGGCGGTGTCGAAGGCGGCTTCGGTCGAGTCCTTGAAGCGCGCCGCTTCACGCGCTTCCTGCACATAGCTCTGCACCACGGGAATCTCGCCCAACACTTCGGCGGCGATGGCGCTGCTGTCGGCCACGCGGTCCTGGCTGGCGCGGCTTAACTTGCGCACGCGGCGGCCGAAGTAGAGGGTGGGCAGCACCACCAGCACCAGGATGCCCAGTACCTGCGTCATCACCAGCGGGTTGGTGACGACCAGGGCGATCAGGGCCCCGGTGCCCATCACCACGTTGCGCAGGCCCATGCTCAGCGAACTGCCCACCACGGTCTGCACCAGGGTGGTGTCGGTGGTCAGGCGGCTGATGACTTCGCCAGTCTGGGTGGTTTCGAAGAATTCAGGGCTCTGCCTGACGACGTGGGCATAGACGGCATCGCGCAGGTCGGCGGTGATGCGTTCGCCCAGCCAGCTGACCATGTAAAAGCGCGCCGCCGAAAACACCCCCAGCGCGGCACCCACGGCGAACAGCTGCAGGAAATGCCCGCGCAGGGCCAGCATGCGCTGGCCGGGGTCGGCAGCCACCAGGCCTTCGTCAATCAGCACCTTCAGCGCCACCGGGAAGGCCAGGGTGCTGAGCGCTGCCAGCACCAGGAACACCCCCGCCAGGGCAATGCGGCCGCGATAAGGCCGCAGGAACGGCACCAGGCCGGACAGGGAACGCGGTGTCGCGGCGGCCGGGCGCGAGGCTTCAGTAGACATCCAACGAGTCTATCGGCCTGTGCCGCCCTGGCCGGCGCCCCGGGATGGACAGTGAATTTCTTCCTGCTGCCCCTTGATGCCATTGAGGTTGCCCCCTTGTTCTCCGGCCCACGAACGCGGGGTTCAGGCCTACAGTTGACGGGCCTTGTGGTCGAATAAGGCTCTGCGAGATTGCTGATGCTGCCCGAGCCTCCCCACCCCCCGTCTGCCCCCCGCGTGCGCCAGGCCCCGCCACCCGGTGCGCCTTTGGCGCGTCGCGGTTCTGATCTGGCCGCCCTTGCCCCCGGCGCTTCTGCCAGCCCGTCCACCGCGGCGCCCGCCGCGGCCTCAAAAGCCCTGCCCCGCCCGCGAACGGCGGTGCGCTGGCCATTGCCGGGGGTGGCTTTGCTGCTGGCGGCCAGCGCGGCCTTGCTGGCCGGCGCCGCAGCCTGGCTGTTGACTGAATTGCTGGGCGTGCCGGCGGCCTGGGCCGCGGCTGCCAGTGCGGCGTTGGCGCTGCTGGCTTCGGCCATCCCCACGCTGGCTGTTGCCGTCGGCCGGGCACCAGTGGCCCTGGCCACGGCCACGGCTACGCCTGGAGATGCCGCACCGCTGCGCGACCGCGAAACCGGCGCCTTCAGGCCCGACATGTTCATGGAACTGGCCGAACGCGAATGGGCGCGCGCACGCCGCTACGGCACGGGCGCTGGCCTGCTGGTTGTCGACCTCGACCGCAGTGCCCTGCTGCAAGAAGCCCATGGCGCCGCCGCGGCCGACGCCTTCCTGACCGCGCTGACGCGCCAGACCAGCCCGACGCTGCGCGGAGCCGACCTGATGACGCGGCTGGCGCCCACGCGGCTGGGCGTGTTCCTGGCCCATGCCGACCCCACCGGCGCGCTGGACGTAGCCGAACGCATACGCGAACGCGCCGAAGCGCTGGACCTGCCCTGGCCAGCCGCCGGCGGCGGCCAGGCTGTCAGCCTGCGTGCCAGTGTCAGCGTGGGCGTGGCGCCGCTGCGGCCGGCGCACCTGAGCCTGCAGGCCCTGCTGCACGACGCCGATGACGCGCTGGCCGCAGCGCGACAGGCTGGCGGCAACTGCGTGCGCGCCGCGCCAGTAGACGAAAGCGGGTCGGCACTGCCCGGGTCCTGGCGCAACGACCACCGTGCCCGGCCGCAGTGAGCGCCAGGCCCTGAGAGCCTGGCGCTGATCCCCGAGCGCTGATCCCCAAGCCCCGAGACGGTCAGCCCATGCGCAACGGGCCGTTGTAGCCCGTCATTTCCAGATAGCCCAGGCCGATGCGGCGGCCGCCGGCGTCCAGCAGTTCGCTCAGGCCTTCCCAGTACACCGACCCCGTGCTGCCGCGGCTGTCCAGTTCCTGCGCGTCGGCCAGCGCGCGCACCTCGAAAATGCCAGCCGGCGTGCGCAGGCGCCATTCCACCGGGTAGCTGGCGGCAGTGGCCGGGCTGCGCCACAGCCGGCCCGGCTGCCACTGCACCCCTTCCGGCGGGAAGCTGCGGCTGGCGGCACCCGGCGGGCGGAAGCTGCCACCGGCCCAGAGCGCGCTGCCGTCTTTGCGCCGCAGCACGAAGGCCGTCAGCGCACTGCCGTCGAACAGGTTCATGCCCACCCAGTCCCAGCCCACGGCTTCGGGGTGCAGGATTTCGTCGCTCCACTCGTGGTCCAGCCAGGCGCGGCCGGTGCCGCGGCGCGGGTCGCGGCCCAGCGTCAGCTGGCCGCTGGCAGCCAGCTGCGGCAGGCTGTAGTAGTGGCTGGCCTGCGTTTCCTGGGGCCCCTTGCGCGAAAAGCCCGCGTCGCCCTGCAGCAGCGGCGGCTGGACCACGTTCAGGTCCAGCGCGATGCCGAAGTCGGCTGCGGGCAGCACGGCGCGCCAGCGGCTTTGCGGCAGGGCGCCCGTGCGGCGGAAGGACCAGTCGCCGATGTGCACGTCGCCATCGGCCAGCGCGGCGCGGCCGGTGGCGGCGTCGGGCGCTTCGGACCATCGCAGCAGGCGCTGGTCGTGCAGATGTCGGCCGCCCGCCAGGTCGGTGACGGCGGCGTGGGCGAACAGCAGCTGGCGCGGCGCGAAGCGCCCGGGCAGGGCGCTGGCCAGGCCAGTACGGCTGCGGAAGAAGGTGACCTGGAAGCCTAGCAGGCCGGTGTCGTCCAGCACGGCCGGGGCCGGGGTGCTGCCGGGCTGCAGCCAGCCCGTGGCGTACCACCACTCAGTGCGTACGCCGGGGTGGGCGCCGTGGTCGCGCGGGAAGCTGATGGCGCGGCCGCGGCGCACCGGGTCGGCCAGGCCTTCGCCCGCCTGCGGGGGGCCCGCGGCCGGGGTGCTGCTGCCGTCGGGCTGCGCCGATGCCGCTCTAGCGCCACCCGCCCAGGCCAGGCCCAGGCCGGCCCGCCTGGCCAGCTGCCGCAGCCAACGTCGGCGTTGCGGGTTCACTGGAGTCGCTGACCGCAGCCTTCGGCAGGGACGTGGGCGGTCTCGTTGATGGATTTCATGGCTCGTTTCTGGAAGCTCAGCCGGACTGCCCGGGCACGCAACGACCCCGTACCCGGAACCGCTTCGGCGAAGTGTCTCCCAGTTGATCGGCGCCCGCCGGGGCGTTGGCCAGTACCCGCGCGTCGCGACGCGTTCCCGTGCGCCCGACCAGCGCTGGAACCGCGCCCGCTGGATGCGCGTCAGCCCGCCGCGGCCAGGCCCGCGCCGAGCAGCCCCAGCGTGAACAGCACCCAGTCATTGATGATGTGCGCGCCGGTGGACACCCAGACATTCTTCGTCAGGATGTAAGCCAGCGTCAGCACCATGCGCGCGCTGCCAATGACGGCGATGCACTGCACCCAGTTCCAGTCGTAGGTGGGCAGGTGGATGAGCCCGAACAGCAGCGACGACAGCATCCAGGCGCAAATGACGGCGCCCCGGCGCCCGACGCCGAAGCCGGCCGTCAGCAGCGTCAGCAGGGCCAGGAAGGGCAGCAGCGTGACCAGTTCTTCGCCCAGCAGCTGCGGCAGCGTCTTGGCGAAAAAGATCACGCGCTCGGCCGTGCCCATAGCCGCCAGGCCGCTGGTGGCCGCGTTGGGCGACACGTCGGCCAGGGCGCTGACCAGCGCGCCCACGGCCATGCTGACGACGAGGTTCAGAAAGGCAAAGCCCAGCATCAGCCGCAGTTCGCGCCCGCCCACCTTGCCGAAGAGGGCCTTCCAGTGCCCGGGCGCCACGTAGGCCAGCGCGGCCAGCGGGATGGCGACGAACAGGATCGCCGGGACCATCGGCCCTGCCAGGCCCATCGGTCCGGCTGCCCAGGGCAGGGGCCAGATCAGCGCGGCAAAGCCGGCGACCACCGCGGCGATGACGAAGAGCCACTGCACGGCCGACAGCCGCACTGGCGCGCCACCGTAGAAGGGAAAGTCGCTCTTCGGGTCTTCCAGCCGCCCCAGCCGTTGTGCCGGCGTCAGCGGGTGTGGGGTGTGCACGGTCAAGGTCGGGTGTCCTTCCGGGTGGGCGGGGCGCTGCGCTTCAGCAGCCCCAGGCAGTCGTCGGCGCCCAGGGGCACCAGGTAGTGGCGA
Organism: Rubrivivax sp.; assembly: GCA_027485165.1. Taxonomy (GTDB): domain Bacteria; phylum Pseudomonadota; class Gammaproteobacteria; order Burkholderiales; family Burkholderiaceae_C; genus Rubrivivax. The sequence continues at coordinate 8,613 of JAIXRN010000091.1, forward strand.
AAGCGCGCGGAATCGCGTTCATAGCGGCCCTCGCCCAGGTAGACGGTGTGGTGCAGCCCCAGGCGCGCCATGTCGGCCAGCGAGAAGCCCCAGCCGATCTGCCCGGTATAGCCCGGCCGCTTTTCCAGGACATCCCCCACTGCACACACGGCGAAGGCGTCGTTCAGACCCATGCTGACGTAGAAATCGGCTTCGTCCTTCTGGGTCTGGGCGATCGAGGCCAGGGCCTCCTGGACGAAGGCCGCGCGCGCGCCGGGCGCCACGTCGGCCGGCGGAACCTTGGCCAGCTGCTCGGCCACGCTGACGCCCGTGCGCGCGGCCAGCACGTCGAACTGCCGTTCGTTGCCGTGCCAGCCCACGAAGGCGTCGGCCCGGATCACGCGCGCGCGGCCGGCGGGGAAGATGTAGTCGGCGCAGGACGAGAAGCAGATGACGTCGACCTCGACCACCAGGGCCCGGTCCCGCACCCAGCGGCCGATGTGGCGACCCTCGACCGTGTCGCCCCCGCCTGAACTGATGACCAGCCGCGTGAGCGGGCCTCGGCCAATGCCGGCCACCGCAGCGTCGAAAGCCGCGGAACTGGCCTTTGACAGGTTGCCGGTGTAGTAGACGGTGTCGCCCTGCACACGCACCGTGGCCGGTTCGGCCCGGGCGCGCTCGATGTCCGGCGGACGCGGCTGCGGCGCGGGTTGGGCCAGCGCTGTCGTGGCCAGCCCCAGCAGGCCAGCCGCCCACCCAACTGCGGCCGCCCTGCGCAGCATCGGCAGGCGCAAACGCATCACCAGATCACGACGCGCTGCTTCGGGTCGCGCCACATCGGGTCCCCCGGCTGGGTGCCGAAGGCCTGATGGAATGCTTCCAGGTGCAGCAGCGGCGCCACGGCGCGCACCGACGCGATGGCGTGCACGTCCACCGACACCAGGAAGCGCAATCGTTCCGAACGGGCCTTGAAGGCCCACATTTGCGTCCAGGCCACGAAGCAGCGCTGGTCTGCGCTCAGCCCGTCCACCACCGGCAGTGGGTTCTTCGCCTGGGCGCGCTGCAGCGCCGCGTGGGCCAGGGTGATGCCCCCCAGGTCGGCGGTGTTTTCGGTCACGGTCATCGCGCCGTTGTGCATCAGGCCGGGCAGGATCTCGTAGCGGCTGTACTGGTCGACCAACACGCCCGTGCGTTCCTGGAAGCGGCGGTCGGCCTGCAGCGACCACCAGTTGCGCAGGTTGCCCTTCGGGTCATACTGGCGCCCGAGGCTATCGAAGCCGTGCGTGATCTCGTGGCCGATCACCGCGCCGATGGCGCAGTAGTTGGCCGCCAGGTCGGCCCCTGGCTTGTAGAACGGCGGCTGCAGGATGGCCGCCGTGATGTCGATGGTGTTGGTGGTGAAGTTGTAGGCCGAGTTGACCGAGATCGGCGTGGTCTTGGTGGCCACCGCGAAGCGGTTGTCCAGCACGGGCTTGCCGACCCGGGTGGCGTCGCGCCGGAAGGCGAAACGTGCGGCGCGCTGCACGTTGCCGAAGTGGTCGTCGGGCCGGATGTCCAGCGCGTTGAAGTCCACCCAGCGTTCGGGGTAGCCCACCTGGATGTCCATCTGGCGCAGCTTTTCCAGCGCCGCGTCGCGCGTGGCCACATCCAGCCAGCTGTTGCTGCGCAGGCGGCTGGCGAATTCATCCCGGATGTGGCCCACCATCTCGGCAATCTCGCGCCGCGTCGAATCCGGGAAATGGGTTTGTACGTACAGCTGCGACAAGGGGTGGTACAGCAGGGCGCCGATCTGCTGGGTGAGCACGCGTTCGCGCGGCGGGGGCTCCTTCAGCCCACGGCGCAGGCGCGCGAACTCTTCGTCCAGCAAGCTGTACGGTCGCCCCAGGGCCGAAGCACGGCTGGCCAGCACCGTCCAGCGCAGCAGCAGCTTCACGTCTTTCGCCGGCTGTTCGGCCAGTAGCCGCTGCAGCGCCTTCATGGCGTTGATGTCCAACACCTGTACGCGCGCCGGCGGGGCGATGCCGACCGCCTGAAGGAAGGCGCGCAAGTCCAGTGCCGGCACCAAAGCCTGAGCTTGCGCCAGCGTCATCATGTTGTAAATGTTCGCCGGGTCGCGCATCCGCAGCGGCGTCATCATGGCCACGGCCATGCGGGCTTCCAGCGCCAGGATGCGGGCCGCGTGGCGGTTGGCGTCGTCGACCGAATCGCCGCTGCCGTTCAGCATCGACACCATGTACTGGCGGTAGATATCTCGCAGTCGCTGGGACTCGGGCTTGGTGTATTCGTCCTGTTCCAGCATCTGCCCGCCGGGGACCAGCACCAGCACGGTGCTGCTGCTGTCCCTGGCGTCGGGCATCGCCACGGCGTTGAGCAGGGGCGACGTGCCATAGGCGTCTTGCAGCTGGCCGGCCAGCCGGCCCCAATCGACCGGGGTGCCGCGGGCCGCGGCCACGCGCTGCAGGTCGGCGGCCAGTGGCTTCAGACCTTGAGCGTCGCGGCGCGTGTCGTCCAGCGCTGCCTTGTAGAAGTCGCCCACCTGCTGCTGCGGGCTGCCCTTTGGGGCGCCCGTGGCTGAAGCCGCTTGCTGGATGAGCGCCAGCAGCTGCCCGTCCAGCTGGTGCGCCAGCAGCGTGAAGCCACCCACGTCGGATTCGCTGGGCGCGATCTCGGTCTTCTTCAGCCAGTTGCCAGCGGCGTAGCGATAGAAGTCTTGCCGCGGGTCGACCGTGCGGTCCATGTTCTGCGGCGCATAACCCAGCGAAGGCACATCCGCCGGCTGGGTGCCCGACCAGGCCGGCGGCGCCAGTGCGCCCAGGACACACAACGCAAGGGTCAAGGGAAGTCGTCTCATGGTGCTTGGCTTGTGATATTCCAGGGCTTGCAGCTACCAGTCCCGGGGTTTCCGGACGCAGGCCCGCTGGCCATCAGTGACCGAGCCGGCCGCCTACGCTAGGGCGGCGCCCTGGCCATGGCTATCCATCTTCCGAACGAGAGCTGGCCGACCCGCTGCGCGCAAGGCCTGTGCGCAGCGCGCGCGTCACGGGATCAGGCCCTGGCGGCCACCAGGGTCTGCGAAGGCGATTCGCCGATGGCCTGGCGGTAGGACACCGAAAACCGCCCCAGGTGTGAAAAGCCGAAGCGGAAGGCGGCTTCGGTGACCGTGGCATCGGGCCGGCCCTGGGCCAGCCACTGGTGTGCGGCCAGCAGCCGGCGTTCGGTGACGAAGCGCATGGGCGAAATCCCGCGGCGGTAGAAAAAGGACTTCTGCAGGCAGCGTTCGCCCACGCCAGCCAACTGGCACAGGGTGCCCATGGTGATGGGCTCGTGCAGGTGCGCTTCGATCCAGGCTTCCAGGTCGCGCGCCCGGGCCAGCGCCAGTTCACCCGGCGGCCGGGCGACGGCGTCGCGCAGCGCCAGGTCGGCGATGCGTTCCACCAACCGGCCTTCGGCGCTGGCCCGCTGCCGGCCATCGCGGCTGGGTTCGGTGGCAAGCACCAGTTCAGCGGCCGCGGCTTCCAGGTGCAGGTGCTGTGCTGCGGCCACTTCCAGCAAGGCCAGGCGCCCCAGGTTGCGCTGCACTTCATTAGGCTGGCGCGCCTGCAATTCGGCCGTCAGGGCCTGGGCATCGACTTCCACGGCAAACAGGCTGCCTGGCGGGCTGATGCGCGTGAAAGCCCAGCCCGGCGGAATCAGCGCTGCGGTGCTCGGTTCAGTGCGGGCGGAATGCCGCAGCCCGGTGCGCAGCACCGTGCCTGGGGGCAGGGCCAGGTACAGCGCCCAGCCATGCACGTGCCCGCGCACCACCTGCGCCACTGCCGACGCCGACGCGCCCAGGTTCGTGCGCGACGCTGCCACCTGGTACATGGCATACCCCATGGGCTGGTCGACGCGCGCCACGCGCGCATGCGGCCCATCGTGGTTGCCGATGAAGGCCCGCACGGCGCCCAAGTCGTCGGACCGGAACTGGCGCGCCCAATGTGGTGCCGCGGTGGCGTGGAGGCTGAAATCCGTGGGCATGAACCAAGAACCTTTCGCGTGCTTTGGCTGGGGCGCCGCTTCCCCCGTGATGGAAGGGGAAGCATGACGGACGTGCCGAACCCAAGCTCGGGCCATACAGGGCTTGCGCTTCGGTTTTGCGGGGCCGTGGCGCGCTACCAATCTTCCTTTACAGACAGCACCGCAGAACGGCCCGCGGCCCGCCGTGCGCTGAAGGCCGCCGTGGCCACGCCGGCCAGCCACACGGCCGCGCACAGCGCCACCAGGCGGCCCCAGGGCAGCACCAGGGGCATGGTCCAGTTGAAACTTTGCGGGTTCACCACGAACACCAGCACCAGGCTGACCGCCAGGCCCAGCAGGGCGCCCACCAGCACGCCCGCGGCCACCCAGGCGGCGCCTTCACCGGCCACCACGCCCACCACCTGCGCGCGGGTCAGCCCCAGGTGGGCCAGCAGGCCGAATTCCTTGCGCCGTGCCAGCACCTGGGCGGACAGGCTGGCCGCCACGCCCACCAGCCCGATGCCGATGGCCACCGCCTGCAGGTAGTAGGTGACGGCGAAGCTGCGGTCGAAGATGCGCAGGCTCAGGCTGCGCAGCTCGGCGCTGGCGGCGAATTCCAGCATCGTCGGGTCGGGCAGCAGGGCGCGCAGGCCGTCCTGCACGGCTGCCGGGCTGGCGCCTGGCGCCAGCCACAGGGCCAGGTCGTTGATGCGCTGGTCGCCGGTCAGGCGCTGGTAGTCGGCGTCGGCCAGCACCACGGCACCGAACTGGCGCGCGAAATCCCGCCACACGCCCAGCACGCGGGCCGGCACTGGCGGGCTGGCCAGCGGCAGCAGCAGCAGCGTGCCCGGGCGCGCTTCGTACAGGCTGACCATGGCTTCGCTCACGTACACGCCCAGTTCACCGGGCGCGGCAGGCTGGGGTGGGTCGACCCAGGGCAGGGTGTCCTGCAGTTCGGCGCCGCTGGGCAAGGGGCGGGAAATCAGGCTCACGGTCGGGCGGTCGGGCGCGAACTGCAGCGCCCGCGTGCGCGCCGCCTGCACGCGCGCCACGCCCGGCAGGGCCGCGGCGCGGGTGGCGAAGTCGGGCGGCAGCCAGGCCTGTTCGCCTGCGCTGCTGCTGCCGGCGCTACGGGCGTACAGGTCGGCAGGCAGCACGCTGTCCAGCCAGCTGGTGACGCCGGTGCGAAAGCTGGCCACCATGATCGTCAGCGCCACGCTCAGCGCCAGGCTGGCGACCACGCCGGCCACCGCCGCGGTGGCGGTGGCGCGCTGGAAGCGTGCGCGCTGCAGCGCCAGCAGCGGCAGCGCGCCGCGCGGTAGCGGCAGCAGGGCTAGCACGGCATGCACGACAAAGGGCACTAAGGCCACCCCGCCCAGCAGCAGCGCGGCCACGCCCACATAGGCCGCCAGCGGCAGCCCGCCGATGGGTGGCGCGAAGGCGGCAGCCGTGCCGGCGACCATCAGCGCCAGGCCCGGCCAGGCCGGGGGCATGCGCGTGTCGGTGCTGCCCAGGCCCTTCAGTGCCTGCGCCGGGGCGATGCGTTCGGCCTGCAATGCCGGCCACCAGCCGCCCAGCACGGCCGACAGCACTCCCAGCAGCAGGAACACCAGCGCAGGCATGAGCCCCCATTGCAGGCTGGGGGTGATGCCAGGGAAGTAGCCGCCACCCAGGTCGCCGGCCATGAAGCGCAGCGCACCAAAGGCCATGCCCGCGCCCAGCGCCAGGCCCAGCAGGCTGCCGGCCAGGCCCACGGCCGTGCATTCGGCCAGCACCAGGCCGCGGCGCTGGCGCGCCGTCATGCCCAGCACGCCCAGCAAGGCCAGCCCGGGTGTGCGCTGCGCCACCGACAGCGCGACGACCGAAAACACCAGGAATGCGCCCACGAACAGCGCCACCAGGGCCAGCACCGTCAGGTTCACGCGGTAGGCGCGGCTGAGGTTGGACACGCGCTGCTGCGCAGCTTCGGGCGACACCGCCTGCACACCTGCCGGCAAGGCCAGCCTGGCCAGCAGGGTGGCGCGGTCAGTGCCGGGCACCAGGCGCAGGTCGATGCGCGACAGCCGGCCGGCCAGGTCGAAGCGCTGCTGCGCGCTGGCGATGTCCATCACCACCAGCGGCGTGCCGCCGGCCGGCACCGTGCCGGCCACGCGCAGGGTCTGCCAGGCCGGGCCCGACTGCAGGGCCAGCGCGGCGCCGTCGGCCAGACCCAGCCGCGTGCGGGCCGCGGGATTGGGGAAGGCGGCGTCCGGGTCCAGGAAGGCCAGGTTGGCTTCACCCGCAGCGGCGCGCGGCAGCAGCGTCGGCGCCACCGCCGGCACGCGCAGCGCGTCGATGCCCAGCACGCGTACGGCCACGCGCTGGCCGCTTGCGCTGCGGGCGTAGGTGTCGACTTCCAGCACCGGGCTGGCCAGGGCCACGCCGGGGTCGGTGGCCACGCGTTCGAACAGTGCGTCGTCGAAGCCCGGGCGGCCGTCCAGTGCCGCCTGGGGTGCGCGCAGGCTCAGGTCGGGTTCGCCGTTGGCCGTGCGCACGGCGCTGGAAAACTCGGCCAGGGCCGACGTGTTGATCAGGTGCACCGAATAGGCCAGGGCCACACCCAGCGCCACTGCCAGCAGCGCCACGCCGTGGCGCCAGGGGTGGTGGCGCCATTCACGCAGGATCAGCAGCAGCATCAGCCCGGCACAGCCTGAATGCCCTGCGCGGTGAGGCGCAGCACACGGTCGGCGCGCGCGGCTGCGGCGGCCGAATGCGTCACCAGCAGGCAGGCAGCGCCGGCTTCGCGCACCTGGGTCTGCAGCAGGCCCAGCACCAGCTCGGCCGTGACCGGGTCCAGGTTGCCCGTGGGTTCATCGGCCAGCAGCAGGCCCGGGGCATGCACGACGGCGCGCGCGATCGCCACCCGCTGCAGCTGCCCGCCCGAGAGCTGCGCCGGCATGCGCGTGCCCAGTTCACCCAGCCCCACGGCGGCCAGCAGGCCCTGCACGCGGGCGTCGTCGGGCCGGCCCAGCAGGCGCAGCGGCAGGCTCACGTTTTCGGCCACCGTCAGGTGCGGCAGCACATGGAAGGCCTGGAACACAAAGCCCAGCTGGCTGCGGCGCAGGCGCGCGCAGCCGTCGTCGTCCAGCGTGGCCAGGTCGGTGCCGGCCACCACCACGCTGCCGGTGTCGGGCCGTTCCAGCCCGGCGATGCAGTTCAGCAGCGTGCTCTTGCCCACGCCCGATTCGCCCAGCAAGGCCACGAATTCACCGCGCTGCAACTGCAGGCCGATGTGCGAAAAAATGGCGGTGCCGGCGAAGGACTTACCCAGGTTCTGGATCTGCAACATGTATCGCCCGATGATGCCGCAGCGTCTCGTGAAGGATGCCCCGCCAGGGCTTTGCCGCGTGCCGCAGAGGCTGGAAAGTGCGTGCTATCGTGCCTCGAACGGCGGTGAAAAGTTGCTGACACACCGCCATCTGCGGCTGCCATGCGCGCCGCAACCCGCTTGGCGCCCCCCTCTTGCCTGCGAGAACCCCGACATGACCTACCAAATCGACCTGTCCGGCCGCGTGGCCCTGGTCACTGGCGCTTCCAGCGGCTTGGGCGAGCAGTTCGCCAAGGTGCTGGCCCGCGCGGGTGCGGGTGTGGTGCTGGCCGCGCGCCGCATCGAAAAGCTCAAGACCCTGCGCGCCGAGATCGAAGCCGCCGGGGGCGACGCCCATGTGGTCGGCCTGGACGTGACCGACCCCGACAGCATCCGCGCCGCCGTGGCGCATGCTGAGACGGAAATGGGCGCGATCGACATCCTCGTCAACAACTCCGGGGTCAGCACGACGCAGAAGCTGCTGGACGTGAAGCCCGAGGACTACGACTTCGTGATGAACACGAACACGCGCGGGGCGTTCTTCGTCGCCCAGGCGGTGGCGCAGCGCATGATCGCGCGCAGCAAGGGCGAACTGCCCGGCACTTATGCCGGTGGCCGCATCGTCAACGTGGCGTCGATGGCCGGGCTGAAGGTGCTGTCGCAGATCGGCGTCTACAGCATGAGCAAGGCTGCGGTGGTGCACATGACACGCGCGATGGCGCTGGAGTGGGGCCGCTTCGGCATCAACGTCAACGCACTGTGCCCGGGCTACATCGACACCGAGATCAACCACCACCACTGGCAGACCGACGCTGGCCAGAAGCTGGTGCAGATGCTGCCACGCAAGCGCCTGGGCAAGCCTGAAGACCTGGACGCCGTGCTGATGATGCTGTGCGCCAGGGAAAGCCATTTCGTCAACGGCGCGGTGATTGCTGCGGATGACGGGTTCGGCGTGTGAATTCCTGGCGCGTGCTTGCCGGCTCGCAGCCTGTTGTCTGCTGTGGCTGGCCGGCCCGGCGCTGGCCCTGGGGCTGACGGCCGAGGAACGCGCCTGGCTGGCCCAGCACGACCCCGTGATGGTGGGCGTGGGGCCGCCCAGCCCCCACCCGCTGGCGTACTACACCGTGCAGGTGCCGCCTGGCGGGCGCGGTGACCCCATCGTCACCGGCCATGCCGCTGACCTGATGGCCCTGATCGCCGAGCGCGCGGGCATGCGCATCCGCTACGTGTCGGTGCCCGACGCGCCCACCGGCTTCGCGATGATGGCCCTGGGCCGTATCCACATGACACCCGTGGCGCGCATGACGCCGGCCCGGCGGCTGCTGTTCTCCATGCCCGAGGCCCTGGTCAGCGCCGATCTGGTGTGGGTGGTGCGTGCCGGAGCGCCACCCATGGAGGTGATGCAGAAGGACCGCCAGCTGCGCGCCGTCGTGGCCCTGGGTACCCCCGTCGAAAGCGCCTTGCGCGATGCGTTTCCGCGCGCGCAGGTCACCGGCGTCGCGGCCGAATCGGCTGGCGTACCGCTGGTGGCGGATGGCCGTGCCGACATCACGCTGCTGGATGTCAACTCGGCCATCCAGGCCATCGAACGGGGCCGGCTGCCTGGCCTGCAGATCCGCCGCACACCCGAACTGCCGCCCTTCGAGGCCGGTCCGCTGGTGGGCATCCAGTACCCCTTGCTGCACAGCATCGTGGCCAAGGCCATGGCCAGCATCACGCCGGCCGAGCGGGCGCTGCTGCGGCGGCGTTGGTTGCCGCAATCCTTGGGCGCCACCTTCGATGTCCAGACCGCCGTGCTCAACGCCGAGGAGCGCGCCTGGGTGGAACGGCAGCCGAAACTGCGGGTGGGCTTCGATGCCGGCTTGCCGCCGCTGTCGATGGCCGGCTCGAAAGACGCCGGCAGCGCTGCCGCTGCCGACTTTTCCGGGCTCGCCGCCGACGTGCTGCGCCTGGCAGTCGACAAGACCGGCCTGCGTCTGGGTACCGCGCAGGGCGCCGTCGCCGACCGTCTGCCCAGCCTGGCACTGGCAGGCGACATCGACATCGTCGCGGGCCTCATGCCGACGGCCCAAACCCGCTCTGCGTTCCTGCTCGTGGGGCCCTACCTGCGCGCCAGCACCGTCATCGTCACGCGCATGGCCTCACCGCGGACGATCACGGAACTGCGCGACCTCGACCCTGGCGTGCTGGCCGTGACGCGCGGCGAACCGCTGCTGGACGAACTGTTGAGCCGGCACCCGGCGCAGAGCCTGGCGCGCTTCGACGATCTGGCCGATGCCCTGGAAGCGGTGGCCCGGGGACAGGCCGCTGCGGCAGTGGGCAATGCCTTCACCGTGAACCAGCTGATCCAGCAGCGCTACGCCGGGCGCCTGCAGGTGACGGGTGCCGTGCGCGAAGGCGAGATCGACTACTACTTCGGCGTGCCGCGCGCCCAGCCCGAACTGGCGCGCGTGCTGTCGCTGGGCTTCGAGGCCCTGACGCCGTCGGACATGGCCGCGCTGCGCCAGCGCTGGCTGCTGGTACGCATCGACCAGGGCCTGAAGTGGGCCGACGTGTTGCGCTGGACGCTGCCCATCGCCGCTGCCATGCTGGCCGTGCTGCTGGTGCTGATGCTGGCCAACCGGCGGCTGCGTGCAGCGCGCCAGCTGGCCGAGCTGGCCCGTGCCGAAGCCGAGGCCGCCAGCACAGCGCGCGGTCGCTTCCTGGCTTACCTGGCGCACGAGGTGCGGGGCCTGGTCAACAGCATCGGCTGGGGCGCGCGGCTGATGCTGTCCAACCACCCCCAGGCGTCGCCCGACCAGGTGGCCGAATGGATCAGGAGTTCGGCCGAAAGCACGGGCCGCCTGCTGGAAAGCACGCTCGAGAACGAACGAGCCCTGGCCCATGGTGTCACGCTGCAGCCGGGCGTCCATGACCTGCGTGCCTGGTGGCGCGAGGCCCTGGCGCCACACGAACTGACGGCGGCCTCGAAAGGCGTGACCCTGAAGCACCTGCCGCCTCTGGTCGACGGCCTGCTGCGCTTCGACGCCCTGCGCCTGGCGCAGCCGTTGCACAACCTGGTGGGCAATGCCATCAAGTTCACTGCCGAAGGCGAAGTGCTGGTGGCCGGGCGCTGGGACCCGGCGACCCGCCTGCTGCGGGTGGATGTGATGGACAGCGGCCCCGGCATCGCGGGCGCCGACATCCCGCGCCTGTGGGAACCCTACACCCAGGGTGCCGCTGGCCGCGGCAGTGGCGCGGGCGCGGGCCTGGGCCTGGCCATCACGCGCCAGATCGTCAAGGCCATGGGCGGCAGCGTGCATGCCCAGCCGCGTGAACCGCGCGGCAGCCTGTTCAGTTTTGAAGTTCCGCTGGAGTTAGCCCGATGAGAGCCCTGACCCCGCTGGAAGCCCGCGTGCTGGGCGTGCTGATCGAAAAGCAGGCCACGGTGCCCGACACCTACCCACTGTCGCTGAACGCGCTGGTGGCTGGCTGCAACCAGAAGACGGCGCGCTGGCCGGTGATCGAAGCCACCGAGGCCGAAGTGCAGACTGCAGTCGACGGACTGAAGTCCCTGAGCCTGGCGTTCGAGGGCAGCGGCAGCCGGGTGGTGAAGTACGAACAGAACATGGCCGCCGCGCTGCGCCTGCCCAGCCAGAGCGTGGCCCTGCTGGCGGTGCTGATGCTGCGCGGCCCGCAGACCGCGGCCGAGCTGCGGCAGAACAGCGAACGCCTGCACCGATTCGCCGACATCTCGGCCGTGGAAGGCTTTCTGGACGAACTGGCTGCCAAGGACCCGCCGCGCGTGGTGAAGCTCAACCGTGCCCCCGGTGCGCGTGAAGCGCGCTGGGCGCAGCTGCTGTGCGGCGACATGCCGCTGGACAGCGTGGGCGCGCCGCAGCGCGAAGCGCCGGATGCCGCCGGCGTGAGCAGCGGCGAACTGGCGGCGCTGAAGGCCGAGCAAACGCGCCTGGCCGCAGAAGTGGCTGAGCTGAAGGCCCTGGTGCAGCGCCTGGTGCGCGAACTGGGCTTGCCCTAAGCCCGTCTGGCTGCTGGCATCAGGCAGCCACCCCATCTGCAGGGCGCTGCGGCCGCAGCAGCGGGACCATGCTGGCGCGCACGAAAGCGCCTTGGCTGGAGTCGTGGTCCCAGCGCTCCACGGTCGCACATTCAGCCGCGCTGGCCGTGATGCGGATCAGGTTCACCGAATTGCCCGCATCGGGCCGCACGCGCCGGCTGACCGCCGTGCCCGCCTGAACCGCCCAGCCGCCAGTGGCCAGCGGTGTCACGGCCGGGCGGTGGATGTGCCCGCTCAGGATCAGGTCCACCCCCGCCGCGCCCCACTGCTGCAGCGCCAGGGCATGGCCGTGCAGGCGGTCGGGCTCGTCTTCGGCATGGGCCACGGCCAGGGGCTGGTGCACCATCACTACTCGGCGCTGGCCGGGCCGCGCGCTGGCCAGGCGGCGGGCCACGCGCAGCACCTGGGCGCGCGACAACTGCCCGTCCTGGTGGCGCCACCAGCGTGTGGTGTTCACCGCCAGCAGCAGCAGGTCGTCGCTTTCGAACTCGGGTTCGAGCGTGGCCCCGAACGCGGCCTGGTAGCGCGCGTAAGGTTGCAGCAGCCGCGCCGGCAGATGCCACAGCGGGATGTCGTGGTTGCCGGGCAGGGCCAGCACCCGCGGCACCTGCAGCCGCTGCACGAAGGCCGAAGCGGCTGCGAACTGCCTGGCCGTGGCGCGCTGGGTGATGTCGCCCGACAGCAGCAGCAGGTCGGGGCGCAGCGCGTGCGCCAGGCGCACCAGGGCTTCCACGACGGCCGGGCGCTCGGTGCCGAAGTGAGGATCTGAGACCTGCAGCAGCAGGCTCACGGGCGCGCCTCGGGGCTGGGCGAAGCGTTGTCCCGGCGCGGCACCAGCAGCAGCAGCGGCTGGGGTGCGACCTCGAAGGTCAGCGGCAGGCGCATGCGCTGCACCTCGCCATCGGTCGCGACCTTGATGCTCTGCGACGCCAGCAGCCCCAGCCGGCGGCCAGGGCGCAGCGTCAGGCGGCGTGTGGCCAGGTGAAGCACTTCGTCGGCCTCGGCCAGGCGGCCGAAGGCGCCGCGCAGCAGCAGCCCCAGCATCGCCAGGCGGCCCACCGGACGCAGCGCGATCGCCGCGAGCTGGCCGTTGCCCACGGCATCGGCTTCCGGAAACCCCAGCTGCTGCAGCTGCAGGGCGTTGTTGCCGACGAACACCGTGGGCGTGCGCAGTTCGCGTTCACGGCCCTGCGCCTGCACGCGCAGGCGCAGGCTGCGGTGGCCGCGCAGCAGGGTGGCCAGCCCGGCGCTGAAGGCCACCAGGCGGCTGCGGCCGAACTGCTGCTTCCAGGCTTCGCGGTCTTCCAGCAGGCGCGGGTACAGGCCCAGGCTGGCGTTGACGAGGAAGACCCGTTCGTTCACGCGCCCCACCTGGGTGGGCAGGCAGTGCCCGGCCAGCAGCACCTGCAGCGCAGCGGCTGGTTCTTCGGGGATGCCGTGGGCGCGGCCGAAGTAGTTGAAGGTGCCCTGCGGCAGCACGCCGAAGACACAGCCGCTGCCCAGCACGGCCTGGGCCACGGCGTTGATGGTGCCGTCGCCCCCTGCCGCCACGACCACGCCGGCACTGGCCTGGGCCCGGGCCACGGCCTGGCGGGCCAGCTGGGGCAACTGCCGCGGGTTGGTCACTTCCAGCAGCTGCAGCGCGCGGCCGGCCCCGGCGCAGCCTTGTTCCAGCACCTGGCGCAGCGCGTCGCCCTGGCCCTTGCCTGAGCCGAGGTTGAACACCACGACCAGTGGCCCGCTGGCTCTGCGGGCGGCAGAGGCGGCATCGGCTGCATCGTGCACGTCGGCGCCGGCAGCCGCTGCGGGTGCGGCCGGCCCGGGGCGTGGGGGCGTGGTCACGCCAGGGCGGCGCGCGGCCGGGTGCGCCAGGCCCACCAGGCTGCTGCGGCAGCGCTGCCGGCGGCCATCGCCAGCAGGGCAGCGGGGTGGCGCGTGGCGTCGATGAAGACCGGCATCGGCGCGATGGCGTCGATGCTGCGCACCGCCGCCACCAGCCCCAGGCCGCCGGCGGCAGCAAACCAGCCCAGCTGCGCCGCCGGCCAGCGCCGGCCCAGCCAGGCCGCCAGGGCCAGTGCCGGCAGCCAGGCGGCCGCCACGATGCTGGCGTACAGCGGGCCGAAGCTGGCCAGGTCTTGCAGTGTCGTCAGCGCGCGCACGCGGGCAGGGATTTCCACCCCCAGCGCGGCCAGGGCCTGCAGGTTCACCTGGGTCTGCAGCACCGTGCCCCAGGCCGTGGCGGCCAGCCAGGCCGCTGCCAGCGGCCAGGCAGCCTGCCGCAGTGCCTGCCAGCGAGGCGGGCCGCCGGCTGAAGCCCGGGGCGGGATGGGGGCTGGGGGCAGGGCGGCCGTCATGCGCGGGGTGCGTGTTTCATACTGGCGCGATGATGCATTCAAGCCGGGTTCCTGGCCCAGTCCAGGGCGACGCCAGCGGCTGTAGGCCATGGCTGACGTGGCTGGCGGGCTCCAGGCCGGCCCTGCCGCAGGCCGGCATGGGGCACGCGGCGGTGCGGCAGGCGCGCCTGCGGCATGCGGTGGTGCTGCTGGTCGTGCTGCAGGCCTTGTTGGCCGCCGCCACAGGGCGCGCCCAGACTGCTGGCTACCGTGTCGAGACCGTCGCCAGCGGCCTGGTCCACCCCTGGGCGCTGGCCTTCCTGCCCGACGGCCGGCTGCTGGTGACGGAACGGCCCGGCCGGTTGCGGCTGCTGGCCCCCGGTGCCGACGGCCGCCTGGCCCTGAGCCCGCAGCCCGTGCCCGGCCTACCGCCCGTGCTGGCCCAGGGCCAGGCCGGCCTGTTTGACCTGGTGCTGGACCCGGGCTTTGCCGCCAACGGCCTGCTGTACCTGTCCTACGCCCACGGCAGCCTGCAGGCCAACCACCTGCGGGTGGCGCGGGCTCGCTTCGACGGCCAGGCCCTGCATAACGTCACGCCCTTGCTCACCACCCAGCCAGCCAAGGCCGGCACCCAGCACTTCGGCGGCCGCATGGCCTTCCTGCCCGATGGCAGCTTGGTGGTGGGCATGGGCGATGGCAACCAGGACCGCACCGACGCGCAGCGCCTGGGCACGCACCTGGGCAAGCTGCTGCGCATCGGTACCGACGGCCGGGTGCCGGCCGACAACCCCTATGTCGGACAGGCCGGTGTGCGGCCCGAGATCTACAGCCTGGGCCATCGCAACCCGCAGGGCCTGGTGCAGGTGGGTGGCCGGCTTTACGCGCATGAACACGGCGCGCGCGGCGGCGATGAACTGAACCGCATCGAGCCGGGCGCCAACCACGGCTGGCCCATCACCACGGGCGGGGTGGACTACACCTGGGCGCGCATCACGCCCTACCGCAGCCTGCCGGGCATCACGCCGCCCTTGCTGGAATGGACGCCGTCCATCGCCCCGGCCGGGCTGGCCTACTACGACGGCGCCTTGTTCCCGGCCTGGCGCGGCAGCCTGTTCGTGGCCGCGCTGAAGGAACGCAGCGTGCGCCGCGTGCCGCTGGCCGGCGGTGTGCCGGGCGCGCAGCAACGGCTGTTCCTGGAACTGGAAGAACGCATCCGCGATGTGCGCGCCGGCCCCGACGGCGCGTTGTACCTGTTGACCGACAGCGCCAACGGCCGTGTGCTGCGTGTGCTGCCGGCACCTTGAAGGACCACCATGCCGCTGCCTGATTTGCTTGCACGTCCTCATCCCGCCCCTGCCCCTGCCACCGCCTGGCGCCGCCGCAGCGTGCTGGCGGCGTTGTCGGCCCTGGCCTGGCCCTGCGGGGCCGCAGCCGCTGAAGGCCCGCTGCGGCTGGGCACGTCCACCGCCGGTGGCGGCTTTGCGCTGTACGGCGAAACACTGGAACGGCTGGTGAACCAGCACGCCGGTCGGCCCCTGGTGCAGGCCCGGCGCACGCGGGGCACGGCCGAGAACCTGGCGCTGCTGCGCAGCGGCGACCTGGACGCCGCCCTGGTGCAGGGCACGGCCGCCAGCGATGTGCTGCAGCAGGGCGCGGCCAGCGGGCTGGAGCAAGGTGCAGCCAGCGGGCTGCGGGTGCTGTGGGCCATGTACCCCAGTCCCGGCATGCTGGCCGTGCCGGCGGCTTCTGCCGCGCGCCGCCTGGAAGACCTGAAGGGCCGGCGGGTGGTGTTCGGCGTGCGTGCCAGCGGGCTGGTGACGCTGGCGCGCCAGGTCTTCGACGGCCTGGGCCTGGACATCGACCGCGACTTCGACGCCGTCTACGTGACGGAAGCCGCCGAGTCGCCGCGCCTGGTGCTGGCCGGCGCCGCCGAAGCGCTGTGGGGCGCGGGCGAGGGCTGGCCCGGCTTCGTCGCCCTGGCGCAGGCGGGTGCGCGCTTCCTGGGGCCTGCGCCTGCCCAGCTGCCGCAGATCCTGGCGCGCTATCCGTTGCTGCAGGCGATGACGGTGCCAGCCGGCCTGTACCCCGGCATCGACGCGCCGCTGGCGACGGTGGGTTCGGTGAACCTGATCCTGGCCCGCGCCGGGCTGGACGATGCGCGGGCCGCCGCCTTCGTGCAGGCGGCCCAGGCCGTGGGCCCGGCCTTTGCCGCTGCGCTGCCGCAGGCTGCCTTCAGCACCCTGGCCAATACCCGCGCCAGCGTGCCCGCGGCCGAGCTGCTGCACCCGGCGCTGCGCTGAGGCGGCGCAGACGCCTAGTCCACCATCGCGTAAGGCCCGCCGACTTCCAGCGCGCGCGCATAGGCCGGGCGGGCGTGGATGCGCGCCAGCCAGTCCATCAGCCGCGGGCGCGACGCGTTCAGGCCAGCACGCGCGGCCGCCGCTTCGACCGGGAAGCTCATCTGGACGTCAGCCGCGCTGAATTCGGCGCCGGCAAACCATGGCCGGCTGGCGAGCTCTGTTTCCATGAAGTCCAGCAGCCGCTTGATGTTCGGGCCGATGAAGCTGCTGGTCACCTTGTCGGCCACGCCCTTCACCACGGGCTTGATGAAGAAGGGCACGGGCGCGCTGCGCACCTTGTCGAACACCAGCTTCATCAGCAGCGGCGGCATCAGGCTGCCTTCGGAAAAGTGCAGCCAGTAGGTGTAGCGCCGGGCCTCGGCCGTGCCCGCGGGCGGGCGCAGCCGGCCGCCGCCGTAGGTGTCGACGAGGTATTCGACGATGGCGCCTGATTCGGCCACCGTGATGGCCGGCTGCGCGGTGTCGTCGGTGATGACAGGGGACTTGCCCAGCGGGTGCACGCGTGCCAGTTCGGGCGGCGCCAGCAGGGTCTGCGGGTCGCGGGCATAGCGCTGCACCTGGTAGGGCAGGCCCAGCTCTTCCAGCAGCCACAGCACGCGCTGCGAGCGCGAGTTTTCGAGATGGTGAACAGTGATCATGGCCGGATTCTGCGCCGGCCCCGGCCACGCCCTTGTGCTTGTTCAGGCACAGGCCCCGGCGGAGGTGGCCCGCCGCTTCAGCCTTCCGACAAGGCCGTCGGGTGCCGAGCCCCTGGCCAGGCGCCGGCCGGCGGGCGGCTGGGCAGCGCGAACTGGGCGACATTGGCGCGCCGCACCAGACCGCGAAAGACATTGGCCTGGCTGTTGCGCTTGACCGAAGCCATGCCGGCCGCCAGCCCCGACCGGCTGCCATAAGGTTCGCTGCGCGCCAGGGTGTGCTGGCGCTCGTCCAGCACCTCGAACCATTGGCGGCCGTCGGGGTCGGTATGGCGCACGTAGCACTCGGGGCGCTGGGCCTGCCGGCCCAGCAGGGTGGCGGCGTCCAGGGCGGCCTGGCGGCTCCAGAACACGCGGCTGGTCAGCACCGTTTCGTGGTTGCCGGCACGCAGCGTGAACATGAAGGCGCCGTCGTCGCCTTCGATGAGTTGGAAATAGCCCGTCATGCCTAACTCCTGAAATTTGGGGATTGCGATCGTTTGCAGGATGCTGGGGCTGGGGGCAGGGCTTGTCACCGTCTTAGGGTCGGGGACCACCCCGACCTTTAGGGGGTCTCGATGGCGCA
The DNA here is from genome assembly GCA_027485165.1 of Rubrivivax sp. Lineage (GTDB taxonomy): Bacteria > Pseudomonadota > Gammaproteobacteria > Burkholderiales > Burkholderiaceae_C > Rubrivivax. Next base: position 25,944 of record JAIXRN010000091.1, read on the forward strand.
AGATGTAAGCAGGCGTGTCGTGCCGCCGCGCTTGCGCGGCTTGTCGAGTTGCGCTTGCGCGGCTTGTCCAGTCGCGCCGATGCGGCTAGTCCAGCGTCACCAGCCGGTGCTTCAGGGCCGTCAGCACGGCTTCGGTGCGGTTGTCGGCATGCAGCTTGGCCAGGATGTTGGTGACGTGGAACTTCACCGTCGGCATGGCGATGGCCAGGCGGTTGCTGATTTCCTGGTTGCTCAGGCCACGCGCCATCAGGGCCAGCAATTCGCGTTCGCGCGCCGTCAGGTCGCCTCCCAGGCTGCTGCGCTTTTCGCCCGCCACCAGGGCGTCGGTCACTTCCGGGGCCAGCACCCGATGGCCAGAAGCCGTGGCGCGGATGACGGTGATGAGTTCCTGGGCCGACGCGTTCTTCAGCAGGAAGCTCGAAGCCCCGGCGTCCAGCGCACGCTTGACCTCGGAAGGGTCCAGCAGGCTGGTGAGCACCACGAAGCGTGTCTGGGGCAACAGCGGCCGCAGCGCGGCGATGGTGGCGATGCCGTCCATCTGCGGCATCACCAGGTCCATCAGCACCACGTCGGGCTTCAGCGCCGGGGCCATGCGCAGCGCGTCTTCACCGCTGGCGGCGTCGCCCACCCATTGCAGTTCGCGTTCGGCCTGCACCATGGCGGCCAGGCCGTGGCGGATCATCGGGTGGTCGTCCACGACGAAGATGCGAATGCCGGGTTTCTGAAGAGGTTCCATAGGTCAACGAGCCTCCCAGCTCAGTTCAAGTTCGATTTGCGTTCCGCCGCCGGGGGCGCTTTCCAGTCGCAGTGCGGCCCCCAGCTCGGCGGCGCGTTCGCGCATGTTGTCCACGCCGAAGTGCCCTGGGCGTTCGGCGCCGAGGTCGAAGCCGCAGCCGTCGTCGCTGATGCGCAGCCGGCCACGTCCGGGCACGGGCACGGTCCACGACACCTGCACATGGCGGGCGCCGCTGTGGCGCGCGATGTTCGACAGCGCTTCCTGGGCGATGCGATAGAGCTGCACGCGCTGGCGCGAAGGTGGCCCGTCCTGGGCCTGCAGATGGGTACTGATGGCGATGTCGCTGCGCCCGCCCAGTGCTTCCACGGCCTGCTGCAGCAGTTCGTTCAGCCGTGCACCTTCCAGGGCGTCGGGGCGCAGTTCGAACATCAGCATGCGCATTTCTGCCAGCGCGCTGCGGTTCAGCCTTTCCAGCGTCTGCGCCTGCTGGCGCGTGGCGGGGTCGATGTCGGCCTGCCGCGCCAGAGTGCCAGCCAGCAGGTTGGCGGCGAACAGGGTCTGCGACACGGCGTCGTGCAATTCGCGTGCGATGCGGTTGCGTTCAGCCATCACGGCCACGTCGCGTTCTTCGGCCAGCATGTGGGCGTGGTGCATGGCCAGCGCGGTCTGGCTGGCCACCGCCTGCAGCAGTCGCACGCGCGGGGGGTCGAAGTGCCCGGGCTCGCCGTGGTCCACGCGCAGCACGCCCAGCACCTGTTGGCGCACCTTCAGCGGCACGGCCATCCAGGCGCGAGTGTTGCGGTACAGGGCCGACGTGCGGGCATCGTCAGTGACCATTTCCCACAGCCAGGACAGCAGGCCCTGGTGAGGCTGGTTTTCAACGATGGGCGTACCGGCCGTTTCCATCTGTTCGTAGCGCTGCAGGTTGGCGCGCGACAGGCGCAGGCCGGCCAGGTCTTTCAGCGCCAGGCCGGCGACGTCGGCGTCGTGGCTGCGGTAGCCCATCAGCACCACCGGGCGCAGGGCGCGCAGGCCTTCGCGTGCCCAGACCGACGCGCTGCTGTAGTCCACGGTCTGTTCCAGGGCGCCCAGCGCTTCCGTCACCAGGGCGTTGATGTCGCCCTGCTGCGCCAGCCCGATGGACAGGTCCTGCAGCGACGACAGTTCCTGCGTGCGCGACTGCAGCTTCACGCCCAGCGCGGCGTTGCGCGCTTCCAGGGCCTGCTGGCGCTGGCGCGCGGCGTCGACCAGACGGCGCAGCGCCGTGCTCAGCGCGTGCAGGCCGGCGGTGGCCGACTTGTACGGCACCTGCAGATTTGCCGGGGCGTCGTCGCGCAGCAGCTGCCGGGCACTGTGGGTGATGTCCCGCGTCGCACTGTCGCTGCGCCAGGCGAGCGCGGCCGACACCAGCGTGGCCAGCGCGCCGGCTGCCAGTGCCCACCAGCTCGTGTCTGGCGCCAGGCCGGCCTGCCAGGCCAGCGCCACAGCCGCGGCAACGCTGACGCTGCCGCCGGCCAGCAGCACCTGCCCTGGCAGGCTGAGACGGTCGAAGAGATGTTGAGCCGGGCGCATCGCGAGCCGTCAGACCGGAGGAGGGCCCTGCGGCGGGGTGCTGGCCCGGGCATCGGCTGCGGGGTCGGCGGGCGCGGTGAGTGGGGCAGGCGGTTCAGGCGCTGCCGGCGATGTGTGGGGCGCATGCGGCGCCAGCGCGCCAGAAGTGTTCTGGCCCGGGTGGGCATCGAACGAGGCCAGCACGCGGTCCAGCACACGCGCCGCGGCATGACGGCCGCCCACGCCCAGCGCCACGCCCAGGCCGATGGCCAGCGCGCCGACCACCGCGCCGAAGGCGATGCTGACGATTTCGGCCGGCAGCCCGGCCTGGCGCAGCGCCAGCGCACCGGCAAAGAACAGGATGGCCGCCCGCGCCGCATGTCCCAGCCAGCGGCCGTTGTGCAGGCTGCTGGCCTGCAGCGCGCGCGCGGCAGCTGAACCCAGAAAGACACCAGCTACCAGCAGCACCAGGGCCACGGCCACGCGGGCTGCGCCGGCGCCGAGCGTGGCCACCATCTCGGTCAGGATGGGCAGGCCCAGGATCTCGCTGGCCTGGGTCAGCGCTACCGTGATCACGGCCACCAGCACGCCCGTGCCGGCCAGTTCTGACAGCGGCCGCCCGGCGATGCGCAGCGGCGCCGCGCCCAGCTTTTCCGGCAGGGTGTCCAGCCCCAGGCCGGCCAGCAGCGCACTGGCCAGGTTGGCCAGTGCGCGGCCGATCAGCACGGCCACGCCCACCACGATGGCGGCCGAGAACAGCTTGGGGATCAGCACCGTCACCGTTTCCAGCAGGCGCGACAGCGGCTGCGTGAGCGCGTCCAGCCCCAGCGGCTGCAGCGCTGCCACCAAGGTGGGCAGCAGGATCAGCACGTACACCACGGTGCCGGCAATGCCAGCCAGACCGCCTTCACCCAGCGCAGGCGCCAGCCCCAGGCGTTGCGCCAGTTTTTCAGATCCCGCCGCGCGCAACAGGCCGCTGGTGATCTGCCGCACGATGCGCGCCAGCAGCAGCCCCACGCCCAGCACGACGGCGCTGCCCAGCAGGTTGGGGATAAAGCCCATCAGCCGCGACAGCATGGCGTTCACGGGCGCCAGGAGCCCGTCCAGTTCCAGCGTGCCCAGCAAGGCGGGCAGGGCCAGCAACCACACGGCCGCGCCGGCCACGCCGGCCAGCGTGGTGCCCAGGCCTGCGCTGTGCAGGCGTTCGTCAAGCTGGGCGCGTTCCCAGGCGCGCTGCACGGCCAGGCGCAGCAGCCTGGCACCCAGCCAGGCCGCAGCCAGGATGGCCAGGGCGGCCAGCAGCCGGGGCGCAAACGGGCCCAGAAACCCGCCGGCAAATTGTGTGATCGTGTCGAAACTGTGCTTCAGCGGCTCCATGCCCTGCCTTTGTCAGTCGCCCGCGTCCCGCGCAGACACCTGCACACCTGACCGTCACCAGACTGTCAAGGCATGTTAGGTGGGCACATCTGCGCAGAACCGAACCTAAAGTACGGGACCGTAGCAGGTGCCTGGCTGCGCTTTCAAGCCTTGGGGGCCTGCTGCAGGCGCCGCCAGCGCTGTGGCTGCGTAGTACGCTCGGGACCGTTCGCAACCAGATCGCTCCCTTTGCCAAGGAGCCCATCAGCATGAAGAAGGTTTACCCCAGCGCTGCCGCCGCGCTGTCCGGTGTCGTCCAGGACGGGCAGATGCTCGCCGTGGGTGGCTTCGGCCTGTGCGGTATCCCCGAAGCCCTGATCGCCGCGCTGCGCGACAGCGGTGCCAAGGACCTGACGGTCATCAGCAACAACGCAGGTGTCGACGGCTTCGGCCTGGGCCAGCTGCTGGCCACGCGGCAGATCAAGAAGATGATCAGCAGCTACGTGGGCGAAAACAAGGAATTCGAACGCCAGTACCTGGCCGGTGAACTGGAACTCGAATTCACGCCCCAGGGCACGCTGGCCGAAAAGCTGCGTGCTGGCGGCGCCGGCATCCCGGCCTTCTTCACCCGCACCGGGGTGGGCACGGTGGTGGCCGAAGGCAAGGAACTGCGCGAATTCGACGGCCACACCTATGTGATGGAACGTTCGCTGGTGCCCGATGTGTCCCTGGTCAAGGCTTGGAAGGCCGATGAATCGGGGAACCTGGTGTTCCGCCTGACGGCACGCAACTTCAACCCCGCCGCGGCCATGGCGGGCAAGCTCACCATCGTCGAGGTGGAAGAGATCGTCAAGAAGGGCGCCATCGACCCCGACGCCGTGCACCTGCCCGGCATCTACGTGGACCGTATCGTGCTGAACGCGAACCCCGAAAAGCGCATCGAGAAGCGCACCCTGACCGAGAAAGCGGGAGTCTGACCATGCCCTGGACACACGACCAGATGGCCGCCCGCGCGGCCCTTGAACTGCACGACGGCTACTACGTGAATTTGGGCATCGGCCTGCCCACCCTGGTGGCCAACTTCGTGCGGGCCGACATCGAAGTCTGGCTGCAGAGCGAAAACGGCATGTTGGGCATCGGCCCCTTTCCGACCGAAGACGAAGTCGACGCCGACCTCATCAACGCCGGCAAGCAGACCGTGACCACCATCCCCGGCAGCAGCATCTTCGGCAGCGAGACCAGCTTCGCGATGATCCGCGGCGGCAAGATCGACTTGTCGATCCTGGGCGCGATGCAGGTCAGCGAAAAGGGCGACCTGGCGAACTGGATGATCCCGGGCAAGATGGTCAAGGGCATGGGCGGTGCCATGGACCTGGTGGCCGGCGTGGCACGTGTGATCGTGCTGATGGAACATGTCGCGCGCAAGAAGGACGGCGGCCACGACCTGAAGATCCTGCCCCAGTGCACCCTGCCGCTGACAGGCGTGGGCGTGGTAAACCAGATCGTCACCGACTTGGCCGTGATGGACGTGACGCCCCAGGGCCTGAAGGTGGTGGAAATGGCGCCCGGCGTGACGGCCGAGGAACTGCAGGCCAAGACGGGCGTGAAGCTGCTGTTGTAGCTGCGGGCCAATGCCTGCGGCGGTGGCGGCGGTCGAACAGCGAGACAGCGGCGTGCTGAGGCGTCGTGCCTCGTCAATGCTCCTGGCCTGCGGTCTATCAGCCTGCGGCCATGCGCCGCCGGGGGTCACGGGGCAGCCCGCGTCAGCCAGTGATGCAAGGTCGGCGGCCGTCATCGCGGCCTTGCCCGTGGCCGCCGAAGACGCATCGGCCAGCCGCCGCAAGCCCGGGTGGGTGCTGCAGCGCCAGGGCGTGGCTGCCGCCCATCCGCTGGCCGCGCAGGCGGGGCTGGACATGCTGCGCGCCGGCGGCAGCGCGCTGGACGCCGCCGTGGCCGTGCAGGCCGTGCTGAGCCTGGTGGAACCGCAGTCCAGCGGCCTGGGCGGTGGCGCCTTCCTGATGCACTGGGACGGCCGCCAGGTGCAGGCCTGGGACGGCCGCGAAACCGCCCCGGCCGCGGCCGACCCCGGCAGCTTCCTGCGCGCCGACGGCACGCCGCTGCCACCAGCCGAGGCCGTCACGGGCGGCCGTGCCGTGGGCGTGCCAGGGGTAATGAAGATGCTGCAAGCCGCCCACCGCCAGCATGGCCGGCTGCCCTGGGCGCAGCTGTTCGGCCCGGCTATCGCTCTGGCCGAGGCGGGCTTCCCGGTGGGCGAACGCCTGCACAGCCTGCTGGCCAGCAACGCCACGCTGCGGCAAGACGCCCTGGCCCGCGCCTATTTCTACAGGCCCGACGGCAGCCCCCACCCGGTGGGCCACCGCCTGCGCAACCCGGCCCTGGCGGCTGTGCTGCGCCAGCTGGCGGCGCGGGGCAGTGATGCGCTGCACGGCGGGCCTGTAGCCGCCGACATGGTGGCGCGCGTGCAGCAGCACCGCACGCCGGGGGCCCTGAGCCTGGCCGACCTGGCCGGCTACCAGCCGCTGCAGCGCACGCCGCTGTGCACCGACTGGCGTGCGTTCTACCGCGTCTGCGGCATGCCACCACCTTCCAGTGGCCACCTGATGCTGATGCAACTGCTGGGTCTGTTGGACGCCTCGCCAGCATCGCCTTCGGGCCCGACAGCCGCTGCTGTCCACGAGCCCTGGCCCGATGTGCTGGCCGACCTGGCCCGCCCCGTACCCGCGGGTGCCACCGCCTGGCATGCCTGGATCGAGGCCGGCCGCCTGGCCCTGGCCGACCGGGCGCAGTTCGTGGCCGACCCCGGTTTCGTCCCCGCCCCTGGCGGCGACTGGCAGACCCTGCTGGCACCGGCCTATCTGCAGCAGCGCGCGGCCCTGCTGCGCCCGCAGCAAAGGCTGGACCGCGCCGAAGCCGGCCAGCCCGGCGGCCCGGGCGACGCCACCCGCGCCTTAGGCCCGATGGCACCGCAGCCCGAAGCCGGCACCAGCCACATCAGCATCGTCGATGCTCAAGGCCAGGCCCTGGCGATGACCAGCAGCGTGGAAGCGGCCTTCGGCGCGCGCATCCTGGCCGACGGCGGCACCGGGCTGCCGGGCGGCTACATCCTGAACAACCACCTCACCGACTTCAGCTACAGCCCGACGGACGCCGCCGGCCGTCCGGTGGCCAACCGCCTGCAGGGCGGCAAGCGCCCGCGGTCCAGCATGACGCCGACGCTGGTGTTCGACCGCCGCGACAGCCGGCTGCTGATGGTGCTGGGGTCGCCTGGCGGGCCCTTGATCCCGTTTTTCGTGGCGCGGACGCTGCTGGTGTCCCTGGTGGGTGGGCAGGACATGCAGCGCGCCATCGACGCCCCGCATGTGGGCGACGCCGGCGGCCCGGTGTTGTTGGAAAAAGGCCGTTTCAGCCCGGCCCTGGCCGTCAGCCTGCAGCAGCGCGGCCACCGCGTGCTGGAAGTCGACCTGCCCAGCGGCCTGCACGGCCTGCAGCGGACACCCAAAGGCTGGTTGGGTGGTGCGGACCCGCGGCGCGAAGGCGTGGTGGCGGGCGATTGAGCCCTGGCGGGCGCGAACGGACGCCAGCGGGACTGGCAGAGGGCCAGGCAGCGGTGCTTCAGCCGATGCGACCGAGCAGCAGGTATTCCATCAGGGCCTTCTGCACATGCATGCGGTTCTCGGCCTCGTCCCACACCACGCTCTGCGGACCGTCGATGACCTCGGCCGTCACTTCTTCCCCGCGGTGTGCCGGCAGGCAGTGCATGAACAGCGCGTCGCCTTGCGCCACGCCCATCATGTCTTCGTCCACGCACCAGTCGACGAAGGCTTTGCGGCGTTCTTCGTTCTGGGCTTCAAAGCCCATGCTGGTCCAGACGTCGGTCGTCACCAGGTGCGCGCCTTCGCAGGCCTGCATCGGGTGGTCGAAGACCTTGTAGCAGCGCGTGTCGCGGATGCCCGCCACTGTGGGGTCGATCTCGTAGCCGCTGGGTGTGCTGACATGCACTGTGAAGCCCAGCGTCTCGGCCGCCTGCAGCCAGGTGTTGGCCATGTTGTTACCGTCGCCCACCCAGGCCACCACCTTGCCGGTGATGCTGCCGCGGTGCTCGATGTAGGTGTAGATGTCGGCCAGGATCTGGCACGGGTGGTATTCGTTTGTCAGCCCGTTGATCACCGGCACGCGCGAATGGGCGGCGAAGCGTTCGATCTTGGCCTGTTCGAAGGTGCGGATCATCACGATGTCGACCATGCGGCTGATCACGCGGGCGCTGTCTTCCACCGGCTCGGCGCGGCCCAGCTGGCTGTCGCCCGTGGTCAGGTTCACCACGCTGCCGCCCATCTGGTACATGCCGGCTTCGAAGCTCACGCGCGTGCGCGTGCTGGCCTTCTCGAAGATCATCGCCAGCGTGCGGTCCACCAGCGGCTGGTAGCGCTCGTAGTTCTTGAAGCGCGTCTTGATCGTGCGCGTGCGTTCGAAGAGGTAGGTGTATTCCTCGGCGCGCAGGTCCTTGAACTGCAGGTAATGCTTGATCAGGCGCGTGCCGGGCTTCATGGCTCGGCCAGGAACTGCTTGATCAGCGGGCTCAGGATGGCGACGATCTGGCCGGCTTCTTCCATCGACAGGATCAGCGGCGGCACGATGCGGATCACGCGGTCAGCGGTGACGCTGATCATCAGCCCGGCTTCGGCCGCGCGGCCCAGCAATACGCCGCAGGGGCGGTCGAGCTCGATGCCGATCATCAGCCCGGCGCCGCGGATCTCGACCACGCCGGCCAGGCCGGCCAGCTCGCGCGTCAGCGCCGTCTTGAGGTGGGCCCCGACGGTCGCGGCATTCGCCAGCAGGCCCTCGTCCTCCATCACGGCGATGGTCTCCAGCGCGGCGCGCATGGCCAGCGGGTTGCCGCCGAAGGTGGTGCCGTGGTTGCCCGGTTGCAGCACCTTCACGGCCTTGGGGCCGCAGACGACTGCGCCGATCGGCACGCCCGAGCCCAGGCCCTTGGCCAGAGGCATGACATCGGGCTGGATGCCGGCCCACTGGTGCGCGAACCACTTGCCGGTGCGGCCGATGCCGCA
>JAIXRN010000040.1 GCA_027485165.1 Rubrivivax sp.
ACATCCTGATTTCAGCCGCTATAGGACGCGCCTCTTGCTGGGGCGTAGCCAAGCGGTAAGGCAGCGGTTTTTGGTACCGCCATGCGAAGGTTCGAATCCTTCCGCCCCAGCCAACAGCCGTATCAGGTTGTCTCAATCGTTCTCACGGGCTAGCCGCAACGGCAGAGAATCGCTCGGAAGTTCGCTCAGACTGTCTCACCCGCGAACAGCCCAGCGCAGCCCATCACGGGGCACTGACGGGGGCACCAACGCTTGCTGACGGACGTCGCGATCAGGAACGCCCAGCCGCGGCCGAAGCGGTACAAGCTGGCGGACGCACACGGCCTGTACCTCGAGGTCCTGCCCACCGGCAGCAAGAGCTGGCGTTGGAAGTACCGCTTTGCCGGGGTGGAGAAGCGCCTCACCCTTGGCCCGTATCCGCTGATCACGATCAGGCGCGCACGCGAATTGCGGGACGAGGCGCGCGGCGTTCTGCTTGGGGGCACGGATCCGGGGGCACAGCGGCGCGCAGCGCGCACGCAGGTGAGGTACGGCGAGACCTTCGAGGCGATTGCCCGGTCGTGGCACGCCCAGAAGAAGGTCACCCTCACCGATCGGTACGCGGAGCAGGTGCTGGCGCGGCTCGAGGCGAACATCTTCCCGCACCTTGGCAAGCTGGCGATCCGCGAGATCACGCCGCCGCTGGTGCTGGAGGCGATCAGGAAGATCGAGCAGCGCGGCGCAGCCACAATGGCGCACGAGGTCCGCGGGCACGTCTCGGAAGTCTTCGTGTGGGCGATCGCCGCCGGCATTGCGGAGACGGACCCGGCCGCGATCATCCGGCGCGCGCTCGCCCCGATGCCTTCGGGCAGGCGGCCGGCGCTGGTGACCTTGCCCGAGGCGCGCGAGCTGCTGGCGAAGATCGATGCCCTGCGCCGGGCCCAGCCGGGGACGAAGCTGGCCTCGCGCCTGCTGGCCCTGACCGCGGTGCGCCCCGGCCCACTGCGCCTTGCGGAGAAGACCGAGTTCGAGGATCTGGACGGGGACGCGCCGCTGTGGCGGATCCCGGCCGCGAAGATGAAGCTCTCGAAGCGGAACAAGGGCGACCGGGCGTTCGACTTCATCGTGCCCCTCGCCCCGGCCGCGGTGGCGATCGTGCGCGAGGCGATGGATCTGACCGGCGGGCCTGCCAGCAAGCAGCGTCTGCTCTTCCCCGGTGTCAACCGCCGCGTGCCTATCAGCGATTCGACGCTGAGCCAGCTGTATCTGGACGCCGGGTATCGCGGCCGTCACGTGCCGCACGGTTGGCGGGCGAGCTTCTCGACCATCATGAACGAGCGCGCAGCCAAGGCCGGTCGGCCGGAGGACCGCGCGATTATCGACCTGATGCTGGCCCACATGCGCGACGACGTCGAGGCGGCGTACAACCGCGCGGCGTACATGGGCAGGCGGCGCGAGCTGGCCTGCGAGTGGGCGCAGCTGCTGGAGGCGCCGCCTCCAGCCGCCTGACCGCGGGAGGTGCCGCATGACGGCGCCTCGGCAAACTCCCGGACCTTGGGAGCTTCGCGGCCCTTCGCTGGTCTACGGCAACCTCCAACGCGACCAGAATTGGACTGGCGACCGGGTCGCAGTCTTGAGCAACCCAGCTGACGGGCCGCTGATCGCGGCCGGGCCAGAACTCCTGAAGGCCGCCGAAGAGTTCCTCGCCTTCTTCGAGAACGACGACGATGACCTCGCGATCGGCGAGGAGATCAGGCTTCAGGAGAACCTTCGCAAGGCCATAGCCAAGGCCCGCGGGGGTGCGGCATGAGCGGCCTCGGCACGATGAAGGCGCAGCTGCTCGCCGGCGAGCGCCGCACTTACCAGCCGGTCCGCCGCGACAGCTTCGACGTGGAGGACAAGCGCGCCCAGGTGGCACGGCCGAACCCTTGGGGCATGGCCTTCGTCGACGGCCTGATGCGCGTGCTCGCCGAGTGGGACGACTACACCAAGGAGGTCGGCAAGCGCCACCGGTTCGGCCTTGCCGGCCAGAAGGTCCTGCGCGCGATCCTGTCGTGCTGGGACTTCAAGAAGGGAATCTGCGAGCCCTGCATCGACACGATCATGAGCAAGACCAGGCTCGCCAGGGCGACGGTCGTGCGCGCGATCCGGAACCTCGAGGCCGATGGCTTCATGGATCACATCCGGCGGACCGAGCGGACCGGCAACGCGCCGGGTGAAGGGCCGCAGGTGAAGCAGGTCTCGAACGCCTACTGGTTCGATCCGTCGCGCCTGCACAAGAAGTGCTACGATCGCTTGCAGCAGCTGCTGCGCCGCAAGGGCAAGAGCCTCACCGATGCCAAGGTGACCTACCCGCGTTTCGAGGGCATCCTCGCTCGCCGGAAGGCCGCGATCGTCAGCGCCACCGCCTACAAGGCGGCGTGCTTCAGACGTGCCACCAGCCCCGAGGAGCAGGCCCGGATCATCTACCCCGGGGACGAGCGCGCTCAGGCCGAACACGTCGCTATGCTCAAGGGTGCGAGTTCAGTGACTGGCCTGAATCCCCTCCTCAGTCGAAGTATTCATAAGGAATGAGGTCGCTTGGGGCGACCTCATGCGTTGAATTCGTTCTCGCCCCCGACCTCACCGACCCACACAACCGGCAAAAACCACCCAGCTCCACCGCCGGGCAGCGGCGGCTGCGCC
>JAIXRN010000094.1 GCA_027485165.1 Rubrivivax sp.
ATCTTCGGCACGCCTACGCCGGCTTCCGTCATCAACCTGGCTGCCGGCCAGACTTTCAACGACCAGGGCAACGGCACCGGCGGCCGTGCCATCACCAGCGGCATCGTCAACAACGCCGGCACTTATCTGCGCAGCGGCGGCACGGGCTCGACCACGATCGCCAGTGCCTTTAATAACACCGGCCGCGTGCAAGTGGACGCGGGCATCCTGTCCTTCTCCGCCGCCAGCAGCCTGCAGGGTCCGACCGGCACCCTGGCCATCGGCCCGGCGGGCCGGGCCGAGCTTCTCACAGGCAACAGCACGGTCGGTACGCTGCAGAACAACGGCAACGCTGCCAACGCGCTGGACCTGGGCACGCGCACCATCACCGTCTTCACCGACTACGACAACGCCAACTTCGGCGTCGGCAACGCCTTCAACCGCCGCGCCAACGTCGCCACTTCCGGCACCGGCAACCGCCTGGTGGCCGCGGGCAACACCAACCAGGCCCTGGGCGGCAGCAACATCAGCGGTGGCACCACGGCCACGCCCACCTTGCTGCTGGGCGCTGTGCACGTGGGCGTGAACAACATTCCGTACCAGATCTTGAACGTCGGCACACCCGGCACCGGCCCCGCCTTGCGCGGCGCGGTGCAGACGGTCTTCGCCGGCGGCGGCATCACCGACCCGCGCCTGTCGGGCAACGGCGCCACGTCCAGCAACTGGGGCGCCGTGCTGCCGGGCGACAGCACCACGCGCACCGTCACCTTCACGGTCGAACAGGCTGGCCTGCTGGTGGCGGTGACGAACCAGTCGGTGCGCATCGTCAACAACTTCGACAACACGCTCAGCCAGGTGCTGAACATCTCGTCTTCGCCCGGCTACGCGGCCTACAACCTGGCCGCCGCCAACACGTTGCCGGCCATCACGCTGCCCAACCAGCGCGTGGGCGGCACGCTGTCGCAAGCCCTGGCCATCAGCAATACGGCGCCCATCGGCAGCTTCACCGAAGGCCTGAACGCCAGCTTCGGCGCCATCAGCGGCAACGCTTTGGCCAATGGCGGCAGCATCAGCCTGCTCCCTGGCCAGGGCGCCAACAACAGCGCGATGGTGCTGACGCTGGACACCAGCAGCGCCGGTGCGCGCAGCGGCAGCGCGGTGCTGAACTTCACGTCAGACGGCAGCGGCACCAGCGGCCTGGGCACCACGGCGCTGCCTTCGCAGACGGTGGCCATCAGCGGCAACGTCTATCGCCTGGCCAGTGCCAGCGCGGTGGCGCCGGCTGCCGTGCAGCTGCCCAACCAGCGCATGGGCGGCACGCTGTCGCAAACGCTGACACTGGCCAACACGGCGACGGCTGATGGCTTTTCCGAACGGCTGAACGCCAGCTTCCAGAACAATGCCTTCCAGGGCACGGCCACCTTCAACGGCAGCATCGGCCTGCTGGCCGCCGGCAGCAGCGACAGCAACAGCCTGCGCGTGGGCGTCGACACCGGCACAGCCGGGGCGCGTGGTGGGCAGGTCGTCATCGCATTGGCATCTGACGGCGCCGGCACCAGCGGCTTCTCGGCTCTCAGCTTGGGCACGCAGCAGATCAACGTCAGCGGCGACGTCTACCGCCTGGCCAGCCCGATGGTGCAGGGCAGCGTGTTGCTGGCCGCACGCGTCGGCGACGCGCTGCCGGTGCGCAGCATCAGCATCAGCAACAGCTCGCCCGACGTCTACACCGAACGCCTGAACGCCACGCTGGCCAGTGTCAGCGCCGGCTTCAATGGCAGCGGCGGCATCAGCGGCCTGGCGGCCGGCGGCAACAGCCAGGCCATCACGGTGGGCCTGGCCAGCACGGCCACGGCCGGCAGCAGCAGCGGCACGGCCGCGCTGGGCCTGGTGTCCAGCGGCGCTGGCACCACGCTGGCGCCCGACTTCGCCCTGCCCGGCGCCAACGTGGCGCTGACCGGCCGCGTCTACGCTCCCGCGGTGGCGCAGCAGAACACGCCGGCGCTGAACTTCGGCATCGTGCGCGTAGGCGACAGCGTCGCACCGCAGGGCGTGTCGATCAGCAACACGGCCGCGGCCGCCCTGACGGACGGGTTGCGCGCCACGCCCAGCATCGCCGGCGCACCCGGCAATGGATCGCCCTTCATCGCCGGTGGCGGGCTGGGGGCTCTGCCTGCGGGCAGCACCAGCAGCAACGGCATCGTGATCGGGCTGAACACCAGCACGGCGGGCGTCTACAGCGGCACGGCCAACCTGGCTTTCGCCAGTACCAACCCCGACCTGGCTGACCTGCCGCTGGGCGGCGGCGCGGTGGCGCTGCAGGCGCAGGTGAACAACATCGCGCAAAGCACCCTGGCCAAGACCGGCGGCAGCGGCAGCTTTGCGCAGGTGGTGTTCCCGCCCGGCCCGCCCCAGGGCCCGGCCTACGTGCTGAACTTCGGCACGCTGCTGCAGGGCAGCGCCGCCACCAGCGCCACGCTGTCGCTGGCCAACACGGCCGCCGGGCCGGCCGACGCGCTGAACGGCGTCTTCGATCTGTCCGGCATCGCAGCCGGCAGCGCCTTCAGCCTGGCAGGTTTCGGCAATTTCAGCGGCTTGCAGGCGGGCAACATCATCAACGGCCTGACGGTGAACTTCGATACCGGCCTGGCCGGTGTCTTCAACGAAGTCATCGTGCTCAGCCGCATCAGCAGCAACGGCTTTGGCCCCGACCTGCAGCTGCTGAACCTGAGCGTGCAGCTGCAGGGCCAGGTGGTGGCCGTGCCCGAACCCGGCACCTATGTGCTGATGCTGGGTGGCCTGCTGCTGCTGGCGCGCCGGCTGCAGGTGCGCAGGGCGGCCTGAAGGCCAGCCCGTCAGGCGGTTCAGGCCGCCTGGAAGCTGTAGCCGTTGCCGGCGGCCACCATCTGCCCCAGGGCCGGGAAGGGGAAGTGGAAGCCGCCCACCAGCCCCTTGCTGGCGACGATGCGCTCGAAGGTGGCGCGGCGCGTCTGGCGCGCCATCACCGGGTCCATGTCGAAGGTGATGGCGAAATCCGGGTTGCGTGCAAACAGGGCCGGGATGTTCGTCAGATCGGCCAGGAAGGTGAAGACCTGCCCGCCTGAGGTGATCTCGAACATCGACATGCCCGGCGTGTGCCCGTGGGCCGCCACTGAACGAACGCCCGGCAGCAGTTCCTGCCCGGGCTGAAACTGCTGCAGCATGCCTTCGGGCATGCCCACGAACGTGCGGCGCACGTTGTCGAACAGGCCCTTCATGCGGCCGCCAGCCGCGGCAGCGGCCCGCGCTTCGTCCATCCAGAAGGCGTGTTCGGCGGCCGGCACCATCACCTTGGCCTTGCTGAAGACGAAGTCGCCGGCCTTGTTGCGGATACCGTTGATGTGGTCGCCGTGGTAGTGGCTGACCAACACGGTGTCGATGTCGTCCGGCTTGAAACCGGCAGCCGCCAGGTTTTCCAGCAGCTTGCCCGTGGTGGGGCCGCCGAACTCACCCAGGCCAGTGTCCATCAGCACGCGGCGGTTGCCGGCCACCACCAGGAAAGGCGTGTACGGCACGTCCACATAGTCAGGCGAGAGCGACTGCGACGTCAGCAGGGCGCGCACATCGGCCAGCGGGGCATTGGCCACGAATTCCTCGCCCAGCGGCCGGCGGGTGATGCCGTCGAGCAAGGCGATGACTTCCACGTTGCCCACCTTCAGGCGCCGAAAGCCGGGGCTGGGCAGGGTGGGCGTGCCGAAGTTCGGCGCGTTCTGCGCCCACATCGGCGTGAAGGAACCTGCGGCGTAGACGGCAGCGCTGGCGACGGCGGTGCCCATGAACTGGCGACGGTTGAACATGGCGGTCTCCTGGGGTGGGGTGGGGATGAGGATGGCCTGAGGCCACATGCCTTGGGCCCGCGATGATCGGGCCCTTCGCCGCACGATGCATAAAGCTATCGATAACCCGGGCAAGATAGACGGCTTTGCACATCAGCCGCTGTGGCTGGCGAACCCATGGACACCCTTACCCACGCGCTGTCTGGCGCCCTGCTGGCTCGGCTACTGGTCGTGCAGCGCGACTTGAATGCCAGTACCCACTACGCTACGGCTGCAGCGCCGGCCACGCTTTGGCAATGCGTGCTGGTCGGCACTGTAGCCGGTGCCTTCCCCGACATCGACGCCGTGGCCCAGGCCTTCGGCGACATCGCCTACCTCACCCAGCACCGCGGCATCACGCATTCGGTGCTGATGCTGCCGCTGTGGGCGGCGGGCATCGCCTGGCTGATGGCACGCTGCTTTGCCGCCACGCGCGCTGCGCCAGCGGCGGCTTGGCGGCAGTTCTTCTGGCTGGCGGCCGGGGGCATCGGCATCCACATTGCCGGCGACTGGATCACGCAGTTCGGCACGATGCTGCTGCAACCCTTCAGCGACCGCCGCTTCGGCCTGGGCGCGATGTTCATCATCGACCTGGCCTTCAGCGGCTTCCTCGTCGCCGGGCTGGTGCTGGCGGCCGTCTTTCCGCGCCGGCGCTGGCCGGCGGCGCTGGGCCTGGCGGCCGCCGTGGGCTGGGTGGGCCTGGCCTGGGTGGGCCAGCAAGAAGCCGAAACCCTGGCCGCCCGCCATGCCACGGCGCAGGGCTTTGCGGCGCAGCAGGTGGTGGTGATGCCGCGCCCGGCGTCGCCCTTCAACTGGACGCTGTCGGTGTTCGACGGCCAGGACTACCACGTTGCCCACCTGAACACCCGGCGCAGTACGGCGCTGGACCCGGAAGCCCCGGCGCTGTTCCCGCCGGCCTTCGTGCGCCGCTTTTCAGCCCCCTACCTGCCCGCCAGCCAGGCCGTGTGGACGCGCGTGCCGCGCTTCGGCCCGCCCGGCACCCCGGCCTGGGTGCAGGAAGCCTGGTCGCACCCCGACTTCGCCTTCTTCCGCTGGTTTGCACAGACGCCGGCGCTGATCGAAGCCAGCGAACAGGCCGGCCAGCGCTGCGCGCTGTTCCGCGACCTGCGCTTCGAATGGCCGGGCCGTGGCGACAGCCCGTTCCGCTACGGCCTGTGCCTGCCCGCGCAAGCGGGCGGCGCAGCCAGCCTGTTCAAGATGGAAGGCGGCGTGCGCAAGATGCTGTAGCGGTCACAGCAGCCGGCCTCAGGCCCGGGCCCTGCGGGCTTTCACTGCGTCGGCCAGCGTGTCCAACACGCCCACGCTGTCTGGCCAGTCGATGCAGGCGTCGGTGATTGACTGGCCGTGCGCCAGCTTCGCAGGGTCGTCCTTGCCCGGCGTGAACTTCTGCGCCCCGCCCTGCAGGTGGCTTTCCACCATCACGCCGAAGATGCAGCGGTTGCCGCCGGCCAGCTGCGCACCCACGTCCTTCATCACATCGATCTGCTTCTGGTGCTGCTTGCTGCTGTTGGCGTGGCTGGCGTCCACCATCAGCCGGCAGGGCAGCTTGGCGGCCTCGATCTCGGCGCAGGCCGCGGCCACGCTGGCCGCGTCATAGTTGGGGGCCTTGCCGCCACGCAGGATGACGTGGCAGTCCTTGTTGCCCTTGGTTTCGACGATCGCCACCTGGCCGTTCTTGTGCACCGACAGGAAGTGGTGCGGGCGCGCCGCCGCCTGAATGGCGTCGGTGGCGATCTTGATGTTGCCGTCGGTGCCATTCTTGAAGCCCACGGGGGCGGATAGGCCGCTGGCCAGTTCGCGGTGCACCTGGCTTTCCGTCGTGCGCGCGCCGATGGCACCCCAGCTGATGAGGTCGCCGATGTACTGCGGGCTGATCACGTCCAGGAATTCACTGCCCGCCGGCACGCCCAGCCGGTTGATGTCCACCAGCAGTTGCCGCGCGATGCGCAGGCCTTCGTGGATGCGGTAGCTCTCGTCCAGGTACGGGTCGTTGATCAGGCCCTTCCAGCCCACCGTGGTGCGCGGCTTTTCGAAGTACACGCGCATCACGACTTCCAGCTCGCCGGCGTGGCGGTCGCGCTCGGCCTTCAGGAGGCGGGCGTATTCCAGCGCCGCCGCGGGGTCGTGGATGGAGCAGGGGCCGACGATCACCAGCAGCCGGTCGTCCTGGCCGGCCATGATCTGCCGGATGCTGTTGCGCGTACCCGCCACCAGCGTTTCCACCGGCGTGCCGGCGATCGGGAAGAAGCGGATCAGATGTTCCGGCGGCGGCAGCGGCGTGACGTCGCGAATGCGCTGGTCGTCGGTCTGGCTGGTCTTCTCGGACAGCGCCAGCCGTTCGTCGGCCGGGGACGCTGCAGTGACGGGTTTCGGGCTCATGACAGTCTTTCTTCGGGGGTGGCTGCGGGGCTGCAGGCACGCGGCGGACAAGAAAAAACCGCCGGGGGTGCCGGCGGTTTTCTGGGTTCGGGGCGCGCTTTCTTTCCGTCTACGCGTTTGCCTCTCCAGCCGCCATGCGGTGCGAGAACCAAAAATACGAAAAGTAGAACGCTGCTGAACGCATGGCCGCGAATGTAGCACGGGCTTTGCGGGCCATCAGTACCCGGAAGCCGCGAACCCCGCCGCCTGCAGCGCCGCCACCACTTCCTGCACATGGGCGGGGTTGCGCGTCTGCAGCACCAGCTCAACCTCGACGTTCTGCGCACTCAGCGTGCTGAAGGCGCGCTGGTGGTGCACTTCGTCGATGTTGGCCCCGGCCGCGCCCACCACGGCGGTGATGCGCGCCAGCACGCCCGGCGTGTCGCGCGCGCCCACACGGATGCGTGCCAGCCGGCCGGCGCGCACCATGCCGCGTTCGATGATGGCGGCCAGCAGCAGCGGGTCGATGTTGCCGCCGCACAGCACCAGGCCCACCTTGCGGCCGGCAAAGCGCTGGGGGTACTTCAGCAGCGCGGCTAGGCCGGCGGCGCCGGCGCCTTCGGTCACGGTCTTTTCGATTTCCAGCAGCATCAGCACGGCCTGCTCGATGTCGCCTTCGTCCACCAGCAGCAGGTCGTCGACGCGCTGGCGGATCAGCTCGCGCGTGATCAGCCCTGGCTGGCCCACCGCAATGCCTTCGGCGATCGTGCTGCTGCCCTGCGGATGGCTGGTGCCCTGGATGGCGTTCACCATCGCCGGGAAGCGCGATGTCTGCACGCCCACGATCTCGATGCCTGGCTTCAGCTGGCGCACCGCGGTGGCGATGCCGCTGATGAGCCCGCCGCCGCCCACCGCGATCACCAGCGTGTCGATCTCGGGCTGGGCCTGCAGCATCTCGATGCCGATGGTGCCCTGGCCGGCAATCACGTCCACGTCGTCGAAGGGGTGCACGAAGGTCAGGCCCTGCTCTTCGGCCAGCTGCAGCGCGCGGGCCCGGGCGTCGTCGAAGGTTTCGCCATGCAGCACCACTTCGGCGCCAAAGCCGCGCGTGCGTTCCACCTTCACCGTGGGCGTGTGCTGCGGCATCACGATCACCGCGCGCAGCCCCAGGCGCTGCGCATGGTGCGCCACGCCTTGCGCGTGGTTGCCGGCAGACGCCGCAATCACGCCGCGGATGGGCTGCCCGCTTTCGATCAGCGTGGCCAGCTTGTTCAGCGCGCCACGTTCCTTGAAGGACGCGGTGAACTGCAGGTTCTCGAACTTCAGGAACACCTGCGCGCCGACGATCTGCCCCAGCGTCTTGCTCTCGACGCAGGGGGTGTCGAGCACGTGGCCCTGAAGCCGCCGGGCGGCGGCTTCGATGTCGGCGAAGCTGACCGACATCGCTGTCAGGCTGTACCGCCCACCGTGAGCTTTTCGATGCGCAGTGTCGGCTGGCCCACGCCCACCGGCACGCTCTGGCCTTCCTTGCCGCACACGCCCACGCCGGTGTCCAGCTGCAGGTCGTTGCCGATCATGCTCACGCGCGTCATCGCTTCGGGCCCGTTGCCGATGATGGTGGCGCCCTTCACGGGGTAGAGGATCTTGCCGTTCTCGACCCAGTACGCTTCGCTGGCGCTGAAGACGAACTTGCCGCTGGTGATGTCCACCTGCCCGCCGCCGAAGTTGGTGGCATACAGGCCGCGCTTGATGCTGGCCACGATCTCCTCGGGCTTGCGGTCGCCGGCCAGCATGTAGGTGTTGGTCATGCGCGGCATCGGCAGGTGCGCATAGCTTTCGCGGCGGCCGTTGCCGGTGGGCTTCACGCCCATCAGGCGCGCGTTCATGCTGTCCTGGATGTAGCCGCGCAGGATGCCGTCTTCGATCAGCACGTTGCGTTGCGATGCATGGCCTTCGTCGTCGACGTTCAGGCTGCCGCGGCGGTCGGGCAGGGTGCCGTCGTCCAGCACCGTCACGCCCTTGGCGGCCACGCGCTGGCCGATGCGGCCTGCGAAGGTGGAAGAACCCTTGCGGTTGAAGTCGCCTTCCAGGCCATGGCCCACGGCTTCGTGCAGCAGCACGCCGGGCCAGCCCGGGCCCAGCACGACCGTCATGTCGCCGGCAGGGGCCGGGCGGCTGTCCAGGTTGGTCAACGCGGCGTGCACGGCCTGGTCGACATAGCTCTGCATCATGGCTTCCGTGAAGTAGCCCAGGCCGAAGCGGCCACCGCCGCCGCCGCTGCCCACCTCACGGCGCAGCTGGCCGCCCTGCTTCTGTTCGGCGATCACCGTCACGTTCAGGCGCACCAGGGGCCGCACGTCGGCCGCGCGCGTGCCGTCGGCGCGGGCTACCAGCACCACGTCGTATTCAGCGCCCAGGCTGGCCATCACCTGCACCACGCGCGGGTCCTTGGCGCGGGCCATCTTCTCCACGCGTTCCAGCAGCGCCACCTTCTGCGTGCTGTCCAGGCTGGCGATGGGGTCGGTGGGGGCATAGAGCGTGCGGATGGAAGCCACACGCGGCGCGCGCTGCAGCTTCACGCGCTTGTCCTGGCCCGCCGCGGCGATGGTGCGCACGGTGCGCGCGGCGTCCATCAGCGCGTCCACGCTCAGGTCGTCGCTGTAGGCGAAGGCCGTCTTCTCGCCGGCCACGGCGCGCACGCCCACGCCCTGGTCGATGCTGAAACTGCCGCTCTTCACGATGCCTTCTTCCAGGCTCCAGCCTTCGTGGCGGGTGGTCTGGAAGTACAGGTCGGCGTCGTCGACGCGGTGCTCTCGGATCGCGCCCAGGGCCTGCGACAGCGACGATTCGGTGATGCCGAAGGGTTCCAGCATCAGTTTGTCGGCGATGGCCAGGCGTTCGATCGTCGGTTCACGGGTGATCATGTGTGGGCGTCCCAACGGGTTGTGCAAGGGCTGAAAAACAATATTCGATTGTAGGAGCCGCCCCCCGGCCAGGGCGGCAACCCTTCTTTACCGCAGCTTCACCTGGCCGCGGTGCGCGCGGTGGCTGCCAGCGGCGTTGTGATGGGGTCACCACCCACCTGTTTGAAAGGAACGCTCATGACACTGCGCCACGCTCTTCTGGCCTTGGGCCTGACGGCCCTGACGGCTTTTTGCGCCCAGGCCCACACCCGCAGCCCCGATACGGCCACCAGCCGCGCGGGCATCGACCAGCGCCAGGCCCAGCAGGCGCAGCGCATCCGCCAGGGCGTGGCCAGCGGCGAGCTGACCGCGCGCGAAACCCGGCGCCTGGCGCAAGAGCAGCGCCAAATCGGCCGCGTGGAACACCGCGCCCGCGCCGACGGCCAGCTGAGCGTGCATGAACGCCACCGCCTGGCGGGCCTGCAGGCCCGTGCCAGCCGCGACATCTACCGCCAGAAGCACGACCGCCAGCAACGCCCAGTGCGCTAAGCCAGCAGCACGGCCACGCCTGGCGGCCTAGGCCGCCGGGTCGGCCGTCGGCTCATCGCCTGGGCCGGTGTCCCCTACGGCAGCGTCGCGCTCCGCCAGCGCCTGCTGGTACAGCGCCTTGCGCGGCGCACCGCTGATATCGGCCGCCAGCGCCACGGCCTGCTTCAGCGGCAATTCGCGCAACAGCAGGCGCAGCACGCGCAGGGCCTCAGGCGGCAGCGCGTCGGCTGATGCCGCGGCGGCTGGCACAGCGTGCAGCACCAGCACAAATTCACCGCGGCTGCGGTGCGGGTCGGCGGCCAGCCAGCCTGGCAGGTCGCTGGCCGGCTGGGTGACGATGGTTTCGAACTGCTTGGTCAGCTCGCGCGCCAGCGTCACACGGCGCGCCGGCTGCGCTGCCGCCAGGTCATCTAGCAGGCTGCCGATGCGGTGCGGCGCCTCGAACAGCACTTGCGTGCCGTCGTCGGCCAGCACCGCCGCCAGCGCCGTACGCCGGTCGCCGCCCTTGGCAGGCAGGAAGCCCACGAAGCGAAAGCCCGCCCCGGCGTTGTCGCCCGCCGCACACAGCGCCGCCAGCGCGCTGCTGGCGCCCGGCACCGGCACCACCGGGTGGCCAGCCGCTGCCGCCTGCGCCACCAGCACCGCGCCGGGGTCGCTGACGGCCGGGGTACCCGCGTCGCTGATGTAGGCCACCGCTTCGCCCGCCGACAGCCGCGCCAGCACGGTGGCGCTGGCGCCTTGTTCGTTGTGCGCGTGCAGGGCCACGAGTGGCTTCTTCAGGCCCAGGTGGCCCAGCAGCTGCCCGGCCATGCGCGTGTCTTCGCAGGCCACGGCGTCCACTCGCGCCAGCAGGTACACCGCACGCAGCGTGATGTCGGCCAGGTTGCCGATGGGCGTGGCCACCACGTACAGTGCGCCGGGCACGAAACGCTGGTGCGCCGTGGCGGCCTGCGCCGCGGCGTGCAGCAAGGAGGTGTCGGTGGTCACAGGCGGGTTCCTGAAGGGCCGTTCGAAGGCAGACGCTGGCACGGCAACCAGCGGGGCGCCAGCCCGCACCACGGCGCAGCGCCAGGGCGACGCTGCCGAAGACCGGGCCCTGCGCTGGCTGCAGACCCAGGGCCTGACCCTGGTGCAGCGCAATTATCGGGTGGCCCGCGGGCCGTACGCCCGCGGCGGCGAGATCGACCTGATCCTGCGTGAACGCGACGGCACCCTGGTCTTCGTCGAAGTGCGCTCGCGCGCCAGCCGCAGCCAGGGCGGTGCCGCAGCCAGCATCACCGCCAGCAAGCAGCGCAGCATCGTGCTGGCGGCGCAGCACTTCCTGCAGCGCCTGGCGGTGCCCCCGCCCTGCCGCTTCGACGTGCTGGCCATCGACGGCGAGCGCCTGGACTGGCTGCGCGGGGCTTTTGACGCAGGGGGCTGACGCCCGGGCTGCTGTCAGTAGCGTCAGTAGCGTCAGTAACGCCGCTTCACACCCGTCACCATGGCCCGCACCAGCGCCACACGTTCGATGCGGCCCATCACCAAGGCAGAGACGGCATGCACGCCGGCCAGCGCCATCAGGGCCTGGCCGATCCATTCGTGCACATCTTCCATCGCTTCGTCGCCCCAGAAACGGTCAGTGGTCTGCAGATAGCCCGTCAAGCCCAGGCCCAGCACGGCGGCCATCAGCGCCAGCATCATCAAGGCCCCCAGCGGGTTGTGGCCGACGCAGGGCTCGGCGTCATGGCGCAGCAGGCTGCGCAGGTGCGCACGCAGGCGGGCCGGGGTGGGGAAGAAATCGGCAAAACGCGCGTGCCGCGTCCCCACAAAGCCCCAGACGATTCGCGCAGCCACCAGACCGGACGCGGTGTAGCCCAGCCACCGGTGCAGCCATTCGCCGTCTTCCACGACGAAGAAGTTCAGCAGTACGCAGGCCACCAGGGACCAGTGGAACAGGCGCACGAACAGGTCCCACACCGGGGCCGCGCCGGGCGCGGCTGCCGGGTCTGCAGGCACCGGCCGGGCAGCCATCAGGACTTCTGCTCGACCACCGCACCGGTGGCCGGGTTGAAGTAGATCTCGACCTTCTTGCCGGCCTTGTCGGTGCCGTAGATCTCGTAGCACTTGCCCTTGCTGACCTTGAAGGTCTTGATCTGATAGCCCTGCGCTTCGATCTTGGCCTTGAAGTCGGCTTCCTTCATCCACTGCGCCTCGGGCACGTCGCAGCTGGGGCCGGCCCAGGCGGCAGAAGCCGTGCAGCCCAGCAGGGCGATGGCAGCGGCGGCAAAGGCGTTGGTGGTGAAGTTCTTCATGCGGTCTTCCTGTTGCATAGGGGTGAAACGACGACCAAATCGGTCGCGGTTGCCGGCAGGGGTGCCAGCGGTGTCAAGCCACCGATGGCCCGACAGGAAGGATTGAAGCTGCGCCGGCTTAAGCCAGGCTGAGGGCGCCATGCGAAGCCCGCGGCAAGCCTTGCGGCCGCAGGCGGCTGGGGCTCCTATGATCCAGGCCCATGCTTGAACAGCGAATCCAGCAACAGTTCTTCGAAAGCGCCGACCTGCAGTACCAGTCGGCGGAAAGCCTGTCGCGCCCGATTGCCGAGGCTGCGGCCGCGCTGCTGGGCGCCATCACCGGCGGCGGCAAGGTGCTGGCCGTGGGCCATGGCGCCGGGCAGGCCCTGGCCTTGCACCTGGCACAGTTGTTCGTCACCCGCTTTGAACGCGAACGCCCGCCGCTGGCCGCGCTGGCCCTGGGCCTGCAGCCGACCGCGCAGGTGCTGGCCCTGGGCCTGCCCGGCGACGTGCTGCTGCTGCTGGACGACGGCGAAAGCGACAGCGCCGCACTGGTCAGCGCTGCGCAGCGCAAGGACATGACCCTGGTGGTGCTGGCCGGCCGCAGCGCGGCCGTGATGGGTGAACTTCTGGCCGAGACCGATGTCCTCATCAAGCTGCCCGCCGAACGCCCGGCACGCGTGGCCGAACTGCAACTGCTGGTGCTGCACTGCCTGTGCGACGCCGTCGATTTCCAGCTGATGGGAGAACAAGAACCATGACCACACCCGCTTTTCGAATGCCCGCCCCGCGCCACAGCGCCTTGTTGCGCCTGGCTGCAGTCCTGCTGCTGGCCGCCAGCGCAGCCGCCTGTGCACCGCTGCTGGTGGGCGGCGCTGTCATCGGCGGCGGCCTGGTGGCCACCGACCGGCGCACCACCGGCACCCAGGTGGAAGACCAGGCCATCGAACTGAAAGCCGCATCACGCGTGCGGGCGCTGGCCACCCTGGGGCATGTGAACGTCGTCAGCTACAACCGCGTGCTGCTGATCACCGGCGAAGTGCCCGGCGACAAGGAACGCGCCGATGTTGAGGCCGCGGTGGCCGCGGTGGAGAACGTCAAGACCGTCGTGAACGAACTGGCGGTGCTGGGCAACAGCTCGATGGGCTCCAGATCGAACGACGCCTTGCTGGGGGCCAAGGTCAAAGCCACCCTGGTGGACGCGAAAGACGTGCAGGCCCATGCCTACAAGGTGGTGACCGAGCGCGGCAACATCTACCTGATGGGCCGCGTGACCGAACGCGAAGCCGCCCGCGGCACCGACCTGGCCCGTTCCGTGGCGGGCGTGCAGAAGGTGGTGCGCGTCTTCGAAATCCTGAGCGAACAGGAACTGGCGGCGCTGGGTACGGCGCCCGCGCCTGCCCGATAGGCCTGCCAGCCCGATAGCCTGCCGGCCCGCTAGCCGCGCAGCCGCCGCACCAGGCTGGACGTGTCCTGCCGCCCGCCGCCGGCGGCCTGCAGGTCGGCGTAGAACTGGTCCACCAGGGCCGTGACGGGCAGGCGTGCGCCGTTGCGGCGCGCTTCGTCCAGCACCAGCCCCAGGTCCTTGCGCATCCAGTCGACTGCGAAACCGAAGTCGAACCTGTCGTCGACCATGGTCTTGCCCCGGTTGTCCAGCTGCCAGCTTTGCGCTGCGCCCTTGCCGATGACGTCCAGTACCAGGGGCATGTCCAGGCCGGCCTTTTGGCCGAAGGCGATGGCCTCGGCCAGGCCCTGCACCAGGCCGGCAATGGCCACCTGGTTCACCATCTTGGCCAGCTGCCCGCTACCGCTGTCGCCCACGCGCGTGACGGCGCGCGCATAGGCCAGGGCCACCGGCTTCATCGCATCGAAGGCTGCGGACGTGCCACCGCACATCACGGTGAGCGCGCCGTTCACCGCACCCGCCTGCCCGCCCGAAACCGGCGCGTCGACAAAGTGCAGGCCGTGCGACGAAGCTGCTGCGGCCAGTTCGCGCGCCACTTCGGCCGAAGCGGTGGTGTGGTCGACGAACACCGCGCCGGCCAGCATGCCCGAGAAGGCCCCCGATTCAGCCCCGTGTTCACCGACGGTGACGGCCCGCAGGTCGTCGTCATTGCCCACGCAGGCGAAGACGAATTCAGCACCGTCAGCGGCCTTTGCCGGCGTGACAGCGGTCTGACCGCCGTACTCGGCCGCCCAAGCCGCCGCCTTCGTCGCGGTGCGGTTGTAGACGGTGACGTGATGCCCGGCTCGCGCCAGATGCCCGGCCATCGGATACCCCATCACGCCCAGGCCCAGGAAGGCCACGCGGCGCGGCGGAACGTTGTCGTAAGTGCGTGGTGATGTGCTCATCCCACGATAGTAGCCACCCCACCGTGCCTTGACCCAAGCAAGAGCCGCGGAACCGGCTCTGCCGGGCCGCTGGCGAGCGCCCCCTCGGGGGGCAGCGAGCGCCAGCAAGCGTGGGGGCCTGCGTTCACACCATTTTCATGTGCTCCGTACCCGCCGCCAGGTCGGTGCTGCGCGCACGCTGGCTCTGCAGCTTGATCTGCAGGCGCAGGTCGTTCACGCTGTCGGCGTTGCGCAGCGCGTCGTCGTACGTCACGGCATGGGCTTCGTACAGGTCGAACAGGCTCTGGTCGAAGGTTTGCATGCCGAGTTCGCGGCTGCGCTTCATCAGTTCCTTGATCTCGCTGACCTCGCCCTTCAAGATCAGGTCGCCGATCAGCGGCGTGTTCAGCATGATCTCGACCGCGGCCACGCGCCCCCGGCCCTGTTCGCGCGCCAGCAGCCGCTGGCTGACCAGGGCCTTCAGGTTCAGCGACAGGTCCATCAGCAGCTGCTGGCGGCGTTCTTCGGGGAAGAAGTTGATGATGCGGTCCAGCGCCTGGTTGGCGCTGTTGGCGTGCAGCGTGGCCATGCACAGGTGGCCGGTCTCGGCAAAGGCGACGGCGTGTTCCATGGTCTCGCGGTCGCGGATCTCGCCCATCAGGATGACGTCCGGCGCCTGACGCAGCGTGTTCTTCAGCGCCTGTTCCCAGCCTTCGGTGTCGATGCCCACTTCACGCTGCGTGACGATGCAGTTCTTGTGCGGGTGCACGAATTCCACCGGGTCTTCGATGGTGATGATGTGGCCGAAGGAATGCTCGTTGCGCCAGTCGACCATCGCCGCCAGCGACGTGCTCTTGCCGCTGCCCGTGGCGCCGACGAAGATGACCAGTCCGCGCTTGGTCATCGCCACTTCCTTCAGCACCTTGGGCAGGCCCAGGGTGTCGATGGTGGGCAGGGTCTGCGGGATCGTCCGGCACACCAGGCCCACGTGGCCCTGCTGCATGAAGGCGTTGACGCGAAAGCGCCCGATACCCGCCGGGCTGATGGCGAAGTTGCATTCCTTCGTGCGTTCGAATTCAGCCGCCTGCTTGTCGTTCATCACCGCGCGCGCCAGCGCCATGGTGTGCTGCCCCGTCAGCGGCTGCGGGCTGACCTTGGTGACCTTGCCGTCGACCTTGATGGCGGGCGGAAAGTCGGCCGTCAAGAACAGGTCGCTGCCATTGCGCCCGACCATCAGGCGCAGCAGGTCGTTGACGAATTTAGATGCCTGGTCGCGTTCCATTGCTTACCCCGGGAAGTTCTCAGGAATTTTTGCCTTGGCGCGCGCTTCGGCAGGCGCGATCAGGTTGCGCCGCACCAGGTCACTGAGGTTCTGGTCCAGCGTCTGCATGCCCAGGCTCTGGCCGGTCTGGATGCTGCTGTACATCTGCGCGATCTTGTTTTCGCGGATCAGGTTCTTGATGGCGCTGGTGGCGATCATGATCTCGTGCGCGGCCACGCGGCCGCTGCCGTCCTTCAGCTTGCACAGGGTCTGTGAAATGACGGCAACCAGCGATTCGCTCAGCATCGCGCGCACCATTTCCTTTTCCGCCGCGGGGAAGACGTCCACCACGCGGTCGATCGTCTTGGCCGCGCTGCTGGTGTGCAGGGTGCCGAAGACCAGGTGACCGGTCTCGGCGGCCGTCAGCGCCAGGCGGATGGTCTCCAGGTCGCGCAGTTCGCCCACCAGGATGGCGTCGGGGTCTTCACGCAGCGCGCTGCGCAGCGCGTTGGCGAAGCTCAGCGTGTGCGGGCCGACTTCGCGTTGATTGACCAGACATTTCTTGCTCTCGTGCACGAATTCGATCGGGTCTTCCACCGTCAGCACGTGGCCGTATTCGTGTTCGTTCAGGTGGTTCACCATGGCCGCCAGCGTCGTGCTCTTGCCGCTGCCCGTGGGGCCCGTCACCAGCACCAGGCCGCGCGGGCGCAGCGCCAGTTCAGCGAAGACCTTGGGAGTACCCAACTGTTCCAGCGTGAGGATCTTGCTGGGAATGGTGCGGAACACCGCGCCCGCACCGCGGTTCTGGTTGAACGCATTCACGCGAAAGCGCGCCAGGCCCTGGATCTCAAACGAGAAATCGCATTCCAGCGTGTCTTCGTAGTGCTTGCGCTGGGCGTCGTTCATGATGTCGTACACCATGGTGTGGACCATCTTGTGGTCCAGCGGCTCGACGTTGATGCGCCGCACATCGCCGTGCACGCGGATCATCGGTGGCAGGCCGGCCGACAGGTGCAGGTCTGAAGCCTTGTTCTTGACCGAGAAGGCCAGCAGCTGGGTGATGTCCATGGGTGCGATGGGCGGCCAGCACGACGCCAGCGTTTAAGCTCCGAATGATTATGGGCAGCATCGGAAGCAACCTGCAAGAAGTGAAGCGGCGCATCGCCGCGGCCAGCACCAGCGTTGGCCGCGATGCCAACAAGGTCACATTGCTGGCCGTCAGCAAGACCTTCCCGGCAGCCGCCGTGCGCGAAGCGCATGCCCTGGGCCAGCGCGAATTCGGCGAAAACTACGTGCAGGAAGCGCTGGACAAGATCGACGCCCTGGCCGACCTGCGCCCCGGCATCGAATGGCACCTGATCGGCCCCCTGCAGAGCAACAAGACACGCCCGGTGGCCGCGGCCTTCGACTGGGTGCACAGCGTGGACCGCCTGAAGATCGCCCAGCGCCTGGCCGAACAGCGCCCAGCCGAACTGCCGCCGCTGAACCTGTGCCTGCAGGTGAACATCAGCGGGGAACCCAGCAAGAGCGGCGTGCTGCCGCAAGACACCCTGGCGCTGGCGCAGGCCGTGGCGGCCCTGCCCGCGGCGCGGGTGCGCCTGCGCGGGCTGATGGCCATCCCCGAACCCGCCAGCAGCCCGGACGCGCAGCGCGCCCCGCACCGCGCCCTGCACGAACTTCTGTCCACGCTGAACGCCCGGGGCCTGGGGCTGGACACCTTGTCGATGGGCATGAGCGCCGACCTGGAAGCCGCCATCGCCGAAGGGGCGACGCTGGTGCGCGTGGGCTCGGCCATCTTCGGCCAGCGCGGCTGAAGGCTGCAGCGCCCGGGCCGGCTGTGGCGGGCTCGGTCCTCGGGCCGCAAAAGAGCGGAAAAAGCGCACGAAAGCCGGCGCTGTTTCAGTCACCGCTGGTTACCAACGCCCGCCCTTCGGTTAGGCTGCTGCCCATCATGCAAGGGTGGCCTGTGGGCCAGTTGCAGCCTAAGCTCCGTTTCACGGGGGTGGCTTGTAGCCAGCCGTGACGAACCCAACCCGCCTGCCCCTTCCGGGCCTGGCGCATCGTCATCTGAACTTGTCATGCGACTCAACCTTCCTTCCGTGAGCCTGGCCGTGCTGTGCGCGGCGTTTTCCATCGGCACCGCCAGCGCCCAAGCCAGCAGCAAGCTGGCGCGCGACCTACAACCGGTCCTGACCGCCAGCACCACGCCCAAGCTGAACTGGGCGCGCGACGTGAACGGCCAGCGCTACGTGAAGGTGCTGATCGTCAGCAGCAGCAGCGACCCCGAACTGGCCGCACTGCGCAAGGCGGTGATGGACGCTGGCGGTTCCATCTACTACCGCTACAGCTCGGTGTTGGCCCTGGCGGCCCTGCTGCCAGCCAACAAGGTGAACGGCATCGCCGCCCGCAGCGACGTGCACAGCATCAGCCCGAACCGGCTGATGACGCGTTCTTCCAGCCGGCTGGAAGACATCACCGGCGCGGCCGAAGTGCGCAACACCGGCACGACCAACTTCAACGGCATCCAGGGCCTGACAGGCCGCGGCATCGGCATTGCCGTGCTCGATTCCGGCATCGCCTGGCAACACGCCAGCTTCAAGGGCGACGGCACCGGCGAAAGCCGGGTGCGCGAATCGATGAGCTTCACTGCTGCGGGCGACGCCGTGCGCGCCGGCGTGACCGACTGGAAGCCGGGCATCGACGTCTCGGGCGTGCTGTACCCCGGCAGCCCGTCGATGCAGAACTACCTGAACAAGATCCAGAACGCCTGGCAACCCCGGCCCGACGCTTACGGCCACGGCACCCACGTGGCGGCAGTGGCAGCTGGCCGCGGCACTTACCAGGCGCTGGACACGACGGGCATTGCGCCCAACGCCAACCTGTTCGACATCCGCGTGCTCAACGACAAGGGCTACGGCCAGCTGTCGGACGTGCTGGCCGGGCTGGACTGGGTCATCTACTACGCGAAGTGGAAGAACATCCGCGTCATCAACCTGAGCCTGGGCGCTGATTCCACCGAATCCTGGCAGACCGACCCGCTGGCGCGCGCCGTGCGCAGCGCCGTGGCCCAGGGCCTGGTGGTGGTGGTGGCCGCGGGCAACTACGGCCGCACCCTGGCGGGCAAGGAAAGCTACGGCACCATCAGTTCGCCGGGGCACGAGCCCAGCGTCATCACCGTGGGTTCGCTGAACGACAAGGGCACCGTGTCGCGCGGCGATGAAGTCATCAGTGGCTTCAGTTCGCGCGGGCCGACGCGTGGTTCGCGCGTCAACGCCCAAGGCGTGCGCGAATACGACAACCTCCTGAAGCCCGACCTGGTGGCCCCTGGCAACCGCATCGTGGCTGCCATGAGCGAAGACACCGTGGCAGCCGGCGGCAAGTGGAACGACCTGGCCACGCGCTACACCAGCGAGCTGACCGCCATCAGCGGCGCCGACCAGCGCCAGGACCGGGCGCTGATGCGCCTGAGCGGCACGTCGGTGGCCGCGCCCGTGGTGGCCGGTGCCGTGGCCCTGCTGCTGGAAGCCAACCACGGCCTGACGCCGCCGATGGTGAAGGCCATCCTGCAGTACACCGCCCAGCCCCTGGCCAATGCCAACCTGGTGCAGCAGGGTGCCGGCGCACTGAACATCGAAGGCGCGGTCGAGCTGGCCAAGGCCATCCGCAACGACATGACGCAACGCCTGAACAGTGGCAACCCCATGCAGGCCGGCGAATCACTGCTGTGGTGGTCGGGTGCCACGCTGCCTGCACCGCGCTCGGTCATCAACGGGCAGACAGTGAACTGGTCGCGCCTGGTGTTTGCAGGCGGCAACCGCGTGCTCACGGGCGAAGCGCTGTTCCGCCAGTGGCAGGGCTGGTACGACCCCGAAGTGCTGTGGGTCGGCAACAAGGTGTGGCAGCTGAACACCCGCTGGTGGCCCAACACCAATGACACCTTCCCGATGGCGGTGACGGCTGCGTCAGCTGGCAACCGCACCCTGGTGACGCCCGGCGTGGCGTCTTTGGTGGACCTGGCCGGGCGCACGTCCTGGAAGGGTGCGACCGGGGCCTTCATTCCCACGGCCCGACTGGCGTCCTGGGCCAGCAGTGGCCAGACGCTGAACCGCGGCATCGTGCTCAGCAACGGCCTGGTGATGAGCGAAGGCTTGGTCATGAGTGAAGGCCTGGTCATGAGCGAAGGCCTGGTCATGAGCGAGGGCCTGGTGATGAGTGAAGGCCTGGTCATGAGCGAAGGCCTGGTGATGAGCGAAGCGGGCACCACCAACCCCGCGAACGCGCGCGAGAAGCTGGTCACGGGCGAGCCCTGACGCGGCGGCCTGGCCCTGCCTTGCCTGCCCGGCGCCCCCTTCGCGGGGGTGCCGCCACCTTGCCGCCTGAAGCTTCACCTGCGCTCCATGAAAAACCTCGTCTCCGCCTTCATCGTCCTGATCGAAACCCGTCTTGCCGCCCCCGTGCGGCGCCGCCCACTGGCGGCGGCTGCCCTGCTGGCCAGCTGCGGCCTGCTGGCCGCGCCGACAGCACAAGCGCAGACCCTGCTGAACAACCCGCTGACCAAGCTGGCCAGCGACCTGACCCAGGTGCTGCTGTCACCGCTGATCCCTGCCGAAAGCTGGAGCCGCGAAATCGACGGCGTGCGCACCGTGCAGCTGGTGGTCGCCAGCAAGGGCAGTGACGCCGACATGAGCAGCCTGCGCAGCTATGTGCTGCAGCTGGGCGGCGTGGTGCACGTGCGCCACAGCTTTGCGCGTTCGCTGACCGTACAGCTGCCCGCGCACCGCGTGGCCGCCCTCAGCCTGCACCCCGACGTGCTGAGCGTGGCCCCCAACCGCAAGGTGCGCCGCACCGCCAGCACGCTGGAACGCAGCAGCGGCATCGACGGCGCCGCCGTGCGCGGCTACAGCAGCAACAGCTACAGCGGGCTGGACGGCAGCGGCGTGGGCATCGCGGTGATTGATTCCGGCGTGATGAGCCAGCACCGCAGCTTCGACGACCGGCTGGGCCTGTCGCGCGTGACGAAGAACCTGAACCTGCGCAACGCCAACATCGGAAACTGGCTGGGCAACGGCGACGGCAGCATCTCGCTGCAGCCGAACACCCTGGCGCTCAGCACCTACGAAACCGCCATCAGCGTGCTGTCCAGCAGCACCTTTGATGCCTACGGCCACGGCACGCACGTGGCCGCGGTGGCCGCCGGCCGCGGCTTCTACCAGACGCCCGACACCACCGGCATCGCCCCCGGCGCGAAGATCTACGACCTGAAGGTGCTGGACAGCGAAGGCCAGGGCACGCTGTCCGACGTGATCGAGGCCATCCAGTGGGTGGTGTTTCACGCCCGTGAATACAACATCCGCGTCATCAACCTCAGCGTCGCGGCCGACAGCACGCAAAGCTGGGAAACCGACCCGCTGTGCATCGCCGTGCGCAGCGCCACCGCTGCTGGCGTGACGGTGGTGGTGGCCGCAGGCAACTTCGGCCTGTCGGACCAGAACGAGCAGGTCTACGGCAGCATCAGCTCCCCGGGCAACGACCCCAGCGTCATCACCGTGGGTTCAGCCAACACGCGCGGCACCGTGGCGCGCGCCGACGACAGCATCAACCACTTCAGTTCACGCGGGCCCACGCGCGGCGGCAAGTGGGTGAACGGCACGTTCGTGGCCGACAACCTCATCAAGCCCGACCTGGTGGCCCCGGGCAACCGCGTGTTTGCCGCCGCCGCGCACCGGGCTTCGGTCCTGAATGCGCAGTGGGCCACGCTCGCGCAGACTTACCCGGCCCTGCTGGCCGAAACGGGCGCGCGCCAGGCCTACCGCGAAACGCTGATGTCGCTGTCGGGCACGTCCATCGCCGCGCCCGTGGTGTCTGGCGCCGTGGCGCTGATGCTGCAGGCCAATCCGGGGCTGACGCCGCCGCTGATCAAGGCCATCCTGCAATACAGCGCCCAGCCCCTGCCGGGCGCCAACCTGCTGCAGCAGGGCGCGGGCATGGTCAACATCGAAGGCGCCGTGGCCATCGCGCGCGCGCTGCGCACCGACATCGCCAGCGCGGCCGCCAGCGGCGCGCTGAAGCCGGGGCAGCCCATGCTGGCGGCCGGCAAGACCCTGCCCACCCCGCGCACCAGCCTGCCCAGCGGCAGCTTCGGCTGGTCGCGCATGGCGTTTGCCGGCGGCAACCAGGTGCTGGGCGGCGATGCGTTGATGTCCACCTACCAGGGCTTCTACAACCCGTCGCTCACCTGGGCTGGCACGGTGGTGCGCCAGCGCAAGCCGGTCTACTGGAGTGGCCTGCTGATCCCCGCCAACACCTTCGTGCGCAGCTTCACCGACGTGCCGGCCGTCAACCAGACGCTGGTGACGCCCCTGGTCGTGAACGCTGGCGCCCTGGCCGGCATGACGTCGCCTCAGGGCCGCACGGGCCTGTTCCGCCCCACCGCCGAACTGGCCGCCTGGCTGGCCGGCGGCAGCGGCCCGGTGCTGAAGACCGGCGTGGTGCTGGGCAACGGCCTGGTGATGAGCGAAGGCCTGGTGATGAGTGAAGGGCTCGTCATGAGCGAAGGCTTGGTGATGAGCGAAGGCCTCGTCATGAGCGAGGGCCTGGTGATGAGCGAAGGCCTGGTGATGAGCGAAACCGGCCAGAAGCTGGTGCGCTTCAACACCAGCGGCGCGCTGCGCGGCGAGCCCTGACGCGCCAGCAGGCACCGAGCCCGGTACGCCCGCCGGGCGTGCCGGGCGCACTCAAGCTGGGCCAGCCCGCGCCGACAACAGAGGCAGGAGCCCCGATGAACCCCAGCGGACCTGCCGACCCCCCTGCTGCGCCCGCCGCCGCGCCCAAGCCTACCGGGCTGGAGCGGCTGCATGCCTCGCTGATGCCCGACTACAACCGCCCGGCTACCGTGTACTGGTGGGTGGCGGTGGGCGGCGGCAGCCTGGCCGTGGCCTGGTCGCTGTGGTGGCTGGCAGGCCAGGCCCTCCCGACCCAGGTCCTGGTGCTGTCCGGCATGGCCATTGCCATGGCCGCGGCGCTGTTTCCCGTGCGCGTGGCCCACGCCACCAACAGCTTCACGGCCGGCGAGACCTTCATCTTCCTGCTGCTGCTGATGCATGGCCCGCAGGCCGCCGTACTCGCTGCCGCTGGCGAGGCCTTCATCGGCAGCGTGCGCACGTCCAAACGCTGGACCAGCCGGCTGGCCAGCCCGGCCATGGCGGCGCTGGCGATGCTGGCCGTCGGCGCGGCTTTTCAGGCCGCGTCGGCTGAACTGCAGCGCCGCGGCGCCCTGCACCCGGGCCTGCTGGTGGGCCTGGCCATGTGCTTTGCGCTCGCCTACTTCTTCGTCAACACCCTGCTGGTGACGGCGGTGTTCCGCCTGAAACGGGGTGAGTGGTGGACGGCGGCCGACCTCTTCGCCGTCTTCGGCTGGGTAGGCATCGCCTACGCTGGCAGTGCCACAGTGGCGGTGCTGCTGTTCCTGACGTATCAACAGTCGGGCCTGGGCGTGCTGCTGGCCACCGTGCCTTTGCTGGGCATGCTGCTCGCCACGCTGCACTACTTTTTCCGCCAGCAGGAAGCCGCCGAAACCGTGCGACGGGCCAGCGCTGAAGCCAGTGAACGTGAAGCCGAGCTGGCCGCACGCCATGTGCGCGAGCTGCAGGCCAGCGAACGCCGCTTCCACAGTGCCTTCACCCACGCCAGCATCGGCATGGCCCTGCTGGGCTTCGACGGCGAAGTGCTGCAGGCCAACGACGCCCTGCGCGAACTGCTGGGCCAGGACGATGCTGCTCTGGCCGGCCATGCCTTTGCCCTGCATGTGCATGTCGAAGACCGCCCGGCCCTGCAGCAGGCCCTGGCGGGCGTGCGGGCCGAAGGCTTCGAGGGCTTCGCCTTGGAAATGCGCTGCCGCCACCGCGACGGCCGCGACGTCTGGGTGGCCGCACACGTGGCGCACTTCAGCGAACCCGACGCCACCGCGCCCTGCCTGATCCTGCAGACCCAGGACGTGAGCGCGCGCCGCGCCGCCGAAGCCGGGCTGCACCACATCGCGTTCCACGACAGCCTGACTGGCCTGCCCAACCGCCGCCGTTTCCACGAACTGCTGGGCCAGGCCGTGGACAAGGCCGAACGCGACCCGGCCGAAGCCTTCGCGGTGATGTTCCTGGACTTCGACCGCTTCAAGCTCATCAACGACAGCCTGGGCCACAGCGCCGGCGACGACTTCCTGGTGCAGGTCTCGCAGCGCATCGCCGGCTGCATGCGCGCACACGACGTGGTGGCGCGGCTGGGCGGCGACGAATTCGCCGTGCTGGTGCAGCGCCTGGACAACGACCGCATCGCACTCAGCCTGGCCGACCGGCTGCTGGAAGCGCTGAAGCAGCCCTATCAGGTGGCCGGTACCGCCATCAACAGCAGCGCCAGCATCGGCATCACGTTCAGCAGCTTCGGCCACCGCTGCACCGAAGACGTGCTGCGCGACGCCGACACCGCCATGTACAAGGCCAAGGGTGCAGGCAAGGCGCGCTACGCGCTGTTCGACGCCAGCCTGCACATCGAAGTGGCCAACCGCCTGCGCCTGGAAGGCGACCTGCGCCGCGCCATCGACGAAGGCCAGCTGAGCGTGGCCTACCAGCCGCTGTTCGACCTGAACAGCGGCCACATCAGCGGCTTCGAAGCGCTGGCGCGCTGGCGCCATGCGAAGGACGGCGACATCAGCCCGGCGGCCTTCATCCCCATCGCCGAAGAAGCCGGGCTGATCCAGCGCGTCAGCGACTTCGTGCTGAACTGCGCCTGCCGCCAGCTGGTGCAGTGGCAGACGCTGGACCCGGCGCTGCAGCACCTGACGATCAGCGTCAACGTCTCGGGCAACGACATCGCGCACAGCGCCTTCGTCGCCCGCGTCACGCGCGCGCTGGTGGAAAGCGGCCTGCGCGCCCAGCACCTGACGCTGGAGCTGACGGAAAACATCCTGATGGCGCGCCTGGAAGCCGCCCTGCCGATGCTGGGCCAGCTGCGCCAGCTGGGCGTGACGCTGGCGGTGGACGATTTCGGCACCGGCTATTCGTCGCTGAGCCACCTGTCCAGCCTGCCCATCGACACGCTGAAGATCGACCGCAGCTTCGTCAAGCGGCTGAACGTCAACACCAAGGAAGCGGCCGTGGTGCGCGCGATCGCGCTGCTGGGGCTGTCGCTGGGCAAGACCGTGGTGGCCGAGGGCGTGGAAACCGCTGAACAAGCCGAGCAGCTGCGCGACATGGGCTGCCAGCTGGGCCAGGGCTACCACCTGGGCAAGCCCATGCCGGCCGAGACCGTGACCGAGCTGCTCCTGGACAGCGTGCCCATGGCGCCAGCCGCCGCCAGCGAAGGCCTGCTGTACGGCGCGCTCACGCAACCCGCCACGCTGCTGCACTGAACACCCGGCCCCGCGCGCCGTGCGGGGCGTGCAGGCGGCAAGGGCCGACCCCCCATGTTTTCGGGGTGTGAGCAGGCACTCCCCGGGGGCCGCAGGCGCAGTTGTGCCACTTCGGCCTGGCAGCGGCGGTTGACAATGACGGGGCCCGTGGCCATGACCTCACCGCCCCAGCCAGAACTGCCGCAGCCGCCGTGGTGGCAGCGCCTGCACGGCGCGCTGATGCCTGACTACAACCGCGCCGCCACGGCCTTCTGGTGGACGGCGGTGCTGGCCGGCGGGGCGCTGCTGCTGGGCTGCCTGTTCAGCCTGTTCGGGCTCGGCTGGCAGGGCTGGCTGCAGATCGTGCTGGGGGCGGCACTGGCGCTGGGCGCCGGGCTGTTTCCGGTGCGTGTGCCGGGGGCCAAGCAGTCGTTCGTGGCCAGCGAAATCTTCATCTTCCTGCTGCTGCTGGTGCAGGGCCCGCAGGCCGCCGCGGTGGCCGCCGCGGCCGACCGCTTTGCCGGGTCCTGCCGCACATCCAAGCGCTGGACCAGCCGCATCGCCAGCCCGGCCCTGGCCACGCTGTCGGTCTTCAGCGTCGGCTGGCTGCTGCAACAGGCGCTGCAGGCATTGGCCGCGCGCGGCCAGGACGGCGCCGCCGCGGTGATGGCTGCGAGCATGGCCTTTGCGGCGCTGTTCTATGTCGTCGACGTGCTGCTGGTGGCCGGGGCACAGCGCCTGAAGCGCAACGAAGCCTTCTTCCAGTGGGCGCCGCTGTTCACCACCTTCCGCTGGGTCGGCATCGCCTATGCCGGCAGCGCCAGCGTGGCGGCGCTGCTGTTCGTCACCTGGCGGCTGCAGGGCGCCGGCGTGCTGATGGTGATGGTGCCGCTGCTGGCCATGCTGCTGGTGACCCTGCACTTCTACTTCCGCCAGCAGGAAGCGAACGAAGCCATGCGCGAAGCCCACGCTGGCGCCGCCGAACGCGAAGCCGCCATGGCCGCCGACGCGGCCGTTGCCGCCAGCCGGCACCTGCGCGAACTGCAGCTCAGCGAACACCGCTTCCACGCTGCCTTCACGCACGCCAGCATCGGCATGGCCCTGCTGGACTTCGACGGCCGCATCCTGCAGGCCAACCCGGCGCTGGCGCAGCTGCTGGGCACGACGCAGGACGCTTTGCAGGGCCGGCCGGTGCAGGACCACTTGCAGGAAGAAGGCCGCGCCAGTTTCGAATACCACCTGGGCCTGCGCGACGAACGCCGCGCCGGGCTGCGGGCCGCGCCGCGCGACTTCGAGGCCTTCGCCACCGAAGTGCCCTGCCGCACCGCCGACGGCCGCACCGTCTGGGCGGCCCTGCACTGCAACGACTTCACCGAACCGCAGGCCGCGCAGCCGCGGCTCATCCTGCAGGCGCAGGACGTCACCGCGCGGCGCCTGGCCGAAGCCGGGCTGCAGCACCTGGCCTTCCACGACAGCCTGACCGGCCTGCCCAACCGGCGCCAGTTCATGCAACGCCTGGCCGATGCCGTGGCGCGCCACCAGGCCGACCCGGCGCAGCAGTTCGCGGTGATGTTCCTGGACTTCGACCGCTTCAAGCTGGTCAACGACAGCCTGGGCCACAACACTGGCGACACCCTGCTGGGCCAGATGGCCCATCGCATCCAGGAAAACCTGCGCCCGGCCGACCTGGTGGCGCGCCTGGGCGGCGACGAATTCGCCGTGCTGGCCGAAGGCCCGGGCCAGGAACACGACATCGTGGCCGTGGCCGACCGGCTGAAGGTCGCCCTGCAGCGCCCCTTCCGGCTGGGCGACACCGACGTGGTGTGCAGCGCCAGCATCGGCATCACCTTCAGCGCCTTCGGCTACACCAGCGCCGACGACGTGCTGCGCGACGCCGACACCGCCATGTACAAGGCCAAGAACAGCGGCCGGGCCGGCTGGGCGCTGTTCGACGCCAGCCTGCACACCGCCGTGTCCGACCGGCTGCGGCTGGAAGGCGAACTGCGCCAGGCCATCGCCGGTGGCGAACTGGCGGTCGTCTACCAGCCGCTGTTCGAACTGGCCACGGGCCGCCTGTCAGGCTTCGAAGCCCTGGTGCGCTGGCAACACCCGCAGCGCGGCGCGCTGGGGCCTGCGGCCTTCCTGCCCATGGCCGAAGAAAGCGGGCTGATGCAGCCGCTGTCGGAATTCGTGCTGCACTGCGCCTGCCAGCAGCTGCGGGCCTGGCAGCGCAGTGCGCCCGACCTGGCGGAGCTGACGATGAGCGTCAACGTCTCGGCCGGCGACCTGGCCCACAGCGCTTTCGTGGCG
Source organism: Rubrivivax sp. (assembly GCA_027485165.1). Classification (GTDB taxonomy): domain Bacteria; phylum Pseudomonadota; class Gammaproteobacteria; order Burkholderiales; family Burkholderiaceae_C; genus Rubrivivax. Next base: position 27,216 of record JAIXRN010000094.1, read on the forward strand.
CGCGTCAGCCGCGCGCTGGTGGAAGCCAGCCTGGCGCCGCAGCACCTGACGCTGGAGCTGACCGAAGGCATCCTGATGTCGCAGGTGGGCGGCGCGAACGACACCCTGGCGGCGCTGAAGCGCCTGGGCGTGCGCCTGGCGGTGGACGACTTCGGCACCGGTTATTCGTCGCTGAGCCACCTGTCCAAGCTGCCGATCGACAGCCTGAAGATCGACGCCAGCTTCGTCACCCAGCTGAGCCCCGGCAGCGACGAAGCCGCGGTGGTGCGCGCCATCATCCAGCTGGGGGCGGCACTGCGGAAGTCGGTGGTGGCCGAGGGCATCGAATCGGCCGACCAGATGCACCAGCTGCGCGCCATGGGCTGCGAACTGGGCCAGGGCTTTCACCTGGGCACGCCGCTGACGATGCTGCAGGCTGGCGAACTGCTGCGCACACAACCGCCGGCGGCGCTGCACTGACCCCCCCGACCGCAGGGGGGGCTACAGCTTAGGGGTGGGTGTTTCCGCGCTAAGGGCTTACGTTCCACGCAGGCATGTCGCCGTCGTTCGTCCAAACCGCCAGGAGAAACCATGTCCCAGCCACGCTTGAAAGTCTTGATGGCAGCCGCACTGGTCGCCGCCGCGCCGCTGGCCCAGGCCACGCTCGTGTTCGGCACCTCGGGCGGCTTCGTCACCGTCACGAACACCATCCCGATCAGTTTCACCGCCACCGGCACCGAGGCGTCTTTCCTGCGCTTCGTGTTCGAGAACGCCTACAGCGCAGCGCCTGCGGGGTCTGGCTTCTTCAACACGCAGAGCAACACCATCGGCGTTCTCGTCAACGGCGTCCCCCAGGGCTACGCCACCAATAGCCTGTGGGGCCCGTTCGGCGGCACCCTGGGCGAAATCGACAACAACGACTTCACCATCAGCTTCACGGGCGCCATCAGCTTCGCCGTCGGCAACACCATCACGCTGGGCACCGGCACGGCGCTGACCAATGTGCCGGCCGCCTTCCTGCCGAACCTGTCGCCGCTGACCGTCATCATGACGGGCAATGGCGGCAACGCCCTGTCGGCGTCGGTGGCCGTGCCCGTACCCGAACCCGGCACCGTGGCGCTGATGCTGGCCGGCCTGGCCGCCGTTGGGGCTGTTGCCGCACGCCGCCGCGCGGCTTGAACGACATCTCAAGCAACAGTGCCGCGGGAGCCCAGTGGGGCCCCCGCGGCCCTTTAGACCGGCCCTTCAGATCGACCCTTCCGGCCCGCCCATGACAACGGCCCTTCACACCGGAAGCAGCGCGGTGTTTTTCACCTCTTCCATCACGGCGTAGGTGCGCGTCTCGCGCACGCCGGGCAGCGTCCAGATCACGCTGCCGATGAATTCGCGGTAGGCCGCCATGTCGGCCACGCGCGTCTTCAGCAGGTAGTCGAAGCCGCCCGCCACCAGGTGCGCTTCCAGGATTTCCGGGCGCACCTGAACGGCGGCCTTGAAGGTGTCCATCACGTCGTGCACCGTGCGGTCCAGCAGAATCTCGACGAACACCAGCAGCCCCGCGCCCAGCTTGGCCGGGTTCAGCCGGGCCTCATAGCCCAGGATGTAGCCCTCGCGCGTGAGACGCTTCACCCGTTCCAGCACGGCCGTGGGCGACAGGTGCACTTCCTCGGCCAGCTTCAGGTTGCTGATGCGGCCATCGGCCTGCAGCACGCGCAGGATGCGCAGGTCGATCTTGTCGACCTTGCCTTCAAGCCGCAGCACAGCCGTGCGGGCGCTGGAATCGTCGGTGTTCATGCCGAATGATTCTCCGGCAGCTGGCGCGTTTTCCGAATCCCCTGCGGTCTGTGCAGGCCTAAGCTGCGCGTCGTTCCGACATCGCCGGGGCTGCAAACATCGCCTGCAACCCCTGGCCCGATCCGGGCCTGCTCTGACGTGTTCTGGCCCGATCTGATCTGTCCGCCCCCATCCACCCGAAAGCCTCGCCATGCCCGCCTTCACCGCCCCCGCCCCTCGCGCCCGCCTGCCGTTCCCGTACCGCGCCGAACAGCAGGCCCTGGGCGAAGCCCTGGCCGCGCTGCAGGGCCGGCTGGACTGGCCGGCCGTCATCGCATCGGCCCGCCCCTGGGTGCAGGCGGTACGCGCCCAGCCGGCGCCTTTCTGGGCCATGGAAAGCCTGCTGCGCGAATACCCCATCAGCAGCGCCGAAGGCCTGGCCCTGATGCGCCTGGCCGAAGCTCTGCTGCGCGTGCCCGACGCCGAAACCGCCATCGCCCTGACGGCCGACCAGCTGGGTCGGGCCGATTTCGACGAAGCCTCTGAAGGTTCGCCCCACAAGATGCTGGCCAACCTGTCGGCCAGCGCCATCGCGCTGAGCAAGAAGTTCCTGCCCGAGAGCAACAACCCACCCGGCCTGCTGCAGCGCCTGGGCTCGCGCACCGTGGTCGCGGCCACCGTGCGCGCCATCCAGCTGCTGGGTCGGCAGTTCGTGCTGGGGCGCAGCATCGAGGAAGCGATGGGTGAAGCGGCCAGCCAGAAGAAGGCCCTGGGCCAGCTGCGCTTCAGCTACGACATGCTGGGCGAAGGCGCGCGCACCGAGCGCGACGCCGAACGCTACCTGGCCAGCTACCAGCATGCCATCCAGGCGATCGCGACCGGCGGCAAGGCAGCGTCGCCGATGGCAGCCGACGGCATCTCCATCAAGCTCAGCGCGCTGTTCAGCCGCTATGAAGACGCGCAGCGCGAACGCGTCTTCGCCACCTTGCTGCCGCGCGTGCAGGGGCTGGTGGACCTGGCCGCGGCCGCCAACATCAACCTCACCATCGACGCCGAGGAAACCGACCGGCTGGAACTGTCGCTGGACGTCTTCGAAGCCCTGGCCGCCGACATCGCCGCGCGCCACCCGCAGTGGCAGGGCTTCGGCCTGGCGGTGCAGAGCTACCAGACGCGGGCGCTCAGCGTCATCGACGAAGTCGCCGCCATTGCCCGGCGCCACGGGCTGAAGTTCATGGTGCGCCTGGTCAAGGGCGCGTACTGGGACGGCGAGATCAAGCGCGCGCAGGAAGCCGGCCTGCCCGCCTACCCGGTGTTCACGCACAAGCACCACACCGACATCAGCTACCTGGCCTGCGCGGCGCGGCTGATCGAACACCAGGCCGTGATCTACCCGCAGTTCGCCACCCACAACGCCGGCACCGTGGCGGCCATCGTGCAGCTGGCCGAGAAGGCCGAGGCGCCTTTTGAGATGCAGCGCCTGCACGGCATGGGGGAAGGTGTGTATCGCGAAGTGCTGAAGGACGGCCGCATCCCCTGCCGCGTGTATGCGCCGGTCGGTGAACACCGCGACCTGCTGGCCTACCTGGTGCGCCGCCTGCTGGAAAACGGCGCCAACTCTTCGTTCGTGCACCAGCTGGCGGACGAACACGTCAGCGCCGAACAGCTGCTGGCGTCGCCCCTGCAGCCCAGCACCGACCCCGCACTGCCGCTGCCACCGCAGCTGTACGGCACGCAGCGGCTGAATTCCACCGGCGCCGACCTGACGGTGCTGGCGATGCGCGCACCGCTGGAAGCCGCGCTGGCCGCGGTAAAGATCGAACCCGTGCAGTTGGCCAGCGCTGCCGACGCCAGCGCCGCCATGGCCCGCCTGCATGCCGGCTTCGACAGCTGGGCCGCGCGCCCGCTGGCCGAACGCGCCACGCTGCTGCGCCTGGCCGCCGACGCGCTGGACGCGCGCCTGCCCGAGTTCTGCGCGCTGCTCGTGAAGGAAGCGCGCAAGACCATGGGCGACTGCATCGCCGAAGTGCGCGAGGCCGTCGACTTCTGCCGCTACTACGCCGACCAGGCCGAAGAACGGCTGAAAGATCAAGCGCTGCCCGGCCCCACGGGCGAAAGCAATGTGTTGCGCCTGCACGGCCGCGGCGTGTTCGTCTGCATCAGCCCCTGGAATTTCCCGCTGGCCATCTTCGCCGGCCAGGTGGTGGCGGCCCTGGTGGCGGGCAACACGGTGGCCGCGAAGCCAGCCGAGCAGACACCCGTGGTGGCACGCCGCTTTGTCGCACTGCTGCATGAAGTGGGCGTGCCGCAAGACGCCGTGGCCTGGCTGCACGGCCTGGGCGAAACCGTGGGCGCAGCCCTGGTGGCCGACCCGCGCACCGCTGGCGTGTGCTTCACCGGCAGCACCGCCGTGGCGCGCATCATCAACCGCACGCTGGCGATGAAAGACGGGGCGATCGTGCCCCTGATCGCCGAGACCGGCGGCCTGAACGCAATGATCGTCGACAGCACGGCCCTGCCCGAGCAGGTGGTGGACGCTGTCGTGCAAAGCGCCTTCCGCAGCGCCGGCCAGCGCTGCAGCGCACTGCGCCTGCTGTGCGTGCACGAAGGCATTGCCGACGGCGTGATCGAGATGCTGCGCGGCGCCCTGGCCGAGCTGGCCGTGGCCGACCCGGCGCTGCTGTCCACCGACGTGGGCCCGGTCATCGATGCCGAGGCCTACGCCGGCATCCAGGGCCACATCCAGCGTCTGAAAAGAGCGGTAGATGGCAGCGCGAAGCTGCTGGGCGAAACGGCCGTGACATCGACCTTCCCCCAGCTGGTGGCACCTGTCGCCTTCGAACTGGCGCGCATCGCCGACCTGAAGGAAGAGATTTTCGGCCCGGTGCTGCACGTGGTGCGCTGGGGCAGTGGCGACGTGCGCGCGGTGGAAGACGTGGTGCGCCAGATCAACGCCCTGGGCTACGGCCTGACGCTGGGTGTGCAGACGCGCATCGACAGCCGCGCCGAACGGATTGCCAAGCTCGCACGCATTGGCAACGTCTACGTCAACCGCAACATGATCGGCGCCGTGGTCGGCGTGCAGCCCTTCGGCGGCGAAGGCCTGAGCGGCACCGGCCCCAAGGCCGGCGGCCCGCACTACCTGTACCGCTTCTGCGCCGAGCAGACGGTGACCATCAACACCGCTGCCGCGGGGGGCAACGCCGAGTTGCTGGCGGGCGTTTAGGCTGCCTTCCAGGCACAGGGCTTCACGGCGACTTGCCCAGCGGCCGCTTTCAGCTCTTGGCAGTCATTCGCTCGGACCCTTCGGCTTGTTGGCTTGGTCCCTGGGACTGCGGGGCTTGGGTGGCCCCTGGAGCGAAGTCAAGGAGGAGCCAGCGCAGTGGCCTGCAAGACCGCTGGCATGCAACGCGCTGGCGGGGGACATGAGCGGAAGGGGCCACCCGACTGCCGCAGACCCAGGGACCCTGTCGGCACGCCAAAAGGAACCCAGCGAATGACCGCCAAGGGCCGACAGCGGCCGCCAGAATGAATCAGTTCAAGTACATGCCCAGGTAGCGCCGACCCCAGCTCACCGCATCGGCATCGGGGCAGGCGTCGAACCAATCGATCAGCTGCTTGCGGGCGCGTTCCCGGTCGGGCTTGCCTTCGGCCTTGTCGCGCAGCACCACGTCCAGCAGCTGTTCGAAGCCAGCGCGGAAGTTGCCTTCGAAGACGCGGATCGCGCCGAGCGCGAAACGGGCTTCGAAATCGCGCGGGTTGGCCGCGATGCGGGCTTCCAGCGCGGCGGGGTCGCCTTGCGGCCGGTTGCGGGCCAGATCGATGCGCTTTTGCAGCGGCGCGTGGCGGGCCGTGCGTTCGGCGGTGGCGATGCCGTCCAGCAAGGCCTGGGCTTCGTCCAGTTCGCCGCGGGCCACCAGGCGTTCGGCCAGGTCCAGGGTGATCTCGGCGTGGCCAGGCAGTTCAGCCAGGGCCTGGCGCAGCAGGGCTTCGGCTTCTGCGGGTTCCAGTGCTGCGGCTTCGTCGCGCAGGGCCTGCACGGGGTCTATCTGCGGGCCCAGGTGCTTGTCCAGGAACTCGCGCAGTTTGCCTTCCGGCAGCGCGCCGGTGAACTGGTCCACTGGCCGGCCACCCACGAACAGGAAGCACTGCGGGATGCTGCGGATGCGCAGCGCGGCACTGATCTGCGGCGCCTCGTCGGTGTTCAGCTTGGCCAGCACGAAGCGGCCGCCATAGGCCTGCGCCAGCTTTTCCAGCACCGGGCCCAGGCTTTTGCAGGGCCCGCACCAGGGCGCCCAGCAGTCCAGCAGCACCGGCACCTGCATCGACAGTTCCAGCACCTGGGATTCGAAGTCGGCTTCGCTGACGTCGAAGACAAAGCTTTCCTCGGCCGGCGCAGCCGCGGCTGCGGCCGGCGCAGGCGCGGGCGTTGCGCCCAGGCTCATGTTCCAGCTGTTGGTGTTCCAGTTCATGGCCGCGGGCGCTGCTTCAACGTTCCTTGTTGATCACGCCCTGCAAGGTGGCATTGCCGCCCAGCAGGAAGACGGTGTAGACCGACTGGCCCTGCAGGTTCACGCTGTCGCGTTCAAACAGCGGTGCCACGGCCGACGGTGCGGTGACGTCGATGCGCACTGCCGCGCCGCTGGCCGTGGTGGCGTAGGCCGATGCGGTGCCCAGCGGCACTTCGGTGGCCAGGGCCAGGAAGTCGGCCGACAGGGTGATGGGGTCGACACCATTGGCACCGTGCACCACGCGCATCTTCACGCGGTTGGTCAGTGACGGCAGGCGGTTGTCGTCGGAGATCAGCCGCACCAGCGGCGCGGCTGCGGTGCCCGTCACCAGCAGGGTGTAGTCGGCGCCGGCCGCAAAGTTCAGGGCATCGCCGGCCACCAGGCTGCCGTTGATGCGCACCTGAACGGCCCGCGCGCCCGCGTCCACCAGCTGGTAGCGGCCCAGCGACGGGCTGCGCTGCCCCGCCGCCAGCACGCCACCCGCCGGGGTGACGCTGCTGGGCACGGTGACGGCCACGACGCCGGCGGTGTCGACGCCCGCCACCAGGCGCACGCGGGCCTTGGTGTTGCGCGAGATCGTGGCGTTCGACTGCTGCTGGATCAGCACGCCGTTCAGCAGCACGCCACCGGGGCCGGCGGTCAGCACCAGGTTGTAGTGCTGCTTGGCGGCCAGTACGACGTTCAGCACGTCCAGCCGCACATCGGTGGGGTCGCCCACACCCGTCACGCGCAGGCGGTAGGTACCGGCGGAAATCTCGCGGAAGCCCGACAAGGTGCCCGAACCGACTGAAGCCTGCGTGGGGGCGGTGTCGCCCAGCTCGGCCGTGGCGGTGGTGAAGAAGATGTCGACTGCGCCGCTGTCTGTGGTGGCGTTGAACATGCGCACGCGGCTGTTGCCGGTGGCGATGCTGTCGTTGTTCTCGTTCTCGGGCAGGGTGTTCAGGCGCAGCGCGGTTTCGCGGCCCCAGATCACGGCGGTGTAGTTCTGGTCCTTGCCCAGCGAATAGGTGCCCGACAGCAGGGTCGCGCCGTCGCCGGCCTTCTTCACGCGCAGCGTGGCTTCCTTCGACTCGACGCCCTTGTAGGCCGCCAGGTTCTCGGTGGCCAGCGCGCCGAACTGCACGGTGTCGTCGGTCAGCAGGTCCACGCTGGGCAGGTCGCTGGTCAGGTTCAGCGCACGCAGCTGCGTATTGCCGCTGCCACTGCCGCTGCCGCCACCGCCGCAGCCCGCCAGGGTCAGCGAACCGGTCACCACGGTGCCCATGGTGCCCAGCAGGGCGTTACGGCGCGAAATCAGTTCGGAAGTCATCAGGCAAATCCTCGAATCAATTCGCCTTCAGACCATGTGCCGAAGGCGCGGGCGGCGCAGACCGCGCAGGGCGAGGATGCTACCTGTTCCGGCGTGCCGTCCCGGCCGGCCGGGACGGGTGCGGTTTTCTTTACAAGGCGGCCGCCGGGGCCGCCAAACCCCTAGCCTTGGGGATGAGCCACCCACGTCGGCGGCCCGACCATGCGCAGATCAGCAGCGCTGGCCCCCGGGGGTGATGAATTGGCCGTCTTCATCTGCTACCGACGCGACGACACCGAAGGCGAAGCGCGGGCCCTGCACACCCGGCTGCTGCAGGAAACGTCGCCCCAGAACGTGTTCCTGGACCACGACACGATCGAGGCCGGCCAGGACTGGCGCGCCCGCATCGACGAAGCCCTGGCCGGGGTGCAGGCGGCAGTCATCGTGATCGGCCCGCGCTGGGCCAGCATCGTGCAGGACCGCGCCGCCAGCGGCCAGCCCGACATCGTGCGCGCCGAAGCCGCCGCCTGCCTGGCCCGGCCCGGCCTGCTGGTGGTGCCCGTGCTGGTGAAAGGGGCGACCTTGCCCGCCGCGGCCAGCCTGCCTGCCGACGTGCGCGCGCTGACCGAGCGCAACGCCATGGACCTGCGCGGCGCTTCGTGGAAGGACGACACCGCCCGCCTGGTGCGCCGGCTGCGCCGCGCCCGCGCCCTGCCCGTGAAGCCCGGCACCTGGGCCTGGCGCGGCGCGGCCCTGGCCATGCTGCCGCTGGCCGCGGCCGTGCTGGCCTGGGCCCGGGTGGAAGCGCCCGCGGTGCCGCAGGGTATGACACCCACCTATGCGCAGCCGCTGGTGGAAGCCGCCGGCCTGCGCTTTGCCAGCGCCAACATCGCCCAGGCCACCTTCGGGGGCTACGTGGTCAGTTCAGGCCCGCGCGGCCTGCGTGCGGCAGCACAGCAGACGCCCCCCGCGGATACGCCCCTGTGGCGCTGGCAAACAGTACGCGTGGACTTCGTGGTGCTGGAACCCTACCGCCTGGTGTGCCGCGGTGGCGGGCCGCTGGCCACCCCGCTGCCCGGCGGCGATTTGCCTTTCATCCGGCTGGACACGGGCTGGTCGGTCAAGATGCCGCCTGGCGGCTGCGCGTGGGTCACCGGCCCGGTGCACCCCAACCAGATGCCCGTGCTGCGGCCGCTGGGCTTCGGCGCGCAGCTGCAGCAGGCCTTCGCGCGCGCACCGGGGCAGCTGCTGGTGTTCTGCGCCTATTCGCAGTACGACCTGCCGGGCGCACAACGCGCGGAAAGAATGGCTGCCATGGACTTCCGCCAGTTCATGACCACCGACGACGCCGGCCGGCTGGTGCCCACCGTGGCCGGCCATGTGTGCGACGACAAGCTGTGAAGCCTGCGCCGGATCAAGGGTAAAGCCCGCGCTCTTCGCGCGCCGTCAGGATGCGCTCGCAGGCCACGGCGAAGGTGGCGGTGCGCAGCGTGATGCGGTGCTTGTCGGCGGTGTCCCAGATCTTCTTCAGCGCGCCGATCATGATCTTGTCCAGCCGCACGTTGATCTCGTCTTCGGTCCAGAAGAAGCTGCTGAAGTCCTGCACCCATTCGAAGTAGCTCACCGTCACGCCGCCGGCATTGCAGATGACGTCGGGCACCACCAGCACGCCGCGTTCGGCCAGGATGTCGTCGGCCGTGGGCACCGTGGGGCCGTTGGCGCCTTCCAGCACCAGCCGGGCGCGGATGCGCTGGGCACGTTCGGCCGTGATCTGGCCTTCCAGCGCGGCCGGGATCAGGATGTCGCAGTTCACGTCCCAAAATTCTTCATTGCCCATCCAGTCGCCGCCCTTGAAGCCGCCGACGCCGCCCGTGTCCTTCACATGGGCCACCAGGTCCAGCATGTCGAAGCCGGCGTCGTTGTAGATGGTGCCGGTGTGGTCCTGCGCGGCGACGATCTTCGCCCCGGCCTGCACGAACAGCTCGGCCGCGGCCGAGCCCACGTTGCCGAAGCCCTGCACGGCCACGCGTGCGCCGTTCAGGTCCAGGTTGATGCGCCGCGCGGCTTCACGCCCGGTAACGAAGACACCGCGGCCAGTGGCTTTCACACGCCCCAGGCTGCCGCCCAGGTGGATGGGCTTGCCGGTCACCACACCCGTGGCCGTGGTGCCGGTGTTCATCGAATACGTGTCCATCATCCACGCCATGATCTGCGGGTTGGTGTTCACGTCGGGCGCGGGGATGTCCTGCTGCGGGCCGATGATGATGCCGATCTCGCTGGTGTAGCGCCGCGTCATGCGCTCCAGTTCCTTTTGGCTCAGCCGCTTGGGGTCGACGCGGATGCCGCCCTTGGCGCCGCCATAGGGCAGGTTGACGGCGGCGTTCTTCACGCTCATCCAGGCGCTCAGCGCCATCACCTCTTCCAGCGTCACGTCGGGGTGGTAGCGCACACCGCCCTTGCCAGGGCCGCGGCTCATGTTGTGCTGCACGCGGTAGCCCTCGAAGTGCGTCACGCTGCCGTCGTCCAGTTCGATGGGAATGTCGACGATCAGGATGCGCTTGGGGCGCTTGAGCGTTTCCACCCAGCGCGCCAGGTGCCCCAGGTAGGGCACGACGCGGTCGACCTGCATCAGGTAGGTGCCCCAGGGGCTGTCGGGCGTGGGGTGGACGAAGGAAAGGGGCGAAGCGCTCATGGCAGGGTGTGTTCCTTGGGTGTCGAAATGGCGGGGCGGCTGCCACAGGCCGCCTGGTGGGCGGCGGGGCTGCTGCGGCCCGGGGCCAGACTGTAGGCGTGCTGGGCCGCTTGCAGCCATGCCGTGTTTGCATGGCAGCAGGTGCTCGCCGTCATCGCGGGCGGCCGCCACAATCCCGTCATGCAGCGCGATGCGGCCCCAATGCCCGGGCTCGACGCCGGCGAGGTGCGCGAAGCCCTGGCCCGGGTGGACGCCAGCCGCAGCTTTCGCGGCGCCACACGCCACCGCACGCTGCTGCGCCATCTGGTCACGCGGCTTTTGGCTGGCGACACCGCCGCGCTGAAGGAAAGCGTGATCGCGGTTGAAGTCTTCGGCCGCCCGGCGGCCCGCTTCGACCCCGTGCGCGACAGCATCGTGCGCGTCGAAGCGCGCCGGCTGCGCGCCCGGCTGGCCGCGTACCACGCCGACGAAGGCCGCGCCGCACCGCTGCGCATCGAGCTGCCGGTGGGCAGCTATGTGCCGCAGCTGGTGGCCGTGGGCAGCCTGCCGCCCGGGGCCGAGGCCACGCGCCGTGCGCGTGACCTGGTCGAGCGCGGCGAACACTACCTGCGCCAGCCCTTGTCGCAAGCCAGCCTGGAAGCCGCGCTGGCCCGCTTCGACAGTGCGCTGCGCGAAGCGCCCGACTCTGCCGCGGCCTGCGTCGGACTGGCGCGCACCTGGCTGAACCTGGCCACGGGCTGGTACCGCGACCCGGCCGTGGCCAGCGAACACGCTGCCGAAGCCCTGCAGCAGGCCCTGCTGCTGGACCCCACCCAGCCGCTGGCCCACACGCTGCTGGGCGCCCTGCACAACCAGTTCCAGCGCGACTGGCCGGCCGCGCGGCGAAGCTTTCGCCGCGCGCTGGACCTGGCGCCCAGCTCGGCCTTCGTCTGGGCCGCCTGGGGCTGCCACCTGAACATGCGCGGTCAGCAGGCCGCGGCCGAAAGTGCCCTGCTGCGCGCCCGGGAACTGGACCCGCTGTACCCGAACGCACGCGTGCACATGGTCAACCTGCGCATCGGGCAGGGCCGCATTGCCGCAGCGCAGGCTGAGTGGGCGGCGCTGGCCGACGTGGCGCCCGACAGCATCAGCGTCGTCGGCCTGGGCGCGGTGCTGGCCTTCGTGCAGGGCGACAACGCAGCTGTGCTGGCGCACTACCGCCGCGCCGCTGAACGGCTGCCCGACTACGCCGCCTGCCACGCCCATGTGGCCGGCGCGCTGGCGCTGTGCGGCGACACGCCGGGGGCACAGACGGCCCTGGCCGCGATGAGCGCGCGCTTTCCCGGCCAGCCGGTGTCGCCCTACGTGCTGGCCATCGTCGCACTGCGCATGGGCGACATCGACCAGGCCTTCGAAAGGCTCAATGCGGGCGCCGACATCGGCGACCCCAACATCCTGTGGGCCTTGACCGACCCCTGCCTGACAGGCCTGCACGCCGACCCGCGCTTTGCGCAACTGGTGGCCAAGCTGAAACGCAAGCGGCGGCTGACTGCGCCCGCACCGGCCGCCCCATCCGCAGCGCCCCGGCGCTGAGGCTTTCAGTTGCCCGCCGGGAGGCCTGCAGGCCCGGCGTGTCACCCCTGCGTCACCCCTTGGGCATGGCCTGAAGTCGCGCCGCGGCACAGACTGGGCGCAGTCCATCCGGCACCCCACCGGCTGGCACCACCAGCCAAACCCGCCGCCCATTCCGCCAACCCACCCGCGTCAGGAGTTCACCATGCAAAAGCTCACGTTCCGCCCGCTGGCCCGCTGCCTGTGGGCCGCCACCATCGGCCTGGGCGCCACGCTGGCCGCCGCCAGCCCCGTCATCACCAACGTCAACGGCGCCGCCACGCCGGGCGACTTCGTCTTCGGCCCGTCCACCATCGGCTGGCAATGGACAGCGCCCCTGTCCTTCGCGTGGGACGGCCTGGGCTCGACCTTCAAGACCTGCTGCCAGTTCAACATCCTGCCGCCCAGCCAGGTGACGCTGCTGATCGCCACCGACACACCGGCCAACGGCGGCACGACGCTGTTCAGCGGGCAGCTGGACGGCTCGGGCCGCGCCACCTTTCCGGCCATCAACGTCACCGCCGGTACGTCCTACTTCATCGGCATGAGCAACCTCACGGGCAGCAGCCCGTTCGCAGTGGGCGTGAACATCGTCAACTGGGTGCCGGCACAGCCTGCAGGCACCGTCAACCTGAGCGGCTGGTACACCGGCCCCAGCTTCGAGACCTTCATTCCGCAAAGCGAAGTGAACGGGGTGCAGCAGCAGCCGTTCTCGGCGCCTATCCTGCGCTTTGAAGGTGTCGCCAACCCAGTGCCTGAACCAGCGGCGTGGATGTTCCTGCTGGCGGGGCTGGCCGGTGTGGGGGCCTGGGGCTGGCGGGGGCGCCAGCGGCGCTGGCTACACTGCCCCGCATGACCCAAACGAGCAGCGACACCGTCGCCTTCATTGGCGGCGGCCAGATGGCGGCAGCCCTGATCGGCGGCCTTTTGAAGGCCGGGCGCGACCCGGCGTCGCTGCTGATCGTCGAGCCCGGGGCAGACCGCCGCCAGGTGCTGGCCGAACAGTTCGGCGTGGCGCCGCTGGCCAGCGCCGACGTCAGCCTGGCCAGCGCCGGCACGGTGGTCTGGGCCGTCAAGCCGCAGGTCTTTGCCCAGGCCTGTGCGCCCTGCGCGGCCTACGTCGGCCAGGCGTTGCAGGTCAGCGTCATGGCCGGCGTGCGCAGTGAGACGATTGCCGCGGCCACCGGCAGCCCGGCCGTGGTGCGCGCCATGCCCAACACGCCGGCCCTCATCGGCCAGGGCATCGCGGGCTTGTACGCGCGGGCCGCCGTCAGCGTGGCAGAGCGCACCCGCGTGGATGTCCTCTTCGCCCCTACGGGCCAAACGCTGTGGGTGGCGCACGAAGACGACCTGGATAGCGTCACCGCGCTGTCGGGCTCGGGCCCGGCGTACGTCTTCTACTTTCTGGAAGCCATGCTGCAGGCCGGCACCGAAATGGGCCTGGACCCGGCCCAGGCGCGCCAGCTGGCCCAGGCCACCTTTGCAGGCGCCGCAGCGCTGGCCATGCACAGCAGCCTGTCGCCCACGGCGCTGCGCGAACAGGTCACGTCCAAGGGCGGCACCACCCACGCCGCGATCACGGCGCTGGACGCTGCAGGCGTGAAGGCCGCTTTCGTCGCGGCCCTGCACGCGGCGCAGCGGCGCGCAGCCGAGCTGGGGCGGGGCTGAGCGGGGCCTGATACCCGGGCACGGCCCTGGCGGCCGGCAGCGCCGAGCCCCGCTACCGCTTCAAGGCTGGGGCTTTGCGGTGGCCCCGGCGGCGGCTGGCGGCGCATCTGCGCCCGGCTTGAAGGCCACCAGCAGGTCGATGAGCTGGCGGATGTTTTCGCGCATCGAGCCTTCGTTGGCCAGCTTCAGGCGCTCAACGCCCGCGAAGGCCGCATTCCAGGCCGCGGTGTACGGGGCTGTCACGGTGCGCGACAACACGTCCTTGTTGCTGGCCCGATCGATCAGCGTGTATTGCACCGTGGACGTGACGGTCATGCTGGCGCCGGCAAACGGCTGATCCAGCTTCAGCAGGTGCGCCACCAGCTGGTACTGGCCCAGCGGCTTACCACCCGACAGCAAGCCGGCATCGCGCAACGACGCTTCCAAGGCGCGTTCGAAGTCCGAGCTGGAGACATTGGAAACCCACATCGGGTTGGTGTCGCGGCCACCGGTGACGTCCTTCACCGCAATGTTGCCCTTCAGCGCCGAAGTCGCCAGCGTCGTGCGCAGGGCCAGGGACGTGTCCACCTGCATCTGCTCGACGCGGGCAGGCGCAGCGCACCCCGCCAGCACCAGGGCGGCCGCGCACACCGGCAACAGCAGTTGCGTGCGCGCGTTCATGCCGGGCTCCTGGGGGTGGGCGCCGGCGTCGTGCTGGCGGGAGCCGATGCGGCAGGGGCTGCAGGCGGTGTGGCAACGGGGGCAGCGGGGGTAGCGGGGGCAACGGCAGGGGCTGGAGCCGTCTCTGAGGTCATGCTGCCCCCGCACTTCTTCTGGATGGCCGCTTGCTGGATGGCGTCGTACTCGCCCCGCAGCCGCGCGTATTCGGCTTCCTGGCCCTTGGTGCCACCCAGGGCAAACAAGGCCGGCCAGAACAGCACCAGGCCGACACCCATGAGTGCCGCGTCGTTACTGGCTGCCTTGTCAAGCCGCCCACCGAGTTCGGTGACCCGGCCTTGAATGCGTTGAACTTCCATGCCCAGCTGCTGGCAGTCATAAGCCTGGTACTGGAGCGGCGAGATGTAGGTCGGTGAAATGTCCTTCGATGCCGTCGAACAGCCCGTCAGTGAACCGAGCAGGCAGACCGCTGCCATGCTCGCCGCGCCCGCGCGGCGCGTGTCGTGAAACGCCATTGAATACTCCGTGGTCGGTTGGCGCGAAAGGCTTCCCGCGAGGCCCCCGCGCGCGGCAATTTAACCTGCCATCGCCGGTGTTCTGCAGGCGCCGACACCCCCGCTCGGGGGCTGGCGTTCGTCCCGACGCCACATGACGCACACGCCTAGCGCAAGGCCAGGTCCAGCACCACCCCGGCAAATACCGCGCAGCCCAGCCAGTGGTTCAGCCGGAAGGCCTTGAAGCAGCCTTCCCGCGTGCGCCCGCGGATCAGCGTGTAGTGCCAGACGGCCTGCAGCCCAGCCACGCCGATGCCGGCCAGGAACCAGCCGCCCAGGCCGAGTGAACGCCCCAGCAGGGCCCAGGACAGCAGGTAGACGGCGTAGAAGCCCATGACCGCGGCCACGTCCCACCGGCCCAGGGTGATGGCGCTGGTCTTCATGCCTAGGCGCACATCGTCGTCGCGGTCGACCATGGCGTATTCGGTGTCGTAGGCCAGCACCCAGAACAGGTTGGACAGCAGCAGCCAGGCCGCCTGCGGCGGCACCGACGACAGGTTCCATTCCTGCCCGCCCTGTGCCGCAGCAAAGGCCATGGGGATGCCGAAGCTGAAGGCCACGCCCAACACTGCCTGTGGCATCGACACCACCCGCTTGGCGTAGGGGTAGACCAGGGTCACGGCCAGGGCGGCGAAGGACAGCAGGATGGTGGGTGGGTTGGTGCTCAGCACCAGGCCGAAAGCCAGCAGGGCCAGCACCGCGCCCAGGGCCAGTGCTTCGCGCACCGACAGTGCACCACGCGTCACCGGCCTTTGCGCCGTGCGCTTCACATGGCGGTCGAAGTCGCGGTCGGCAACATCGTTTACGCAACAGCCGGCGCTGCGCATCAGCACCGTGCCGGCCGTGAACACCACCAGCAAGTGCCAGCCCGGCCAGCCGTCGGCCGCCATCCACAAGGCACTGAGCGTGGGCCACAGCAGCAGCAGCCAGCCGGCGGGGCGGTTCCAGCGGACCAGGTCCAGGTACAGCGCCAGGCGCGTAGGCCCGTGGCCAGGCGCCGGAGTAGGGGTGGTGGCGTTCACCACCCGGATTATCGGCAGCCGCAAGCGCCTGCCGCCCAGGCCCGACGCACCGGCCCTGCGCATCCGCCTGACGCCGAAGGCCCGGCGCACACCGGGCCCGGGTGCCATCATCCCGCCCCATGAATGCCCTGCTCGACATCCACCCCGAAGTCGCTTCTGCCCTGGCCGCCGGGCTGCCCGTCGTGGCGCTGGAATCGACCATCATCAGCCACGGCATGCCCTGGCCGCGCAATGTCGAAACCGCCTTGCAGGTGGAAGCGGCGGTGCGCGCCGCGGGCGCCGTGCCGGCCACCATCGCCGTGCTGGGCGGCCGCCTGTGCGCTGGCCTGGCCCAGCCACAGATCGAACAACTGGGCCGCGCCGGCACGGCGATGCGCAAGCTCAGCCGGCGCGACCTGCCTTTCGTAGTGGCCGCTGGCAGCAGCGGCGCGACCACCGTGGCCGCCACGATGATCATTGCCGCGCTGGCCGGCATCCGGCTGTTTGCCACCGGCGGCATCGGCGGGGTGCACCGCGGCGCCGAGCACAGCTTCGACATCAGCGCCGACCTGCTGGAACTGGCCCGCACGCCCGTGGCCGTGGTGTGCGCCGGCGCCAAGGCCATCCTGGACCTGCGGCTGACGCTGGAACTGCTGGAAACCCAGGGCGTGCCCATCGTGGGCTACGGCACCAGCGAACTGCCCGCCTTCTATTCGCGCAGCAGCGGCCTGGGCCTGCCGCTGCCCTGGCAGCTGGACACACCCGAAGCCGTGGCCCGCGTGCTGCAGGCGCAAGACGCCGTGCTGCCCGGCCAGGGCCTGGTGGTGGCGCAGCCGATCGCGCCGGAGCACGAAATCCCGCACCCGCTGATCCAGGCCCACATCGACCGCGCCCTGGCCGAAGCACAGCAGCAGGGTGTGGCGGGCGCGGCCACCACGCCCTTCCTGCTGGCGCGCGTGGCCGAACTGACCGGCGGTGCCAGCCTGGCGGCGAACATCGCGCTGGTGCTGTCGAACGCCCGGCTGGCCGCCGAGGTCGCCGTCGCGTACGCAGCGCTCCAAGCGCCCGGGCGTCACCCAGTTTCCCGCCGCGGAACCGGCTCTGCCGGTCCGCCGGCGGACGGCCCCCTCGGGGGGTAGCCAGCGCTAGCGAGCTCGGGGGCGCCCTTTCACCCCTCCAGCTGCTTCTGGAACACCAGCCCTGCGTGTTCACGCAGCGCATGGAAGCGGATCTTCGGCCAGTTGTCCTGCATCGCGCGCAGCTCGCCGGCGTATTCCAGCAGCACGCAGGGCGCGTCAACCGCGTCCATGGCCACGCGGTGGCTGTTGCCGTCGATGAAGCGCTTGAGCTCGCGTTCGTCTGCGTTCGGGCCTTCGCCCGTTTCGGCCGTCACCCAGCGCGCCACGTTGTAGCGCGCCGGCATGATGCGCGCCTTGCAGCCGTATTCGTGTTCCAGCCGGTGCGCCACCACTTCGAACTGCAGCTGCCCCACCGCGCCCAGCAGCAGCACGCTGCCAGCCACGGGGCGGAAGACCTGGATCGCGCCTTCCTCGCCCAGCTGCGTCAGGCCGGCGCGCAGCTGCTTGGTGCGCAGCGGGTCGGCCACTTCCACGCTGCGGAACATTTCCGGTGCGAAGAAGGGCAGGCCGGTGAACTGCAGCGCCTCGCCTTCGGTCAGCGTGTCGCCCAGCTGCAGCACGCCGTGGTTGGGGATGCCGATGATGTCGCCAGCAAAGGCTTCTTCCAGCAGTTCGCGGCGCTGGCTCATGAAGGTCACCACGGTGTTGGGCCGCAGTTCCTTGCCGCTGCGCACCACCTTGAGCCGCATGCCGCGTTCGAAGCGGCCGGAAGCCACGCGCAGGAATGCGATGCGGTCGCGGTGTGCCGGGTCCATGTTGGCCTGGATCTTGAAAACGACCCCGCTGAACTTGGCTTCCTCGGGCTTCACGCTGCGCTGGATGGCGCCGCGGTCGCCCGGCGGCGGCGCCAGGTCCACCAGTGCGTCCAGCACCTCGCGCACGCCGAAGTTGTTGACTGCACTGCCGAAGAACATCGGCGTCTGCCGGCCCGCCAGGAAGGCGGCCTTGTCGAAGGGCGGCGCAGCGTCGGTCAGCAGGTCGATCTCGCCTTCGGCCTGGGCGTATTCGGCGCCAAAGCGTTCGGCATAGGCGGGGTTGTGCAGGCCCAGAAGAATCTCGTCTTCGGCACCCTTGCGGTCTTCGCCCGGGCTGAACACGCGCATCTGCTCTTCGCGCAGGTCCATCACGCCGTGGAAGGCCTTGCCCATGCCCACGGGCCAGGTGAAGGGCACCACTTCCATGCCCAGTTCGCGCTCGATCTCTTCCATCAGCGCCAGCGGGTCCTTCACCTCGCGGTCCATTTTGTTCACGAAGGTCAGGATGGGCGTGTTGCGCGCGCGGCAGACCTGCAGCAGCCGCCGCGTCTGCGGCTCCACGCCGTTGGCCGCGTCGATCACCATCAGCGCCGCGTCCACAGCCGTCAGCACGCGGTAGGTGTCTTCGCTGAAGTCCTGGTGGCCCGGGGTGTCGAGCAGGTTGATGACGCAGTCGCGGTACTCCATCTGCATCACGCTGGACGCCACCGAGATGCCGCGCTGCTTTTCGATTTCCATCCAGTCCGATGTCGCGTGCCGCGTCGCCTTTCGAGCTTTCACGCTGCCGGCGATCTGGATCGCGCCGGAAAACAGCAGCAGCTTCTCCGTCAGCGTGGTCTTGCCCGCGTCGGGGTGGCTGATGATGGCGAAGGTGCGCCGGCGGCGCACCTGGGGGGCAAGGTCGGTGGACATGGCGGGCGGACAGGTCGAGCGGGCTGGGCGAGCGGATCGGTCCCAAAGGCAACGGCCCGCAGGACGTGGCGTCCGGCGGGCCGTCGGGTGTCGAGCGGGCCCCGATTATCGGGCCGCAGCGCCAGCAGGCCGCGCCCTCAGGCTTGCAGCAGGCTGCGCAGCATCCAGGCCGTCTGCTCGTGCACCGTCAGGCGCTGCGTCAGCAAGTCGGCGGTGGGCTCGTCGCCGGCGCCGTCGGCCAGCGGGAAGATGCTGCGCGCGGTGCGCGCCACGGCTTCGTGGCCTTCCTTCAGGATGCGCACCATCTCCATCGCGTTGGGCGGCGTGGCCGGCGCGTCGGGGATGCTGGCCAGCGCGGCATAGGCGGCATAGCTGCCCGGCGCCGGGTGGCCCAGGCTGCGGATGCGTTCAGCCACCGGGTCCACGGCATTCCACAGCTCGGTGTACTGGGCCATGAACATGGTGTGCAGGGTGTTGAACATCGGCCCCGTCACGTTCCAGTGGAAGTTGTGCGTGGTCAGGTACAGGGTGTAGGTGTCGGCCAGCAGGCGGCTCAGGCCGCCAGCGATCGCGCCGCGGTCCTTGTCGCTGATGCCGATGTTCACAGCCAGCCCGTTGCCGGCCAGCACGGGGCCTGCGGCTGTCTTCTTGCCTTTTGCCATGGGGAAGTTCCTTTCGGTGTCTGGGGTGTCCAGTGGATGAGCACACTCTATCGGACCTGCCGCCGGCGTCAGGCTGTCAGTCCATCAGCCCATCAGTCCGTCAGTCCGTCAGCCGCTTCACACCTGGCAGCGGGCAGGCATAGATGCAGTTGCGCAGCGCGGCAATCGCTTCATAGCGCGGGAAGGTGCGCCGCCAGGCCAGCACCACGCGGCGCGTGGGCACGGGGTCGCTGAAGGGGATGTAGCGCACATGCGTCTGGCCGTTCTGCGGCTCCGAAGGCACGCTGAGCTGCGGCACCACCGTCACGCCCATGCCCGACGCCACCATGTACTTGATGGTCTCCAGGCTGCTGCCTTCAAAGCTCTTGCGGATGCCTTCCGCGTCGCTGGCGAAGCGGGCGTATTCGGGGCAGACCTCGAGCACGTGGTCGCGAAAGCAATGCCCCGTGCCCAGCAGCAGCATGGTCTCGTTCTTCAGCTCTTCGGCGCTGATGCTGTCGCGCTGCGCGAAGGGGTGCGTGGCCGGCACCGCGGCCTGGAAGGGTTCGTCGTACAGCGGGGCGATGGCCAGCCCGGTGTCCGGAAAGGGCTCGGCCATGATGGCGCAGTCCAGTTCGCCGGTGCGCAGCATGTCCAGCAGCTTGGCGGTGAAGTTTTCCTGCAGCATCAGCGGCATCTGCGGCACGCGCGCAATAGCCTGGCGCACCAGGTCGGGCAGCAGGTAGGGGCCGATGGTGTAGATGATGCCCAGGCGCAGCGGGCCGCTGACCGGGTCCTTGCCGCGCTTGGCGATTTCCTTGATGGCCGCCGCCTGCTCGATCACCTGCTGCGCCTGGCGCACGATCTGTTCGCCCAGCGGCGTGACGCTGACTTCGGCCGCGCCGCGTTCGAAGAGCTTCACGTCCAGCTCTTCTTCGAGCTTCTTGATGGCCACACTCAGCGTGGGCTGGCTCACGAAGCAGGCTTCGGCAGCGCGGCCGAAATGGCGTTCGCGCGCCACGGCGACGATGTATTTCAGTTCCGTCAAGGTCATGCGCGATTGTGTGGCGGGGCGCGCCGGCCTGCCCCGCCCAGGGCCGCCCGCGCTGGCAGCGCCCCGCTGGGCCGGGCCCACCCCTGGGATAAGGGGTTTGGCCGTGGCCGGCAGCCCCCACCTCGGCCTTGGTATGGGGCGCTGGCATCCGTCAGGCGCTGCAATGCGTACGTGAACACCATGTCCATCCTCGATCTGCCTGTGCCGCCCGCGCCCGTCGACCTGCACGGTGCGGCCGGCAGGCTCGGCCGCCTGTCAGCCAGTGCGCCTGAAACCACGGGCTACATGATCTCGTCGATGGAACTGTGGGCCGGCCTGGACGTGCGGCCGCTGGCGCTGTCGGCCCTGCCCGACGACACCCTGCGCGAACTGCTGCGCCTGCGCGGCAGCTGGCAAGCCCCCGCGCGCCGCCTGGCCTGAAGCGGCGCGGCACAGGCCCCCCCCGGGGTCAAGCCTTCAGATAGTCGCTCTTGCTGCCCAGCCAGCGCGCCACGTGCTGCGCTGCGGCCTGCGGGTGACTGCGCAAAAGCTGTGGCGCCAGCGCGCGCGCCTGCTGCAGCAGGGCCGCGTCTTCGGCCAGGTCGGCAAAGCGCAGCAGGGCGTCGCCGCTTTGGCGCGCGCCCATGAATTCACCCGGGCCGCGGATGTCCAGATCGCGCCGCGCGATCTCGAAGCCATCGGCCGTTTCCGCCATCGCCTTCAACCGCGCCTTGCCGGTGGCCGACAGCGGCGTGGTGTACAGCAGCACGCAGGCACTGGCCGCGCTGCCCCGGCCCACCCGGCCGCGCAGCTGGTGCAGCTGCGCCAGACCGAAGCGTTCAGCGTGTTCGATCACCATCAGGCTGGCATTGGGCACGTCCACGCCCACTTCGATCACGGTCGTGGCCACCAGCACCTGCAGCTGCCCGGCGCTGAACTGCGCCATCACGGCGGCCTTGTCGGCCGGCTTCATGCGGCCGTGCAAGAGGCCCACCTGCACACCAGGGCCCAGGGC
Source organism: Rubrivivax sp. (assembly GCA_027485165.1). GTDB lineage: Bacteria > Pseudomonadota > Gammaproteobacteria > Burkholderiales > Burkholderiaceae_C > Rubrivivax. The sequence goes on from JAIXRN010000094.1 coordinate 48,418, forward strand.
CGCTGCCAGTTCAGCGTGGGTGGCGGTGGCGTTCTGCAGGTCCAGGTGTTCGCTTTCTTCCACCAGCGGGCACACCCAGTACACCTGGCGCCGCGGCTGGGGGTGCTGAACGGGTGCCGTCACTTCCTGGCGGATGCGCGCCACCACGGCAGCGCGCCGGCTGTCGGCAAACAGCTTGGTGACGATGGGCGTGCGGCCGGGCGGCAGTTCGTCGATGGTGCTGACGTCCAGGTCCGCGTAGTAGCTCATCGCCAGCGTGCGCGGGATGGGCGTGGCCGACATCATCAACAGATGGGGCTCCAGACTGTGTTGTTCGAGCTTCGAGCGCAACGCCAGCCGCTGCGCCACGCCGAAGCGGTGCTGTTCGTCGACGATGGCCAGGCCCAGCCGGGCGAACACCACGTCGTCCTGGATCACCGCATGCGTGCCCACCACCAGCATGGCTTCGCCCGACGCCACGCGTTCGACCATCGCCCGGCGAGCCTTACCCTTGCGGCTGCCCGTCAGCCAGGCGATGCCCACGCCCAGCGGTTCCAGCCAGCCGATGAGCTTGCGGAAATGCTGTTCGGCCAGGATCTCGGTGGGCGCCATCAGCGCGCACTGCCAGCCGGCGTCGATGGCGGTGGTGGCAGCCAGCGCGGCCACCACCGTCTTGCCCGAACCCACGTCGCCCTGCAGCAGCCGGTGCATGGGCCGCGGGCGCGCCAGGTCGGTGTCGATCTCGGCCACCACGCGCTGCTGCGCGCCCGTCAGCGCGAAGGGCAGGATGGCCTGCAGGCGCTCGCGCAGACCGCCCGCGCGGCCGGGCATGGCCGGCGCGCGCAGCAGCGCCCGCGCAGCCTGGGCCTGCGCCTGCGACAGCTGCTGCGCCAGCAATTCGTCGAACTTCAGCCGCTGCCAGGCTGGGTGGCTGTGGTCTTCCAGCGTTTCCAGCGGCGTGCCGGCGGCAGGCTGGTGCAGGGCCAGCAGCGCCTCGCGCAGGCTGGGCAGCCCTGCCGGCACGGTGCCGGGCGGCAGCACTTCGGCCAGCGGCGCGCGCGCCAGGCCCGAGGCCACGGCCTTGCGCAGGTAGGCCTGCGGCAGCTGCGCACTGGCGGGGTAGACGGGTGTCAGCGCCTGCGGCAGCGGGGCGTCGGGCGCCACGGCCTTGAACACCGGGTGCACCATCTCGCGGCCGAAGAAGCCCACGCGCACTTCGCCGCGCGCGCGCACCGTCGCGCCCACGGCCAGGGTCTTCTGGTTCGAAGGGTAGAAGTGCAGCAGCCGCAGCGTCAGCGCGGCGCCGCTGTCGTCTTCCAGCACCACCAGCAGCTGGCGCCGGCTGCGTGTTTCCACGCGCGCTTCGCGCACCGTGCCCTGCACCTGGGCCAGGCTGCCGTCGCGCAGGCCGGCAATGGGCACGATGCGGGTTTCGTCTTCGTAGCGCAGCGGCAGGTGCAGGGCCAGGTCGATGTCGCGCAGCAGGCCCAGCTTGCGCAGCGCGCGCTGCGGCGCCGACAACGCGGGCGCAGCCGCGCGCGCTGCGGCCGGTGCAGTGGTTGCAGGCAAGACCTGCGAAGTGGCAGCAGGCAGCAGGGACTCGGCGGGCATGGAACAATTTTGGGGCCCAAGGCTCGGAGCGCGTCATGCCCCCCACCCACACCCTGGCCGACTTCGACTTTGCGTTGCCCCCTGAGCTGATCGCCCAGCGCCCCGCGCCTGAGCGCAGCGCTTCGCGCCTGTTGGACGGTACGGGCGCCGTGCCGGTGGACCGCGTGTTCCGCAACCTGCCCGGCCTGCTGCAGCCAGGTGACCTGCTGGTTTTCAACGACACCCGCGTCATCAAAGCCCGCTTGCTGGGCGAAAAACCCACCGGCGGCGCGGTAGAAGCGCTGGTGGAACGCGTGCTGCCCGGCCATGAAGTGTGGGCACACCTGCGCGCCAGCAAGTCGCCGCGCGCGGGCGGCACGGTGCGCTTTGCCGATGCCTTCGATGCCGACGTGCTGGGCCGCGCCGGGCCCGAAGACGCGCTCTTCCACCTGCGCTTTCCGGACGACCCGCTGGTGCTGCTGGCACGCCACGGCCATGTGCCGCTGCCGCCCTACATCACCCACGACGACACTTCTGAGGACGAAGCCCGCTACCAGACCGTGTTCGCGCGCCACCCCGGCGCCGTGGCCGCGCCCACCGCAGCGCTGCACTTCGACGACACCGTGCTGGCCGCCCTGGCCGCACGCGGCGTGAACACGGCCGCCGTCACGCTGCACGTGGGCGCCGGCACCTTCCAGCCCGTGCGTGTGGACAACATCGCCGAACACCGCATGCACAGCGAATGGTTCGAAGTCGGCGCCAGCACCGTGGCCGCGATCGCCGCCACGCGCGCCGGGGGTGGCCGCGTGGTGGCGGTGGGCACGACCACCCTGCGGGCGCTGGAATCGGCCGCGCGCCAAGCCGGCCCTGGGCAGGCGCTGGCCCCTTACACCGGCGACACCGACATCTTCATCACCCCGGGCTTCGACTTCCGCGTCGTCGACCTGCTGGTGACCAACTTCCACCTCCCCAAGAGCACGCTGATGATGCTGGTCAGCGCCCTGGCCGGGCATGCACAGGTGATGGCGCTGTACCGCCACGCGGTGGAGAGCCGCTACCGCTTCTTCAGCTACGGCGACGCGATGCTGCTGCAGCGCCCGGCTGCAGCGTGACGTCCCGCTGGCAGCCATTGCGTCGGCACCATTCCGCTGCGCCGGGCCACGTGCTGGCAGGCACCTTGCTGGTCGCCATCGCCGCGGTCTTCAGCCCGGCACAGGCAGCACCCGGCCCTGCCACCGCCACCCCCACCGCCACCGCGCCCTACACACCCCAAGGCCAATGCGCCGGCCTGCCGCGCCTGGCCCTGGCCACACCGGCGGGCTGGTGCGCTGCCCTGGTGGCCACTGCGGCCCATGGCCTGCGCTTTCCGCGCCGGGTGTTGGAAGTCGCACCTGGCCAGTACTGGCTGGTCGACATGGGCGGCTGGGAACGCGCGCGCGGCCGGCTGCTGGCCTTCAGCTTCACGCCGGGCCAGACCGCCCCACCCGCGTTCCGCGTGCTGGCCGACCGGCTGGACCGCCCGCACGGCATCGCCCGCGGTCCCGACGGCCGCATCTACATCGGCGAAGCCGGCCGCATCTGGCGCACGCCGGTGGCCGACACCGTGGTGCCCGAAGTCGTGGTCGACGGCCTTCCGGCCGACGGCGCGCACCCGCTGAAGGAAATCACCTTCGCCCCTGACGGCCGGCTGTTCGTCAACATCGGCTCGGCCAGCGACGCCTGCCGCCAGGCCGACGGCAGCCAGCCGCTGCCCTGCCCGGAAAGCAGCGGCCCGCAGCCGCGCGCTGCCGTCTGGGTGGCGCAGCTGGGCGGCCCCGGCCACACGCTGCAGCACTGGGCGCCCTACGCCCGCGGCCTGCGCAACAGCCTGGCCCTGGCCTGGGTGCCGCAGGCCGGCGCCCTGCTGCAGGGCGAAAACAGCATCGACTACCCCGACGCGGCCCAGCCCGCCGAAGAACTGAACCTGCTGCAGCCCGGCAGCGACCACGGCTGGCCCGCCTGCGTGGCGCGCCGCCAGCCCGCACGGGGCTACGAAGGCCGGGCCGACTGCGCTGCCACGCGCGCCCCGCTGGCGCTGTGGCCGGCGCACGCCGCGCCCCTGCAGATGCTGCTGGCCCCGGCCAGCAGCCCCGCACCCTGGGCCGGCCAGCTGCTGGTGGCCTGGCACGGCCCGCGCGCCAGCGGCCACCGCGTGGTGGCACAGGCGCTGAACGCACGTGGCCAGCCGCAAGGCGCCCCGCGCGACCTGCTGTCGGGCTGGCAGGCCCGCGCTGGCGTGCAGCCCCAGGGCGCGCCCACCGGCATCCACCTGGACAGCCTGGGCCGGCTGTGGGTGGTGGAAGACCGCCACCGCAGCCTGCTGCTGCTGCTGCCGGAAGCCACCCGCACGCCGGGGCCGTGACAATCGCCGCATGCTGAAGTTCGACCTGCACAAGACCGAAGGCCATGCCCGCCGCGGCACGCTCACGCTGAACCACGGCGTGGTGGAAACACCCGTCTTCATGCCCGTGGGCACCTACGGCACCGTGAAGGGCGTGATGCCGCAGAGCCTGCGCGAAATGGGCGCGCAGATCATCCTGGGCAACACCTTCCACCTGTGGATGCGCCCGGGGCTGGGCGTGCTGCGCAAGTTCGGCGGCCTGCACCGCTTCGAGCAGTGGCAAGCCCCCATCCTGACCGACAGCGGCGGCTTCCAGGTCTGGAGCCTGGGCGGCGCCGACGGCAAGGGCCGCAAGATCACCGAACAGGGCGTGCACTTCGCCAGCCCCGTGAATGGCGACAAGCTGTTCCTGACGCCGGAAGTCAGCATGCAGATCCAGACGGTGCTGAATTCCGACATCGTGATGCAGTTCGACGAGTGCACGCCCTACCAGACCGGTGGCCTGCTGACGACCGAGGACCAGGCCCGCGCCTCGATGGAACTGAGCCTGCGCTGGGCGGCACGCAGCCGCGATGAATTTGCCCGCCTGGGCAACCCGAACGCGCTGTTCGGCATCGTGCAAGGCGGCATGTACACGGCCTTGCGCGAAGAGTCTCTGCAGCGCTTGGTCGAACTCGACCTGCCCGGCTACGCCATCGGCGGCGTGAGCGTGGGCGAACCGAAGGACGAGATGCTGGCCATCATGGCCCACACCCCGCACCGGCTGCCGGCCCACAAGCCACGCTACCTGATGGGCGTGGGCACGCCCGAAGACCTGGTCGAAGGCGTGGCCTGCGGCGTGGACATGTTCGACTGCGTGATGCCCACGCGCAATGCGCGAAACGGCCATCTGTTCACGCGCTTCGGCGACCTGAAGATCCGCAACGCCCGCCACAAGGACGACGAAGGCCCGATCGACATGCGCTGCACCTGCCAGGCCTGCGCTGGCGGCTTTTCACGCGCCTACCTGCACCACCTGGAACGCTGCGGCGAGATGCTGGCGCCGATGCTGGCCAGCATCCACAACCTGCACTACTACGTGAACCTGATGCGCGAAGTGCGCGAAGCCCTTGATGAAGGCCGCTTCAACGCCTTCCGCCAGCAGTTCAAGGCCGACCGCGCGCGCGGGGTCTAGACGGCCCCTAGAACGCGAAGCGCAGGCCGGCGTTCCGCACGCGTGCCTTCGCCGGCGCCTGCTGGCGCGCATGGGCCAGGTCGAGGAACAGCCTGTCTGCCAGTACGGTGGTGCGAATGCCCAGGTTCATCCAGCGCTCGCCGCGGTCGTCGCCGTAGACCTCTGCCAGTGGCGCCCAGCCCAGCCCGGCCACGGTGGCCGGCCGGTGTTCCAGCGCCAGGCCCCAGAGGGTGGCCTTCGGCCCGTCGCCCGCAGGCCGCGCATGGCCCAGGTTCACGTGGACAAAGCCGTAGCGCAACGGCAGCGTGCCGATCAGCCGCAGGTCGCTGCCTTCGCGTTCCCAGTCTTGGCCGGCGCCACGCGCCCAGCCCATGGCGCCCGACACCGCCAGCGCAGCCGCGTCTTCGCCGGGGTCCTGCCAGAGCCCGGCCTTGGCCGTCAGCGCCAGGCTGCGCGCTCGGCCTTGCGGGCCGCTGGCCTGGCCGTAGGCCACACCGGTCTGCGCGCCGAAGGCCCAGCCGCAGGCCAGCGCGGCGCCGGTGGCGGTTTCACGGCTGTCGCCGCTGCGCAGGCGCACACGGCTGGCTTCGACTTCGCAGTCGCCAGCGGCGATGACGCCAGCATCGTCCGTGGCCAGTGGCCGGGCAGCCCAGCTGGGCAGGCAGGCGGCCAGCAGCAGGGCCAGCGCCAACGGGCGGGTTCGGGGCATGGAAAAGTCCTGGAAGTTGCAGGGATTCTCCCCGGACTATCGGCCACCCCCATCGCGGGCTTGAACCCGCCCCGCCAGCCCTTCAGCTGCCGGCGTATTCCAGCGAAGAGTGGTGCACCACGATGCGCAGCTTGCTGGCGTCGTCCTTCACGAACTTCCAGGTCTTGTCGACGGTAGTGACCTTGCCGTCCGGCCCGGTGATGCGCACCTTGCCCATCGTCGTGGCGCTGTCGCCGGCAATGAAGACGGCGGCGTTGTCCACTTCGCACTTCTGCCAACCCTTCAGCGCAAAGCCCGTGTCCTTCGGGAATGCCGGGTTGCCGCCCACGAAGTAGGCCAGCGCGCCTTCGCGGCTGGTGCGGAAGGTCTGCGGGTTCGTGGTCAGCGTGGGCTTGAACAGCACCGCGCCCATCGGGTAGCCGTAGGCGCTGTCCAGCACCTTTTCGGCCAGGGCCTTGGCGGCGGGCTGGCCGCTGCGCTGGTGGGTCTGGGCGATGTCCACCAGCGCCTTGCACCAGGCCTGCTGCATGGCCAGCACTTCGGTTTCCGTCACGGCCTGGTTGACGACCAGGCCCTTGGCGGCGGCGGGCAGGGTGAAGGCAAAGGCGGCGGCGATGGCGGCCAGCAGGGGGGTTGGCTTCATGGGGGGCTCCTTCTTGGGTGGACGTGTTGGTTCGCCCCTGCATTGCAGCCGCAAGCCTTGAACCGGCCCTGAACCGCGGATGAGCAGCCGCTGATCAGCAGATGAACAGAAGATGAACGCCCTGCCCGCCCCGGTGCAGCCCCGCACAATTCGCGCATGTTCCGTCGTCGCCTTCTGCTGGCCCTGTCGCTGCTGGCCACGGCCGTGGTGCTGCAGGGGCTGGCGGCCACCACCGCGGTGGGCGTGGCCGAAGCCCAGGTGCAGCGCGGCCGCGTGGCCAGCGACATCCAGCGCGGCTTCGTCGAGCTTTCGGCCACCAAGCAGCGCCTGCGCACCTGGGTGGCCCAGCACCAGCAGGGCGCTGGCGCCAGCCCGGCCCTGCGCGAACAGCTGCAGGCCGACATGCGCCTGCAGGTGCAGCGGCTGCAGGCCCTGTCGGCCGACCTGCTGCGGCTGGACGACAGCGCCGCTTCGCGCCAGGAACACCTGCAGCGCCAAGACGCCCTGGCCGTGCTGGCCGACAGCCTGGGCGACCTGGAACAGGCCGTCGATGGCGCCGCCCCGCTGCAGCCCGGTGCCGATGCCGGCCAGGCCTGGCAGGCGCTGTCGGCCGTGTTCGACCGCGCGCAGGGCCGCGACCTGCGCCAGCTGCTCGCCGACAGCAGCCAACGCGAAGCCGCCGCCGTTGCGCGAGAACGGGCGGCTGCCGACCGTGCACTCGGCCGCATGCGCGCGCTGTGGATGGGCACGGCCGCCACGCTGGCGCTGGCGGCGCTGGCCGCAGCGGTGTACTTCACCCGTGCACTGCGCCGGCCGCTGGACGAGCTGGGCCAGGGCGCGCTGGCACTGCAGCAGGGCCAGCTGCAGCATCGCATCCCCGAGCAGGGCGCAGATGAATTCACCCCCGTGGCGCGCAGCATGAACGCCATGGCTGCCGAACTGGAACAGCACCGCCAGCGCGAAGCGCGCGACCGCCAGCGCCTGGAAGCCCAGGTCGAAAGCCGCACCGCCGAGCTCACCGAAGCCCTGCAGGCCCTGCAGCATGCCGAGGCGCGCCGCCGCCAGCTGTTTGCCGACATCAGCCACGAACTGCGCACCCCCACCACGGCGATCCGCGGCGAAGCCGAAGTCACCCTGCGCGGCGCCGACCGCCCGGCCGATGAGTACCGCGCCGCGCTCACGCGCATCGTCGAGACCTCGCGCCAGCTGGGCGGCGTGATCGACGACCTGCTGGCCATGGCGCGCAGCGACATCGACGCGCTGTCCCTGGTGCGCCGCCCGCTCGACCTGGCCCAACCCTATGCCGAGGCCGTGGCCCAGGCCCAGGCGCTGGCGATGGAGCGCGGCGTGGCCCTGCAAGCCGAAGACGCGGCCCTTGGCCGCAGCCTGGTGCTGGGCGACGCCCAACGCCTGCGCCAGCTGCTGCTGGCACTGCTGGACAACGCCATCCGCTACAGCCGGCCCGGCGGCAGCGTCAGGGTGCAGCTGCGGCCCGAGGGCAGCGGCTGGTGCGTGAACGTGCAGGACCAGGGCATCGGCATCCCGCCGCATGAACTGCCGCAGGTCTTCGACCGCCACTTCCGCGGCAGCGCCGCGCGCCGCCACCGGCCCGACGGCAGTGGCCTGGGCCTGCCCATCGCCCGTGCGCTGGCCCAGGCCCACGGCGGCCGTCTGCAGCTGGCCAGCCCGCCGGGCCAGGGCACGCTGGCCCGCCTGATGCTGCCGGCAGCGCCGGCCGGGGCGGTGCTGGACGACATCGACCACCGGGACGACTTCGACGACCTGGGCGACATCGCAGCAGCGGCATGAACATCCTCATCGTCGAAGACGACGCGCGCATCGCCGGCTTTCTGCTGCGCGGCCTGCGCGCCGAAGGCCACCGCGTGCAGCACGCGGCCGACGGCCCCAGCGGCCTGGCCCTGGCGCAGGACGCCGCGCGCGCCGCGGCCGAAGGTGACGAGCCCACGCTCATCGTGCTGGACGTGATGCTGCCCGGCCTGGACGGGCTGGAGATCTGCCAGACCCTGCGCGCGGCGCGCGTGCCGCTGCCCATCCTGATGCTCACCGCCCAGGCCGCGCTGGAGGACCGCGTCGCCGGCCTGCGCCTGGGCGCCGACGACTACCTGTGCAAGCCCTTCGAATTCGAAGAACTGCTGGCGCGCCTGGAAGCCCTGGCCCGCCGCGGCCGCGCGCCACAGGCCCGCAGCCCGCGCCTGGTGGTGGGCGACCTGGTGCTAGACCGTGAACGCATGGCCGCCCGCCGCGGCACGCAGCCCCTGGCCCTGACGGCCAAGGAACTGGCGCTGCTGGAACTGCTGATGTCTGCGCCCGGCCGGCTGTTCAGCCGTGAACGCATCCTGGCCAATGTGTGGGGCGCCAGCGTCGACCCGCTGACCAACATCGTCGACGTCTACATCCGCCGCCTGCGCGCCAAGATCAACGTGGACGGCGCGCCGCCGCTCATCCACACCGCGCGCGGGTTGGGCTACCGGCTGGAAGCGCCGGCGGGCAGCGGCTGACGGCCGGGGCGCATCACCAGAACGGCGATCACCAGAACTGCCAATTGCCCGTCATCACCACCCAGATGCCCAGCACACCGTTGGTGACGGCATGCGCGATCACCGCCCCCCACAGCTTGCCGGTGCGGATGTAGACCCAGGCATAGGCCAGCCCGGCCACGATGGCTGCCAGCCACAGCGTGTGCGCCAGCACGAAGACGAAGGTGCTGAGCAGCACCGCCTTCAGGCCCACCTGCAGGGGCTGCACGCCTTCGAAGGCCGGGGCCTGCAGCCAGCGCATCAGGAAGCTGCGCCAGAACAGCTCTTCCATCACCGGCACCAGCAGCGCCGCGCCCACCCAGCGGGTGATGATGAGCGGCCAGTGCAGATCACCGATGGTGTTCAGCGGCACATAGGCCTCTGCGCTGCCGGGCGGCGACAACGTCATCCAGGGCGCGTCCAGGTTCACCCAGAGCACAAACACCGCCACGCCTACGGCCACGGCGAGCGCGGTTTCGCGCAGGTTCGGCAAGTTCTGGCGTGCCAGTTCGCCGTATTCGCGCCACCACAGCGCCAGCAGCGCGGCCGTGGCCAGCACCTGGCCGGCGTAGAGCCAGCGCACGTCGAAACCCCAGGACCCGTCGCTGGGTGCAGCACCGCGCAGCGCCAGGAAAGCCATGAACACCGCGAACGGCGCCACGCGCACCACCGCCGCCCGTCGAAAACCGAACATCAAGCTGCCTCCACCATGCCATTGGCGCCGGGGTATTGGGCCAGGGTCTGCGCCAGCCAGGCCACCGCAGGCCGCAGATCGGCCACCAGGGTGTGCGGCGGGTTGGCGATGAAGATGCTGCTGCCCAGCAGGCCGAAGCCCCGTTCGTCGGCCTGCGCCACCGTCAGCCGCGCATGCAGCCAGCCCTTCTTGCCCAGCTTCTCGGCGCTGGCCTTCAGCCGCTGCGGCAACTGCGCCGCTTCCAGCAGCTGCAGCTGCGGCAGCCAGACCATCACCACGCCGTCGGCAAAGCGTTCCAGCGCTTCGCGCAGTGCTGCCAGCGTGCGGGCGTAGTCGGTCTTGATCTCGTAGCTGGGGTCGATCAGCACCACGCCGCGCCGCGTGGTGGGCGGCAGGTGGCCCTTCAGCGCGTTGAAGCCGTCCGTCATCGCCACTTCAACGCCCGGCTGTTCGCCCAGGTAGCTGGCCAGGATCTTATGGTCGGTGGGGTGCAGTTCGTGCAGGCGCAGCTGGTCTTGGGGGCGCATCAACATGTGCGTGATGGCCGGCGAGCCGGGATACTGCTTCAGCGCCGCCATCGTCGGTTCAGCGGTCTGTGGCTTCACGCCATTGAACTGCCGCACCAAGCCCATCAGGTCGGCCACCGGCGCGGGCAGGTCGTTGCGCGACCACAGCGCGCCGATGCCCTGCTCAAACTCAGCGCGCTTGGCGGCGTAGTCGCCCTGCAGCGAATAGCCGCCAGCGCCGGCGTGGGTGTCGACCAGCCGCCAGCCTTTTTCCTTCAGGTTCATGTAGCGCAGCACAGCGACGAGCGCGGTGTGCTTCAGCACGTCGGCATGGTTGCCGGCGTGAAAGGCGTGGCGATAAGCAAGCATGGGGCGATGGTGCCACGGCAGGCGCGGCCCTCAAGCGCTGGCCCTGGCCTTGAAAAGGTCGCGCAGGTTAACTTCGCGCGGGCCGGGCTGCAGCTGCACGGCGTCCCCGGCCGCCACCACGCCGGGCAGGATCACGCCCAGGTAGGCGCCGCAATAGCCCGACTGCACCATCATCTTCGCGGCGTGCTTGAAGCCCATCACGGCATTGAACTTGAAGCAGGGAAACCGCGGCTCGCTCACGGCCAGCACGCAGCCCGGGGCGTCGGCCGTGCCGCCAATGAACAACTGGTCGCCCACCCACAGCCGGTCCTCGGTGATGCCGGCCAGGGTCAGGTTTTCGCCCATCAGGCCGGGCGGGATGTCCTCGTCCCACAGCGCCGCCTGGGCCTGCGCGCGCACTGTGCGCCAGAAGGCGAAGTGTTCGCTGGGGTAGGCGTAGACGGCCTTGCTCAAGCCACCATGCACCGACAGGTCGGCCTGTTCGTCGCCTTCCAGGCCCATGCGGCCCACAGCCACCGCGCCAGCCACTGGCTGCTTGCCGATGGCGCTGCGCACGCGGCGACCGTTGATGTGCAGTTCGCGCGCCTGGGCGCGGTTGACCGAGAGGATCTGGATCATTGCAACACCTTCCTGTTCAACGCCCGTGGCCGGCCTGATCACTTGCCGATGCAGAACCGGCTGAAGATTTCCCCCAGCAGGTCTTCATTCGAAAACGCCCCGGTGATCTCGCCCAGGGCACGGTGCGCCAGGCGCAATTCCTCGGCTAGCAGGTCCAGCGCGGCGTCGCGCTGTTGGGCATGGGCTTGCGCGGCCTGCACATGCGCCAGCGTGCGCTGCAGCGCCTGCACATGGCGCGCACGGGCGGTGAACAGGCCTTCTGGTGCGGCCTGCCAGCCGGCCTGCTGCAGCAGGGTTTGGCGCAGGGCTTCCAGGCCGGCGCCGGTGCGGGCCGACAGCGTCAGGGTGCCCGCAGGCAGGGCGCTGGCGCCGGCGCCAGCCACTTCGCCAGCGTGGGCGCCAGGCGCGATGTCGGCCTTGTTGTAGACCTGCAGCACAGCCACGCCAGCGGGCAGGCGGGCGGCGATGGCAGCGTCGGCGGCTTCATAGGCCGCTTCACCACGCCGCGACAGGTCGTGCAGGAACACCACCGCGTCCGCAGCGTCGATCGACTGCCAGCTGCGCTGGATACCGATGCGTTCCACCTCGTCGGCGGCCGCCAGGTCGTCACGCAACCCGGCGGTGTCGACGATGTGAAGGGGCACGCCTTCGATCTGCAAGGTTTCGGTCACGCGGTCGCGCGTGGTGCCGGCAATGGGCGTGACGATGGCCAGCTCGGCGCCGGCCAGCGCGTTCAGCAGCGAACTCTTGCCCACATTGGGCTGCCCGGCCAGCACCACGCGCAGGCCCTCGCGCAGCAGCGCGCCCTGGCGCGTGCGGGTCAGGGCTTCGCGCACGCTGGCTTCGATGCTGTCCAGCTGTTCGCGGGCGCAGGCTTTTTCCAGGAAGTCGATTTCCTCTTCCGGAAAGTCCAGCGTCGCTTCCACCAGCATGCGCAGGCGCACCACGCGCTCGGCCAGCGCGTCGATGTGCTGCGAGAACGCGCCCGACAGCGAACGCGCGGCCGACCGCGCGGCGGCTTCGGTGCTGGCGTCGATCAGGTCGGCCACGGCTTCGGCCTGGGCCAGGTCGAGCTTGTCGTTCAGGAAGGCGCGCTCGGTGAATTCACCGGGCTCGGCCAGCCGCAGCCCGGGCTGGGCCTGCAGGCAGCGCGCCAGCAGCAGCTGCAGCAGCACCGGCCCGCCATGGGCCTGCAGTTCCAGCACGTCTTCACCAGTGTAGGAATGCGGCGCCGGAAAGTGGATGGCAAGCCCGCGATCCAGCATCTGCCCTTCGCTGCCGATGAAAGGCAGCAGGGTGGCCACGCGGGGCACCAGCGTGCGCCCGCACACGGCCCGGACCAGCGGCCCCAGGTCGGCGCCCGAGGCCCGCACGATGCCCACCGCACCGCGCCCGGGGGCGCTGGCAATGGCCACGATGGGGTCGCGCCGGCCGATCATCCCGGGCCGCCGCCAGCCGCTACTTGCCCAGCACGCCCAGCTGCTTGTTGATGAACCACTGCTGCGCGATCGACAGCAGGTTGTTCGTCAGCCAGTACAGCACCAGGCCGGCCGGGAAGAAGAAGAACATGAAGCCGAAGGCCAGCGGCATGATCCACATCAGCTTGGCCTGCATCGGGTCGGGCGGGGTCGGGTTCAGCCACACCTGCAGCAGCGAAGACAGCGTCATCAGGATGGGCAGGATGAACCAGGGGTCCTTGTCCGACAGGTCGGTGATCCAGCCGATCCAGGGCGCGTTGCGCATCTCCACGCTGGACAGCAGCACCCAGTACAGCGCGATGAAGAAAGGCATCTGCACGACGATGGGCAAGCAGCCGCCCAACGGGTTGACCTTTTCTTCGCGGTAGATTTTCATCATCTCCTGCTGCATCTGCTGCGGCTTGTCCTTCAGCCGCTCGCGCATCTCGGTGATCTTGGGCGTGATGCCCTTCATCTTGGCCATGCTGCGGTAGGCGCTGGCGTTCAGCCAGTAGAAGGCGGCCTTCAACACCACCACCAGGGCGACGATGGCCCAGCCCCAGTTGCCCAGCACGCTGTGCAGCTGCGTCAACAGCCAGAACAGGGGCTTGGACAGCACGGTCAGCCAGCCGTAGTCCTTCACCAGTTCCAGGCCCGGGGCCAGCGCCGCCAGCTTGTTTTCTTCCTGCGGGCCCGCAAACAGCGTCGCCTCGTGCACCTGGGTAGCGCCCGGCACCACTTCACCCAGCGGCAGCACCATGGCCACGGTGTAATGGTCGGGGCGGCCACCGGCAGCGGGAATGTAGGCGGTGCGGAATTCGCGTTGCACCTTGCCCTGTAGCAACCAGGCGCTGGCGAAGTAGTGCTGCACCATGCCCACCCAGCCGTTGTCGGCGGTCTTGTCGATGTTGACGCTGCCCTTGGCGATGTCCTTGAAATCGACCTTCTTGAACTTGCTGGCGTCGGTGTAGACGGCCGGGCCGGTGAAGGTGAAGTAGAAAGCGCTTTCACCTTCGGGCGGCGTGCCGTCGCGCGCCAGCTGCAGGTAAAGCTGCGGCGACACCGGCGCGCTGCCGCCATTGATGAATTCGTGCTTCACGCCGATGGTGAATTGCCCGCGTCGCAGGGTGTAGGTCTTGGCCAGCTTGCGGCCGTCCACCACGGGCGATTCAAAGCGGATCGAGATCTCGTCAGCGCCGGCTGCCAGGTTGCGTTCACCCGGCACCACGGTCATGGTGGTCTGGTGGTTGGGCAGCTGCACACCCGCTTGCGATGTGACGAGGCCGGTCTGCGCCACGTACAAGCGCTTCGCCGACTGGTCCATCAGCACAACGTTGCCGCCGTTGCGGTTGTGGTCGCGGTAGCCCAGCAGTTCCAGGCGCACCAGGGTGCCGCCCAGGCTGTCGAAGGTGGCTTTGACAGCGTCGGTGGTCACGATCACCTGCTCGGTGCCGGCCACGCCTGCGGGTGCAGCCGGCACGCCGGGCACGCCCGGCGCTGCGGCCGCGCCAGGCACCGCTGCGGCCGGCGCGGGTAGAGCCCCTGGCGCGCCAGGCGACGCCACGGAAGTGCCCGGTGCCGTGCCGGCACCGGCGCTGGCCACTGGGCGGGCAGCGCCGCCGAAAAGGGACGGTTGGCCGGTGTGCTTCTGCCAGGCGTCCCACAACAGGACGAGCGACATCGTGAAAACCACCCACAGCAGGGTGCGGCGCATATCGGTCATGGAAGGGTCCGGGGGGAAGCTGGAGGTGTCGGTGGCTGCCGGGGCTGCGAAGCGGCCACCGGTCGATTCTGTTCAGGCATTGTCGGTGCCTGGCGGCGCACAACAGGCTCAGTGGGGTCGACCAGGCCCGTGAACAGGCTGGCTGGCGGGTGCAAGCCCTGTTCGGGCTGGCCGACGGTCTGCGCTTGCGCACCTTCAGCTGACCCTGGCAGGGCGCCGTTCAGGCCGAAGTGGGGAGGAACCGGGTCCACCCCCCCTGCACACCAGGGATGGCAGCGCATGATCCGCCAGGCGCCGAGTGCGCTGCCGCGCACGGCACCGTGGGCCTGAAGGGCTTGCAGGGTGTAGGCAGAACAGCTGGGTTCGAAGCGGCAGGCGTTGCCCAGCCAGGGTTTCAAGAGCAGTCGGTACGTGCGGACGATCGCGATCAACAGGCCCTGCGGCAAGCGTTGCCAATGGCTCAGGTGCCCTGCCGCGGCCCGCACCGTGCGACGCCAGGGAGTGGCCAGATCATCGCCCGGCTCGTCTTCATGCGCAGGCGTCACGTCACCGCTTTGCGAGATGTGCCGTCGGGGCAGACCGGTGGCTGAGCGTGTACCCGGCCCGGTTGACTGGCGTGCGCCAGCAACAGGCCGATTTCCGCCCGTGCCGCGGTGGCCAGGGCGTCAGACCGCGCAGATGGGAACTGGCTCACAGCAAAAGGTGAGCGCAGGCGCACCAGCCATTGCCCGGGGGGCAAGCTGGCAGCGTGCTGCCCCATCAGCGCCCGGATCTGGCGCTTCAACAGATTGCGGGTCACCGCGCGCCGGGCATGGCGCTTGGGCACAACGCACCCCCACCAGAGGCCTTTTCCGCCCCAGGCCGTCAAGTCATCCACAGGCTCGGGCTGTAAGCGTGACGATCCTGTGGATAAGTCTGTGGTCAAACTTGGGACGGTAGCCCGTCCAGGCGGCTTGTGCGCCGGCAAGGGCGGCTGCGGCAGATGATGCAAAGCGAAGTGAGCACTGCGCGACCGCGTCGGTGCGGCCAGCACGCGCTGGAAGTCAACCGACTGTTGCAGGCGTTCAATCAAGGCTGCCCACCCGGCATGGCCATGCACCGCCAGCAGCGCCGGCGGCGCCGTTCAGACCGCCAGGCGCTTGCGGCCCTTGGCACGGCGCGCGTTGATCACGGCGCGACCACCGCGGGTCTTCATGCGAACAAGGAAGCCATGCGTGCGGGCGCGGCGGATTTTCGAAGGTTGGTAGGTGCGCTTCATGGCGTTTTTCCTAGGACGGTGGGTGCGACTTGGACGGGCAACGCTCGTCGGTCACGGGGAAAAATGAAACTGTGTCGGTGGTGGCTTCGGGCACAGCCGGGAGTCGCGTGGCCATTCAACATGCTGGATTGGCTGACAACACGGGCTTCTGGTGCCAAGCTTGATCGTCAACCTTAGGCGCCTGCGTTGCCGATCACGCTACGAGTCAACCGGCCTGCTCTGATGACGAAACCTGCTGTTGCGTGCGCGAAGCCTTTAAGCCTGGAAGCCTTATCCGCTAATGGGATCCACCAGCGTATCCAGCAGAGACCAGCGGCAGCGCAGCGCTGGCTTCTTTGTCCAGCCCCCTTGCTACCAACAACAACAGCAGCAAGGTCGGCGTTTTCCGGGAAACCCGTGATTACAGCAAGAAAAACCTGGCCGGTCAAACGGACGCGCCACAAAGCCTGCCGCCGCAGCTTGCCAATCAGGCCTTGACGGCCCGGCCGAAACTGTGGATAACTGCGGTCCGCCGACTGCGAGGGTTGCAGTTTCCGGCGGCTCCTCCAAGAAGATGTCCACAATGAGCCACGACTTGTGGCAGCGCGGCTGCGAACGTCTCGCTGCCGAATTGCCTGAACACCAGTTCAACACCTGGATTCGCCCGCTCACAGCCGAAGCCATGGCTGCCGAGCCCAGCCCGCAGGCAGACACAGCGGCACCTTTCGGGCTTTCGGGCCCGGCAACTGCCGATAGCTCAGCGAAGTTTGCAGGGCTGGCGGGCACGGGCACGGGTACGGTCGTGTCATCGCCCCCACTGGCCGCACCGGCGGCCCTGGCGCCCGGCAAGGTCTGCGTGCGCGTGCCCAATCGCTTCAAGCTGGACTGGATTCGCGCGCAGTACGCCAGCCGCATCGAAGCCGTGCTGAGCGAACTGGCCGGCCGACCGATGCAGCTGGAGCTGAGCCTGGCCCCCCGGCTGGAAAGCGCCACGTTGGCCAGCCTGGGGCCTGCCGTGACACGGCTGCCTGCTGGTGGGCCTGGTTCACCGGGTGGCCCCGCGGGTTCTGGTACGGGTGGGTACGCCGGTAACGGCCAGGGGCCTAGCGCAGCAGCCTTGCACCTGCCCCAGTACCTGCAGGGCGGAGGTGCCCCCACCGCCGGTACAGCAGCAGGGGGCTATGCCACGGCTTCGATGGCACCGTCTGCCACCACGCCAGGCCTGACGCGTCACCTGGCGCCCGCCGCCACCACGCACCGTCTGAACACCGCGCTGACCTTCGACACGCTCGTGGCCGGTCGCGCCAACCAGATGGCACGCACGGCAGCCCTGCACGTGGCCGGTGCCCCGGGCGTCATGTACAACCCGCTGTTTGTGTATGGCGGCGTCGGCCTGGGCAAGACACATCTGGTGCATGCGGTGGGCAACGCCCTGTTGAAGGACAACCCCCAGGCGCGCGTCCTGTACCTGCACGCCGAGCAGTTCATCAGCGACGTGGTGAAGAACTACCAGCGCAAGACCTTCGACGAACTGAAGGCGAAGTACCACAACCTGGACCTGCTGCTCATCGACGATGTGCAGTTCTTTGCCGGCAAGGACCGCACCCAGGAAGAGTTCTTCAACGCCTTCGAAGCCCTGCTGGCCAAGAAGGCACACATCATCATGACCAGCGACACCTACCCCAAGGGGCTGGTGGACATCGATGAACGCCTGACCAGCCGCTTTGATGCGGGCCTGACCGTGGCCATCGAACCGCCCGAGCTGGAAATGCGTGTGGCCATCCTGATCCGCAAGGCGCTGGCCGAGGGTGCCGAGATGCCCGAAGACGTAGCCTTCTTCGTGGCCAAGAACGTGCGGGCCAACGTACGCGAACTGGAAGGCGCCCTGCGCAAGGTGCTGGCCTACAGCCGATTCAGCCACAAGGACATCAACATCACGCTGGCGCGCGAAGCGCTGAAGGACCTGCTCAGCATTCAGAAACGGCAGATCAGCGTGGAAAACATCCAGAAGACGGTGGCCGACTTCTACAAGATCAAGGTTGCCGACATGTACAGCAAGAAGCGCCCGGCCAGCATCGCCAGGCCACGCCAGATTGCCATGTACCTGGCCAAGGACATGACCAAGAAGAGCCTGCCCGAGATAGGCGAACTGTTCGGTGGGCGCGACCACACCACGGTGCTGCACGCGGTGCGCAAGATCGGAGAGGAACGCCGGACGAACACCGAACTGAACCAGCAGCTGCATGTGCTGGAACAGACCCTGAAGGGCTGAGCGCTGCCCCGGTACCTGCGCCGAAAGCCTGTGGAAAAGAACGGCACAACACCCGGCTTATCCACCGACCCAACCGCTGGCACCCAGTTGTTCATTTCTGCGTGCAGCGGCAACAGCCCCGGGCCCACAGACTTGTCGGTTTCCTAAACCCTTGATGGAACAAGCGAAAATAGACTTGTCCCCAGAAAACGTGGCGCTCTACTACGGCTACCACCTTCTTAAGAAGAGGAAGACATGATTGTTCTCAAAGCGGCGCAGGCCCAGGTGCTGGAAGCCTTGCAGTCGGTAGCCGGCATCGTGGAACGCCGTCATACCCTGCCCATCCTGGCCAACGTGCTGCTGCGCAAGACCGGCGGCACCGTGGAATTCACCACCAGCGACCTGGAAATCCAGGTGCGCACCCAGGCCGAACTGGGTGGTGACGCCAGCAACTTCAACACCACCGTCGGTGCGCGCAAGCTCATCGACATCCTGCGGGCCCTGCCGGCCGACCAGGTGGTCACGCTGAGCGCCGCGCAAAACAAGCTCACGCTGCAAGGCGGCAAGAGCCGCTTCACGCTGCAAAGCCTGCCCAGCGACGACTTCCCGCTGGTGAACGAAAGCGTGGACTTCGGCCCCACCTTCAGCATTCCGCAGAAAACGCTGCGCCTGCTCATCAACCAGGTGCACTTTGCGATGGCGGTGCACGACATCCGCTACTACCTGAACGGCATCCTGTTCATCGCCGAAGGCAAGACGCTGACCCTGGTGGCCACGGACGGCAGCCGCCTGGCACTGGCGCAGCATCCGCTGGACGCGGACGTGCCCAGCAAGCAGGAAGTCATCCTGCCGCGCAAGACCGTGCTGGAACTGCAGCGCCTGCTGAAGGACGAAGAAACCGCCATCGACATGCGGTTCGCCAACAACCAGGCGAAGTTCGCTTTCAGCGGGATGGAATTCGTCACCAAGCTCGTTGAAGGCAAGTTCCCGGACTACAACCGCGTCATTCCGAAGAACCGCAAGAACAACGTGGTGCTGGGCCGCCTGCCCCTGCTGCAGGCCCTGCAGCGTGCCGCCATCCTGACGAGCGAGAAATTCAAGGGTGTGCGCGTGAACCTGGAACCTGGCGTGCTGAAGATCGCCAGCAGCAACGCCGAGCAGGAAGAAGCCAAGGAAGAACTGGAAGTGGACTACGGTGGTGACGCCATCGAGATCGGCTTCAACGTCACCTACCTCATCGACGTGCTGGCCAACATGAACCAGGACATGGTGAAGCTGGAACTGGAAGACAGCACCGCCAGCACCTTGTTCAGCATTCCCGATCAGTCTGGCTTCAAGTACGTCGTCATGCCCATGCGGATCTGACCGCCCGTTCGCGCACAACAAGAAAGACATCCGCCATGACCGACCCGCAGAAACCCGCCGACCCGAACGGGGTCACCCAACGCGCTGTGCCCGAAGCCGAAGGCAAGGCCGCCAGCACGGGCAACGAAGCCAGCGCGGCCTATGGCGAAGGCAGCATCACCATCCTGGAAGGGCTGGAAGCGGTGCGCAAACGGCCTGGCATGTACATCGGCGACACGTCTGACGGCACCGGCCTGCACCACCTGGTGTTCGAGGTGGTGGACAACAGCATCGACGAAGCCCTGGCGGGCCACTGCGACGACATCGTCGTCACCATTCACAGCGACAACAGCATCAGCGTTGTCGACAACGGCCGCGGCATCCCCACGGGCGTGAAGATGGACGACAAGCACGAACCCAAGCGCAGCGCGGCCGAGATCGCGTTGACCGAGCTGCACGCCGGTGGCAAATTCAACCAGAACAGCTACAAGGTGTCGGGTGGCCTGCACGGCGTTGGTGTGAGTTGCGTGAACGCGCTGAGCAAATGGCTACGCTTGACGGTGCGGCGCGACGGCAAGGTGCACGCCATCGATTTCAAGCAGGGCTTCACGCAGGACCGGCTGATCGAAGTGCGCGACGGGTTCGAAGTCAGCCCGATGAAGGTCACCGGCGAAACGGAAAAGCGCGGCACCGAAGTGCACTTCCTGCCCGACGAGACGATCTTCACCAACATCGACTTCCATTACGACGTGCTGGCCAAGCGCCTGCGCGAGTTGAGCTTCCTGAACAACGGCGTGAAGATCCGCCTGGTCGACGAACGCAACGGCAAGGAAGACAACTTCGCCTTCGCCGGCGGCGTGCGCGGCTTCGTGCAGTTCATCAACACCGGCAAGAAGGTGTTGCACCCCAACATCTTCCATGCCGCGGGCGACAAGCTCAGCGACCAGGGCACCAACATCGGCGTGGAAGTGGCCATGCAGTGGAACGACGGCTACAGCGAAAGCGTTCTCTGCTTCACCAACAACATCCCGCAGCGTGACGGCGGCACGCACCTGACCGGCCTGCGCGCGGCGATGACGCGCGTCATCAACAAGTACATCGAAGACAACGAACTGGCCAAGAAGGCCAAGGTCGAAGTGGCCGGCGACGACATGCGCGAAGGCCTGGCCTGCGTGGTCAGTGTGAAGGTGCCTGAACC
>JAIXRN010000005.1 GCA_027485165.1 Rubrivivax sp.
CGGGCCCTCGATGTTCCATTGGTACCCGTCCGAGGCGGATCTTCTTCGTGCGGTAGCCGAGGACCTTCCGTTTGTCCTTGGCGAGGATGACGACGAGGAGATCGCCGAAGGAGTTCGCGGCGTGCTCGAAAGGCATGCGGGTACTGATCGACTCGGCCGTACCTTTCTGTCGGCTCTGCAGGCGGAGCTGAAGGGTGTGCAGCAAGTGCGTTGGATCGGCACATTCGACGCTCTCTGTGCCGCCGACGGCGAATTCGAGCGGACCGTTCGCGCCGACTTTCGCGCGGAAGACGATGCTGATGGGTCGCCGATCCGGACGGACGAATCCGCCGACTTCGTGGAGTGGCTCAGCGAGTACGGAATCTAAGCCGGCCGATCCGGGCGAACGTGGGCAGCGACCGAGTTCCGATTGCCGCGCTTTGAGATAGAGAGGCGACATCCCGATGACGATCGAAACGAATCGACAGACTCCGGCGACGCTCCGCGTTTCGTGCGACATCGACGTCCGCGTCGACGATGATTCCGGCGTTCGCGAAGGTCCGGCAGTTGCCGATCTCATCTTCAATCTCCCCGGTTCGATTGATGCTTTGCTGCATTTCCTGCGTTCCAGCGATTGGGTCATGGAATTCGAAGACAAGGATTGGAACATCGACACCATCGACTGCGACGATGTGGGCGAGTGGGAGGAAACTGATTCGGGACTCTCCCTTGTCGAGCCGGCTGAATCGGATAGCGACGATGAGGAGGATCACGAGGACGAGGACGAGGACGAGGACGAGGAGAACGACGGTTCTCTCGGCGGATACTCCGAGCAAGTACTCCGGTGCATGATGGGCGTCGGCATCGCTGAAGCATTTGTTCAGATTGATGGCCAGGAGACCGAGATCGATTCGACCGTTGACGGGATCCTTGCGTGGCTTGAGCAGGCGTACGGACCACTGCAGCCCGCCGGCGTGTTCGCTGAGTGGGAGTCGCCGCTCTCCTGCCGGACGGACCTTGAGGTGGTGGCGGCGGAGCCGGATCCCGCGATCGTGACCAACGCGGCGTGGCGGCTTCAGATCCGCGCCACGGGGCTCCCGTGGCGGCTCCGCCACGGACCGAGCGGTATCGAGTTCGTATTGGTGCCGCCGGCGCGCGGCTACTTCGGGCCGGTCAACGGTGAATGGCAGCCAGGCGCGGGACCTCGTGGACGCATGGGGGAGATCCTGAATCCGTTCTACTTGGCGGTGGTTCCGTTCACGATGGCTCAGTGGTACCGCACGTTCGGTCGGGAGCTGCCGGCACATGCAGCTGCGCAACGAGATTCAGTGGTCTGCAACCTCGATGCGGCGGATATCAGGGGGATCCTCGGTGCGCTCAAGATGCAGTTGCCGACCCAAGACGAATGGGAGTTTGCTTGCCGGGCCGGTAGCACGGGTGATCGGAACGGGGACGCATGGAGCAAAGAGAAGATTGCGCGGTCTCAACCGAAGGGGGGTTGGGGAGGCACCGGACTCCTCCGGCCGAACGAGTTTGGACTCCACGACATGATCGGGCTGGTGTGGGAGCCTTGCATCGGCCCAAAGGGCATCGGCGCGCCGCTGATCCTGAGGGGTGGTAGCGGGCGTGATCCGGAGGAACGCTGCACTGCGACCTCGTGCCGGGAGATGCCGCCTCCGACCGGGGCGGGCGTCCCGTCGTCCGCAATGGTGCCCGTCGGACTGCGGCCGATCATCCGCGTCAGTGAAGCCGACGACGGTCTGCCGTTCTGACTTGACTGCGGTGTTCGTTCCGCGGCGAATCCCGCGGCGACTCACGCGGCGGGGCGCCGGCGCGGTGCTCGCGCGGGAGCTCGCTTCGTGGGCGGCTTCGTCGCAGCAGGCTTCGTCGCAGGAGGGTTTCGCTCGTGCCCCGGCGTCCCGAGCCGCATCGCACCGTCCGTGAGCGCCTCAACCGCGCTTCGGAGCTCGCGAGCGGCGTCGGCCATGGCATGGCTCCCGGTCGCCGCATTCATCGCAAGCATTTCGATCGAATGCCGGACGCGCTTCGATTCCTCGGCACGTTCCATCGCCTCCGACATCGCAGACCGCCGGCGAGCTCGCTCTCCTCGGATCGCGACGAAGTATCCGGACGCAATCCCGAAGCCGACCGCTGCGATGGTGGAAGCCACGTGCAATGCGCTGATCGGATGGTCCGAGCCGACGACCCCGACGACGATTGCCGCAGCGCTCGACGTGCCGCATGTGACCGCAATCGCCGCGTGCAGGCGGTGCGTCCGGGATGGCATTGATCTATCGACCATGACATCAGATCCAGCGTTGTCGAAGCCGCAGTCCTCGCACCGATCGGCTGGATGATCGCCGCGCGAGTTCCCGCAGCGACTGCAGCAACTCGAGTGCGCGGCTCGGTTTCGATCCTTCATCGGAGGAAACTCCCAGGGATGATCCGCATCGCACGGTTCCAGGAATCGTCAATCGCGATCGGAACTGCGCGGCATGGCCCATCCGGCTGCCAGTGGGCTATCACGGGAATGGCTGGTCCGTCCGGCTCGAGCTCACGCGGTAGCACCCATGCCATCGAGTTGATCGTCAGTACGCGCCGTTGCCACGGGCCATCGAGCAGTTCGCGCCGCGCAGGGTGATGGCAGTGCCCTCGCACCATTCGCTCCAGCCGGAAGCCGACGGCCGCCGAGGCAACCTCCAGGAACTCGAGGAAATCGAGCGCGCCGAGTTCCCTCGAACGAGTCTCCGTGAGCGGAATCGGAATCCTGCGCCGGACGCGCGGAATGAGCCGCGACCACTCGAAGTCGCCGAGCTCGGCTGCATCGGAAAGGGATTCTCTGCAGCGAATCGATGCGTGCAGGTCCACGTGCGGCACGCCGCCGTGTGCGAGGACGGTTCCGTCCCGCAGGATGAGCGCCGCCGGTGCTGCATCGATGAATGAGGCAAACCGTCGCACCGTCTCGATGCACGCGGACCGTTCGTCTCGGCACTCTTCGGCGTTCAGCTCGTTGATCTCCTGAGCAAGCGTGGAAGGGGATACCGATGATCGGACGAAGCCGTCACTCCCGACGCCGATCGCTGTATCGTGGTTTCCCCTCAGTACCACCGTGCATCCGACTCGTTCCGAGCGGAAACGGTCGACGATGGAAAGCACCGCATGGCTTTCCGGAAGGTCATCGATGAGGTCGCCGAGGAAGGCGACGAGATCATGCGGCCCTGCATTTCGTGCGAGCCAAGCGGTGATTGCCGCCGCCGCAACCGCGTCGCCATGGAGATCGCCGACGATCCACGCATTCGGAATCCACGTGCCGGCTTCCTGAACGAGAATGCGCCCGTTGCCCGCGATCGACGCAAGGCGCGCATCGACTGGGGCTTGTCGCCAGTCCGGAGTACCACCGCGGTTGCGCGCCTGCTGCAGTCGAGATTCTGCGTCAGCGACGAGAGCAGCGTCGAGCTCGGCGGGTTGGCCGATGCAAACGGTCTTTCCCGCGTCGAGGTCGCAGTTCACGGTGAATGCCTTCGGTTGATGTTGGCGGTGAGGGCAGAGCCAAGTGCGGTCACGCTGATGATGTCCCCGCTCCGGAGCACGACCGACGATCCCGCCGGAATCTCGACCCCGTTGACCGCCGTCCGGGCACGTGCCGATGACGCACGGAGGGTCCAGCCGGTCGCCGGGTCCGGGTCGAGCACGAATTGGGGGTCACCGAGGCCGTCGGCGGTCGCAGCACCCGACCACCGACCGAGCAGTCCGCGCCCGACGGGCGTTCGAATCCGCACCGTGGCGGCGTGGCCCGGCCCCGAGACGGGCTTCAGCTCAAGCACACCCAGGCGGATCGCTCCACAGTCCGGGCAGGAGGGCTCGTCCGGACCGACGACTGTGCCGCAGCGTTGGCAAGACGATTGGTGCGCCTTCATTGCAGATCGACCTCGACGCACAGCGGGGCCGCGCGGCTCGTTTCTGACGGCCGGATCGCAAGGGTGTCGCCGCTTCGCAGCGGTGCCTCCCCCGAGATCGACCGTCCGTTCAGTTCGACGTAGGCCGCGGCGACGCGCGGAATTCGGAGCACCCATCGATTGTCTGCCGTCAGGCCGAGGTCGAGTACCTCTTCCGGGAGCATCGACGAAAGCGAGTTCAGCCGCTGAAGCGTGCGCCGTCCGACGGCGGTCGGGATGTTGAAGCGCAGCTGTGACCCGGTCGGTGATCGGAGCACGAGCGCCCGTCGCGGCTGCGGATGAGTGCTGGCTGGCCGGAACCCGGGCGTGGACGCCGCCTCCGTGACGGTTGCTGGGTGAGCCTCGATCCGCCGACCGAGCAGCGCTGCGCGGAGCTCACGAGCCGTCGGGCGGTCGCTGGGCACCGCCGAGAGCGCCGCACGGAGGGCCGAACGTAGGTCCTGGTCGGCCATGGGACTGCCGATGCTCGAAAGCAGCATCGGGACCGGCGCAGACCGCCGTCGCAGGATCGAAATCAGCTCGTCCGAGGCACCGTAGTCGGGGAAGGGTCGTTCTACGCAGAGCAACTCGTGCGCGATCAGCGACGCCGTGAAGACGTCCGAAGCCTGCACGGGCATCGAGCCGTGTTCGGGGCTGTAGTAGTTGGGCGTCCCGACGTAGCCCTCGTGACCGTGCCACGGTGCCCGGCGATCGACGAGGATCGACGCGTCCATGTCGATGAGCCTCGGCTTCATTCCGCACTCGATCGCGCGGTCTGGGAGCATGTGAACGTTCTCCGGCTTGAGGTCCCCGTGCACGATCCCCACGGCGTGCACGGAGTCGAGGGCCGCAAGGAAGACCCGCGCGAACGTGAGGCGGAGCACCCAGGAATCGGCGGTCGGGCGACACGCGAGCTTGCGGATGATGGAACGAAGGTCCTCACCACCATCCACGTACTCGAACGCTTGGAAAAGCGTCCGGATCCCGTTCTCTGCCTCGAAGATCTCGATCGGCGCGAGGCAGTATCGCTGGGCGTCGCTGGCGACGATCCTGCGGCGCTTCTCCTCCTCGTAGGCGATGTAAGCGCGGTACCAGGGCAGGGCGAGCGTGGGCGATGCGTACATCTTCAGGAACGCCATGCGACCGTCCCTGCGCCGCGCCTTGTAGCAAACGGCCTTGCAGCCACGGCTCAGTTCCTGCACGACCGTGTATTCGCCGACGGTCCGGCCCGGTGGGATGAGCTTCGGCATGTCAGGCTCCCGAGTGGCCGGTGAGCTGCGACTCCTGCCATCGGTCCTGGCCGAAGAGCGCGCGTCGCGCGGTTCGCTGACCCGTCGACGCACGCGATGCGGAAACCGACCGGCCGATCGAGTTCAGCACCTTGCCGAGCTCGACCGACGCGAGCCCGCCTCCGTCGGGGACCACTTCGTACGTCGATCGGTTCGCCGCGGCGAGCGCGTCGTAGGAAACCGATTGCGGTCCGACGATGAAGAGCAGCACCCCGAGCGCGTGGATCTTCTCGATGAGGTCGCGGA
>JAIXRN010000082.1 GCA_027485165.1 Rubrivivax sp.
CCTGACCCAGATGGCGCAGCGGCTGCAGGACGGACGCCCGCTGACCAGACAGGTCGATGAACCACAGCCCGGTGCGCAGGCATCGCGAGCGCCTGTCGAAGGCTCCGCGGGCATGGCCCCCGCCCATCGCAGCGACCGGCGTGCCGCCGCCCTGGCTCCAGGCAGCGCCGACAGCGCCCGGCGTTGGCTGCGCAACGCCTTGCCGGAACCCGCGGCGGCGCTGATCCAGCAGCGTGCCGACCAGACCGCCGACAACCTGAGCGTGAGCAATGCAGTGTCGTCCTTGCGCGCGATTGGCGACGCCGACTGGTCGGACATCGTGGCGCAGACCAGCACGCTGATGCAGGTGATGCTGCGCTCAGCAGTGTTCGCCGCCGAGGACCACACCACCCGGGACCACAGCCTGCACCGCATCGAAGCGCTGTCGCGGCGCAGCGGACGCAGCGAAGTCGAGGTGGCCAACGCGTTGATCGGGCTGATGCACGCCGACGCGGCGGTGCGGGGCACTGCGGCGAACACCGAAGCCAGCCACTGGCTGCAGGGCGACGGCCGAGCCCAGCTGCTGGCGAGCCTCGGAATGCACGCCGAGGTGGCACGCGTCGCGCCCTTCCTGCTCAGGCACCTGGCCCTGCCCGCCTACCTGGCTGCGGTGCTGGGGTTGACGCTCGCCTGGGTCGGGACGGTGGTCGGCCAGCCCCTGTGGACCCTGTTCGCTTCGGGCGGCACGGCAGCGGTTAGCTCGGGTGTGGCGCTTCTCGGCGGTCTGGCCGCGCTGCTGATGCTGTTCCCGACGTCGGAGGCGGCCGTCGCCCTGGTGCACCGGCTGATCAGCGAATCGGTGCGGCCGCATCACCTGGCCCGACTCGCCTGGCCCAGCGGCATTCCGCCCGAGCATCGGGTGCTGGTGGTGATCCCGTCGATGCTGACCGACGTGCGATCCACCACCGCGCTGGTGCACCGACTGCACCTGCACCACCTCGCGAACCCGGAAAGCCATGCGCAGTTCGCGCTGCTGACGGACTGGGCCGATGCCGACACGGCGCAGTTGCCCGGCGATGGCGCGCTGCTCGACGACGCGATCGAACGGCTTCGCGACCTGAACGCGCGCTGCAGCACCGACACCTCGACCGCAGCGCCGCGGTTCATCGTGCTGCA
This sequence comes from Rubrivivax sp., assembly GCA_027485165.1. Classification (GTDB taxonomy): domain Bacteria; phylum Pseudomonadota; class Gammaproteobacteria; order Burkholderiales; family Burkholderiaceae_C; genus Rubrivivax. Next base: position 1,156 of record JAIXRN010000082.1, read on the forward strand.
CCGTGAGCGCGAGTTCAGCGACACCGAGCAGCGCTGGATCGGACGCGAGCGCAAGCGCGGCAAGCTCGAAGCGCTGATTGCCTGCATCGCCACCGACACCCCGGGGCCCTTCATCGCACGCGGAACGATGTCGCAGATCGCGAGCGGCACACGCTACGTGCTCACGCTCGACAGCGACACTCAGTTGCCACCCGGCCGATTGCGCGAACTCGTCGCCATCGCGGCCCACCCGCACAACACACCGCAACTCGCCGCCGACGGCAGGCGCGTGGAGCGCGGCCACGCGATCCTGCAGCCGCGGCTGGTCACGCCACTGCCTGAAGCCGCCACGTCGACACCGTTCCACCGCCTGTTTGCGGGCCAGCCCGGCATCGACCCCTACAGCGCCGCCACGTCGGAGGTCTATCAGGATGTGTTCAGCGAAGCCTCCTTCACCGGCAAGGGCTTGCTGAACGTGGCCGCGGTGCACGCGGTGCTGGGCGGACGCCTGCCCGTCGAGCAGGTGCTGAGCCACGACCTGCTCGAAGGCGCCATCGCCCGCTGCGCGATGGTGACCGACGTGACCCTCATCGAGGACGCGCCCTTCCATGCCGATGTGGCCGCCTCGCGCGTGCACCGCTGGACACGTGGCGACTGGCAACTCGTCGGCTGGCTGTGGCCGCGCTGGCGAGGTCGTGCCCACGGCGGTGGGCGAGCCCTGGGCGGCATCGCAGGCGACGGCGTGCGCCCTGCGCTCGGGGCCATCAACCGCTGGAAGCTGATCGACAACCTGCGCCGATCGCTGGTCGCACCGGCCTCGCTCGGGCTGCTGCTGCTGTCGCTCGCGAGCGGCGTCGTGTCGCCGTGGTCGGCGCTGGCGGTGGTGATCGCTGCGGTCGCCGCGGGGCCGCTGATGGGCGCACTGGCGGCCTGCACGCCGAGCCGCGACGATGTGGCGCTGCGTCATTTCTACCGGCAGGCCGTGATCGACATCGCGCGTGCGCTCGGCGGGGCCGCCTGGATGCTGGTGCAGTTGCCGGCCCACGCCATCGCCTCGACCGACGCCATCGTGCGCACGCTGTGGCGCCTGGCGGTCAGCCGCAGACACCTGCTGCAGTGGACGACCGCCGCTGCCGCCGAGTCGCAATCGACTCTGCACTGGCCGCTGTTGTGGGCGCGGCATCGGCACGAGTCGCTGTTCGCGCTGCTGATCGCTGCCGTGCTGTGGGCCTTGGACACGCCATCGCCGGGGCTCGCGGCAGCGCTGTGCCTGATGTGGGTGAGCGCGCCCTGGTGGACCTGGTGGGTGAGCCGGCCCCAGGTGGCTGCCGCCGGCGCTGACGCCCTGTCTGCCGACGATCGCGCGCAGCTCGAACGCGTGGCGCGAGACAGCTGGAGACTCTTCGAACGCTGCGTCGGCCCGGCAGACCGCCACCTGCCCCCCGACAACCTGCAGACCGATCCGTTCGACCTGGTGGCGCACCGCACCTCGCCGACCAACATCGGCATGTACCTGCTGAGCGCCGCGTGCGCACGTTCGTTCGGCTGGATTTCGACGGTCGACCTGTGCGATCGGATCGAGGACACGCTGGCCACACTGGCCACGCTGCCGCGGCACCGCGGGCACTTTCTGAACTGGATCGCCACCGAGACAGGCGATGCGCTGCTGCCGATGTATGTGTCGACCGTCGACAGCGGCAACCTGAGCGGTCACCTGATCGCGGTGGCGCAGGCGTGCAGGGAATTCGCGAGCACCCCGACGTCCGCTTCAACCGGCGGTGAACCGAACGGCGATCGGTTGCTTGGCCTCGCCGAGGCCTGCGAGCGCATTGCCTGGGAGGCCGACTTCAGTTTCCTGTACCACCCGAAGCGGCACCTCTTCCACATCGGCTACCGCGTCGCCGAGCAGCAGCTCGACGCCAGCTTCTACGACCTGCTGGCGTCGGAATCTCGACTCACCAGCCTGCTCGCCATCGCCAAGGGCGACGTGCCGGTGCGGCACTGGTCGGCCCTCGGAAGGTTGTTCTTCGCCAGCGGCACCCGGGCCGGTCTGCGGTCGTGGTCGGGCTCGATGTTCGAGTACCTGATGCCCACGCTCATGCTCGACGAACCCCAGGGCAGCGTGCTGCGCGAAGCCGGCATCGCGGCACTCACCGAACAGATCAGCTACGCGCAGCGTCAGGGTGTGCCGTGGGGCGTCTCGGAGTCGGCGCCCGCTGCGCGCGACCACACCCTGGCGTACCAGTCCGGGCCGCAGGGCGTGCCGCAGCTCG
>JAIXRN010000092.1 GCA_027485165.1 Rubrivivax sp.
CTGGAGCAAGACAAGATCGTCGCCGAATACAAAGAGGTGATGTCCGAGATCGAAGACCTGCTGGACATCCTGGCCAAGCCGGAGCGCGTATCGGTGATCATCAGCGAAGAACTGACATCTCTGAAGCAGGAGTTCGGTCAGGGCAAGCTGGGCGCGCGTCGCAGTCTGGTGGAACACAACGCCCAAGACCTGGCCACCGAAGATCTGATCACGCCCACCGACGTGGTGGTCACGCTCTCGCATTCGGGCTACATCAAGAGCCAGCCGCTGTCCGAGTACGGTGCGCAAAAGCGCGGCGGGCGCGGCAAGCAGGCCACATCGACCAAAGAAGACGACTGGATCGACCAGCTCTTTATCGCCAACACCCACGACTGGATCCTGTGCTTCTCCAACCGGGGCCGCATGTACTGGCTCAAGGTGTGGGAAGTGCCACAGGGCGTCCGCGCAAGCCGCGGCAAGCCCATCGTCAACATGTTCCCGTTGCAGCCGGGCGAGAAGATCACCGTCGTGCTGCCGCTCACGGGCGAAACCCGCAGCTTCCCGGCCACGCACTTCATCTTCATGGCCACGGCGCTGGGCACGGTGAAGAAGACGGCGTTGGACGAATTCAGCAATCCGCGCAAGGCCGGCATCATCGCCGTCGACCTGGATGACGGCGACTACCTGATCGGCGCTGCGCTCACCGACGGCCGACACGACGTGATGTTGTTCAGCGATGGCGGCAAGGCCGTGCGCTTCGACGAAGACGACGTGCGCCCGATGGGCCGCAACGCCCGCGGCGTGCGCGGCATGGCGATGGAGCCTGGCCAGCATGTGATTGCGATGTTGGTGGCCGAAGACGAAACGCAGAGCGTGCTGACCGCCACTGAAAACGGCTACGGCAAGCGCACCAGCATCGTCGAATACACCCGCCACGGGCGCGGCACCAAGGGCATGATCGCGATCCAGCAGAGTGAACGCAACGGCCGCGTGGTGGCCGCCACCCTGGTACGGGCGAACGACGAGATCATGCTCATCACCGACAAGGGTGTGCTGGTGCGCACCCGCGTCGCAGAAATCCGTGAGCTCGGCCGCGCCACCCAGGGCGTGACCTTGATCGCTCTGGACAACGGCACCAAGCTGTCGGGCCTGCAGCGCATCGTCGAAAACGATGCGCAGGCCGACGACAGCAGCAGCGACCCTGCCATCGACCCCATCCCCCCTACCGACGACAAGGCTGCCGACGGCGGCCAGGAGACACCTTGATGTTTGCACCCCTGCGCCACCTGCCCGCCATCACCGCCCTGGCGCTCGTGGCCCTGCACCTGCCCGCCGCCGTGGCCCAGAACGCGGGCACGTCGGCTGCGAAGAAGGAACTGATCGCCCGCGTGCTGGAACTGCAGCGTCCGGCCGTTGAAGCCATGGGCCGGGGCATGGCCGAACAGCCTGCGCAGCAGATGATGCAGCAGGCAGGGCCCATCCTGCAGCAGCGCGTGCCGGCCGAACGGCGCGAGATCGTCGCGCGCGAAATAGAAGCCGACGTGCGCAAGTACGTCGACGAGGCCGTACCCCTGATGCGCGACCTGGCGGTCAAGCTGGCGCCTTCGACCATCGGCGTGGTGCTGGACGAACGCATGGACGAAGCCGAGCTGCGGCAGCTGATCGCCGCACTGGAAGCGCCGGCCTTCCGCAAGTTCCAGCAGGTTTCCGGCGAAGGCCAGCGCGCCTTCATGCCCAAGCTGATGGCTGAAGCGCGCCCGGCCCTGGAACCCAAGGCCCGCGCCATGGATGCGGCTGTGGCCAAGCGCCTGGGCATCACCCCGCCCCCTGCAGCTTCCGCGCCCGGGCCGGCAGCAGCGCCCGCTCCGAAGAAGTGAGCCAGGCGCCTCACGCTGGCGACGGCCCCGAAACAGGGCCGCCCGACCTGCCCACGCTGCGGCAAAGCATCGACGCTGTCGACCGCGAACTGCTGGCCTTGCTGAACCGGCGCGCTGCGCTGGCGCTGCAAGTGGGCGAAGTGAAGAAGAAGGACGGCTCGCCGGTGTTTCGGCCTGAACGCGAAGCTCAGGTCATCGACGGGCTGAAGGCCGGCAACCCCGGTCCGCTGCACACCGACAGCGTGGCACCGATCTGGCGCGAAATCATGTCCGCCTGCCGCGCGCTGGAAACGCCCACGCGAGTGGCTTTCCTGGGGCCGGCTGGCACCTTCAGCGAACTGGCCGCCCTGGGCTACTTCGGGTCTTCGCTGCTGCGTGTGCCCTGCACCAGCATCGACGAGGTCTTTCGCACCACCAGCGCCGGCGCCGCCGACTACGGCGTAGTGCCGGTGGAAAACAGCAGCGAAGGTGTAGTGGCACGCTCGCTGGACCTGTTCCTGCACACGCCGCTGTTCATCATTGGTGAAACCAGCCTGTTCGTGCGCCACAACCTGCTGCGCAAGACCAGTAGCAACGAAGGCATCAGCGCCGTGCTGGCGCATCCGCAGGCGCTGGCACAGTGCCACGGCTGGCTGTCGACCCACCTGCCGCATGCCGAACGCCGCCCAGTGGCCAGCAACGCCGAAGGCGCGCGCCTGGCGGCACTGGACCCGCAGCTAGCGGCCATCGCCAGCGAACGCGCAGGCAGCGAATACGGCCTGCACACCGTAGCCCCGGCGATCCAGGACGAACCGCACAACCGCACCCGCTTTGCCATCGTCACACGGCCCGACCAGCAAAAGCCGCCGAAGGCGTCGGGCCACGACTGCACCAGCCTGGTGGTGTCGGTGCCGAACCAGCCGGGCGCGGTGCACGACATGCTGGTGCCGCTGAAGACACACGGCGTGTCGATGAGCCGCTTCGAATCGCGCCCCGCGCGGTCTGGGCAGTGGGAGTACTACTTCTACATCGACCTGCAGGGCCACCCCGACGAGCCCCACGTTGCCCAGGCCCTGGCGGAACTGCGCCAGGCCTGCGCCTTCTTCAAGGTGCTGGGCACCTACCCGGTGGACGTGCATTGACCATGGGCTGGCGCACCGTCTCATTCCGCTGCCTGGCAGCCTTCACGCCGCGGCCGGGCGCACATTGATGTTCCAGCAACTGGGCTTGATCGGCTGCGGGATGATGGGCGGGTCCTTTGCGCTGGCCTTGAAGCAGGCCGGGCTGGTCAAGCGCGTGCTGGGCTACAGCAAGTCGCCTTCCACGACCGAGCGCGCGCGCAAGCTGGGCGTGATCGACACCGCAGCCGAATCGGCCCTGCTGGCCGTGGCGGGCTCAGACATCGTGCTGCTTGCCGTGCCGGTGTCGGCCACCGAAACCACGCTGAAGGCCATCCGGCACGGGCTGGAACCTGGCGCCTTGCTGATGGACGTGGGCAGCACCAAGCGCGACGTGGTGGACGCGGCCCGCCGCACCCTGCGCGAACGCATTCCGGGCTTCGTGCCCGCGCACCCGATTGCCGGCAAGGAAAGTGCCGGCATCCAGAACGCCGACGCCGACCTCTACCGCGGCCGCCAGGTCATCCTTACCCCGCTGCCGCAGACCGACGCCGAACTGGTGCAGAAGGCCACCGACGTCTGGTCGGCCATGGGCGCGCAAGTGCTGAAGATGACGCCGGAGAACCACGACGCCGCCTTTGCTGCCGTCAGCCACCTGCCGCACCTGCTGGCCTTTGCCTATTTCAGCGCGGTGATGAACCAACCGGCCGGGCGCGACTTCCTGTCCCTGGCCGGGCCGGGTTTCCGCGACTTCACGCGCATCGCGGCCAGCAACCCCGAGGTCTGGCGCGACATCCTGGTGGCCAACCGCGAAGAAGTGCTGAAGCAGTCGCAGCTGTTCAGGCATGCGCTGGACGCGCTGGAACTGGTGATGCGCTCGGGCAATGCCGAAGCGCTGGAAGACCTGATCCGCGGCCCCTCAGAAGGCCGTGCCACCTGGCAGATGGGCAGCCTGCGGCCGGGCGCCGGCCCCAGCCCCCGCTGATGTTCCGCATCCCCGCCCTGGACCTGCCGCCGCTGCAGGCGGCCGACGGCACCGTGCATCTGCCCGGGTCCAAGAGCATTTCCAACCGCGTGCTGCTGCTGGCCGGCCTGGCCGAGGGCAGCACAGCGGTGTACGGGCTGCTGGATTCGGACGACACCCAGGTCATGCTGGCCGCGCTCGGTGCGCTGGGCTGCGGTGTGCGCCGCGAAGAAGACCCCGGGCGCGAGCCCGTCACCCACATCACCGGCCTGGGCGGGCGGCTACGGGTGTCCACGGCTTCGCTCTTCCTGGGCAATGCCGGTACCGCCATGCGCCCGCTGGCGGCCACACTGGCTGTGCTGGCCACCACCCAGGGTGGGCGCTTCGACCTGTCGGGCGTGGCGCGCATGCACGAAAGGCCGATCGGTGACCTCGTCGACGCGCTGCGCCCGCTGGGCTGCGACATCGCCGAGCTGGGCACCCCGGGCTACCCGCCGCTGCGCCTGACGGGCCAGGCTGGCGGCCGGCTGAACACCGCCCAGCCGATCCAGGTGCGCGGCGACGTGTCCAGCCAGTTCCTGACGGCGTTGCTGCTGGCACTGCCGCTGGCCACGGCCGACAGCGATGTCGTCATTGAAGTCCAGGGCGAACTCATCAGCAAGCCCTACGTGGAAATCACGCTGAACATGCTGACCCGCTTCGGCATTGCCGTGCAGCGCGAAGGCTGGCAGCGATTCACCCTGCCCTGCTCGAACGGCGCCAGCCCCTACCGCAGTCCTGGCCGCATCGACGTCGAAGGCGATGCGTCTTCGGCCTCGTACTTCATCGCCATGGGCGCCATCGCGGCGCATGGCGGCGCGCCCGTGCGCATCGAAGGCGTAGGGCTGGACTCGATCCAGGGCGACATCCGTTTCGTCGACGCGGCCCGCGCCATGGGTGCCGACGTGCGCGGCGGCCCTCGCTGGCTGGAAGTGCAGCGCGGGCGCTGGCCGCTGGCCGGCATCACGCTGGACTGCCAGCACATCCCCGACGCCGCCATGACGCTGGCTGCGATGGCCCTGTATGCCGACAGCCCGACGCGGCTGACCGGCATCGCCAGCTGGCGCGTGAAGGAAACCGACCGCATCGCCGCCATGGCCGCCGAACTGCAGGCGCTGGGCGCCGCGGTGGACACAGGCGACGACTTCATCCAGGTCACGCCGCCCGTGCGCTGGCGCACCGCCGCGCTGCGCACCTACGACGACCACCGCATGGCGATGTGCCTGTCGCTGGCGGCCTTCAATCCGCTGGCCTCTGTCTCGCCAGCGCCGCAGCTGCCCGTGCGCATCCTGGACCCGCAGTGCGTGGCCAAGACCTTTCCCGACTACTTCGAGGCCTTCATGGGCCTGGCGCATGCCAGCGCAGAGGACATCCCCGTCATCACCATCGACGGCCCCACGGCATCGGGCAAGGGCACCCTGGCCGCCGAAGTGGCCCAGGCCCTGGGCTGGCACCTGCTGGACTCTGGTGCGCTGTACCGCGCCGCCGGCCTGGCGGCGGTAGCCGAAGGCGTATCGCCCGACGATGAAGCCGCCGTGGCCGCCATCGCCGCCAGCTTGGACCTGCGCTTCGGCCAGGGCGAAGACAGCGGCCGCACCTGGCTGCGCGGGCGCGAAGTGACGCACGAACTGCGGCTGGAAAGCACCGGGCTGCTGGCATCAAAGGTGTCGGCGCTGCCAGCCGTGCGCCAGGCCCTGCACGGCCTGCAGCTGGCCTTCCGCTGCGTGCCGGGCCTGGTGGCCGACGGGCGAGACATGGGCACCGCGCTGTTCCCGCAGGCTGCGCTGAAGGTCTTCCTCACGGCCAGCGCCTTCGAGCGGGCCGAGCGGCGCCATAAGCAATTGATTTCAAAGGGAATCCCGGCTAATATCGCCGACCTTCGTGTTGACCTGGAAGCACGCGACGAACGGGACAAGACCCGCAGCGCGTCACCTCTGAGGCCAGCCGAAGATGCGCTGTTGCTCGACAACTCGCACCTGAGCATCGACGAATCGGTGCAGCAGGTGCTGGCCTGGTGGCAAGAGCGCAGCCCGTTTGCACAGGCCACGGCCGGGGGTTCAAACCCCGGCTGAGACCGGTGCCTGCGGGCCCCAGGTCCCCGCGCGCTCCCTCCAGTGGCCGTCAGGCCCCCGGCGCGCAGGGTGTGTTTCACCTAACCGCAACCCCCGTTGCAAGCATTGCCCGGCTCTGCCTTTCACTTCCCCCCGGGCCCGAAGGAAATCAATGTCCGTCACCACCACCGTCACGTCCACCGGTAACAGCCAGGCGCCCGATTCGTTCGCCGCGCTGTTCGAGCAATCGCTCGAGAACAACGACATGCGCATCGGCGAGGTCATCTCCGCCGAAGTCGTGCGCATCGACTTCAACCACGTGGTCGTGAACGCCGGGCTGAAGAGCGAAAGCTTCGTGCCCATCGAAGAATTCAAGAACGACCAGGGCGAACTGGAAGTTCAAGTCGGCGACTTCGTGTCGGTCGCCATCGACGCCATCGAGAACGGCTACGGCGACACCATCCTCAGCCGCGACAAGGCCAAGCGCCTGGCTTCGTGGATGAGCCTGGAAAACAGCCTGGAAAGCGGCGAATTCGTCACCGGCACCGTCAGCGGCAAGGTCAAGGGCGGCCTCACCGTCCTGGTCAACGGCATCCGCGCCTTCCTGCCGGGCAGCCTGCTGGACACGCGTCCGGTCAAGGACATGAGCCCGTACGAGGGCAAGACCATGGAGTTCAAGGTCATCAAGCTCGACCGCAAGCGCAACAACGTCGTGTTGTCGCGCCGCGCCGTCGTCGAGGCTTCGATGGGCGAAGAACGCGCCAAGCTGCTGGAAACCCTGTCCGAAGGCGCCATCGTCAATGGCGTGGTCAAGAACATCACCGAATACGGTGCCTTCGTGGACCTGGGCGGCATCGACGGCCTGCTGCACATCACCGACATGGCCTGGCGCCGTGTGCGTCACCCCAGCGAAGTCGTCACGGTTGGCCAGGAACTGCAGGCCAAGGTCTTGAAGTTCGACGCCGAGAAGAACCGCGTCAGCCTGGGCATCAAGCAGCTGGGTGACGACCCCTGGCACGGTGTGGCCCGCCGCTACCCGAACGGCACGCGCCTGTTCGGCAAGATCACCAACATCGCCGACTACGGCGCGTTCGTCGAGATCGAGCCCGGCATCGAAGGCCTGGTGCACGTGTCCGAAATGGACTGGACGAACAAGAACGTCGCGCCCGCCAAGGTGGTTACCCTGGGCGAGGAAGTCGAAGTCATGGTGCTGGAGATCGACGAAGACAAGCGCCGCATCAGCCTGGGCATGAAGCAGTGCAAGGCCAACCCGTGGGAAGAGTTCAGCACCACGGTCAAGCGCGGTGACAAGGTCAAGGGCCCCGTCAAGAGCATCACCGACTTCGGCGTGTTCGTGGGCCTCACCGCTGGCATCGACGGCCTGGTGCACCTGTCCGACCTGTCC
>JAIXRN010000012.1 GCA_027485165.1 Rubrivivax sp.
ACGTCGAGATGCGCGCCGAGATGGACGTGGTCGTGCTGGTGTCGAACTGCCCGCAGCTCAACAACCCGTGCAACGGCTACAACCCCACGCCGGTGCGCTTCCTGGTCTGGGACGCGGTCTGAGCACGCCATGTTCGACAAGGTCCTGATCGCCAACCGCGGCGCCATCGCGTGCCGCGTCATCCGCACCCTGCGCCGCATGGGCGTGGGCGCCGTCGCCGTCTACTCCGAGGCCGATGCCAGCGCCATGCACGTCGCCATGGCCGACGAATCGCTGTGCATCGGCCCTGCCCCGGTGTCCCAGAGCTACCTCGATCGCGAGCGCATCATCGCCGCGGCACTCGCCACCGGCGCGCAGGCCATCCACCCGGGCTACGGGTTCCTGTCCGAGAACGCCGGCTTCGTCGAGGCCGTCGAAGCCGCGGGCCTGGTCTTCCTCGGCCCGGCGCCCGACCAGATGCGCCTCTTCGGCCTGAAGCACACGGCCCGGGCATTGGCCATCGAGAGCGGCGTGCCGCTGTGTCCCGGCACCGGCTTGCTGGCGAGCCTCGACGAGGCCCTCTCGCACGCCGATCGCATCGGCTACCCGGTCATGCTCAAGAGCAGTGCGGGCGGCGGCGGCATCGGCATGCAGATGTGCACGGGTGCCGACGACCTGCGCGCGGCGTTCGAATCGGTCAAGCGCCTCGCACAGTCGAACTTCTCCGACGCCGGGGTGTTCCTCGAGCGCTACATCAGCGACGCGCGCCACGTCGAGGTGCAGGTCTTCGGCGACGGCCAGGGTGGTGTGCTCGCGCTCGGCGACCGCGACTGCTCGCTGCAGCGGCGCAACCAGAAGGTCGTCGAGGAAGCCCCGGCGCCGCACCTGCGCCCCGAAGTCCGGACGGCGCTTCACGACACCGCACGGCGCCTCGCTGCGGCAGCGCGCTACCGGTCTGCGGGCACGGTCGAATTCGTCGTCGACGCACGCACGCAGGACTTCTATTTCCTCGAGGTCAACGCCCGTCTGCAGGTCGAGCACGGTGTGACCGAGGCCGTCACCGGCATCGACATCGTCGAGTGGATGGTGAAGCTCGGCGCGGGTCAGATGCCGCCGCTCGACAGTCTGGCCATCACCACCACCGGCCACGCGGTGCAGGCGCGTCTGTACGCCGAAGACCCGTTCAAGAACTTCCAGCCCTCGACCGGCGTGCTCACGCAGGCCAGCTTCCCGGCCGATCTGCGGGTGGACACCTGGGTCGAGCGCGGCACCGAGGTCACCGCGTACTACGACCCGATGCTCGCCAAGCTGATCGCCCACGGCAGCGACCGAGCCGAGGCCATCGGCAAGCTGTCGGTGGCGCTCGAGGCCAGTCGCGTCGACGGGCTCGAATCGAACCTCGACTACCTGCGGCACGCGATGGCCTTCGAGCCCTTCGCCACCGGCACGCACACCACCGGCAGCCTGGCGTCGTTCAGCCCCCCGAGCCGCGCGATCGACGTCATCACACCGGGCGTGCAGACCTCGGTGCAGGACTGGCCCGGGCGCCTGGGCTACTGGGACGTGGGCGTGCCGCCCTCGGGGCCGATGGACCCGCTGGCGCTGCGCCTGGCCAACCGGGTCGTCGGCAACGACCAGGGTGCCGCGGCGCTCGAGATCACCGTCGCCGGACCGAGCCTGCGCTTTCGCTGCGATGCGGTCGTCGCGGTGTGCGGCGCACCGATCGCGCCGAGCATCGACGGCGTGCCCATCGCCATGGGCGAAGCCATCACAGTCGGGGCCGGCCAGACCTTGCGTCTCGGCCGAGTCGGCCAGGACGGCCAGGGCGGTTGCCGCGCCTACCTCGCGGTCGCCGGCGGGTTCGATGTTCCCGACTACCTGGGCAGCGGCTCGACCTTCACCCTCGGCCAGTTCGGCGGCCACGGCGGACGCGTGCTGCGCGGTGGCGACGTGCTGCGCATCGCTGCCGGCAGCGCCCCACGCCCTGCCCTGTCGGCCGCGCAGGCCGCAGCGCTCACGCCGTCCTACGGTCGCCACTGGGACATCGGTGTACTCATCGGCCCGCACGCCGCGCCCGACTTCTTCACCGCCGACGACATCACCAGCTTCTTCGCCACCGACTGGCAGGTCCACTACAACTCGAGCCGCACCGGCGTGCGCCTCATCGGACCCAAGCCCACCTGGGCACGCGCCGACGGCGGCGAGGCGGGGCTGCATCCGTCGAACATCCACGACAACGCCTATGCGATCGGCGCCATCGACTTCACTGGCGACATGCCGGTGATCCTCGGGCCCGACGGCCCGAGCCTCGGAGGCTTTGTCTGCCCCGCGACCGTGGTGCAGGGCGAGTTGTGGAAGATGGGTCAGCTCTCGCCGGGCGACACGGTGCGCTTCAAGCCGCTGTCGCTGGCCGAGGCCAGAGCGATCTCCGCTGCGCAGGACGAGGTGCTTGCAGGCCCGGTCGCATCACCCGCCGGTCCCGACTCCACTCGGGCGACGTCCACCACTTCCATCGCCACCGGCCACCGCGATACCGCGCTCGCCGAAGCCGCCGTGATCCATCGTCGTGCCGCAGGCGCCGATGGCATCGAGATCGTCTACCGGCGAGCAGGTGACGCCTACCTGCTGATCGAGTTCGGTGAACTCAAGCTCGACCTCACCTTGCGCTTCCAGGTGCATGCCCTGATGGAGCGCCTGCAGTCGTGGCGCGACAGTGCCCGCCTGCCCGGCATCGTCGACCTGACACCGGGCATCCGCTCGCTGCAG
>JAIXRN010000100.1 GCA_027485165.1 Rubrivivax sp.
CCTCCGGCGGCCCCTGCGGGGTGCTTCCGAAGGAAGGAATGGACGTAGAACGACAACAAACCCGCGGGTAACATTCCTTCGTGAGGCAACACGGCGCTCAAGATAATTGTCGGCCGCCAATGGGCATTTGATCGCGTTCGATCAACTCAGCCGCGCCAATGCGGAAGCCGCCATGTCCGCGACACAAGTCGATCTGAAGCGGGCCACGAACGTGACGATCGGGCTGGTGGCTTTCGCACTGCTGGCTGGCGGCTTGCTGGTCTGGCAGGGACAGCGTTCGCTGATGAAACCGATTGCCGAATTGCAGCTGGCCTTGGGTACGCTGGCTGCCGGGGACCTGAGCCAGTCCCTGACGACCACTCAGTCCGACGAAATCGGCAAGCTCATCGTTGCAGCTGAGACGCTGCGTGAGCGACTGCATCAAATCATGGGCCAGGTGAAGTCGAGCGCGTACCGCAGATGATCAAGGAAATCACGGTAGCCACCGCCGAACAGACCGAGGGCATCGGCCAGGTCAGCCTAGCCGTCGCTCACATCGACGAGATGACGCAGCAGAACGCCGCTCTGGTGGAGGAAAGCAGCGCCGCCGCAGAGAACCTGCGTGGCCAGTCCCTGCCGTTGTCGGCTGCATTGCGCGTGTACAAGCTGGAACGCGCCGGCTGAGCCCTGCTGCAGCGCACGCCCCAGCCGCGGCCGGTGATTGCGCCTGGGCTGTGGACCACGGCGTCCACCATGGGCAACAGTATCCGCCGATATTCGCTGGCGACCTTCCGGCCACGATAGCCCGGCCGACCCGGGGTGTGGTCGCCGCTCAAGATGATTTCGCCGACGATCGAGTCATGGCTTTGCCTTCCGACGCGGCGGTCATTGCGCCGGCGCGCTGGCCCTCGGCCAGCGCGGCCGCCAAGATGGCGTCGGCCATCCACAGCGCGATCGCTTCGACTTCTTCGTCGGGCAAGCCCCAGATGTCCTTGAGCACCACCCGCGGCTCGATCCCGTAAAGCACAGACAAGGCCTTGTGCAGGCGGTCCAGCACCTTGGGCTTGAGCTGTTTGCGCAGGGGCTCGATCGCATGCGCAAGGATGGCGATGCGGTGCCCCCGGCGGTACCGCTCTTCCTGCAACTGCCCCGCGCGCTCCAGTGCCCACTGTTCCAGTGACAGCTGCACAGCTGCGCGCAGCTGGGGCTCGAACTCCTTGAAGCGCGGAAAGGTCGACGTGAACAGCTCGCGCACGCGCCTGCAGCCGTCGGGCTCTTCGGATGCGAAGGTTCTGACCGGCCCGAGCGAGGCATCGATCACGGCCGTGATCAGCGCGCTGCGGCTGGGGTAGTAGCGGTAGGCCGTCGCACGCGACACGCGGGCGTGCCGTGCGACTTCCGGCACGGTGGGAATCTGGCCTTCCTGGATCAGCTGCATGGCGGTTTCAAGCAGCAGATGGCGCGTCGCGCTCTTGATGCCGCCTTCTGAAGGCTGCGCACCCGGAAGAACTCGCATCAGGGTTTTCGATGGCTCCATGGTGATCGACTGCCGAGAGTTAGGCCATTAGGATACGCCACTCTAAATGTGAGACATGCATCTCACTCTGCGTCTAATGTCTCGTCTTCGTACCTGAGTCCCATGCCTGCCCCTGGAGCCGCAACCGTGCACCCCTGTGTGATTTTGCCGTCCCTTGCCACCGCTGGCCGGCAGCACTGGTTTTGGGCGTTGCTGGGCGTCATCGTCGCCGCCGGTTTCCTGCTGGCGACCAGTGCGGGCAACACGCGGCTGCTGGGTCTGACGATCCTCAACGGCCTGACCCTGGCAGCGCTCTATTTCCTGGTCGCCAGTGGCTTCACGCTGGTCTTCGGGCTGATGCGCGTCGTCAACTTGGCGCATGGCTCGCTCTTACTGCTGGGCGGCTACGTGGGCTATTCCGCGGCCACAGCCAGCGGCTCGTGGGTGGCCGGCATGGCTGCAGGCTTTTCGGCTGCTGCCGTGGCCGGCATGCTGATGCAGCGCTGGATCCTGCAGTCCATGCCCGGCCAGGACCTGCGGCAGACACTGGTCACCATCGGGCTGTCGGTGGTGCTGGCCGACCTGTTTCTCTGGCATTGGGGCGGCGAGACCTACCAGTTTGAAGCGCCTGGCTGGCTGAGCGGTACTTTGCCGCTGCCCATCGTCGACAAGTATTCCCGCCTGCGGCTCTTCGTCCTGGGCCTGGCCTGCGCCATGGGGCTGGGCCTGTGGCTGCTGCTTCACCGCACGCGCCTGGGCATGACGATCCGGGCGGGCGTCGACGACCGGGAGATGCTGGCCGCTTCAGGGGTGAACGTTCGGCGGCTGTTCCTGCTGGCGTTCGGCATCGGCGCTGGCCTTGCGGGGCTGGCCGGGGTGGTGGGCGGCACGGTGCTGTCGATCGCGCCGGGCGAGGACACGCGCTACCTGCTGGCCTCGCTGGTGGTGGTGTTGGTCGGCGGTTTGGGGTCCGTGGCGGGCGCAGCCCTTGGCGCGCTGCTGGTGGGATTGGTGGAAGCTTTTGGACTGGTTTACGCGCCCACCTACAGCGTTGTCTTCACGTTCGTCATCATGGTGGCGGCGCTGGCGTTCAAGCCGCAGGGCCTGCTGGGGCGTCGTGCATGAAGCCGCTGCAAGCTCCATCGGCCCAGGGGCCCGCCGAGGCATCGACGCCACGCCCGGCTTCTGCCCGCTGGCCCTGGGTGGTGGCGGCCATCGCCCTGGCGCTGTATCCCCTGGCAGCCTCGCCCTTCTTCGTGCTGCAGATTGGCGCGCAGGCGCTGGTGCTGGGCACGATGGCGATGTCGCTGTCGGTGCTGGCGGGGCAGGGGGGCATGGTGTCCCTGTCCCAGATGACCATCGCTGGCATCGCCGGGTACACCATGGCCATCCTGGGGGGTGCGGTTGACAACGGATCCAGTCTCCACGTTGCCCTGGCTTGGTGGCAGGCGCTGCCGGTGGCGCTGCTGCTGGCCACGCTGGCGGCAGCAGGCATCGGGCTGCTGGCCGTGCGCACCGAAGGCATCTACACGATCATGATCACGCTGGCGGTGGGGGTGGCGTTCCACTACCTGGCGCAGCAGAACATCGAGATCTTCAACGGCTACCAGGGCAAGTCGGAAATCCGAAGGCCTGTTATTGGCGGTCTCGACTTCAACGATCCGACGGCCTTCTACTACCTTTGCCTGCTGCTGGCGGGTCTGGCGCTGGCTGCGGTGATGTACGAGCTGCGCACGCCGTTCGGTTTGGCCCTGCAGGGCATCCGCGACAACCCCCGCCGCATGCGCGCGCTGGGCTTCAATGTGACGGCGCATCGTGTTGCTGCCCACGCCCTGGCAGGCCTGCTGGCCGGGCTTGGCGGCGTGCTGTGGGTCTGGTACCAGGGCCAGATCTCGCCCGGTACGGTGGGCACCGGCGCCATGATTAACCTGCTGGTGGTGGCGGTGCTGGGCGGCCTGCGCCAGCCCGTGGGCGCCTTCATTGGGGCGCTGCTTTTCGTGCTGCTGCAGAACTTTGCGATCGACCTGATCGACCGCGAGCGTTTCAACCTGGTCATCGGCAGCGCTTTTCTGGCCGTGGTGCTGTTCTCGCCCGATGGCCTGCTCGGTCTCTTCGACCGCCTGCGCCGACCGCGGGCGCAGCCCTCACCCCCATGAAGCAGGCGTGCAGCCCTGTGACGACGTTCGACTCCCTTCACCCACCCCGTTCGTTTGGAGACAACATATGAAGACCTTCACATCTGGCGCACGCCGCCACGTTCTTGCGGCTGCAGCCGCCCTGGCCCTGGGACTGGGCAGCTTCGGCGTCCAGGCGCAGGAGACGATCCGCATCGGCGCACTCGCCACGCTCGAAGGCGCGTTCACGGTCCTCGGCCAGGACGGCATGCGGGGCGTCGAGCTGGCGTTGAAGGATCGCAACTACATGGTGGCGGGCCGGAAGATCGAACTGATCAAGGCCTCTTCCAACGCCACGCCCGATTCTGCGGTGGCTGCGGCCCGTAAGCTGGTCGAGCAGGACAAGGTCGTCATCCTGATCGGGCCGCTGTCGGGCTCGGAGGGCATTGCCGTCAAGGACTACGCCAAGACGCAGCTGCAGACCACCTTCATCAACGGTGCCTCGGCCGCGCAGGTCACGACCCTGCGCAGCCCGGCCCCCAACTTCTTCCGCTTTTCGACCGATGGCGCACAGTGGCAGGCCGGGCTCGGCAGCCACGTGTACAGCAAGGGCGTGCGCCGGGTGGTGTCGATCGCCGAGGACTATTCCTTTCCTTACTCGATGCTGCAAGGCTTCATGACGGAGTTCTGCAAGGCTGGCGGCCGTGTGCTCGAAAAGCACTGGGTGCCACTGGGCACCAAAGACTTCGCCGCAGTGATTGCCAAGATCCCCACGGACATTGACGCCATCTACGTTGCGCTGGGCGGTGCCGATGCCGTGAACTTTCTCAGCCAGTACGAACAGGCCGGCGGCGACAAGCCCTTGATCGGCGGCGCCATCACCGTCGACCAGACGGTGCTCGGGTTCAAGGGCAAGCGACGCGATGCCCTGGTGGGCACGCCCAGTGCCGGCCCGATCGCCGGCGACAACCCCAACCCGGGCTGGCAGAAGTTCGTGGCCGATTACAAGACCACCTTCAAGGACGGCCTGCCCAGCCCGTCGATCTTCGCGCACGCCTACTACGTCAACACCAAAGCTGCACTCGATGGGCTGGATGCCGTGAAGGGGGACCTGTCGAACGAGCATGCGCTGCTGCGTCAGGTGCTGGCGACCAGCGTCGTGAAGTCGCCTTCGGGGGATGTCAGGCTCGACGCGAACCGCAGTGCGATCGCCAACAACTTCGTCACCGAGGTGGCCAAGGCGCCGGACGGCACGCTGTTCAACAAGCTCGTCCGCGTGGTGCCCAACGTGTCGCAGACGCTGGGCATGACGGCCGCCGAATTCGAGAAGATCGGCGTGGGCACGCGCACCAACCCGGAATGCAAGTGAACGGCCAGCAGACCCAGCCAGCTGCCCTGGAACTGCGCGCGGTGAGCCGCAGTTTCGGGGCGCTGCGCGCCATCGACGACGTGAGCTTCAGCGTCGGGGCAGGGCAGCGCTATGCGGTGCTGGGCTCCAACGGCGCGGGCAAGACGACCCTGTTCAACGCCATCACGGGCGACATACCGGCCAGCTCTGGCGAGATCAGCCTGTACGGCGAGCCCATCGCATACAGCAGCGTGCAGCACCGCATTCGCCGCGGGCTGCGGCGAACCTACCAGTCGTCGCTGCTGTTCCGTGACCTGAGCGTGCGCGACAACCTCTACCTGGCCGTGCGTGGCATCAGCGCGCAGCGCTTCAGCTGGCGTCGCACGGCGGCCGATCATCCCAGCGAGCAAGGCACCGACCGCCTGCTGGAGCTTTGCCGCATGCAGCCGTGGCGGAACGCCTCGCTCAGCTCGTTGTCGCACGGCCAGCAGCGGCAGCTCGAGATCGGCATGGCCCTGGCCGGCGAGCCTCGACTCATCCTGTTCGACGAACCCGCGGCCGGCCTGTCGCCCGCCGAACGGGGCGAGCTCACGGACCTGCTGCTGGCGCTGCCGCGCAGCCTGGCTTTCGTGATCATCGAACACGACCTGGAGATCGCGCTGAACGTCGCCGATCGCGTCACCGTGATGCACAACGGCCGCGTGCTGTGCCACGGCAGCCCCGGCGAGATCGAAGCCAACGCCGAAGTGCAAGCCATCTACATGGGCAGCCATCATGGTCAGCCGCACTGAACCGCCGGCGATGAACCATGGCGCTGCCACGCCAGTGCTGGAGCTTCAGGACCTGAGCATCCACTACGGCCGCGCGCATGCCGTGCAAGGCGTGACCTTGGCGGTGCACCAGGGCGTGCTGGCCGTGGTCGGGCGCAACGGCATGGGCAAGTCCAGCGTCTGCAACGCCGTCATGGGCCTGGTGCCCAGCCAGGGCCGCATCCTGCTGGCGGGGCAGCAGATCCGCGGGCTGGCGCCGCACGAGATCGTTCACCGCGGCATTGCCTATGTGCCCCAGGGGCGTCGGGTCTGGCCTTCACTGACCGTGCATGAACACCTGCAGCTGGCAGCGCGCAGCGGGCGCCGCGGTGACTGGACGATCGACCGTGTCTACGAAGTCTTTCCGCGCCTGACGGAGCGGCGGCAGAACGGTGGCGCGCAGTTGTCCGGCGGCGAACAGCAGATGCTGGCCATCGGCCGGGCGTTGTTGCTGAACCCCACGCTCCTGGTGATGGACGAGCCGACAGAAGGTCTGGCCCCCGTCATCGTTGACCAGGTTGCGCAGCTGCTGTCGACCCTGGCGGCACAGCGACGCATGGCGATCCTGCTGGTCGAGCAGAACATCGGCGTTGCCCTGCAGGTGGCCGACGATGTGGCGGTCCTCGTCAATGGCCGCGTGGCGGCCTGCATGCCCGCTGCGAAGCTGGCGCGCGACCCAGAGATTCAGCAGTCGCTGCTGGGCGTACGTTCGGCAGCGCGCCCGCGGGCTCTGCACGGCGCTAATGCCTAGCTTATCTTGAACTTTCACTTCCCATTGCCACCATGCATCCAGCACCCACATCCGCTACACGCCTGGCCTACGTGGCCGGAACCTTCGACACCAAGGCGCGCGAGCTGCTGTACATCCGCGATCGCCTGGCGGCGATGGGCATTCCCACGCGCACGGTGGACCTGTCCACTTCGGACGTCGCGCCGCCAGGCCAGGAGCCGGCCGACGTGCGACCCGAAGAGGTGGCTGCTTGCCACCCTGGCGGCAAGGGCAGCGTCTTCACGGGTGACCGCGGCAGTGCCGTGGCGGGCATGGCCGAGGCTTTCGAGCGCTTCATTCGCCAGCAGTCCGATGTGGGCGGCCTGATATCTGCAGGCGGCACGGGCGGTACGGCCCTGGCTACGCCCGCCATGCGCGCGCTGCCCGTGGGCGTGCCCAAGCTGATGGTCAGCACCGTGGCTTCCGGCAACACCCGGCCATATGTCGGACCGAGCGACATCTGCATGATGTATTCGGTCACCGACGTGCAAGGCCTGAACCGCATCAGCCAGCAGGTGCTGGCCAACGCCGCGCACGCCATGGGGGGCATGTTGCAGCAGGCACCGGCCATGCCTGCGACCAAGCCGGCCATCGGTCTGACGATGTTCGGCGTCACCACGCCCTGCGTGCAGGCTATGACGAAGGAGCTGGAAGACGAATTCGATTGCCTGGTCTTCCACGCGACCGGCACCGGCGGGCAGTCGATGGAAAAGCTGGCCGACTCCGGGCTGCTGCACGGTGTCATCGACGCCACCACCACCGAAGTGGCAGATGAACTGATGGGCGGCGTTTTCAGCGCCGGGCCCGAGCGCTTCGACGCCATCGCCCGCAGCGGCCTGCCTTATGTGGGTTCGTGCGGTGCGCTGGACATGGTGAACTTCGGTGCGATGGAGACCGTGCCCGTCCACTATCAGCGGCGCCTGCTCTATCGGCACAACCCCCAGGTCACGCTGATGCGCACCACGGTGGACGAGAACGTCGCGATGGGCCGCTTCATCGCCGCCAAGCTGAACCGGATGACCGGGCCTGTGCGCTTCGTCCTGCCCGAAGGCGGGGTCTCGATGCTCGACGCGCCCGGCAAGCCTTTCTGGGACCCGGCTGCGGACAAGGCACTGTTCGACACCATCTCGGCGCACTTCGAAGCCGCCCCCCACCGCATCCTGGTGCGCAGCCCCCTGCACATCAACGACCCGGCCTTCGCCACCCTGCTCGTCGACACTTTCCGGCAGATCTCGTCCGGTCGCTGACCGCCCGAGCCTTGGCTTGTTCCAAGTCCCGCTTCGCCCCTTACCCTTTCGCCAAAGACACCCCATGCCACGCATTGCACGCCAAACCATCCTCGAAAAATTCCGCCAGATGATCCAGGCTGGCCAGCCCATCATGGGTGGCGGCGCTGGCACCGGCTTGTCCGCCAAGTGCGAAGAAGCCGGTGGCATCGACCTGATCGTGATCTACAACTCCGGCCGCTACCGCATGGCCGGCCGCGGGTCACTGGCCGGTCTGATGGCCTATGGCAACGCCAACGAGATCGTCGTGGACATGGCCAGCGAGGTGCTCCCCATGGTGCGCCACACACCGGTTCTGGCCGGTGTCAATGGCACGGACCCATTCATGATCCGGGACGACTTCCTGCGTCGCTTGATCGCGCTGGGCTTCTCCGGCATCCAGAACTTCCCGACGGTCGGCCTGATCGACGGGAAGTTCCGCGCCAACCTGGAAGAAACGGGCATGGGCTATGGCCTTGAAGTCGACCTGGTGCGCGCAGCGCACAGCCTGGAGCTGCTGACGACACCCTACGTCTTCGATGAGACCAGCGCTGCCGACATGGCCGGTGCCGGGGCTGACATCATCGTCGCGCACCTGGGCCTGACCACGGGTGGTGCCATTGGAGCCGGTACCGCCGATACGCTGGCCGACTGCGTGCCCAAGATCAACGCCTGGGCAGAAGCGGCACGCCGCGTCAACCCCGACGCTATCGTGTTGTGCCACGGCGGGCCCATCGCCCAGCCAGAAGATGCCGCCTACATCCTGAACCAATGCCCGGAGTGCAACGGCTTCTATGGCGCGTCCAGCATGGAGCGCCTGCCTGTCGAGACCGCACTCACCGAGCAGACGAGACGTTTCAAGAATCTGCGACGCGGCTGAGAAGGGGCACGCGCCAGACCTGGCCTCACGCGCAAGGTAACCGGCAAGCAGCAGCGCAGGATCTGGCCGATCGATAGCCCGGCACCTGTCGCTGGCGGGGCTTGCGGCAGCATGTCTGGATCTGTCCGCAGGCCGTCCTGCTGCGGGCGCGACAATGCCCTGGCAGGGGCGCACCATGCAGGCTTCATCCAGCCACAGGTCCACCCCATGCCAACAGCCCTTCTTCTCGTCGATGTCCAGCAGTCCTTTACGCACCGGCCCTATTGGCGGGGCGACCCGGCGGCAGCGTTCCTGGAACGTGCCAATGCCCTGGTCGCGGGCTGCGTGGGGCTGGGTGTGCCGGTGGTCCGCATCTTCCACGTCGATCCGCCCGACATCATGTCGAACCCGTTTGCCCTCAGCAGCGGCCTGGTGCGGCCGCTTGAAGGCCTGGCGCCGTTTGCTGAAGCCATCACTTTCGTCAAGCACCGCCACAGCGCATTGGCCGGTACCGCACTGTCCATCTGGCTGCGCGAACAGGGCATCGGCCGTCTCATCGTGGCGGGCATCCGCACCGAACAATGCTGCGAGACCACCACGCGCCACGCCAGCGACGAGGGTTTCGAGGTCGACTACGTCACCGAAGCCACGTTGACCTTCGACATGCTCACATCTTCGGGCAGCACGCTCACGGCCGCGCAGATCTGCGAGCGCACGGCCACGGTGCTGGCCGGGCGATTTGCCACCGTCTGCACGGTGGAAGACGCGCTGGCCCGGGTCAGGTGAAGGACGTCTGCTTCATCGTCCTGCCCGGCACGCTGTTGCTGGACTTGGCGGGCATGGCTGAAGCCTTCCGCCTGGCCAACCAGCGGCTGGCCATGCGCGGCGCACCGGCTACCTACGGCTTGCGCTATCTGGGGCCGCAGCCGCAGGCTGTGTCGTCGGTCGGCGCCCGGCTGGCCGCGCTGGACCCGCTGCCGGCCACGCTGCCGGCGGGTGCCATCGTGGTGCTGATGGGCCAGCCCAGCGGCTGCGAGGCCGTGCTGCAGCGCCCGCTGCCGCGCGACTGGACGGACACCCGCCGCTGGCTGGCGCGCGTGCTGGCGCCGCAGCTGGCTGCTGGCAGCGCGGAGCTCGTCACGATCTGCGCCGGCACCTTGCTTGCGGCCGATGCGGGCCTCTTGACCGGCCGCCGCTGCACCACCCACCACGAGTCGCTGGCCGACCTGCAAAGGCTGGCGCCGCAGGCCGTGGTGGTGGCCAATCGCGTGTTTGTGCGCGACGGCCCGGTGGCCAGCAGCGCCGGCATCACGGCGGGCATCGACCTGGCGCTGCACCTGGTGGCCCGTGACTGCGGCGACGTGGTGGCCGCCGCCGTGGCGCAGGTGATGGTGGTCTATGCCCGGCGTGGCCCGGACGACCCGGAGCTCTCGCCCTTGCGCAGCGGCCGGGACCACCTGCACCCCGCCGTGCACCGCGTGCAGGACGCCGTGAGCGAACACCCTGCTGATGACTGGCCGCTGGACCGGATGGCCGCGGTGGCCCATGTCACGCCGCGCCACCTGAGCCGCCTGTTCCAACAGCACGTGGGGCGATCGCCGCGCGAATTCGTCGAAGGCGTTCGGCTGGCACTGGCCCAGCGCGCTGTGGCCACGGGCCAGGCCCCCAAGCAGGCCATCGCCGCGGTGGGGATCGCCGGCGACCGCCAGTGGCGCCGCATGCGTGCGCGCCAGCGGCAGGGGGGTACGCAGGGCGACGGATGATGGCTTGCGGGTGCAGCCGCCCGGCAGCAGCCGGGCACCCACCCGTGCAGCCGCACAAGTGCGCAGCCGCACGAGCGCACAGCCGCTCAACCGCACAACCGCACAGCGACCAAACCCCAGCGCCTAGGTTCTGAAACGGTAGCCGATGCCAGCTTCGGTCAGCAGGTGCGCGGGCATCGACGGATCGACCTCGACCTTCTTGCGCAGGTTGGCCATGTGCACGCGCACGTAATGCGTGTCCTGCGCATGACCCGGCCCCCATACGGCCTTCAGCAGCTGCTGGTGCGTGACCACCCGGTCGGGCTGGCTGGCCAGATGGGTGAGCAGCCGGTACTCGATCGGCGTCAGGTGCAGCGGCTCGCCGTCGCGTTCGACCACCCGCCGCGCGAAGTCGACACTGACGGCCCCGAAGCGCAGCACGGGTTCGCTGGCGCCCTGGCCCAGCGCCTGCCGGCGCAGCTGGGCCCGCACGCGGGCCAGCAGTTCAGCCGCACCGAAGGGCTTGACGAGATAGTCGTCGGCGCCCGCGTCCAGCGCCGCCACTTTGTCGGCCTCGCCGCTTCGCGCCGACAGCACGATGACCGGAGCCGTGGACCAGGTCCGCAGGTCGCGGATGAGGTCGACCCCGTCGCCGTCGGGCAGGCCCAGGTCGACGATGGCCAGCTCCGGGCGGCGGCTGCCGGCTTCGATCAATCCGCGCTGCAGGGTGGGCGCTTCGAACACCTCGTGGTCTTCGCTCTGCAGCGCCAAACGCACGAAGCGCCGGATGTCGGGCTCGTCTTCGACCACCAGGATGCGTGCGCGCAGTTCCATCGGTGCATCCTAGACCGGTGTGGTGGCACTGGCACTGCCGTCGTCGGATGGGGGCTGGCCGCGCGGCAGATCGATGGTGAAGCGCGCGCCGGCGATGCCGGAGATACCGGCGGGCCCCGGGCGGTTCGTCGCGCTGATCGTGCCCTGGTGCGCCTGCACGATCGCGCGGCAGATCGTCAGGCCCAGCCCTACGCCGGGCAGCGCGCTTTCCTTGCTGCCGCGTTCGAACTTGTCGAAGAGCGCTTCTTCGCGGCCAGGCGGCAGGCCGGGGCCATGGTCGTCCACCTGGATCGTCACCGCGCTCGACGACGACCTGGCCGAGATCTCGATCGCGCTGCCGGCTGGCGTGTACTTGCCGGCGTTCTCCAGCAGGTTCACCAGCACGCGTTCGAACAGCACGGCGTCCAGGTGCAGCAGGGGCAGGCCATCGGCCAGCCGCACCT
This sequence comes from Rubrivivax sp., assembly GCA_027485165.1. Lineage (GTDB taxonomy): Bacteria > Pseudomonadota > Gammaproteobacteria > Burkholderiales > Burkholderiaceae_C > Rubrivivax. Next base: position 11,679 of record JAIXRN010000100.1, read on the forward strand.
GCACCGGCCGGCCCTGCATGGCAGGCGCGCACGCGGCCAGCGCACTGCCCACCACTTCTTCCAGCGGCTGCCATTCCCGGCGCAGCGGCACCGCGCCGGCTTCCAGGCGGGCCATGTCCAGCACGTTGCCGACCATCGCGTTCATGCGCAGCGCGGACTCGCGGATCGCGGTGGCCACTTCGGCCTGGTGAAGCTGATGAGCCGGCGCGCCCTGCGCCGGGGCCATGACCAGCGTGTCGGCCAGGCCGACCATCGCGGCCAGCGGTGTGCGCAGGTCGTGCGAGATGGCCGACAGCAGCGAATTGCGCAGCCGTTCCGATTCCATCTGCACCGTGCTCTTCTGCGCCACGTCGATGTAGTGGATGCGCTCCAGCGATATCGCCAGCAGCGACGCGCAGGTGTCCAGCAGCCGGCGCGGGTCGGGCCCCAGTGTGCGACGGTCGGCGGGCTCCACTGCCAGCACGCCGCGCAGCCGCATCGGCGCCTTCAGCGGCAGCACCAGGCAGGCGCTGGCGGCCAGGGTGTCGGTGCCGAAGCCAGCAGCCTGGCCGCGGTCGAAAGCCCATTGCGCCACCGCTTCGTCCACCGCTGCCGTGCCGCCCGGCACAGGCCGCAGCTGGTCATGCTCGTCTGCGGCCAGCAGCGTGGCCTTGGCGCCGAATTCGGACGCCAGGAAGCGGGCGCCGATCTCCGCCACCTGTTCCGGTAGCAGCGCGGCAGATAGGTCGCGCGACATCTCGTACAGGCCGCGCATACGGTGTTCGCGCAGGGTCGCAGCCTGTGCCTGCAGCTTCAGGCCGGCCGTCAGCTGGCCGATGACCAGCGCCACCACCAGCATCACGGCGAAGGTCACCAAGAACTCGCCGTCGCTCACCGCGAAAGAAAACCGTGGCGGCACGAAGAAGAAGTTGAACAGCGCCACCCCCATGAACGCCGCCAGCACCGCCGGCCCGCGGCCGTAGACCCAGCCCACGCCGACCACGGCGAGCAGGAAGATCATCACGATGTTGGTGAGCTCCAGCAGGCCCAGCAGGGGTGTGGCAGCCAGCGCCACCCCCACGCAGGCCAGCACCGCTGCTGCATAGCCCCGCCAGGGAAAATCGCCCTGCACGACAGCGGGTGAGGTTGCGCCGGCGGCCTGGGCGGGGCGGTCCCGCGCCACCGGGGGCAGGGCGACCTGGATCACGTCCAGGTCGTCCGCCAGCTCGGCAATCTGGTCGGCCGCCGATGCTTGCCAGGGCCAACGACGGCGACCCCGGCCCAGCACCAGGCGCGACAGGTTGTGCTCGCGGGCATGGCGCACCAGCGCCGGCGCAGCGTAGGGCGCCGATGGCGTGGCCACCGTGGCGCCCAGCTCTTCGGCCAGCTTCAGCACGCGCAAGGCCTGCTCGCGGCGCCCGTCGGGCAGGCGCTGCACCGCGGGGGTCTCCACGTGCACGGCGTGCCAGGGCACGCCCAGCTGCGCCGCCAGCCGGGCGCTGGCACGCACCACCTTCTCGGCACTGTCGCCCGTGCCCACGCAGGCCAGCAGGGCCTCGCGGTTGGGCCACACGGCCTGCACGGCGCTGCGGCGGCGCCAGGCCTGCATCTGGTCGTCGACGCGGTCGGCCGTGCGGCGCAGCGCCAGCTCGCGCAGCGCCAGCAGGTTGCCCTTGCGGAAGAAGTTGCCAGCCGCCCGCTCGGCCTGCGCCGGCAGGTAGACCTTGCCGGCCTTCAGCCGGGCCAGCAGTTCATCCGGTGGCAGGTCGACCACCACCACCTCGTCGGCCTCGTCGAACAGCCTGTCAGGCACGGTTTCCCAGACCCGCACGCCGGTGATGCCACCGACGATGTCGTTCAGGCTTTCCAGGTGCTGCACGTTCATCGTCGACCAGACGTCGACGCCGGCGTTCAGCAGCTCTTCCACGTCCTGCCAGCGCTTGGGGTGGCGCGATCCCGGCGCGTTGCTGTGCGCCAGCTCGTCCAGCAGCAGCAGCGGGCTGGTCTGCGCGCGCGCCCAGGCCAGCGCGGCGTCGAGATCGAACTCCTGCAGCATGCGGTCGCGGTACGGCACGGCCTTCAGGGGCAGGCGCGGCAGGTCGCGCGCCATGGCCTCGGTCTCGGTGCGGCCGTGGGTTTCGACCAGTCCGACCATCATGGCCGCGCCCTGTTCGCGCGCCGTGCGGGCGGCGGCCAGCATGGCGAATGTCTTGCCCACGCCAGCCGAGGCCCCGAAGAAGATCTTCAGCCGGCCGCGCCGGGCGCGGGCTTCTTCCTGCTGCAACTGCTGCAGCAGGGCGTCAGGGTCGGGGCGGGCGGGTTCGGTCACGTCATAGCCAACCAGCGCGCCTGAACCGCCAGTACAGGATGCCGGCCGCGCCGGTGATGGCGCTCAGCGCCATCAGGTAGCCGTACTTCCACTTCAGCTCGGGCATGTGTTCGAAGTTCATGCCCCAGATGCCAGCCAACGCGGTGGACACCGCGAAGATCGCCGCATAGGCCGCCAGCCGCTTGGTGGTCTCGGATTCCTCGATCGTCACCATCGACAGATTCACCTGGATGGCGGTGGCGATGGTTTCGCGGATGCCGTCGATGGCGCCGTTGATGCGTGCCAGGTGGTCGTGCACGTCGCGGAAGTATTCCTGGCTGCGCGCGCACACCGCCGGCACGCGGCCACCGTGCAGCTTGCCGGCCACTTCCAGCAAGGGCGCCACCACGTGCCGCAGCACGGTGGCGCGGCGCTTCAGTTCGTAAAGCCGCTGGATGTTCCACTTGGCAGCGCCGCGTTCGAAGATCTGGCTTTCGATCTTCTCGAGATCGGTCTCCAGCGAATCCAGGATGGGAAAGTAGCGGTCGACCACGGCGTCCATCACCGCATAGAGCACGAAGCCGGCGCCTTGCTTCAGGTGATCGGGCTCGCGCTCGCAGCGTTCGCGCACGCCCAGGAAGCCCTGCTGGCTGTTGTTGCGCACCGAGAGCACGAAGTTCTGGCCGACGAAGATCGCCACTTCGCCGTTGTTCAGCTCGCCGTCGCGCATCTCGGGCAGCTTCATCACGACGAAGAGCGTGTCGCCGTACTCCTCGATCTTGGGCCGCTGGTGGCCGTGGCTCGCATCTTCGACCGCCAGTTCGTGCAGGTCGAATTCATGCTGCATCTGGCGCAATTCTTCGTCGTTCGCATCGCGCAGTGCCACCCACACAAAACAGTCGGGCTTGCGCAGCCACTGGTCGATGTCCTCGACCGGAATGTCAGCCAGCTTGCGGCCGTCCTGATAGGCCACGCAGTTGATCAGCATCGGCAGGGTCTCATTGCATTCAGCGGGACATCTTCCCATGACGCCTGCTGCCGGCCTGGATCTCCTCCCGGCCGAGCAGCCACCACGCGACCAGCAGCGGCGCAAACGTCGCCAACAGCGCCAGCAGCGCGCCAAGCCAGTCGCTCATCGGCTGGCGGATGGCTGGGCCAGGGCGTCGACGGCCAGGTTCAAGCGCAGCACGTGTACCCGGGCTTCGCCGATGAAGCCCAGCAGCGGCTGTTCGGTGTGCTGCTCGACGAGTTCGCGCACGCGCGGCTCGGGCAGGCCCCGCACCCGGGCCACGCGCGCGGCCTGGTAGTCCGCGGCGGTGCGGCTGATGTGCGGGTCCAGACCGCTGGCCGATGCCGTCACCAGGTCCACTGGCACCGGGGCGCTGTTGCCCGGGTCGGCGCTGCGCAGTGCCGCCACCCGCGCCTTCACGGCGTCGGCCAGCGCCGGGTGCATCGGGCCCTGGTTGGAACCGGCCGAGTTGCTGGCGTTGTAGGGCATGGGCGACGTAGCGGAAGGCCGGCTCCAGAAGTGGCCCGGGTCGCTGAAGGCCTGGCCGATGAGTGCCGAGCCCACTGGCTTGCCGTCCCGCACGATCAGGCTGCCGTTGGCTGCGGCGGGCATGGCGATCTGGGCCACACCGGTCACGGCCAGCGGGTACATCAGGCCGATGATCAGTGACAACACGGCGAACAGAACGAGCGCGGGGCGAAGATGATTGGTCATGGTGCGTGCTTTCAGGCCAGGCCGGCCGCGGCGATGAGCAGGTCGATGGCCTTGATGCCGATGAAGGGCACGATCACGCCCCCCAGGCCGTAGACCAGCAGGTTGCGGCGCAGCAGCGCGGCGGCACCCACGGCGCGGTAGCGCACGCCCTGCAGCGCCAGCGGGATCAGCGCCACGATGACCAGAGCGTTGAAGATCACCGCCGACAGGATGGCCGAGTTGGGGCTCGCGAGCTGCATCACGTTCAAAGCGCCCAGCTGCGGGTAGGTGGCGACGAAGGCGGCGGGGATGATGGCGAAGTACTTCGCCACGTCGTTGGCGATGCTGAAGGTGGTGAGCGAGCCGCGCGTCATCAGCATCTGCTTGCCGGTCTCGACGATCTCGATCAGCTTGGTCGGGTTGCTGTCCAGGTCGACCATGTTGCCGGCTTCCTTGGCCGCCTGGGTGCCGGTATTCATCGCCACGGCCACGTCGGCCTGCGCGAGCGCCGGTGCGTCGTTGGTGCCATCGCCCGTCATCGCCACCAGGCGGCCGGCGGCCTGGTGTTCGCGGATCAGCTTCAGCTTGGCCTCGGGCGTGGCTTCGGCCAGGAAGTCGTCCACACCCGCTTCGGCGGCGATGGCGGCGGCTGTGAGGCGGTTGTCGCCGGTCACTATCACCGTCTTGATGCCCATGCGGCGCAGTTCAGCGAAGCGTTCCTTGATGCCGCCCTTGACGATGTCCTTCAGCTCGACGACACCCAGTGCGAGGGTGCCGTCGCTCACCACCAGCGGCGTGCTGCCGCGGCGCGACACCTCGTCCACCGCCGTCTGCAACGCGGCCGGGAACACGCCGCCCAGGGCCTCGACGTGGCGGCGCACCGCGTCGCCTGCGCCCTTGCGCAGCTGGCGCACCTGCCCGTCCGTGCCCGGCAGGTCGGCGCCGCTCATGCGCGTCTGCGCGGTGAAGTGCACGAAGCTCGCGCCCAGGGCTTCGACATCGCGTTCGCGCAGCTGGAACTTCTGCTTGGCCAGCACGACGATGCTGCGGCCCTCGGGCGTCTCGTCGGCCAGCGAAGCCAGCTGCGCGGCATCGGCCAGATCGGCTTCCTTGACGCCCGCCGCGGGGATGAAGGCGCTGGCCTGGCGGTTACCCAGCGTGATGGTGCCGGTCTTGTCCAGCAGCAGCACGTCCACATCACCCGCCGCTTCTACCGCGCGGCCCGAGGTGGCGATGACGTTGGCCTGCATCATGCGGCTCATCCCCGCCACGCCGATGGACGACAGCAGCCCGGCGATGGTGGTGGGGATCAGGCAAACCAGCAGCGGTACCAGGCGCACCAGGCTCACCGGCTGACCCGCACCCACGGCCTGCACGCCGAAGGTCGAAAACGGCCGCAGGGTGACGACCACGATGAGGAAGACGATGGTCAGCGCCACCAGCAGGATGGTCAGCGCGATCTCGTTGGGCGTCTTCTGGCGCTTGGCGTTCTCGACCATCGCGATCATGCGGTCGACGAAGGTCTCGCCCGGGTTCACAACCACACGCACGACGATCCAGTCCGACAGCACGCGCGTGCCGCCGGTGACGGCCGAGAAGTCGCCGCCCGATTCACGGATGACCGGTGCCGATTCGCCAGTGATGGCGCTTTCGTCGACCGAGGCCACGCCGTCGATCACCTCGCCGTCGGCCGGTATGGTGTCGCCGGCCTCGATCAGCACGATGTCGCCCTTGCGCAGGTTGTCGGCTTCCAGCGGGTGCCACTTCATCTCTGTCCGCGGCACGCTGCGTTGGTATTCCCCGTCCAGTTTCTTGGCCCAGGTCTTCTTCTTCAGCCCGCGCAGTGAAGCGGCCTGCGCCTTGCTGCGGCCTTCGGCCAGGGCCTCGGCAAAGTTGGCGAACAGCACGGTGAACCACAGCCACAAGGCCACCGCGATGGTGAAGCCCTCGGGCTGGGCAGCGGCCAGCGCAGTGGTGAATGCGCTGCCGACGTAGACGACGAACATCACCGGGTTGCGCCACTGCACGCGCGGGTCCAGCTTGCGGAAGGCGTCCAGTACCGCCGGCTTCATCAGCGCGGGGTCGAACAGGGTCAGGGTGGTTCTGCTCATGGGGTTCCTCAGCGGGCGTGCAGCATCAGGTGCTCCACCACCGGGCCCAGCGCCAGCGCCGGCACGTAGTTGAGAAGGCCGACAAGCCCGACGGTGCCGATCAGCAGCACCACGAACAGCGGGCCGTGCGTCGGCAGCGTGCCTTCGGTGACGGCCAGGCGCTTCTTGGCCGCCAGCGACCCGGCAATCGCCAGCACGGGCACGATCACGCCGAAGCGGCCGAGCCACATCGCCACGCCCAGCAGCGTGTTGTAGAAAGGCGTGTTGGCCGACAGGCCGGCAAAGGCACTGCCGTTGTTGTTGGCCGCCGAAGACAGCGCGTATAGGATTTCGGTGAAGCCGTGCGGCCCCGGGTTGGCAATGCCGGCGCGGCCCGCGCCCGACATCACAGCCACTGCGGTGCCCAGCAGCACCAGCAGCGGTGTGACGAGGATGGCGACGGACACCATCTTCATCTCGTGCGTCTCGATCTTCTTGCCCAGGTATTCGGGCGTGCGGCCGATCATCAGCCCGGCGATGAAGACCGCCAGCATCGCGAACACCAGCATGCCGTACAGGCCCGAGCCGACGCCGCCGAAGATCACCTCGCCCAGCTGGATCAGCACCAGCGGTACGGCCCCGCCCAGCGGCGTGAAGCTGTCGTGCATGGCGTTCACCGCACCGCAGCTGGCGGCGGTGGTGATGGCCGCGAACAGGGCGGTGGCGTTGATGCCGAAGCGGACCTCCTTGCCTTCCATGTTGCCGCCGGCCTGGGTGGCGCTGGCTTGCTGGTCCACGCCCAGCGCGGCCAGCAGTGGGTTGCCCTGGTATTCGGCCAAAGTCAACCCCACCACGGCCAGCACGAACACCAGCGTCATCGCCGCCAGCACGGCCCAGGCCTGGCGCAGATCACCCACCATGCGGCCGAACACGAACACCAGCGCCGCCGGGATCAGGAAGATCGCCAGCATCTGCAGGAAGTTGGTGACCGCGGTCGGGTTCTCGTACGGGTGCGCCGAGTTGGCGTTGAAGAAGCCGCCGCCATTGGTGCCCAGCATCTTGATGGCCAGCTGGGAAGCGACAGGGCCCATGGCCAGGGTCTGGGTTTGCACAGTCTGCTCGGCCATCACAGGCTGGCCTTGCGCGTCGACCACGGGCTGGCCGTCGGCACCGGTCTTCGGCGCCTGCCAGGTGACGGGCTCCAGCGCCTGTACAGCCTGGTAGGGCTTCAGGTTCTGTATCACCCCTTGACCGGCCAACACCAGTGCGAAGACGAAAGACAGCGGCAGCAGCACCCACAGCGTGACGCGGGTCAGGTCGACCCACACGTTGCCCAAAGCACCGGCGGCGTGCCGCGTGAAGCCGCGGATCAGCGCTACCACCACCACGATGCCGGTGGCGGCCGAGAGGAAGTTCTGCACCGTCAGCGCCAGCATCTGCGTCAGGTAGCTCATCGTGGCTTCGCCGCCGTAGCCCTGCCAGTTGGTGTTGGTAACGAAGCTGATGGCGGTGTTGAAGGCCGAGTCGGGCGATACGGCGGTCATGGCCTGCGGGTTCAAGGGCAGGTCGGCCTGCAGCCGCTGCAAGGCATAGACCGCCAGCACACCCAGGCCGTTGAAGACCAGCAGGCCCAAGGTATAGGCGCGCCAGCCCTGTTCTTGCGCCGGATCGACACCCGCCAGCCGGTACAGCGGCGCCTCGATGCGCTGCCCCAGGGCAAAGCGGCCTTGCACCACCGCCTCGATGGCGCGCGCCAGCGGCCAGGCCAGCAGCAGCAGGATCGCCAGGTAGGTGACCAATTGCACCCAGGCTGGCGCGTTCACGAGAAGTCCTCTGGCCGCAGCAGCACGGCGATCAGGTAGACGAGCAGGCCCATGGCAATCAGCCCGCCGGCGATGTCCCAGCCGGTCATGTCGCACCCTTCGTGCTGCGCGCGGTGTGGCGAGCTGCTGCACGCTCCGGGATGAGCGCTCGGGAACGATCTGACGCGCTCACGCCGCCACCTTGTGGGTTTGCAGGCGTTCGCAGCCGGCAGCCAGGCCGACGGCGGCCAGCCAGAGCGCGGCTGCAGCGATGAGATAGACGAGGTCCATGCGGTCTCCGATTCACACGGACGAATGCTGGACGCTTGGCCATCAAGGCGGCGCAAAGACTTCCGCCCTGGCCATCAAGAGCGCATCAAGAAGCCCGTGTGGGCCGGCAGCCCGCTTCGGGCTGGCTCTAGCTCAAGCCCGACCGAAGTGGGACCGCACGGGTGTGCGCGCTGCCTGCCATGAGCCTGGGATCCGAACCAGCCGCCCTGCACAAGCCCTGGCTGTGCTTTGCGCAGCTTCAATAGCGCAACGACAGCATGGCTGAGGACGTGGTGTCCGAGACCTTTCTGGCGCAGCTGGAAAAGCCTGACAACTGCGAAGGGTGCACTTCCTTGTGCACCTGTGCCCCGGGCATCCTGCGCCTGGCGATGCGCCGGTTGGGGCGTGGGGATGACGGTGGCGCCGGACCAGGGCGAGCCCTGATCACGGCCCTGCCGGTGCGGGTCAGCGGCTCTTCGGCACCCAGCTCGAGTCGGCGTCGTTGAAGCGGTGCGTCTTCAGGAACATGATCGTCTCGGCTTCTACCTGGGCGCGCGTGAGCTTGCTCATGTCGCGCGGGGTGCCGCCCACGGGAACCCATTGCGAGGTGGATTCGTTCCACTTGTTCATCGACAGGAATTTGTCGCGCATGGCCTTGATCTCGGCACGCGACGCCACGCCGGCGGGCATGGCCATGTCGTCCTTGATCACCCAGTAGCCGCTGGCTTCGTCCCAGCGGGCCATGGCCAGGAAGGCATCGCGGTCCATCTTCACCTGCGCCCGCGTGGTGGCGGCGGGGGTCTGTGCCAGGGTGGGCGTGGCGGCCAGCAGGCCCAGGCTCAGGGCCAGGCCAGCGGCGGCCAGGGTGCGCGAGAAGGTATTCGTCATGGGGTTTCTCCAGTGAGGTGTGGAACAGGCCGGGAAGCTTCCCGACCTTGACCATGAGTCGGCGGCAGGTGCATTCGATTACAGACCTCGGTGTGCCGTTTCGCAGTGGGTGCGGCCGGGCCGGCCCGAGCGAACGGGCGGCACAGGCATCGCAGATCACAGGTGGTCTTCAGGCGCCAGTGGCTGCAGCAGGCTGCCCAGCCAGCGCATCCACCAGTGCGAGTCGGGCTCCAGGTCCAGCACCAGGCGGCCGTCGCTGTCGGGTATCACCCATTCGCAGCAGCTGCCGTTGGCCGCCAGGCGCAGGGCATAGGCGCTGTGCAGGCGGTCGATGTCGATCAATGCTGCCACCTGGCGGGCCAGCGCCGGGCTGTCGATCAGGGCGCCCAGTTCGGTGTTCAGCGTGGCAGAACGCGGGTCCAGGTTCATGGACCCGATGAAAGCCAGATGGTCGTCCACCACCACGGTCTTGGCATGCAGCCGGCCTAGCGAGGCGCCGAACAGAAACATGCGCATGTTGTCCTTCACGCGCTGCTGGCTCAGTTCATACAGCTGCACGCCGGCGCCCAGCAGGGCTTCCCGGTAGCGCGCGTAGGCCAGGTGCACCAGCGGTTCGTCTGTGGACGCCAGCGAATTGGTCAGCAGTCCCACCTGTACGCCGCGGGCGCGCAGGGCGGTCAGCAATGCCAGGCCCTGGCGCCCCGGCACGAAATACGGCGACGAGGCCAGCACCGTGTGCCGGGCCTGCATCATGGCCTGGTAGACGCCATAGGTCACGCTGCTGTTCATCAGCTCGCCGCCAGGGCCGCCCTGGAACGGCTTTTCGGGCGCGTCTGCCAGCACCACGGCCCGGCCTGGCAGCAGCGCCACCTGGGGGTCGTCCAGCTGGCGACCCACCGGGGGCTGGCCCAGCACGTCACGGGCTGGCAGCTCGGCTGGCATGCGCAGTTCGGCGCGCGCGGGTTCGGTCAGCCTGTCGAAGCTGGCGCGCAGGCCTGCTACTGAACCGGTGGTGCCTGGGTGGCTTTGGGCGGCTGGCGAGCCGGCCAAGCCGGAGGCGTGCAGCGGGGGCGCCACGATGACCTCCAGTGGATAGGCAGTGCGGGCATTCCAGTACCGGTCGAACTGCGCCTGCAGCTGCGGCAGCACCGCCCCGGCGGCCAGCACGTCGACGTCGATGAAGTTGTCGGTCTCGCGCTTCAGGTAGTACTCGTCGGCGATGTTGCGGCCGCCGAACAGGGCCCAGGCGCCATCGGCGATGAACAGCTTGTTGTGCATGCGGTGGTTGATGCGGCCCCAGTCCCAGGGCGCTGCGGCGAAGCGGCCCAGCGGCCCGCTGCCGCGTGCGGCCGTGAAGGGGTTGAACAGCCGCACCTGAACGCCGTCATGGGCAGCGAAGCCCAGCCACAACAGGTCGGCGCCGCCGGTGTACAGGTCGTCGATGAGCACGCGTACGCGGACCCCGCGCGCCGCGGCGTCGCGCAAGGCCCGCAGCAGGGCGCGCCCGGTGCTGTCGTTGGCGAAGTGGTAGTACTGCAGGTCCAGGCTGACCTGGGCGCGCTGCACCAGCTGCAGCCGGGCGTCCAGCGAATGGGTGCCCAGTGGCAGCAGCCGCAGCCCGCTCAGGCCGGGCTGGCTGCCATCGGGCATCGCGGCGTCTGCAGGTGCTGGGCTGGCGGCCGGGGTTTCCAGCGCCTGCAGTGACGCCAGGGCCAGGCGGCCCAGAGCGGTCTTCTCCGACAGCGGCAGCGCCTGGCTGGCTGGCGGCAGCGCCAGGCGCGGCAGGCTGGTGCAGGCGCCCAGCGCCAGCACTGCTGGAAGGGCCAGCGCCGCCAGCCAGCCCCGCAGCGCCGGCGTCGCGCCGACGTGGCGGTCGAGCGCGACGGGTGCGCGCCTGGGCAGGGACGGGTGGGCAGACACGGGCGGGCGCGGGGGCAGGGCAGGGGCAGGGCAGTGGTCAGGGACGGTGGCCACCGACAGTGGCCCGGGACAGACGCAGGTGTCAGTCGCACCAGGCCCCCTGGTCCTTACGGTGCTGCCCCGCCGGTACGGCGCTGCAGCCGCCACCGGGTCCGGGGCCCGGTGCACCAGCAGCCACAAATGGCCCTCGGTCACGCCCCGTTGCTGGCCGATGTCGGCGGGATCTGCGTACAGACCGGGCTTTGGGTCGGATACTGCACGCCCGACCCCCGACCCCCGACCCCCGCCGCCACGTTCCCACGTTTCCATGTGCCTGACTGCCTTCGCCATCGCGCAACACCCCCGCTTCCCGTTCGTGCTGCTGGCCAACCGCGACGAAGCCCACGACCGCCCGGCCGTGCCCATGGCCTGGTGGCCGGCGCAGGCCACAGCGCCCGCGCCCGTGCCCGTGCTGGCCGGCCGTGACCTGTCTGCCGGTGGCACCTGGCTGGGGCTGACCGCCGCTGGCCGCCTGGCCTGGCTGACGAACGTGCGCGAACCCGGGCAGTTGCTGCCTGTGTCGCCTTCGCGCGGCACCCTGGTGCCGCTGTGCCTGCAGTCGCCACAGGCGCTGGACGAAGCAGCGCTGCAGGGCCTGGCGGTGCCGCCGCGCAACGGCTTCAACCTGCTGGTGGCTGAACTCGCCCAGCCCGCAGCGCCGGTGCGCTGGGCCAGCAACCGCCCGCAGCCGCAGTGCCAGGCCGTGGGGCCCGGCATTCACGGGGTGTCCAACGCCGCGCTCGACACCCCCTGGCCCAAGCTGGTGCAGCTGAAGCAGCGCCTGACCAGCCTGCTGGCTGGCTTGCCCGCGGGCAGTGGCGCACTCGAAGCCTTGCAGGCAGCGGCCTTCAGCGCCCTGGCCGACCCGCAGCCCGCGGCAGATGCACAGCTGCCCGCCACGGGCCTTTCTTTACTGCGCGAACGGCAGCTGTCGCCAGCCTTCATCCGCATCGTGGGCGACGACCCGGCGCAGGCGGTTTACGGCACGCGCTGTTCCACGCTGGTGGTGGTGGCGCAGGAAGGCGGCCAGCGTCGCGTCCATGTTGCGGAACGCAGCTTCGGGGCGGACGGCCAGGTCAGCGGTGAACGGCGCTACGACTGGGCCTTGCCCGCCGCCTGATCCGGCCGGCCTGCTGGCGCGCCACGGCGGGGCTGGTCCCGGCTTCAGCGCCCAGTTCGCGGGGCCAGCCGGGCCAGCCAGGCCAGCCAGACGTCACGGCGGATGGCCAGCAGCGCCGCGCAAGCCACCCACACACCGCAGGCCAGGGCGAAGAGCTCGCCGCCGTCGCTGCTGCCGTCGGTGTTCACCACGGCCACGCCCAGGGGTGTGAAGAGATGGAAGAAGATCGCGCCACTGATCACACCCAGGCCCAGCGCCGCGCCCAGCACCTGCAGTTCGCGGCGCTGTGCCCAGGCCGCACCCGCCAGCAGCAGCAGCGACGCGATCAGCTCGAAGCTGCCCACCACCTTGGCCGAGAAGATGCCGCCTGGTGCGAACACACCCGGCAGGCCCAGCGTGGCGGCCCAGGGGTCGAGCTTGCCCTGGAAGATGTAGACCGTCTCGGGTGAGCCGCTGAACTTGAAGAACAGCGACTGGATGAAGACGAAGGCCACGTACAGGGTCAGCAGCCAGTGGCCGTGTTTGCGCAGGAACGCCATGGTGGAAGTTGCCGAAAGAGTGGTGGGGGCCCTGCTGATGAGGGCGATGCTTACTTCTGCAGCAGTTGCGGGAACTTCTGGTTGGCGCTGCTGATGTAGCCCGGTATGTCCTTCTGCCACTTGGCCTGCACGTCAGCGTCGTAGTTCAGGTAGAGCTTGCCTTCCCGCACCGTGAACTGCTCGGGGTCGACCTTCACCAGGTAGCCCTGGGTCACGCCATAGGCGCAGTAGCCGCCGTACTGCGGCGCGTACTTGTCGGGGTTGGCCTTGAACAGTTCCAGGTTGGCGGCGCTGGCGAACTTCCACTTCGCGCCCTTCCATTCAAACGCCAGGTTGTCCAGGCCCTTCACGGGCTTGCCGACGGTGAAGTAGGCCACCGTGTCGTAGCCGTTGATGGCGGTGTCGGTGCGGCTGCTGAACAGGCTGCTGTTCTTCAGCGTGTTGATCGGCGGTTCGGCGGCCGGGGCGGCGCCGCTGGCGCACAGGCCGGCCAGGCCCAGCAAGGTGGCCAGGGCCGTGCGGCGGGAAGGGGTGGTGGGTAAGTTGGGCATTGGGGGCTCCGGGGGGTCACGGGGTTTGGGGATCGAGGGATCGACAGGCCGGGATGGCGGGTCAGGCGCAGGCCAGCGCGGCGCTGCCGCGCTGGTGGGCCCGCGTGGCGGGTGCCAGGCCGAAACCTTCGGGCAGCGCGATGCCCTGCTGCCGGCAGTGGCCTGCCAGCAGGGCGAAGTGGTGCACGGTGTGACTGGCCAGGAAGACGAGTTCGCGCCCCAGGCTGCTGGTGACGACGAAGTCGCTGTCGCCAGCCAGGCCGCCCAGGCCGCGCAGGTGCAGCGGCGCATGCAGGGCGCCCAGCACGCAGGCGCTGAGCAGGTCGTGCACCGCCAGCAAGCGGCGGCGGGCGCACTGCGGGTCGGTTTCCAGTTCGGGGTCGCGCGGCCGGGCGTCGTAGTTCACGGATTCGGGGTCGGCCCTGAACAGCAGCGCTTCGTAGTGTTCGATGACATGGCGCAGGTGGGGCCCCACCAGCCCGGCATACCGCGGGCGCCCCGGGCCAGCATGGTCGGCGGCCAGCTGCACGGCCTGCTGCAGCAGCTGCTGGTTCAGCGCCAGCAGGTTCAGGGCTTCTTCGGCAGCGCAGGGGCGGTGGGCGGGCAGGGCAGCGTGCATGGCAACGTGTAGGGCAGCGTGTAGGGCAGCGGGGCGATCAACAGGTGGGGCAGCGGGGGTGTGGCGTGCGGTCCAGCTCGTCGTGAGTCGGGCGCCGCAGCCGGTCATTACAGGCCTTGCGGCGCTGCGCCGTGAACGGTCACGCGCCATCGGGCCGCCTGGGCATCGGCCCGCATATGGCTGGCCGCCGGGGCCCGCATCAGTCGGTGGCCGGGTACAGCGGCGTGAGCTGCTTTTCGCGCCTGTAGGCCTGCAGGAAGGCGGCCCAGCGCATCGGCGCGAAGCCGCGGCTGCGGTTGGCCGCGCCGATTTCGAACAGCCAGCGGTACTGCCGCATCAGGTCGCGCCAGGCCTGCAGCAGGCCCGTGCGGCGGTCCCAGATGTGGGTGCTTTCGGCGCCCGCGCCGTTGACTTCGACGATGCTGAAGCCGCCACCGGCCTGCACGTCGCTGAAGCGTTCGAAGCGGATATCGAAGCGGCCGAAGTGGAATTCGGGCAGCGCACGGGCGATGGCGTCGAAGCGCGCTTCCATGGCGGGCGTCACCAGATGGCTGCCGTTGCGGAAGATGGCGCCGCGGCTGTGGCTGCCGGCGAAGGCCAGGCGCACGGCTTCGCCAAAGGCGGGCACGCTGTCCAGGCGCGCGGTGTGGCGGTGCAGGTACAGGTGCGGCAGCTGGCCGGCGCGCGGGTCGGCCAGGATCAGCTCGCGCAGCGTGCGCTGGCCGTCGCCGACCACATGCGGAAAGTACTTCAGCGTGATCGACACCACCCGGCCCTGGCGCTGCCCAGGCCGGCGGCAATAGAAGATGCCGGCCTCGCCTTCGAAGGGCACCAGCTGCTGCAGCACCAGGCTGGCGCCGCGCGGGAAGGCGGCCAGGTAGGCCTGCAGCTGGGCCGGGGTGCGCACCAGCTTCACGCCGGCCCCGCGGCAGCCGAGGTCGGGCTTGGCGACCACCGGCAAGGCAATGCCTGCGCGCTGCAGCGCACTCAGTGCGGCGGCGGTTTCGTGCGCGATGCCGGCGGCGTGATCGGCGCCATGGGCGCCTGCACCCGCCCCGGCTGCATCTGCGGCCGGCCGGTCCACACGGATGAAGGGTGCCACCCATTCCGCGGCGTGGCGTACCGCCAGTGCCAGGATCTCGGCCTTGCTCTCACCGAAGAACCCGCCGCCGGGAAACGAAGGGTTGGCGGCCGTGGGCAGCAGCACGCCGCGGTGGCGCAGCATCAGCCAGCCGGCATAGGCCATCACCGGGGGGTAGAAGGCCCACATCGGCCAGAACTCGAAGAAGCTCAGTGCCGGGCCTTCATCCTGTTCCAGCGGGGGCATGCCGGGGTGGGCGTAGGCCGGAGGCGCGGCGCGCTGGGCGGGCAAAGGGGTGGAGCTCAAGGCACTGGGCATGGTGGGCAGCGTGGCAGGGCAGGTGATGAGGGATGGCACCAGGCGGCGCACCGTTCGGCGTGCAGCCACTGCCGGTGAGTCGCCGCCGCAGCCCGGCACTTACAACAGTTGGCTGTAAGCCTGCGCCGGCAGCGGCGACGAAGCCCAAGACCGGCCGATGCGTCCTGACGCCTGCCGGCGCTTCCTGGCCTTCCGCACTGCACACCTCCGCCATGCCCCAACTTGTCCAGACCTTGGTCCAGACTGCTGCTGCTGCAGCAGAAGCGCTGGCACGCCCCGGCCGCGACTACCGCGTCGGCCTGGTGCAGACCGAAGCTGAACTGCGCGCCGTGCAGGGGCTGCGCTTTGAGGTCTTCAACCTGGAACTGGACGAAGGCCTGGTCGAGTCCTACGACACCGGGCTGGACGCCGACCCCTTCGACGCGCAATGCGATCACCTGATGGTGACCGAGACCCGCAGCGGCAACGTGGTCGGTACCTACCGCATGCAGACCGGCCTGCGCGCCGCACAGGGGCTGGGCTACTACAGCCAGCGTGAATTCGACTTCGGCCCGTTCGAGGCCGAACGCCCGCGCATCCTGGAACTGGGCCGCGCCTGCATCCACCGCCAGCACCGCCACTTCGCGGTGCTGAACCTGCTGTGGAAGGGCATCGCCGCCTACGCGCAAAGCCAGGGTGCGCGCTACCTGCTGGGCTGCAGTTCCATCACCACGCAGGACCCGGCAGAAGGCCTGGCGGCCTGGCGCGTGCTGCAGCCGTACCGCGCTGAGCCGCCCTGGCTGACGCAGCCACTGCCAAGTTTCGAATGCCTGTGCGCCGGTGCCGATGCGTCGGCTTTGGCGTCGCAGCCGGCGCCGCACATTCCGCGTCTGCTGTCGGCCTACCTGGCTGTGGGTGCGCGGCTGTGCGGGCCGCCGGCCATCGACCGCGAATTCCGCACCGTCGACTTTCTCACCTGGCTGGACGTGGAATCACCCAGCGTCGTCGCCCGGCAGCGCCGGGGCCGCTTCACCGCTTGACGCGGCTGTCATGCGGCTGGTCGTGCGGGCCTTGCTGGCCTGGCGGTCCCTGCAGAGCCTATTTCGCAGCGCGCCGCCGCCGCTGCCAGCGCAGCAGCGGAAACGCCAGCGCCAGCGCGGCCACCGGCAGGGCCACGGCCACCGGCAGCGGCAGGCCCAGGGCCTGGGCCAGGGCATGGCCGATGGCGGCACTCAGCAGGTACAGGCCCAGGGTCCACAGCGTCACCGCCAGGCCCACCCAGGCCACGAAGGGCAGCAGCGGCACGCGCACGAAGCCGCAGGCGGTGTAGGTGGCCAGCCGCAGACCGGGCACGACACGCGCCAGCAGCACCGCGCTGCCCAGCTGCGTCAGGATCTTGCCGCGTGCCCATTCAGAACGATCGCCGCCATAGCGCCTGCGTAGCCAGCCGATGCGGCGCGCGCCCAGGCCCAGCGCGTACAGGCCCAGGTCGCCCAGCGCGATGCCGCCGCCCACCGCCGCGATCGACAGTTCCCAGGAAATCACACCTTTGGCCGCCAGGGCCACGCCAGCGGCGATGGCCAGGTCTTCCAGCAGCAGCGTGGTCAGCGCCAGCACCAGCGCGATGACCAGCGGCGTGCCCATGCCGGCCAGCACGGCCTGCAGCCAGGCCAGCAGGTCGGCCCAGGCCGTCAGCACCCGGGCTCCAGGGCCTGCGCGATGGCGGCGCGCACCTCGTCCTGGGAATGCCAGGGCAGGAAGTGGTTGCGGCCCGGCAACAGCACGGTCTGCACGCAGCGCGCACCGCGCAGTTGCGCCTGCATGTAGGGCACGTTGGCCACCGGCACCAGCTGGTCTTGCGTGCCGTGCACGATCACGACCTTGGCCTGCACCTGCGGCAGCCGCGTTGCCAGGGCCTGCAGTTCGGGCTTCAGGGCCATGAGTTCGGCGTTCGCATTGCGCAGGGCCCGCGGCAGCAGGGCACGCACCCCAGGCCAGGCGCCGACATGCTGCATCGGGTGTACGTCCTCCAATGCCGGGTCCAGCGAAGCTGCCAGCAGCACCAGGGCACTGACCTGCCCAGGGTACTGCGCCGCCACCTGGGCCACCACCGGCCCGCCCAGCGAATGGCCCAGCAGCACCACCGGCCGGCCGTCGCGCGCCATCAGGGCCTGCACCGCTGCAGCTTGCACAGGCAGCGGCGTGACGGCCCCTGGCGGGCCGCTGTGGCCGAAGCCCGGGCGGTCCAGTGCCAGCACCTGCCAACCCGGCGGTGGCGACAAGAGGTAGTCGGCCCAGTCGCTGGCCGCACCAGGGGTGCCGTGCACCAGGATGAGCTGCGGGCCATCCGCAGGGCCTGCCTGCAGGTAGCTCAAGGTCTGGCCCGGCGCCCCGGGCAGGGCCATAGTGCGTCGCAGGGCGTCAGTGGCCGACGCCTTCGCGCGCGGGCCCGCAGGTGCGCAGCCCACTGCCGCCAGCGCCACGCCCAACGCCGTCAGCCAGCGCACCTGCGGCCCGCCGACCAGCCGTTGGCGCCAGAGCCAGGACCGGGGGTGACGGAAGCTGGGGGGTCGCATGAGGGCTGTTGGGCTGCTGGTGTCGGGGGAGAGCCCGGGGGATGGCCCGGGCGATATGACGGGCGATATGACGGGCGATACGGTGGGGCCCGCGGTGCACGACGCGCCGCGCTGCCACCCCCAGCAGTCGGTACAGAAGCCGTTTCGTTACAGCCATGGCGCCTGGCCTGGGCGCGCGGCCGTGCTGGCGGGCCTCTGCTGGGGCTGTCCGCCCTGATTCAGCCCGCCCCGCCGAGCGCAGGCTGCCCGGGTGCCAGCGCCTGCACGGCCTGGAAGTGCGTCAGAAAGACCTGGCCACGCAGCTGGGCCAGGAAGCCGGTGCCTTGCAGCCGGTCCATCACCGGGCCTTTCACTTCGCTCAGGTGCAGCAGCACGCCCGCTTCGCGCAGGCGGCTGTCAATGGCTTCCAGGCTTTCCAGCGCGCTGGTGTCGATGTCGTTGATGGCCGAGCACTGCAGCACCACGTGCCGCAGCAGCGGGCGCGCGGCCATTTCGGCATTCACCCGGTCTTCCAGTGCGCGGGCATTGGCGAAGTACAAGCTCTCGTCAACGCGCAAGCTCAGCAGCGCGGGGTCGCTTTCGACCGCATGACGCAGCACGTTGCGGAACGATTCCGTGCCCGGCACGCGGCCCACTTCCGCGATGTGCGGCCGGCTGGTGCGGCGCAGGAACATCGCCAGCGACAGCAGCACGCCGGCACCCAGGCCGGCTTCCACACCCCAGCCCAGGGTGCCCACAAAGGTGGCCAGCAGGGCAGCAAAGTCGGCCTTCGAGTAAGCCCAGGTGCGCCTGAACATCGAAAGGTCGACCAGGGCGAGCACGGCCACGACGATGGTGGCCGCCAGCGTGGCCTGCGGCACGAAGCGCAGTACCGGCGTCAGCAGCAGCGCTGCCAGGCCGATGCCCACAGCCGTGAAGGCGCCGGCGGCCGGCGTCTGCGCCCCGGCGTCGAAGTTCACCACCGACCGCGCAAAGCCGCCCGTGACGGGAAAGCCCCCGCTGAAGGCCGCGCCCAGGTTGCTGGCGCCCAGGGCCACGAGTTCGCGGTCGGGTTCAATGCGCTGGCGCCGCTTGGCTGCCAGCGTCTGGCCCACCGACACCGATTCGACAAAGCCCACCACGCTGATCAGCAGCGCCGGCAGGGCCAGGGCCTGCCACAGGGCCAGGTCCCAGCTGGGCCAGGTCAGCGGCGGCAGGCCCTGCGGCACGGGGCCCACCAGCTTCAGCCCCTGGGCCTGCAGGTCGAACTGCCAGGCCAGCCACGCGGTGGCGGCAATACCTGCCACGGGCCCGGCCCTGGCCAGCGCATCGGCCAGGCCGTGCGGCAGCCCTGCGCGCAGCAGCAGCGGCCGCAGACCGCGCCGGGCCCACAGCAGGAAGGCAAGGGTAGCGCCGCCCAGCAGCGCGGTCAGCCCATGCAGCTGCGGCAGCTGCTGCGCCATGCCCCACACGATGTCGGTGAAGTCGCGCCCCGGCACTGGCAGGCCCAGCAACGTCTTCAGCTGCGCCGCTGTGATGAGCAGGGCAGACGCCGAGATGAACCCCGACATCACCGGGTGGCTGAGGAAGTTCGCCAGGAAGCCCAGGCGCAGCAGGCCCATGGCCAGCAAGATCAGGCCCGACAGGAAGGCCAGTGTCAGCGCCAGCACCGCGTAGTGCGCCGTGCCGGTGGCGGCCAGGCTACCGATGGCTGTGGCTGTCATCAGCGACACCACGGCTACCGGCCCCACCGCCAGCACGCGGCTGGTGCCGAACAGCGCGTACAGCAGCAGCGGCGCGATGCTGGCGTACAGCCCCACTTCGGGCGGCAGGCCGGCCAGCGTGGCGTAGGCCAGGCTCTGCGGGATCAGCATCAGCGTGACGATGGCCGCGGCCACGCCGTCCTGCACCAGCGTCTGGCGGTCGTAGCGGCGCCCCCAGTCCAGGATGGGCAGGGCCGCTGCCAGCGTGCGGGTCAGTGTGCGCACAGCATGGGCCGCGTTCAGGGTGCCGTGGGGGCGGCACGGGCGGTGGCGCGGGCCCAGACCTCGAACAGGCCCATGCCGGCCAGCATCGCGGCCACGAACAGCAGCGCCTGGCCCCCGCCCGCGGCCATCGCCACCAGTGCCGGGCCGGGGCAGAAGCCGGCCAGCCCCCAGCCGGCGCCGAACAGCAGCCCGCCCGTCACCAGACGCCGGTCGATGTCGCTGGCCTGGGGCAGCTGCAGCGGCGCGCCCAGGAAGCTGCGCGTGCGGCGGCGCGCCAGGGCGAAGGCCAGCACGCCGACGGCGATGGCCCCGCCCATGACGAAGGCCAGCGACGGGTCCCAGGCGCCGGCCAGGTCCAGGAATCCCAGCACCTTGCCGGGGTCGGTCATGCCGGACACCAGCAGGCCCCAGCCGAACAGCAGGCCGACGATGAATTCGCTGGTGCGCAGCAACAGGGCAGGGGCCTTCATGGCGGGCATGGTGGGCGTGGCAGGCATGGTGGGCAGTGGTCGAAGTGGCAAGGCCAGCGGTGGGGCAGTTGGTGGCGAAGGCGGCAGGGCCGGCATCAGAACAGGTTGCGCATGGCAAACACCGTGGCGAAGCCCGCAGCCATGAAGACCCCAGTGGCCACCAGCGAACGCGGCGACAGGCGCGACAGGCCGCACACGCCATGCCCGCTGGTGCAGCCCGACCCCAGCCGGGTGCCGAAGCCCACCAGCAGACCGGCCAGCACGATCAGCCCTGGGCCGGCTTCGATCCTGGGCGCCGCGATGAAGCCCGCCGGCACCAGCAGCGCCAGGCTGGCCGGCGCGGCCAGCAGGCCCAGCAGGAAGCTGATGCGCCAGCCGGTGTCGCCAGCCCGGCGCGCCAGCAGCCCGCCCAGGATGCCGCTGATGCCCAGGATGCGGCCGTTGAGCAGGATGAACAGGGCCGCGGCCAGGCCGAGCACCAGGCCGCCGGCCAGCGACATCCAGGGGGTGAAATGGGTCCAGTCGATCTGCATGGGGGTGTCTCGTGCGGTGTCTCTTGCGGTGTCTAGGGTGGTGTCTAGGGCGGTGTGAGCTTGGCGCTGCGGGCCTTGCGGGGTGCGGGTCTTCGTTGCCCGCCGCCGCAGTACTGGTCGTACAGCGTTTCCATCACGGCCACCGCCTGCGGGCTGCTGAGGGCGTAGTAGACGTTCTTGCCTTCGCGGCGCGTGCTCACCAGTTGTTGTTCGCGCAGCACCGTGAGCTGCTGCGACAACGTGGGCTGCACGATGCCCAGCAGTTCTTCCAGTTCGCCGACGCGCTTTTCGCCCTGCGACAGCTGGCACAGGATCAGCAGGCGGTCGGGGTTGGCCAGCACCTTCATCAAGGTGCAGGCCTGGTCGGCGGCGGCCCGCATCGCGGGCAGTTCGAAGGTGGCGGGGGGCATGGGCGTGGCGGGCGACGGCAGGAACACTTAACTCTGCAATAGTCTATTGACTAACAATATATTTGTCAATAGACTGTTGCCAGACGCCTGATAAACACGCAGCCCCTGCCTGCTACCCGCCCCCATGAACAGCACTTCCAGCGCCAGCCCAGACCCCAGCGACCGCCCCGCCCCGCAGGTCCACGCCGAATTCGACCCGGACACCTGGACCGTCACCTACGTCGTACACGACGGGCGGGGCAGCCCGTGCGCCGTCATCGACGCCGTGCTCGACTACGACGCCAAATCGGGCCGTACGCGCACACGGTCTGCCGACCGGGTGGCGGGCTTCATCCGCGCCCAGGGCCTGAAGCTGTCCTGGATCCTGGAAACCCACGCCCACGCCGACCACCTGAGCGCGGCGCGCTACCTGCAGCAGCAGCTGGGTGGCCAGCTGGCCATCGGCCAGCACATCACGCAGGTGCAGCAGGTCTTCAAGGGTCTGTTCAACCTGGGCGATGAATTCCAGGCCGACGGTTCGCAGTTCGACCGCCTGCTGGCCGACGGTGACACCCTGGCGCTGGGCCGCCTGACGGGCCAGGTGATGGCAGTGCCCGGCCACACACCGGCCTGCGTGGCTTACCGCTTTGGCGACGCGGTGTTCGTGGGCGACACCCTGTTCATGCCCGACGTGGGCACCGCGCGCTGCGACTTCCCGGGCGGCGACGCGCGGGTGCTTTACGCGTCGGTGCGCAAGCTGCTCAGCCTGCCGCCCCACACGCGCCTGTTCATGTGCCACGACTACCCGCCTAGCCAGCGCCCGGTGGCCTTCGAATCCACCGTCGCGGCACAGCGGGCGCACAACATCCACGTGCACGACGGCATCAGCGAAGACGATTTCGTGGCGATGCGCACGGCGCGCGACGCGACGCTGGACGTGCCGGCGCTGATCCTGCCTTCGGTGCAGGTGAACATCCGCGGCGGCGCGTTGCCACCGGGCGAAGCCAATGGCAGGTCTTACCTGAAGATTCCGATCAACGTGCTCTGACCGGGCCAGGCTTCCCGTTCAGGCGCGCAGCAGCTTGCCGGCCTGCGCCCAGGCCGCAGGCGCCTGCGGGAAGACCTGGGCCAGGGCCGCGTCGCCCAGCCCCAGGTGACGCTGCAGCACCGGGGCCAGCACCTGCCGGAAGTCGGTGCACACGGCCAGGTCGCGGCCGTCGGCCAGGGCAGCCGTGTCCAGGCCCGGCCATTCGCCCAGCACCTGGCCGCCGGCCACCGGGCCGCCCAGCAGCCACATCACGTTGCCGCGGCCGTGATCGGTGCCGCCAGTGCCGTTCTGGCGCACGGTGCGGCCGAATTCGCTCTGCACCACGATGACGGTGTCGGCCAGCGCGTCGCCCAGGCCAGCGGCCAGCGCGGCCAGGCCTTCGCCCAGGGCCGCCAGCCGGTTGGCCAGCGCGCCCTGCGCGTTGCCCTGGTTGACGTGGGTGTCCCAGCCGCCGACTGACGTGAAGGCCAGCTGGGTGCGGGCGTCCATGCGGATCAGCCGGCCCAGGCGGCGCGCGTCGGCGGCAAAGCTGCGCGCGCTGGGGGCGCCGGCGTCGGCGCTGGGGTCCATCGCCCGGGGTTCGCGGTCGGCGGCGGCCATGCTGCGCGCCATCTCGCTGCGGCCTTCGGTGGTCTCGCGCAGTGTCGCGTTCAGCACCGGGTCGTTGGCGTACAGCCGGGCCAGCCCGGCCTGCAGGCTGGCGTTGTCGATGGCCCGGCGGGCCGTGGCATTCGGCCCCAGGCCCAGCTGGGCCACCGGCAGGGCGCCGCTGAAGATGCGCGGTGCGGTGTTGCCCAGGTGGATGGCGCGGGTGGGGGCCGGCGTGCCGGGCAGGCTGCCCAGCAGGCGGTTCATCCAGCCGTCAGGCGTGGACTTGCGGCCGGGCGTGCCGCTTTCCAGGTAGTCCTGCGCGTCGAAGTGCGAACGCGTAGGGTCGGGCGAACCGCTGGCGTGCACGAAGGCCAGCGTGCCGCTGTCCCAATGCTGTTTCAGCGGCAGCAGGGCCGGGTGCAGGCCGAACAGCGGGGTCAAGGGGATGAGCCCCGCTTCTGCGCCCGGGGCGGCGAGTGCGATGTCCGGGCGCTGGGCGGCGTAGTCGCGTTCGCCATAGGGCGCCACGACGGACAAGCCGTCGACCGCGCCGCGCAGCATCACCACGACCAGGCGGCGCGGCCGGCTGTCCTGTGCCCAAGCGGGCAAGGGGTGCACGATGGGCAAGAGGGGCAGGCCGGCCAGCGTGCTGGCCCCCAGCTGCAGCAGATGGCGTCTTTGCATGGTCTTCACCGCTTCATGAAATCGGGGCTGGCCAGCAGCAGGGCGGCCAGTTGTTGGCTGGGCGCCTCGAGGCCCAGGGTGCGGCGCGTGGCGTCGCTGACACCCGCGCCCAGGGTGGACAGCAGGGCCTGCACGTCGACCGGGTGGCGGCGGCTCAGGGTGCTGGCCCATTGCACGCGTTGCGTCAGGGCTTCGGGGCTGCGCCAGGGGCCAGCCGTGATGGCGTAGCCGTCCGGCGTGGCGGCGCCGTACAGCGGCTGGCCAGCCTGGGCCAGCGCGCCCAGCAGCGGCGCGGCTTCGCCCAGGGGCGCGTCGACGGCGCGCAGGCTGGACAGCAGGTACTGGTACGGCGTCTTGAACTTGGCGCCCACCGTTTCGCGCTGCCAGAACTCCGGCGACTTGACCAGGGTGTGCGTCAAGGCCTTCAGGTCGCCGCCGCTGGCCAGGAAGTTGTCGGCCAGGCGTGCCACCAGGGTGGCTGGCGGCTCGTCAGCCACGAAGGCCTGGGCCAGCCGCGTGGCGATGCGGCGGGCTGTGGCCGGGTGGGCGGCCAGCACGTCCAGGGCCTGTTCGCCTTCGGCCTGGCCACTGCCTGCCACAGGCCGGCCCAGCCAGGTCTTGTCGCCGAAATCGTGCTTGCCGGGGTCGAACAGGAACAGGTCGCCGCCTGCGCCGGCGAAGGCGCGGCGGGGGTCGATACCCCAGCCCGTGAACATGCGGGCCAGCTCGGTGACGTCGCGCTGGTTGTAGCCCCCGCCCACGCCCAGGGTATGCAGTTCCATCAGTTCGCGGGCGTAGTTTTCGTTCAGCCCGCTGGGCGCCCGCGCCTGCAGCGCGGGCTGGCTGGCCAGCAAGCGGCGCGCCGCGCGCGGGGGTTCGTAGCCGGCCACCACGCTGCGTTCGTTGTCCAGGTAGTGCAGCATGGCCGGGTGTCGGGCGGTGGCGCCCAGCATGTCGCGAAAGCGCCCGAAGACGTGGGGTCGGATCGCCCGCGCTTCGTAGTCGGCCACCAGCACACTGACCGGGCCCTTGCCGGCGAAGACATTGAAGTGGTTGAACCAGAAATCGACCAGCAGCTCTTCCAGCTGTGCCGGGCTGTGCAGCGCCCGCGCCAGGCGTGCGGTGGCGGCCTGCATGACCAGCGGCCGCAGCGCGTCGCGCACCTTGGCGGCGGCGTCGGCATCTGCAGCACCGCCGCTGGCAGCGGCGAGCCGCGCTTCCCGGGCGGCGCGCTGGGCCTGGCGCCAGCGGCCCAGCAGTTCGGCCTGGTCCAGGCGCAGCAGGTCCAGGCCGGCCAGGCGGTCGGTCAGCGCTGCGGGCATCGCCAGGCTGCGCGGTGCCAGCTGTTCGGCCAAAAAGCGGTCCAGCCAGGGCCCGGCGCCCTGCTGGGCGATGGCCGCCGCATCGGCCGGGCGCGGCCCGTAGGCCAGGCGGTTCAGGGCATGGGCGGCGCGTTCATCGGGCGTGAGCGCTTCGCTGCGGCTGGCCCGGGCTTGGCGCGGAAAAGCCAGGCCCGTGGACAGGGCAGCGAAGGCGCCCCAGCTGCCCAGGGTGGCAAGACAACGACGGCGTGAATGCATGCGGAACTCTTCGGCGGGCCTGAAGATGCCCCCGATGGCCGTGAGCATGCCGCAGCTGCTGTGCGCTGCGGTGCCCGGCGCGCAAAGAAGTGTTGCGCCAGGCGACCGGCAGGCTGCAGGGCCCGACGCAGGGCCTGCAGGGGCTTGCTGCAGCGCCACCGCCAGCCGCCGTGACGTCAGCCTCAGCGCCATGTTGCCATCCAGCAATTGCCGAAGGCCACAACACAACCATACACTTGTGCATGGCGCACCCTCTGGACCGTTTCGACTGGGCGCTGGTGCGCAGCTTCCTGGCGGTGCTGGACGCCGGCAGCCTGATGGGCGCCGCCCGCCAGACCGGCGCGCAGCAGCCCACCCTGAGCCGGCATGTGGCCGAACTGGAAGCGCAGCTGGGCACGCCGCTGTTTGAACGCACCGGCCGTGGCGTGACGCCCACCGCGGCGGCGCTGGCCATCGTCGACGCTGCGCGCCAGATGCAGCAGGGCGCTGCGGCGCTGTCGCGCGTGCTGGCCGGCCAGCGCGAGATGACGACCGGCACGGTGCGCATCACCACCAGCATGGTGGCCGCCACCTACCTGCTGCCGCCGCTGCTGGCGGCCCTGCACGCTGAAGAGCCGGGCATCCAGCTGGAACTGTGCGCCAGCAATGGCCTGTCGAACCTGCTGCGCCGCGACGCCGACATCGCCGTGCGCATGGTGCGGCCGGTGCAGACGTCGCTGGTAGCGCGCAAGCTGGTCAGTGTGGGCATTGGCGTCTATGCCCATGAACGCTACCTGCAGCGCGCCGGCACGCCGCGGTCACCGCAGGACCTGGCCGGCCACACCCTGATCGGCTATGCCGACGACGACACCATCGAGAAGGGCTTCGCGGCCATGGGCATGCCGCTGCAGCGGCATGACTTTGCGCTTCGCACCGACGACCAGGTGGCTTACGGCCGCCTGGTGGCCGAAGGCGCAGGCATCGGCTTCGTGGCGCACTACAGCGCCCGCCACTGGCCGGGGGTGCGTCGGGTGGTCCCGATGCTGCCGATCCCGCCGCTGCCCTGCTGGCTGGCCGTGCACCGCGAGATCAAGTCCAGCAAGCTGGTGCGTCGGGTCTATGACTTCCTGGCGCGCACCGTGCCGGGCGTGCTGGAAGCTGCCGAGGCCACCACCGGCAGGCCGTGAAGCGCTGGCGCCCGTCGGGGGGCGGCGCAGGTATCGGGTGTCGGGCATCAGCTGCCTGCCGGCGGCGGCAGGGTCTTGGCATAGACGCGGTTTTCGTGCGATTCGCCTTCGAAAACGAAGAAGGTCTGCCCGTGGTCGCGGTAGCCCCTGCGGCCATAAAAGGCCAGCGCGCGGTGGTTGTGCACCCAGGGTGTCAGCCACAGCAGGCCGGCACCGGCGGCGCTGGCCTGGGCTTCGGCCTGGGCCAGCAGCTGGGTGCCCACCTGGCAGCCGGTGAAGGCTTCCTGCACGTACAGCCGCAGCAGTTCGGCCGCCGTTTTGCCTGAAGCAGCCGCCGGCGCCAGGTCATGGCCCTGACCCAGCACCACGTGGGCGAAGCCGACCAGATGCCCCGCCACTTCGGCCACGCAAAGCTGCACGGCTTCGTTGGCCAGCGCCTGCTGGAAGCGGCCCTGGGAGTATTCGGACAGTACCTCGCGCGCCAGCGCCGGGCGGATGCCCTGGGTGGCGTAAGTGTCCAGGAACACCTGCATGGCCAGGACCGACAAGCACAGCGCGTCGTCGGCATGCCCCCGGCGCAACAGCAGTCCGGATGGCGGGGCCTTGCGGGTCGCCGGCCGGGGGCTTGACAGGGATGATGTGGCCGCGGGCTCTACCAGAACAGCAGCGCCCGCAATTCGATGCTGTGTTCTGTCAGCGCCACCGCGCCCTGCGCGGCAGGGTGGCGAAACACGGCCTGGGCACCCACCTGTTCTGCACCCGCCGGGGCGCTGTCGTACAGCTTCACCAGGGTGGCTTCGTGTTCGCTTTGCTGTGGCAGCCAGTACCAGCGGTGGCGTGGGTTCGGTGCCAGGCAGCAGTGGCTGCTGGTCCAGGCGCCGGGGCCCACCGGGTCGCGCACGCGGTCGGACAGCTCGATGCTGCTGGCTTCACACACGGCCAGTGGCCAGTGCAGCACCGGTGCACCCAGGGGGCGCCAGAACTGCACCAGTGCGTGGCGCCGGGTCAGGCGCCAGGCAGCTTCTCCCGGCGGCAGCAGGCGCCGGACGAGCTGGTTTATCGCGGCGGGTTCACTGCGCAGCGCTGCGCTGCCGTCGCCCCAGGCCGGCCCCAGCAGGGCGTGTTCGCTGGTGTGCAGCCGGTGTTCGTAGACCAGCACGCGCTGGGCGTCGGTGGCAGCACTCAAGGCCGTTTCCACTTCGGGGTAGACGACGGACGTCACAAGGCCTTCGTGGCGGTAGTCGGCCCCGTCCTGCAGCGTGGGGGCGTGAACGATGAACTCGAAGCCGCAGCTGTCGAGCCCGAAGCCCTGGTACAGGCGGCCGTTGCGCAGGGTCACGGGCTGCGTCGCGGGGCCCCTGCCCAGCGGGTGGCTGTAGCCCAGCTGCACCTTCAGGTGCGAAGGCAGTTCGGTGGCGGGCGCGCGCCAGGGGTCGGCCTGGGGCAACCGGTAGCGCGCCGGGGTGGCGGACTGGAGAGCGATCATCATGGGCCTCCTGTTGGTGCAGCGCGTGTGTCTGCCGCGCGATGAAAGCAAGATGGTGACCAGCCACGGCAAGGGCCAGCCGTCCGCGGCGGCGACCGATGGCGTGTCGTGGTAACGGCCAGGATAGGTGGCTTCGGTCCCAATGCAAAGCCCTGTTTCAAGAACGCGGTCCCCTTGCGGGCCGGGCATTGCCAGGCGCGGGGCGCAGATGGATGATGGCGCGAAGGTCGGGCGCAGGCTTTGCTTGCCGGCCGGTAGGGCGCCGCCTGCAGCGCTGCCTGCACATCAGATCTCTCACCAGTGAACCTCAGGAGCGAGCATGAAAATCTTCCACCACGTTGTCCTGGCCGGCGCCCTGCTGGCCGCGGGCGCCGCCCAGGCGCAGTTCTACAACCTCGCCGGCACGGGCGTGCAGGCCATCTACGGGCTCAGCGCCGACGGCACGCGGGCGGTGGGTTACGGCGGGTCGTCTTACTTCACCTGGCAGCTGGGGCTGGGGCCGACGAACATCGGCGGCGCCTTCAGCAGTGGCTCGCCGCGCATCAGCGACAACGGCAGCACGGCCCTGATCAACGCCGTCAACAGCAGCACCGGCTTGGTCGAGATGGCCCGCTACGACTGGGCCAGCGGCACCACCACCCCACTGGGTTCACTGGGCAGTTCGTCCGGATCCGAGGCGTCTTCCGGCTGGGGCCTGTCGGGTGATGGCCGGGTGGCCGTGGGCTTGGGCTGGGTCACCGCGGGGCGGGCCGAGGCCATGGTCGTCAATGGCAGCAGCGTGTCCAGCCTGGGCACTTCCGTGACCGGGCGCAGCTCACGGGCCAACAACGCCGACTTCGACGGCAACGTCATCGTCGGCTGGCAGGACAGCAGCACCGGTTTCCGCCAGGGCGCGATCTGGCGCAACGGGGTGCAAACGCTCATCACCGACAGCGCCGGCAACCCGATGAGCGAGCTCAGCGACGTGTCCAGTGACGGCAGCTGGGCGGTGGGTGTGGGGCCGGCCAGCAACGGCTTCGTGGCCTACCGCTGGAGCCAAGCCACCGGCGTGCAGACGCTGGGCCCAAACCTGCTGCCCGGCGACCGTTCGGGCGCCAGCGGCATCAGTGCCGATGGCAGCGTCATCGTCGGTTTTTCGCGCCCGCTGGGGCCAGCGGCTTTCGGGCGCGGCTTCATCTGGACCGAAGCCACCGGCATGCTGAACCTGAATGCTGTCGCCGCCGCGCAGGGCATCAACACCGGAGGCGTCACGATGGCCTTGCCACTGGCGATTTCTGCAGACGGCCTGACGATCGCGGGCCTGACCAACCAGAACGCAGGCTTCGTGCTGCGGCTGACCAGCCCCGTGCCCGAACCCGCCACTGCCGCCAGCCTGGCGCTGGGCCTGGCACTGCTGGCGGCATCCCTTCGTAACCGGTCTAGGCGGCGGCCAGGCTGACGCGGTTGCGGCCGGCGCGCTTGCTGGCGTAAAGCGCGCGGTCGGCTTGGGCCGTGGCCGGCTGCAGGTCTGCGTCTGCGCCTACCGGGGCCACACCCAGCGAGACCGTGATCGACAGGGTCTGCCCGTCGAGCATGACGGGCAAAGCCGCCACAGCCTGCCGCAGCCTTTCGGCCAAGGCCGCTGCAGCTGCTGGCGCGGTGGCGGGCAGCAGCGCCAGGAATTCCTCGCCGCCCCAACGCGCCAGCACGTCACCCTGGCGCAGGCCCTGGCGCAACGCCTGGGCCACGCGCACCAGTACCTGGTCACCGGCAGCGTGGCCGAAGCTGTCGTTGATGCGCTTGAAGTGGTCGATGTCGACCAGCACCAGACAGGCTTCGCTGCCGTTGCGGTGCTGGCGGGCCAGTTCGCTCTGGGCCAGGGCCTGGAACTGGTTGCGGTTGACCAGGCCGGTCAGTGCGTCGGTGGTGGCAGCGGCGAACAGCCGGCGCTCGGCCTTCAAGACCGTGCTGCGGTAGTACGAGGCCATGGCATAGAACAGCACGAAGATGAGCACGCTGTTGACGGCCTGCACCAGCTGCAGCGCCCCAGGCTGCAGGGGGCTCAGCGGCCCCAGGTTCGCACAAGCCGTTTCCAGGGCCAGGTAGAACACCAGCAGTACCGCCACCATCGGCGCGGCCCAGCGCCGCGGCGAGCCCACCACGATGGCGGGGATGAACATCAGCAGGAACAGGTGGAAGCCGCTGTCCCAGCCGATCAGCATCGACGCCAGCGCCGAGTGCACCAGCACTTCCAGCCAGATCAGCGCCACCGCCGGCCAGTTGCGCCGCCGCTTCAGCAGCGCATAGGCCCCTGCGTACAGGCCCACGCTGAAGACGTTCAGCCACGACAGGAAGGGCGAGTCGAGGAAGGCGAACAAGGCCACGCCAATCGCGTCGATGACGGCGGCGCTGACCACGATGCGACGCATCATGGCCCAGTAGGCAGCCCCCGCGGTCCTGGGCTGGTCCACGGCGCCGGGCTTGACCATGCTGTATTTTCGTTCATTGCGCGGGCTACTTGAGCGGGCTCGGCCACCGGTCGTCTGCGGCGATGATGCATGCATGCCCGCGGCGAAGCCCCCCACCCACCAGCAGCCCGTGGCTCCGCCATTGCCGGCCGCGGCCGCACAGCCCGCCAGCGGCGGGCCGCACCGGCACCTGGGCGTGCGCCACGCCATGGCCGTGTGCGTGGGCATGGTCATTGGCGCGGGTATCTTCAAGACATCGCCCATGGTCGCCGCCAGCCTGGGCAGCGACCTGGCGCTGTACGCGGCCTGGGCGCTGGGCGGGCTGCTGTCCTTCATCGGCGCGCTGTGCTACGCCGAAATGGCCGCGGCGTTTCCTGATGCCGGTGGCGACTACCACTTCCTGCGCCGCGCCTTCGGCCTGCGCTTTGGCTTTCTGTTCGCCTGGTCGCGCTTTGCGGTCATCCACACCGGGTCGGTGGCGCTGCTGGCCTATGTGTTTGGCGACTACCTGGCGCAGGTGCTGCCGCTCACCGCGCTGCTGGGCGAAGCCGCCGGCCCGGTGTATGCCGCTGCCATCGTGCTGCTGCTGACGCTGCTGAACCTGGCCGGCGTGAGCGTGGGCATGCGCACCCAGCTGGGCCTGACGCTGCTGGTGCTGCTGGGCCTGCTGGCGGTGGGCGCCGCCGGCGGCTGGCTGCAGGCCCAGGGCCAGCCGCCGGCCACGCCGCTGGCGGTGGCCGACCCGCTGCGCCGCGACTGGGGCACAGCGCTGATCTTCGTCTTTCTGGCCTACGGCGGCTGGAGCGACGCCGCCACGCTGTCGACCGAGATGCGCGACGAACGCCGGGGCATCGCGCGCGCGCTGCTGGCCGGGCTGCTGCTGATCACGGCCTTGTATCTGCTGGCCAACTGGGCCTACCTGCAAGGCCTGGGGCTGGACGGCCTGGCCCGCAGCGCGGCCCCTGCGGCCGATCTGGCGCGGCTGGCTTTCGGGCCCGCTGGGGCCTGGGCGATGGTGTTCATCGTCACGCTGACGGCAATCTCGACCATCAACGCCATCCTGATCGCTGGCGCCCGCACCACCTACGCCGCAGTGCGCGATCTGGGCCAGGCCGCGCCGCAGCTGGCCGCGCTGGGGCGCTGGCACCCGCAGCGCGGCATCCCGTCCAGGGCGGTGCTGGCCATGGGCGCCGTGTCGCTGGCGCTGGTGGCGCTGGGCGCGTTCACGCGCAGCGGTTTCGCCACCCTGGTGGACTACCTGTCGCCGGTCTACTGGGCCTTCCTGGCTGCCAGCGGGCTGGCTTTGGTGGTGCTGCGGCGGCGCTTTCCGCTGCAGCCGCGCCCCTTCCGCGTGCCGCTGTACCCGCTGCTGCCACTGCTGTTCTGCGCCTGCAGCCTGGGGCTGCTGTGGGCCAGCCTGGCCTACGTGAAGCTGGGCGCCATCGTGGGCCTGGGCGTGCTGGCCCTGGGCGCTGTGCTGCTGTGGCCGTTGACGCGGGCCGACCGGCCCCTGCGTTAGGGCTGCGTTCGCTCAGGGCCGCAGGCGCTGCCAGCACCAGTGGGCAGCGGCCAGCAGGCGGTGGTCTTCGCCCCAGCGGCCCACGATCTGCAGGCCCAGCGGCAGGCCGTCGCGGCCCTGGGTAAAGGGCAGGTGGATGCAGGGCAGGCCCAGCAGCGTCCAGCCGCGGCAGAACAGGGGGTCGCCCGTGGCCTGCAGGCCGGCCGGTGCCGTGCCCAGGGTGCTGGGGGCCAGCAGCAGGTCGTACCCCTGGGCCTGGGCGTCGAACCAGCCGTCGGCCAGCTGGCGCGCGGCCTGGGTCTGGGCCAGGTGGGTGGCGTGCTGGGCACCGCTGGTGGCCAGGCCTTCGTCGAACAGGGCATTCAGCCGCGGGCTCAGCGCGGCGCGGTGCTGGCAGCGTTCATGGGCCAGCGACCGCGCCATTTCGTGTGCCATCACCAGCTTCTGCAGCGCCACCAGGTCGGGCATGGCGCGGGGCCAGGCGGCGTCGGCCAGCTGCGCGGCCTGCGGGGCCAGGGCCTGCACGGCTTGGGCCCAGGCGGCCTGGGTGTCGCTGTCCATCTGTGCGGCGTCGGGGGTGGTGCACAGGCCGATGCGCGGCGCCGGGGCATGCTGCACCGCCGCTTCGTCCAGCAGACGCAGGTCGCCCAGCAGTACCGCGCCCAGCAACCCCAGGTCGCGCACGCTGCGGGCGAAGCCGCCCACCGTGTCCAGCGTCTCCGACAGGCTCTTCACACCGGCCCGCGGCACACGCCCCAGGCTGGGCTTAAAGCCGAACACGCCGCAGAAGGCTGCCGGGCGGATGATGGACGCCGCCATCTGCGTGCCCAGGGCCAGCGGCAGCATGTTGTCGGCCACCGCTGCAGCCGAACCGCTGGACGACCCGCCCGGCGTATGCCCCAGCTGCCGCGGGTTGTGCGTGGGGCCGGGGTGGAAGTAGGCGAACTCGGTTGTCACGGTCTTGCCAGGCAGCAGCGCGCCGGCTTCGCGGCACAGCGCCACGGCGGCGGCGTCGGCTGCCGGGCGGTGGCCGGCATAGACGGGCGAGCCATAGCCGGTGGGCAGGTCGGCAGTGTCAAACAGGTCCTTCACGCCCAGCGGCAGGCCGTGCAGCGGGCCGCGCCAGGGGCCCGCGTCCAGCGCGCGCGCCGCGGCCAGTGCGGTGGCCGGGTCCAGGTGGGCAAAGGCCTGCACGGCGCCTTCGCGTTCCGCGATGCGGTCCAGGCAGTCCTGCATCAGCGCCTGGGCGCTGATGTCGCGGCTGGCCAGGGCCTGCACGGCCTGCCAGGCGTCCAGGGTGTGCGGGCGCGGCTTCAGCAGCTTCATGGGCATCAGCGGCTGGAGTCGTCGGCCGCGGGGTCGCGCAGCAGCTGGTCCAGCAGGCTGTCCACGCGCTGCAGCGCCAGCGGCTTGGCGATGTAGTCGTCGAAGCCGGCGGCCAGCACGCGCTTGACGTCGTCGGGCATGGCCTGCGCCGTTACCGCCACCACCGGAATGCTGCGCGTGCGGGGGTCCGCACGCAGCCGCGCCAGCACCTGGAAGCCGTCGATGTCGGGCAGGTGGATGTCCAGCAGCAGCAGGTGGGGCCGGTGCGAACGCGCCAGGTCCAGGCCCAGGCCGCCAGACGGCGCCATCAGCAGGTCGATGTGGGGGTGCCGGCGCACGATCTGTTCCACCAGCTTCAGGTTCGCCGGGTTGTCTTCCACGTACAGCACGGTGGCACGGCGGCGGGCTGGTGCCGGGGCTGTCGGCGTGCCGGCGGGGGCCGGGGCGGGTGCGGGGTCCTGGGCCCCGCCTGCGTCGCCGGGGGCGGGCTCGCGCGGGGGCGGCGGGTCGGCCAGCCGGTCGCTGGGCAGGTCGACCCAAAATTCGCTGCCCACCCCGGGCTGGCTGTGCACGCCGATGCGGCCCCCCATCAGCGCCACCAGCCGGTGGCTGATGCTCAGCCCGATGCCCGTGCCTTCGGCCACGGCACCGCCCACGCGGCTGAAGGGCTGGAACAGCTGCGGCAAGTGCGCAGCGGCGATGCCGATGCCGGTGTCCAGCACGCGGATGCGCACCGTGAACAAGTCCTGTTCCAGCGCTTCCACGCGCACCGTGCCGCCGGCGCGGTTGTATTTGACGGCGTTCGACAACAGGTTCAGCAGCACCTGCTTCAGCCGCAGCCGGTCGGCGCGCACCACCCGGCCTTGTAGCACGGGCGCCTGCAGCTGCACCTCGCGCTGCTGCGCCAGCGGCTGCACCAGGGCCTGGGCTTCCTGCACCAGGTCGGCCAGGGGCAGTGCTTCGGGGCTGAGGCTGAGCTTGCCCGATTCGATGCGCGCCAGGTCCAGCACTTCGTTGATCAGGTCCAGCAGGTGGTGCCCGGCGCGCAGGATTTCCTGCACGAAACCGGCGCTGCGCGCGTCCAGGCTGCGGTCCAGCTGCAGCAGCTGCGAAAAGCCCAGGATGGCGTTCATGGGGGTGCGCAGCTCATGGCTCATGCTGGACAGGAATTCGCCCTTCGCGCGGCTGGCGCGTTCGGACTGGTCGCGCGCGGCGATGAGTTCATGCGTGCGTTCCTCGACCAGGCGTTCCAGGTGGTCGCGGTGGCGTTCCAGTTCGCGTTCAGCGGCCACGCGGTCGGTCACGTCCAGCAGGGTGCCCACCATCGCCAGCACCTGGCCAGTCAGCGGGTCGTGGCTGACTTCGGCACGGGCGTGCAGGGTCAGTTCGCGGCCGTCGTGCCGCAGCGCGCGGTACTGCACGTCGTAGGCGCCGCGGCCAGCCAGTGCGGCCAGGTGGGTCTGCATCACGCGCTCGGCGTCTTCAGGGTGGACGAAGCGCATGAAATCTTCGTCGGCGACGACGCGGTGCGCCGGGTCCACGCCAAACAGCCGGCAGGTCTCGTCCGACCATTCACTGGCTCGCGCTTCGCTGCGCCAGCGCCAGCTGCCCAGGCGCGCCAGGCGCTGGGCCTGCAGCAGCACGGTGTCCTGTTCGCGCATCTGCTGTTCGGTGGCCTTGCGGTCGCTGACGTCCGTGATGAAGCCATGCCACATCGTGCTGCCGTCGGCCAGCCTTTCGGGCTGCGAACGGCCGTGCAGCCAGCGCAGTGGCTGCCCTGGCAGGGCCACGCGGCATTCGCAGTCCCACAGCGTCAGCTGGCGGGCCGATACGTCGATGCTGTGCAGCACGCGGTCCAGATCGTCGGGGTGCAGGCGTTCGAAGACCGGCCGCGCGTCGCGGCTGACCTGGTCGGGCCGCAGGCCGAACAGCGTGACGATGCCCTGGCTGGCAAAAGGAAAGCTGCTGCTGCCGTCGGGCCGCAGCTGGAACTGGTACAGCATGCCCGGCACCTGGGCGCCCAGGCGGTCGAGCCGGCGTTCGCGGTCGGCCAGTGCGCCCTGCAGTACCTGCAGGTCCAGCAGGTCGCTGTCGCGCCGGGCCAGCGTCTGCGCCAGGTCCTGGCCCTGGCGGCGCAGTTGCAGCAAGGCCGTGCCCTGGCGCGCCAGGGCGGCCAGGGCGCTGGCCTGCGCGGCTGGCAGCACGCGGGGCTGCCAGTCCAGCACGCAGACCGTGCCCAGCGCTTCGCCTTCGGGGCTGAGCACCGGGGCGCCGGCATAAAAGCGCAGGCCCTGGGCCGCCAGGGGGTGGCCGGCAAAGCGCGGGTCGGCCTGGGCATCGGGCACCTGCAGCACGCTGTGGGGCTGGTGGATGGCCTGGTCGCAGAACGAACCCGCCCGCGGCAGTGCCGACAGGTCCAGGCCCGGGTGGCCAGTAGCGGCCAGGTCGGGCGCCACGTGCTGAACTTTGGCCCATAGCCGCTGGCTGCCGACGACACAGAACAGCGCGACCGGGGCTTGGCACAGGGCTGCGGCCAGAGCGACGATGTCGTCGAAGTCGACATCGTGGTGCGTGGCGTCCAACTGGTAGCGCTGCAGCGCCGCCAGCCTCGTGGCCTCGGCCGCCGCGCCGGCCCGCGGGTCGGTCGTCATCTGGGCTTGTGCCTCGGTCTGTGTGGCTGGGGTGGGCGAGGGGTCCACGGGCGGACAGCTCAGGGCTGGCCAATGTAACCCGCGCCTATGGCTTTTGTATGAGCGCGCGTGCGGGCAGTGGCCAGGCAGTGCCAGCCGGCGGTGCTTGCCTGCATGCCCCAGGCCGGCCTACCATGCCTGTAGCTTGCGGGCATCGTGACGAGCCCTTCATGCCCATCCCGCGGGCCGCGCAGGCTCTGGCCCCAGCACCCAGCGGCATCCCACCACGCTGTGTCGTCCAACCCATCGAAAGGCACCATGTCGACCCCCACACCTTTGTTGCGTGCCACCCTGCTGGCTTGCGTCCTGGTCGCCGGCACAGCCGCGCAAGCTGCCACGGTCTGGAACGAAGCTGTGAACGGCGACTTCTCGAACCTGGGCGCCAGCCCCAGCCTGCTGGCCCTGGCCCCGGGCAGCAACCTGGTGATGGGCACCACCGGCCGAGTGAACGGCGTGGTCGACCGCGACTACTTCCGCTTCACGCTGCCGCCGGGCCAGCAGCTGGACACGCTGACGGTGATGCCCGGTACCGTGGCACTGGGCCTGTCGGCGCTGAGCTTCATCGCGGTGCAGGCCGGTACCCAGGTGACCGTCAACCCCACAGGCGGCAGCCCGGCCGGCCTGCTGGGCTACTGGCACTTCGGCGAAAACGACATCGGCTTCGACATCCTGGGCGTGATGAGCGTTAGCCAGGGCGCCATCGGCTTCAATTCGCCGCTGCCCGCTGGCGACTATGCGTTCTGGATCCAGGACACGGGCAACGGCACGGCCACTTACCACCTGGACTTCGGCGTCAGTGCCGTGCCCGAAGCCGCCAGCGCCGCGCTGTGGCTGGCGGGCTTGGCCGTGCTGGCCCTGCCACGCCATCAGCGGGCAGCGGTCCAGCGCCCGCCCAGGGCCCGCAGCAGGGCCACGCGGTTGGCCTGTTCGGTCTGGCGTAGCGTGACTTCGCCTTGCTGTGCGGTGGCCAGCTGGCGCTGGGCGTCCAGCAGTTCCAGCTGGCTGGCGCCGCCCAGCCGGTAGGCCTGGTCGGCCAGGGCCACGCTGCGTTCCGCGGCATTCACCTGGGCCTGCTGGGCGGCCAGGCGTTCGCCCAGGCTGTCGCGCACGGCCAGGGCGTCGGCCACTTCACGGAAGGCCGCCTGCAGCGCCGCTTCGTACTGTGCCAACGCCTGGCGGCGAGCCGCTTCGCTGGCCACCACCTGGCCCTGGCGTTCGCCACCGTCGAAGACCGGCAGCACCAGGGTGGGCACGATGCTGAAGACACCGCTGCCAGGCCGGAACAGGCCATCCAGTTCGGGGCTGCGCGTACCCGCGCTGGCCGTCAGCGTCAGCCTCGGAAAACGCGCTGCCCGCGCGGCACCCAGGTCGAAAGCTGCGGCTTGCAGGGTCTGCTCGGCGGCGCGCAGGTCGGGGCGCTGCAGCAGCACGGTGGCGGGCAGGCCGGCGGGCAGGTCGGGCAGGGCGCTGAGGCTGGTGCTGGTACCGCTACGGGTGGGGGCGGCCGCGTTGGCACTGGTGTTGGCGCTGGCGGTGGCGTCCCCGGCCCCTGCGTCGGGCAGCAGGGCCTGCGGCAACGGCTGGCCGGTCAGCAGTTCCAGCGCCAGCCGGGACTGTTGCACCGCCGCCGCGCTGCGCGCGGCTTCGCCCCGGGCGGCTTCGAAGGCGGTCTGCGCGCGGGCGCGCTGCAGGCCTGAAGCGGCGCCCAGCTGGTATTGCCGGTCGGCCAGGTTCAGGCTGCGCTGCTGGCTGTCGCGCAATGCCACTGCCAGACGCAGGCGCTGGCTTTCGGCGGCCAGGTTCAGCCAGGCGTTGGCGGTTTCAGCCACCAGGGCCAGGCGCGCGCTGCGCTGTGTTTCCTCCTGCGCCAGGTAGCGCGCCAGCGCACCGCCTTCGAGCGAGCCCACGCGGTTGAAGAGGTCGATCTCCCAGGCCGCCAGCCCCAGCTGCACGCTGTAGCTGCTGGCCGTGCTGGCGCTGCCGCCGTTCGTGCCGATGCTGCGCTGGCGGCTGGCCGAGGCGCTGGCGTCCAGGTCGGGGATGGCTGTGGCCAGGGTCACGCCGTAGAGCGCGCGCGCTCGTTCGACAGCCGCCACGCCGGCGCGCAGGGTGCGGTTGTCGGCCAGGGCCAGGGCCACCACCTGGCGCAGGCGGTCGTCGGTGAAGAAGCCGTCCCATTCGTGGGCTGCAGCCGGTGTGGCCAGGGGGGCGTCGCTGCGGTCGCGAAAGCTTTCGCGCAGCGCTGCGTTCGGCGTTTCGCTGGGCGGCACCAGGGTGCCGCAGCCGGTCAGCAGGGCCAGTGTGGCCGCCAGGGCCAGCAGGGCCGGCAGGCTTTTCCTCTGTCGGGCCGGTCGTGAAACGGAACGACAGCTGGCGGATCTGGACAAAGGGTGGGCAGCGCGCGTCATGCCGCCACCCCGCCTTGCGGCGCAGCGGCCGTGGGCTGCGGCTTGTGTCGTGTGAACAGCGTCTTCACCCACAGGTAGAACAGCGGCACGAAGAAGATGCCCAGCACGGTGGCGCTGATCATCCCGCCCAGCACGCCGAAGCCGATCGCCTGCTGCGACCCCGAACCCGCCCCGCTGGCCAGGGCCAGGGGCAGCACGCCCATGCCGAAGGCCAGCGACGTCATCAGGATCGGCCGCAGCCGCTGTCGGCAGGCCTTCAGCGTGGCGTCCAGCAGGCCCATGCCCTGGGTGCGCAGGGTCTCGGCGAACTCGACGATCAGGATCGCGTTCTTCGCGCTCAGCCCCACGGTGGTGAGCAACCCGACCTGGAAGAACACGTCGTTGTTCTGCCCGCCCAGGTGGCTGGCCGCCAGCGCGCCCAGGATGCCCAGCGGCACCACCAGCATCACGCTGAAAGGCACGCTCCAGCTTTCGTACAGCGCCGCCAGGCACAGGAAGATGAACAGCACCGACACCGCATACAGCAGCGGCGCCTGGTCGCCCGACAGGCGTTCCTGGTAGCTGCGGCCCGACCACTCATAGCCGATACCAGGCGGCATCTCGGCCAGCAGTTCTTCCATCGCCATCATCGCCGCGCCCGAACTGACGCCTGGCGCGATGTCGGCAATGATCTAGGAGGCCGGGCTGCCGTTGTAGCGCACCAGCTGGCGCGGGCCGTTCACCCACTTGCTGCTGGCGAAGGCACTGAACGACACCATCTGCCCGCTGGCATTGCGCAGGTACCAGTGGCGCAGGCTGTCGGGCGTGGCGCGGTAGGCGCCTTCGCCCTGCACCAGCACGCGCTTCACGCGCCCGCGGTCGATGAAGTCGTTGACATAGCTGCCGCCCAGGGCGATGGACAGGGTCTCGTTGATGCTGGCCGTGCTCACGCCCAGCACGCCGGCCTTCTGGTCGTCGAAGCTGATGGACAGCTGCGGCGTGTCGGTCAGGCTGTTGCTGCGCGGACGGCTGAATTCCGGGCGCTTGGAAGCGGCGTCGATCAGCTGGTCGCGGGCGCGGGCCAGGGCTTCGTTGCCCAGGCCGCCCAAGTCCTGCAGGAAGAACTGCACGCCGGCACTGCCGCCCAGCCCGCGTACCGTGGGCGGCTGCACGACGAAGACGCTGGCGTCGCGCACGCGCCGGCCCATCTCGCGGCTGAAGCGTTCGGCCAGGGCGCCCGCGCCCTGGTTGCTGCCGGGGCGTTCGGCCCAGTCTTTCAGGCGGATGAAGCCACGGCCCGAGCCCTGGTCGCCGGCGTCGCCGCGCACCAGGTTGTAGAACAGCACTTCGGGCTGCTCGGCCAGGTAGGCTTCCACGCTCTGCATCACGCCTTCCAGGCGTTCGGACGTGGCGCCTGGCGCCATGCGCACCTGGATCTGCAGGCCGCCCTGGTCTTCATCGGGCAGGAAGGAAGTGGGCAGGCTGCGGTACAGCAGCGCCGTGCCCAGCACCAGCAGCAGGAAGACGGCGAAGCTGCGCTTGCCGCGCGCGCTGAGCCAGCCCACCTGGCCGACGTAACGGTTCGTGAAGCGGTCGAAGCCGCGGTTGAAGCCGCCGAAGAAGCGGTCCAGCAGCGGGCCCAGCGGGCCACCGTGCTTGTCGTGCTGGTCGTGCGGCTTCAGGATCGTGGCGCACATGGCCGGCGACAGCGTCATCGCCACCAGGACCGACAGCACCATCGCACTGACCACGGTGATGCTGAACTGGCGGTAGATGATGCCAGTGGACCCGCCGAAGAAGGCCATCGGGATGAACACCGCCGACAGCACGATGGCGATGCCCACCAGCGCACCGCTGATTTCACCCATGCTCTTGCGCGTGGCTTCGCGCGGTGAAAGCCCCTCTTCGCGCATCAGGCGTTCGACGTTTTCCACCACCACGATGGCGTCGTCGACCAGCAGGCCGATGGCCAGCACCAGGCCGAACATGGTCAGCGTGTTGATCGAGAACCCTGCCAGCGCCAGCACGCCCATCGTGCCCAGCATCACCACCGGTACGGCCACCGCCGGAATCAGCGTGGCGCGCAGGTTCTGCATGAACAGGTACATGATGACGACCACCAGCACCATGGCTTCGACCAGCGTCTTCAGCACGCCCTGGATCGACACGCGGATGAAGGGCGTGGTGTCGTAGGTCACCGTGGCCTTCATGCCCGGCGGGAAGAAGGGCGCCAGTTCGGCCAGCTTGGCCTTGATCTTGTCCCCGGTGGCCAGCGCATTGGCGCCGCTGGCCGGGAAGATGGCCAGGCCCGATGCCGCACGCCCGCCGCTGCGGATGGTGGTGGTGTAGCTGTCCTGCCCCAGTTCAACACGCGCCACGTCACCCAGGCGCAGGGCCGACCCGTCGGGCTGCACGCGCAGCACGATGTTCTGGAATTCGGCCGCGGTCTGCAGCTTGGAACGCGCGGTGACGATGGCCGTCAGCCGTTGCCCTTCCGGTGCGGGCTGGGCGCCGATCTGCCCGGCCGACACTTCGGTGTTCTGCGCCAGCAGCGCGGTGCGCACGTCGCCCGGCACCAGGGCAAAGCGCTGCAGCTTGGTGGGGTCCAGCCAGATGCGCATGGCATAGCCCGAACCGAAAACGTTGACGTCGCCCACGCCTTCGATGCGGCTGATGATGTCCACCAGCGTGCTGTTCAGGTAGTCGCCCAGGTCGGAAGACGTGATGCTGGGGTCGTCGCTGGTGATGGTGGCCACCATCAGGAAGTCGCTGCCGGCCTTGGTCACGCGCACGCCCTGTGCCTGCACGGCCTGGGGCAGGCGCGATATCGACTGCTGCACCTTGTTCTGCACCTGCATCTGCGCCGTGTCGGGGTTGGTGCCGGCGACGAAGCTGAGGTTGATGTTGGCGCTGCCCGATGCGCTGCTGGACGATTCGATCGACAGCAGGCCGTCGATGCCCTTCAGGTTCTGTTCGATGATCTGCGTCACCGAATCTTCGATGGTCTTGGCCGAAGCGCCCGGGTAGCTGGTGTTGATGCTCACGCGCGTGGGCGCGATGTCGGGGTAGCGTTCCAGTGGCAGGGCCAAGGTGGCGGCGCCGCCCGCCAGCATGATGACGATGGCGATGACCCAGGCGAAGATGGGGCGGTCGATGAAAAACGAAGCCATGGCGGTGTGCTCCTGCTGGCGCCTAGCGCAAGGCCACGCTGCCGGGCGCGCCGGTGCCGGGCTTGCTGGCCGCCGGGGCGGGGGAAGAGGCGGGTGCCGAACCGGTGGCGGGTGCCGATGCTGATGCCGATGCCGCGGCGCCTGCATTGCCGGGCTTGGTTTCCCCCGGCTTGCCTTCCCCTGCCTTGCCGCCCTTGCCCGCGGTCGACCCCGCCGGCACCGGGCGCACCACCTGATCGGGGCGCACGCGCTGCAGGCCTTCGACGATCAGCCGGTCGCCAGGCTTCAGGCCTTCGGTCACCAGCCACTGGTTGCCCACCGCGCGGGCAATCTTCAGCCGCCGGCGTTCGGCCTTGTTGCCTTCGCCCACCACCATGGCGGTGGCGTCGCCAGTGGCGCTGCGCGTCACGCCCTGCTGCGGGGCCAGCAACACGTCGCGGTCCACGCCGGCCACCAGCCGCGCCTGCACCACCATGCCCGGCAGCAGGCTGCCCTGCGGGTTGGGCACCACGGCGCGCAGCGTCACCGTGCCGGTACCCCGGTCCACCGTCACGCCGCTGAACTGCAGCGCCGCGGGCTGCGGGTGCACGCTGCCGTCTTCCAGCACCAGCTGCACCTGCTGGCTGCCGGTCTGCCCCGCCAGCTGGCGCCGCAGCGACAGGATCTCGGCGCTGCTCTGCACGATGTCCACATGCATCGGGTCCAGCTGCTGGATGGTGGTCAGGGCCTGGGTCTGATTGGCGGTGACCAGGGCGCCGGGGGTGACGGTGGACACCTCGATGCGCCCGCTGATTGGGGCCACGATGCGCGCACGCTGCAGCTGCACCTGCGCCGCGTCCAGCGCGGCCCTGGCCACGGCGACATCAGCATCGGCCTGCAGCAGCGCGGCGGCGCTGGCGTCGGCGGCTTCACGGCTCAGGGCGTCGGCCTTCAGCAGCTCGGCGTCGCGCTGGGCCTTGGTGGCCGCCGCGGCGCGCTGGGCCTGGGCCTTTTGCAGCGCAGCGGCACCGCGCGCACGCTCGGCTTCCAGCGCCGCGGGGTCGATCTGGTACAGCGGCTGGCCCGCCCGCACCTGCGTGCCTTCGGTGAACAGCCGGCGTTGCACCAGGCCGCCCACCTGCGGGCGGATGTCGGCCACCTGGCTGGCGGTCAGCCGGCCGGGCAGTTCCAGCCGCAGCGGTGCGTCCTGCAGGCTCAGGGTGACCACGCCCACTTCGGGTGGCGGCGGTGCCGGCTTGGCCGCGGGCTTGTCCTGGCAGGCTGCCAGCAGAGCGGCCAGGGCCAGGGCGCCGGCGCCGGCCAGCCGCTGCAGGCCGGGCCTGTGCGCGGTCGGTGGCAAGGCCGCCGCGGTCGCGGCCGTGGCCGCAGCCCCTGATTCAGCCCGTGATGCAAGCCCCAAGGCAGCGGTGGGTGCGGCAATGGATGCGGCAACAGATGCCGATGTCGGGGCAGGCATGAAGGCGGGCATGGGCAGGCGGGCTTGGCGTGTAGGGGGCGCTTTTTCAGCCGGGCTGAAAGCGTCTTGCTGGCTGGGAAGGCCAGGTTTTTGGTGGCTGGATGGTGCCTGCACAATGTGGAGACAGCTTGAAGAGCCCGGCTCGCTGAAGGCCACGCCCGCGGCGCGTGCACGGCCCTGCCGGTTTGGTGTAAACCCCCGGCCCAGGTTCTTCAGGCGCCCCGCGCCCCGTTGCCAAAATGAAGCTGAACCTTGCCACCCGCCTGTTTGCCGCCGTGCTGGGCGCCGCCGTGGCCGTGGCTGTGGCCATGGGTGTGGGGGCGCATGTCAACCTGAACCGCGACTTCCTGGGCTTCCTGAACGAACAGGCCGTGGGCCGGCTGGACCTGGCCGTGCCCAGCGTGCAGGCCGGCTATCGCCAGCAGGGCAGCTGGGACTTCCTGCGCGAACGGCCCGACCTGTGGTTCCGGCTGCTGCGCCCTGCACCCGAAGACGAGCGCGTGCCCATCACCGACCGCCCGCCGGCCACCGCCACCCCGGCTGAACTGACGGGCGCTTCACGCCGCTTCACCCTGCTGGACGCCGAGCGCCGGCGCATCGTGGGCTTTGCCAGCCCGGCGCCGGACGCCATCGAACGCGCCATCGTGGTCGATGGGCTCACGGTGGGCTGGCTGGTGCTGACGCCTTTCGAATCGGTCAGCTCGGGTGCTGAAAAGCGCTTTGCCGACGCCCAGGCCCGCACCGGCTGGCTGGTGGGCGGTGGCGCGGTGCTGCTGGCCGCTGCCGTGGCGCTGTGGGCTTCGCGCCGGCTGCTGCGGCCTGTCAGCCGCGTGGCCCAGGCCACGCACCGGCTGGCCGCGGGCGACTACAGCACCCGCGTGCCCGAAGACGCCAACGACGACGAGATCGGCCGCCTGGCGCGCGACTTCAATCAGCTGGCCCTGACCCTGCAGCGCAACGAAGCCACGCGGCGCGAATTCATGGCCGACGTCTCGCATGAACTGCGAACCCCGCTGGGCGTGCTGCACGGCGAACTGGAAGCGCTGGAAGACGGCGTGCGCCGGCTGGACGGCCAGGCGCTCAAGTCGCTGCAGGCCGAAGTGGCCACGCTGCACAAGCTGGTCGACGACCTGTACGAGCTGTCGCTGGCCGACGTGGGTGCGCTGTCGTACCGCAAGGCCGAACTCGACCTGCGCGAGATCATCGACGACACCGCCGGCGCCTTCGGTGAACGCCTGCGCAGCAGTGGCCTGGCCCTGCAGCTGGACCTGCCGGCCGGCCCGCTGCCCACCTTCGGCGACGCGCGGCGGCTGCGCCAGCTGCTGGCCAACCTGCTGGAAAACAGCTGCCGCTACACCGACGCCGGCGGCGCCCTGCGGCTGCAGGCGCGGCAGGAGGGGCGGCAGACCTTGATCGACCTGCACGACAGCGCGCCGGGCGTGCGCGACGACCAGCTGCCGCGCCTGTTCGAGCGCTTCTTCCGCGCCGAAGCCTCCCGCAGCCGCAAGAGCGGCGGCGCGGGGCTGGGGCTGTCGATCTGCCAGCGCATCGTCGAAGCGCACGAAGGCCGCATCGAGGCGCGCCCGTCGCCGCTGGGCGGGCTGTGGCTGCGCGTGGCGCTGCCGGCCCTTGGCTGAAACCCCCGCCACCGGCAGCGCGCTGGCGCTGGAACCCGGCCCGGCACGCGTGCTGGTGGTGGAAGACGAACCCAAGCTGGCGGCCCTGCTGGCCGACTACCTGCGCGCGGCCGGCCACGAACCCGAATGCGTGGCCGACGGTCAGCAGGCCCTGCAGGCCTGGACTGAACGCCGCCACGACCTGGTGCTGCTGGATGTGATGCTGCCCGGCCTGGACGGCCTGGCGCTGTGCCGGCAGCTGCGCACGATGACGGCCGTGCCCATCGTGATGCTGACCGCGCGGGCCGACGAGTCCGACCGCCTGGCCGGCCTGGAGCTGGGCGCCGACGACTACA
Organism: Rubrivivax sp.; assembly: GCA_027485165.1. GTDB lineage: Bacteria > Pseudomonadota > Gammaproteobacteria > Burkholderiales > Burkholderiaceae_C > Rubrivivax. The sequence continues at coordinate 56,341 of JAIXRN010000100.1, forward strand.
TCCCGAAGACGCCCTTCAGCCCGCGCGAAGTGATGGCGCGCGTGAAAGCCGTGCTGCGCCGCACCCGCGCGGCGGCGATGCCGGCGCTGCCGCTGCCAGCCCCCCTGCAGATCGACAACCAGGGCTGGCGCGCGCGCTGGCACGGCCGCGAGCTGGACCTGACGCCGAACGAACTCCGCCTGCTGCGCACCCTGGCCGGGCAGCCGGGCCGGGTGTTCCAGCGCGCGCAGCTGCTGGAAGGCCTGCAGGGCGACGCGCGCGCCGTGACCGAACGCGCGGTCGACAGCCACGTGAAGAACCTGCGGCGCAAGCTGGAACTGGCCGGCGCGGGCAGCGAACGCATCCGCTCGGTCTACGGCGTGGGCTACTGCTACCAGGACTGACGGGGGCCGATCAGGCCTGACCGGCCGTCAAGGCGCCGCGCCGCCGGACAATGCGGTCCTTGGGGGAAGGGCGGCTGCCCACCCCGCCACTGCCGGAGCCCCGCCCTTGAAGACCTACGACATCGAAGTGCAGCGCCTCAGATCGATCCGCCACGACAAGGGCCTGGTCGAGGTGGGCCTGGACCTGCTGGTGCTGCCGCAGAAGACCAGCGACGACGGCATGCCGGCCAGCTGCCTGCGGCTGCCGGTGGACCATGCGCGGTCCCTGCTGTTGCTGCTGAAGCAGCAGATCGCCGAACTGGACAAGCTGCAGCCGCGCAGCCGGCGTTCAGGGCGCTGCTAAGGCCGCTGCTGAGGCCGCCGCTGACGGCGCCACCGATGGCTGGGGCGTCAGCCCCCAGCCTGGCGGCAGCAAGCTGCGCACGTGCGGCTGGGCATAGCGTTCGTCCAGCAGCCACAGCCAGCCGCGGTCCTGCGGGGTGCGCAGCACGCGGCCAGCGGCCTGCACCACCTTCTGCATCGCTGGCACCAGGTCGGCGCTGGCGGGGTCGGTGGCCAGCAGCCGCGCCAGCCGGGCTTGCAATGCGGTCTGCACGGGCGACACCGGCGGCAGCCCCAGCGTGGCGATGAAGGCGCCGATCAGCATCGACCCGGGCAGGTCCACGCCTTCGGCAAACACCCCGCCCAGCACCGCAAAGCCCAGGCCGCGGCCCTGCGGCACGAAGCGCGCCAGGAAGGCCTGCCGCGCGTCAGGCGCCATCGCCCGGGCCTGGCGCCACTGCGGGATGTCAGGGCGCTGCAGGGCCAGCCGGTCGGCGGCCTGTTCCAGGTAGTCGAAGCTGCTGAAGAAAGCCAGGTAGTTGCCCGGGTGGGCGTCGAACTGCTGCGCCATCACCGCCACCAGGCGCTGCAGCGAACGGCCGCGGTCGTGAAAGCGCGTGGACAGGCCGCGGGCCACCTGCACCTGCAGGTGTTCGGGTGGAAAGGCGGGTGGCACGTCCAGCCAGCCGCTGTCTGCTGGCAGGCCCAGCACCTGCAGCGCATGCCCCGCCGGGGCCAGGGTGGCGGAAAACAGGCTGGCGTGGTGCAGGGCCTGCCAGCGCGGGCGCAGGAAGGGCGCGGGCAGCACGTTGCGCAGGCTTAGCAGGGTGTCGTGGGCGCTGGTGTCGGCTGCCGGCAGGCGCTGCACGTCCAGCAGCGAATGCTCGCCCAGCGTGTCCAGCAGCCGCGCCATGCGCTGCAGCTGGAAGTGCAGGCCCAGCAAGGCGCCCGCGGCCAGGGGCTGGCGGTGGCAGTGTTCGGCCAGCGCCGCAGCGGCCGTCTGCAGGGCCTTCACCAGCGCGTCGGGCGCGGCTTCCAGCACGGCATGCCCCGCCGTGCCGCTGGGGGCCAGGTCGGCCAGGGCCTGGCCCAGCGCGGCCAGCGGGCCGGCCAGCCCGGCCGGCGCTTGCCGGGCGGCGGCCTGCACCTGGCCTGCGCCCAGTTCGGCGCTGTAGAGCGCACGGGCGCGGTCGGCCAGGTTGTGGGCTTCGTCCACCAGCACGGCCAGCTTCCATTCCTGCGCCTGCATCAGCCCCCAGAGCTGGCCGCGGGCGTCGAACAGGTGGTGCACGTCGCCCACCAGTACGTCGGCCCAGCGCAGCAGTTCCTGGCCCAGGTAGTAGGGGCAGATGCCATGGGCCAGGGCGATGCTGCGCTGGGTCTCGGCGTCCAGCCAGCCGGCGGCCACGGCCTGCTGGCGCGCTGCGGGCAGGCGGTCGTAAAAGCCGCGGGCCAGCGGGCAGGCGTCGGGGTGGCAGGCCAGGTCGGGGTTTTCGCAGCCCTGGTGCTGGGGCACGACGGCCAGCACGCGCAGCGCCCGGCCCGGCGTGGCCGCGCGCAGGGCCGACAGGGTGTCCATGGCGGTGATGCGGCCGGTGCCTTTGCAGGTGAGAAAGGCGATCTTGTCGATGCCCTGGCCTGGCATCGCGCGCAGCAGCGGGAACAGCGTGCCCAGCGTCTTGCCGATGCCGGTGGGCGCCTGCGCCAGCAGGCAGCGGCGGTGCAGGGCGCTGCGGTACACGGCTTCGGCCAGCACGCGCTGGCCCGGGCGCAAATGCGCCAGCGGGAACGGCAGGCTGGGCAGCGCGGCGTCGCGCGCGGCGCGGTGCTGAGCTTCCTGCTGCGCCCAGCCCAGGAAGGCGGCGCAGCGGCTGTCGAACAGGGCCTGCAGTTCGTCTGCGCCCATGGTCTGACGCAGCACGGTTTCGGTCTGGCTGGCGACGTCGAAATACACCAGGGCCAGCTGCACCTGGTCCAGTGCGCGCGCACGGCACAACAAGGCGCCGTAGGTTTGCAGCTGGGCCCAGTGCAGCAGGCGGCGGTTGGCCGGCAACTCGTCCGGCTGGCCGCGGATGGTCTTGATCTCTTCCAGGCACTGGCGGCGCGCGTCGTAGCCGTCGGCGCGGCCGCGCACGCGCAGCGGCCCGTGGCGGCCTTCCAGCGCGACTTCGGTTTCGTAGTCGGCCCCGCGCGCGCGGGCCACGGCCTGCTGGCCCTGCAGCCCTTCCACGGCGGTGGCCGAAGGCGTGAAGCGGCGGTCCAGGTCGCCCTGCTTGGCGGTGAATTCGCATAGCGCGCGCACCGCCACGGTGTAGGACCAGCGGGTGGCAAGGTCTTCAGGGGTGGATGGCGCGACAGCGGGCACGGGCACGGGCGGGGGCAGGGGACGGCGGGGATTGGGGGATTGGGGGCTGGCGCACGGCCCGCCGGATCTTCGGCGACGATAGCGCCGGGCCGCGCCCTGCGCGGCCTGAAAGCTTCACCCGCAAGCCTGACACCCCTGTGCCCGATGTCATTGCCCAGTTTCGTCCACCACCCCGCTTTCCAGAGCCTGCTGCTGCCGCTGCTGCTGGCCTTGCTGGGGCTGGCGCTGCTGCGGGCCTGGCCCGGCGGGCGCTGGGCCTTGCTGGGCGGGGCGCTGGGGCTGGGGGCGGCACTGGCCTTCGTGCCGGGGCTGGCCTGGCCGCCGGCTTCCAGGGTGCTGAAGCTGCCCTGGGTGCTGCTGCTGGGGCTGGGTTTGGCCTGTGCCCTGGGTCTGGGCCGGCGCGTGCCAGGGCCAGCGCCAGAGCCAGCGCCAGCGCCAGCGCTGAAGCCGCGGCGGGTGCCGCACGGGCTGCGCGCCGGGCTCGCCAGGCCCTTCGCGCGCTGGGCCATGCCCGCGCTGGTGTGGCTGGCTGTTTTGATGTGGTTGTGGGCGGGCCAGGCGCTGCCGTCTTTCGGACCCGGGCCCGGGCCCGGGCCAGGCCCTGCAGGCGGCGCGGCCGGATGGCTGGCCCCTGTCGCCCCCCTGTTGGCCATGGGCGTGGCCGCGCTGGCCGGCGCTGGCCTGCTGGCCCTGCTGCTGCGGCCAGCCGGGCACGCAGCGGCCGGCCCTGGGCCCGCAGGTGCGCCTCAGGCCGTGGCGCTGACGATGGCGGCGCTGGGCCTGGCGGGGCTGTGTGCGGTGGGCGGGTCGCTGCTGCTGGCGCAGCTGGGGCTGATGCTGGCGACTGCCCTGGCCACCACCCTGGCCATAGCCGGGTGGGCAGCGCGCGGGCGCCAGGCCGCGGCCGACCCCGGGCTGGCGCTGGCGCTGGCGCCTTTCGGCCTGGTCTGGCTGTCGCTGGCCTGCACCTGGTGCCTGGCTGCGCCTGAAGAGGCCGTGGCGCGCGCCGGCCTCGTTGCGCTGCTGGCGTGCGCCCTGCTGCTGCCGGAATGGCGCGTGCGGCGGCACGGCCATCAGCATGGTCCGTCGCATGGCTTGTCGCCTCGCCCTTCGCGCAGCTTGTGGCGGACTGCAGCCCTGGCGGGCGGGCCGGCCCTGCTGGCGCTGGCCAGCGGCCTGGCCCTATTGCCCCTGGCCGGTGCACCGAGCGATGGCAGTTCAGCTGACACTGCGGCCAGGCCCGCGCCCGTGCTGGACGACCCCTACCTGGCGCCCGCGCCAGCTGTACCTCCCACCCCCGCCACTCCACCGCCATCGCGATGACACCTCTGCCCGCCATCACCGCCTTGCCCAGCGGCTACTGGCAAGAACTGGCCACCACCGACTTTGCGCGAGTCGACCCGCAGCGCACGATCGCGCTGCTGCCCGTGGCCGCCATCGAACAGCATGGCCCGCACCTGCCGCTGGCCACCGACGCCATCATCAACCAGGGCGTGTTGGCACAGGCGCTGCAGCGCCTGCCGGCATCGGCCTCGGTGCTGGTGCTGCCGGCGCTGAACGTGGGCGACAGCCTGGAACACACGGCCTTCCCCGGCACCCTGAGCGCCGACCTGCACGACCTGCTGGGTCTGTGGCTGGCGGTCGGGCGCGGCGTGGCGCGCGCGGGCCTGAAGAAGCTGGTGATCTTCAACAGCCACGGCGGCCAGCGCGCGCATGTGGACCTGGCCGCGCTGCGGCTGCGCGTCGCCCACGGCCTGCTGGTGGTGCGGGCTCACAGCTTTTCTTTCGGTGTGCCGCCGGGCTTGTTCGACGTGGATGAGCTGGCCCACGGCCTGCATGGCGGCGCGGTCGAGACATCGCTGCTGCTGCACTTGCGGCCCGACCTGGTGCGGCAGCCCGCGCTGGCAGACTTTCCCAGCCTGGGCGCTCGCCTGGCGCGCCAGGGCGGCCTGCTGGGGGCGGAAAAGCCGGCCGGCATCGGCTGGATGACGCAGGACCTGAACCCGCACGGGGCCTGTGGCGACGCACGCGCGGCGTCGGCCGAGAAGGGCGCGGTGCTGCTGGACCACATGGCCGGCCGTCTGGTGCAGCTGCTGGCCGAAGTCGAACAGATGCCGGTGCCGGCGGCCGTGCCAGCGCTTGGCCACACAGGCGCTGCAGCGGCTGGGCCAGGCTGAGCTAGGCGTCGCCGTCTGCGCGGGCCGCTGCCGCGGGTTCGCTGCTGGCACTGGCGACACCGCCGTAGTGCCCGGCCTGCTGCTTGGTGCGGATGTAGCGCTCGTTGTGGCTGTTCACCTGGCCGTGCAGCGGCAGGCGTTCGACCACGTCGATGCCGCCCCGGCGCAGGGCCGCGATCTTTTGCGGGTTGTTCGTCAGCAGCTGGATGCGGGTGTGGCCCAGGGCCAGCAGCATGGCTGCCGCGACCGAGAAGTCGCGCTCGTCTTCGCGGAAGCCCAGGTAGCGGTCAGCCTGCAGGGTGTCCAGACCCTGGTCCTGCAGGCCGTAGGCGCGCAGCTTGTTGGCCAGCCCGGTGCTGCGGCCTTCCTGCGCCAGGTACAGCAGCACGCCCCCCGTTTCGGCCAGCCTGGCCACGGCCCGCTGCAGCTGCGGGCCGCAATCGCAGCGCAGGCTGCCCAGCAGGTCGCCGGTCAGGCAGGCCGAATGCAGGCGCACGGGCACCGGGGCGCCCTGCGGTGGCTGGCCCACCAGGATGGCCAGGTGTTCAGCGTCGCCATCGGCTTCACGGAACAGCACCAGACGGCAGTGCTCGGCCAGCGCCAGCGGCACGGGCGCGCTGCTGATGCGGCGCAGTCTGCTGTGGCTGATGCGGGGGGCCGGCGCCTGCGGCGTGCGCTCGGTGCCCAGGGCTGCTGCGGCGATGCACAGCACCTGCGCCTGCGCCAGCGCAGCGGTGGCGGTGGCGCTCAGGCGCAGGGCGAGCACGGCCGGCACCAGCCGGGCGCGTTTGCACAGCGTCAGCGCGGCGACCCAGGCATCGGCTTCTTCGGCGGCCGGGGCGGCGCTGGTGATGTTGGCCAGCGCGCTCAGGGCGTTGCTTGGCGGTGGGACGAAGCCGGTGTCGGCCAGTACGCCCGGCGCGGCGCGGGCCAGTTCGGCGCTGTTGCCGGGCGCGCCGCCTTTCGCCACGTCATCGGCGCCCACTTCGATGGCAGCGGCCAGTTCCTGCAGCCGGGTCAGCGGCGTGCCCGGCGCCACGGCCAGGGCGCGTGCACTGCCTGTGTTGTCCAGGCCCAGGGCCTGCAGCCGTTCGGCGCTGAGCAGCAGCTGCAGCGGCTGCCCCAGGGCTGTCAGCCGCTGCAGCAGCGGCGTGCCCAAGGTGTCGACGGCGGCCACCAGCAGCCAGCCATCGGCCAGGCCCAGGGCCAGCGGGCGGCCGCGCAGCAGTTCGGTGCGGCCACGGTCGGCCAGGATGGCCGCGGTGCGGGCGGGGACGTCTTGTGCGGCGGTCAGCGCGTCGGCGGCGTCACCGGCCAGCAGCTGGCTCAGGCGGTCGTGGTCGACAGTCATGGCTGCAGCATCCGGGCCGGCTGACACGGGGCCGCTGTGCGCCAGGCCAGGGATTCAATGCGCTTCATGCAGGCCAGGATAGCCGTTTGACCCGAACCTGCGCCGGTGTGCGTGCATCGCGCCGCGCTGCGATGATGCGGCGATGAGCCTGCCCGACCGCGACGCGCACCCTCTGCCGGCCGGCGGCCCGCCGGGCACTGCAGCGACACCGGCGGGCACGCCGGCCCGGCCCCTGGACAGCGCCCTGGTGCCGGTTGACGCAGATGCGGACGCCGCGGCCGCCGGGCCGGACTGGCCTGCCTTGTGGCAGCGCATCGTGCAGCTGCGCGGCCGTGCGCTTGGGAACGCCGCAGACCACCAACAGCTGGCCGAAGCCGTCGAAGCCCTGCAGCAGCAGTGCAGCGCGGCCAGCGCGCCCTGGGTGGCGATCTATCGGCCGCTGCTGGACGCGCGGCTGGTGCAGGCCCGCGCTTGCGCCACCCCCATACCCATGCCGTGGGCGCTGGCCCAGCTGGGCCAGAGCCTGGACGGCTGCATCGCCACGGCCAGTGGCGATTCCTACTTCGTCACGGGCCCGCAGAGCCTGCTGCACCTGCACCGGCTGCGCGCCCTGGTGGACGCTGTGCTGGTGGGCGCCGGCACCGTGGCCGCCGACGACCCCCAGCTCACGACCCGGCGTGTGCCCGGCCCGAGCCCGGTGCGCGTGGTGCTGGACCCCGCCGCCCGCCTGGACGGGCAGGCCCGCGTGCTGCGCGACGCCACCGCGCCCACGCTCTGGCTGTGCGATGCCCGCCATGCGGCCCGGGCCAAAGCCGCGCGCGCCAGGTGGCTGGCAGACGCCACCCCCGCGGCCAGCGGTGCAGCAGCGGCCGGGGCCACCCGCGCCGCATGCGAAGTGCTGCCGGTGCCGGGCCTGCTGGACAGCGCCGGCGCCGGCCCCCATCTGGCGCCGGCTTTCGCCGCGCTGGCCCATCGCGGGCTGCGGCTGCTGCTGGTGGAAGGTGGTGGCGTCACCGTGTCGCGCTGCCTGGCGGCGGGGCTGCTGCAGCGGCTGCACCTGGTGGTGGCGCCCGTGCTCATCGGCGCCGGCCGCCGCGGCCTGCAGCAGCCCAGCCCGGTACGCATGGCCGACTGCCTGCGCCCGCCGGTGCAGCGGCTGGCCTTGGGGGACGACCTGTTGTGGGACCTGGACCTGGGCACACCAGGCGCGCTGCGTTAGGGCTGCGGTGATGGTCGCTTGCCCCTGAAGCTGCGCCAGGGCGCAGCGGTCTTCACCGCGGTGGCAACCCCAGCACGTCCAGATGCCCCACCTGCCACTGGCTGGCGGCCGCCAGGGCCTGGCGGCGCTGGCGCCAGGCCTGCACGCGCGCGGCTTCGGCGGGCTGCTGTTCAGCGGCAGCGCTGGCCACGCCCTCGATCAGGGCGCGCTGCAGCGCCAGCGACGGCGCATCCGCTTGCGGCTGCCAGTCGCTGCGCACGCTGCGCACGCGGTAGCCGGCCTGCCGCAGCGCGGCCATCAGCGCCGGGCCGGCCGCCGTGCCCAGCGCCGGGCCGCCCAGGCCCTTGTCGCGCTGCTGGTGGGCGTGGAACAGGGCCAGCACGCGGGCGTCGTCGGCGTCGGCCGGGGCCCAGTGCTGGCGGCCGTCCACGCTGAGGGCCAGCAGCAGGGCCGCGCGCGCCGAAGTGGCCGCCGCCACCAGCTGCTGCAGCCAGGCCGCACTGACCAGGTCCAGCAAGGCCGACGCGGTCACCAGCTGGGCCGCCGGCCAGGGCAGGCGGTGCAGGTCGCGCGCCAGGTCCAGCCGCTGGCGCACGATCTGCGCCTGGAAGCCGGGCCCGGTGAAGTGCAGCAGCGGGTAGGCGCCGTGCGCTGACTGGGGCGTGGGGATGCTGTGGCCTGAAGTGGCTGAGGTGCCGCTTCTGACTGCTCTGCCTGACCCGTTTTGCGTGCCAGCGGTGCCAGATGCTTTGGCATGGCCCGCTGTGTCCTGCCTGCCGGACCCCGCTGACACCGCCGCGGCCGGGGCCAGCGCCTGGGGCCAGTGCCGCAGCAGCGCCCTGTCGTGGTCCACCACCAGCCACTGCTGGTGGTCGCCCAGCCGCGGGGCCAGCCAGCGCAGGTTGGCGCCGGTGCCGCAGCCCAGGTCGATGATGCGCAGCGGTGCTTTGCTGCCGCTGGCCCTGCCGGCCAGCTGCTGGCGCAGGCCCGTGATGCCCGTGCCGGGCCTTGGGCCCAGCCCCAGGCGTGCGGCTGCTGCGTCGCGGGCCCAGGTGTCAAAGGGTTCGCGCAGCTGCAGCCAGCTGGCGCTGAAGCCTTCAGGGGCTGCGGGCTTGGCCTGACTCATGCCATGGCGGCCAGTACGGCAGCAAAGCGCCGGGCCTGCGCGGGCCAGTCGGGCAGCTGGCGGCCAGCCGCGCGCGCACCCGCTGCCAGCTGCGCACGCAGGGCGGGTTGGCTGATCAGCTTGCGCAGCGCCGCTTGCAGCGCCGCCCCGTCGCCGGCGGGCACGCACAGCCCGGCCGATGCAGGCAGGGTCTGCGCCAGCGCACCGGCGTCGGTGGCCAGCACGGGCAGGCCGGCGGCGAGGGCCTCGGCCACGACCATGCCATAGCCTTCGTGGTGCGACGCCAGCACCAGCAGGTCGGCCGCGGCGTACTGCGCCCGCAGCGCCGCGGCGCTGACTTCGCCGTGCCAGTGCACGCGGCCGTCCAGCCCAGCGGCTGCGGCCTGGGCCTGCAGCCGCTGTGCCGTGGGGGTGTCACGCGTCAGGCTGCCCACGCAATGCAGTTGCCAGGGCAGGTCACGCAGGCTGGCCAGGGCCTGCAGCAGCCCCTCATGGCCCTTGCGTGGCGTGAGCGTGGCCACGCACAGCAGGCGCACCGGGCGGAGGGTCGCGGTCGTGTTGACGGGGGCAGTGGTGCTGCCTGCGATGATGGCGATGTCGGTGTCGAGGCCGATGTTTCTGCTTTGGTCGACGCAGGCGTCGTCGTCGATCTGTGTCAGGGCGTCGGTACCCGGTTCGACCACGGCGATGCGGTCCGGCACCACCCCCATGTCAGCCACGTCGCGCGCTGTGCGGGCGCTGGTGACCACGACCTGCCGCGCGTGCCGCAGTGCCCGCGTTTCGCGCGCCAGCAGCGTGCGGCGCTGGACTGCGTCCAGGCCCGTTTCCAGATGCAGCGGGTGGTGTACCAGGGCCAGCCAGCGCAGGCGCTGGGCGTGGGCGGCCAGCACCTCGTCCAGTGCGCCAAAGGCCAGGCCGTCGGCCACGACCAGCGTGCCGTCGGGCAGCTGCGAGACCTGCGCCGCCGCGCGTGCCAGCGTGGCCGCGTCGGGCCAGGGCCAGGGGCCGTCGACCTGGCAGGGCTGCACGGCCCAGCCCTGCGCGCCCAGCGCCTGGGCCAGGCGGCGGTCGTACCGGTAGCCGCCGGTGGGTGTGCGCCAGTCGCCTGGTAGCAGGAAGCTGAAGGCGCCCACGGGCGCAGACAGTGCCGACAAGGCCAGCCTTCAGCCCTGCGGCAGGGCCGCTTCAAACGAAGCCCAGGCCACGTGCGATTCGTTCAGGCGCACGCACAGGCTGGCCAGCCCCGGTGTGCCGGGCCCGGGCTGCGCGTGCGGGCCCAAGGCGCCGGCAGCGATGCGTGCCGCCATGCGGTCGAAGATCTCGCGCGCCAGGAATTCAGTGGTGGTGTTGCGGCCCGCGAACTGCGGCAGGTCGTCCAGGTTGCGGAAGTTCAGCGCTGCCAGCTCTTCGCGCAGCACCTGGGTGGCCAGGCCGATGTCGACAACGATGCCGTCGGCGTCCAGCGCTTCGCGCCGCAGTTCCAGGTCGACGACGTAGGTGGCGCCATGCAGGCGCTGTGCGGGGCCGAAGACTTCGCCACGGAAGCTGTGGGCGATCATGAAATGGTCTCTGACGCTGAGGGTGTACATGGGCGTTGGGTGGTTCGGGTGGGCTAAGGGTGGATGGGGCCGGGCGCCGGCGGGTAGTCGATGCGCTGGCACAGCACATCGGGGGCGCCACCGGCTGCATGCGGCTGCCCCAGCTGCGCCAGCACCTGGGGCAGCTGCGCGAAGCTGGCCGTGTGGGTGACCAGGCGGTCCAGTACGGGGGCTTGGGCCAGCAGGTCCAGCGCCAGGGCCAGGCGGCGCTGGTGCGTCCAGCGCGCGCGCTGCGGCGGTGCCACGCTGCCCACCTGCGAGCTCTGCAGCCGCAGCCGGCGGGCGTGGAAGGCCTGGCCCAGTGGCACATCGACCGCGCGGCTGCCGTACCAGCTGAGTTCCAGCACCGTGGCTTCGAAGCCGGCCAGTTGCAGCGCGCAGGCCAGGCCTGCCGGCTGGCCGCTGGTGTGCACCACCAGGTCGGCGTCAGGCGTGGCTGCCTCGGGCAGGGCAAAGCTGGTGCCCAGTGCTGCGGCAACTGCGGCCCGGCTCGGTTGCGTGTCGACCACCTGTACGCGGCAGCCCGGCACCTGCGCGGCCAGCCAGGCCACCAGCAGGCCCAGCGTGCCGCCACCCACCACAGCCACGCGGTCGCCGATGCGCGGGGCAGCGTCCCACAGCGCGTTGATGGCGGTTTCCAGCAGCGCAGCCAGCACCGCGCGGCTGGCCGGCAGGCCCGGCGGCAGCGGCAGCACGGCATCAGCCGGCACCTGGTACAGGGTCTGGTGCGGGTACAGGCAGAACACCGTGCGGCCCAGCAGGGCCGCCAGGCCTTGTTCGACGCGGCCCACGTTGACATAGCCGTACTTCACCGGCCCGGGAAAGCTGCCGGCCTGGAAGGGTGCGCGCATGCGTTCGTATTCGCTGGCGGGCACTTCGCCACGCCACACCAGGCCTTCGGTGCCGCGGCTGACGCCGCTGTGCAGGGTGCGCACGCGCACCTCGCCGGCCGGCAGTGGCGGCAGCTTTTCGGTGCGCAGCTCGGCGCTGCCGGGCTGGGCCAGCCAGCAGGCCTGGGCGATGTCGGGGTCGGTAGTCAAAGGGGTGAACGGATAAACGTGCAAAAGGGCGAACGGGCGTACGAGCAGACGGGTGGCGGGCCGCGGGGGCGCCATCTCGCGGGCTTGGAGGCGTGGCGCCGGACGGCATGGTCGGGGGCTGCGGCTGCGGCCGCTTCCCGCGGCAGGGCCAGCTGTAAGGACAGAAGAACGAGAACACAGCAGAAGGCCCGGCAAAGTTGGCCCGAACCCGACCGCACCCGTCGGCACACCGCAGACCGGCCCGAAGCCCGCAGACGCGGCGCTGTACTGCCGCAGATGGTACGGTGCGGTGCATGAGCCTGCCGGCGCCGCCCTGTTTCCCCGCCTCGTCTGCCGTGCAACCGGCAGCAGCGGCAGCAGCGGCGGCGCGGCCCGTGGACGCGCCGCAGGCGCCGCAGGCCTTGCAGGCCGCATTGCGGCTGTCGGCAGGGCGCGCCATCTCCGGGGTCTACACCGCGGTGCTGCTGCCGGCCCTGGCCGGGGCGCTGTGGGCGGGCTGGGGCGCCGGTTTTGCGCTGGCGCTGGCGCTGTGGTGCACCCTGGGGGCCCTGCTGATGGCCCATGGGTTGCGCGCCGGCGGCCACCCGTATGCGTGTTTCGGCGCTGCCAACAGCGTGACGCTGGCGCGGCTGGCCCTGGCTGGGGTCCTGGCTGGCGTGCTGGGGCAGGGCGCCTGGGCGGCGTGGGGCCTGTCTGGCCCCCTTGGAACGCTTGGCACGCTTGACGCGCTTGACGCGCTTGACGCGCTTGGTGCACCTGGCGCGCACAACCCGTCCGGCCCGGCTGGCACACCGGCCGCACTGGCCTGGGGCCTGGTGGCCTTGGCGGCCGTGGCTGCGGCACTGGACGCAGTGGACGGCGTGCTGGCGCGGCGCAGCGGCCTGGCCAGTGCTTTTGGCGCGCGCTTCGACATGGAAACCGACGCTGCTTTCACCCTGCTGCTGTGCGCCCTGGTCTGGCAGGCCGGGCAGGCCGGGCCCTGGGTGCTGGCGGCCGGGCTGATGCGCTACGCCTTCGTGGCCGCAGCCGCAGCCTGGCCATGGCTGGGTGCGCCCTTGCTGCCCAGCCGGCGTCGCCAGGCGGTGTGCGTGGTGCAGATCGCCAGCCTGGTGGTGTGCCTGGCGCCTGTGGTGCCGCCGGCCGGCGCTGCGCTGCTGGCCGCTGCCAGCCTGGGCCTGCTGAGCATGTCCTTCGCCATCGACGTGCACCACCTGGCGCAAGCGCGCCGCCTTGAACGGAGACCTGCATGACACCGCTGCCTGCCCTTGCATCTGCCCCTGCCCCTGCCCCTGCCTTAACCGCTGCCCCTGTTCCTGCCCGTGCCCGTGCCCGTACCCTCGCCACGGCCTGCGCTGGCATGCTCGCCCGTCTGGTTTTGCTGTGCGCAGCCTTGCTGCCGGCCGCGCCCGCCGCCGCGCAGGCTGCGCGCTACGAGATCGACCCCGACCACCTGACCGTGGCCTTTCTCGTCGACCACATCGGCTACGCCAAGACCCTGGGCCTGTTCCGCACCGCCCGGGGCAGCTACAGCTTCGACGAAGCTGCTGCGCGGCTGACGGCCGTGCGCATCGAAGTCGACACCAGCAGTGTCTTCAGCAACCAGCGCAAGCGCGACGACCACCTGAAAGGCCCCGACTTCCTGAACAGCAGCGAACACCCGCGCATGGTCTTCACCGCCGACACCGCGCGCCGCACCGGGGAACGCACGTTCGAGATCGCCGGCCAGCTGCAGCTGCTGGGCAAGACCCAGCCGCTGACGCTGCAGGCGACCTGGAACAAGAGCGCCGAATCGCCCCTGGGCGGCCTCGGCCGCAAGCCCTACGTGATGGGCGTTTCGGCGCGCGGCAGCTTCAAGCGCAGCGCCTTCGGCATGAACTATGCGGTGGCCAATGGCTGGGTGGGCGACGAAGTCGCGTTGATCATCGAATTCGAAGCTGTCCGGCAATGAAGGCTGGCGGCGGGCGCTGAGTGCCGTCAGGGCCGTGAAGGTCGCATATGTCGTGAAGGCCGTGAATGCCGTTAAGGCCGTGAACGTCGCGAAGGTCATGAACGCGCTGAAGGCGATGTTCGCTTTCGCCTTCCTGAACGCGTTGCTGACCTTCGAAAACCAGTGGCCAGGTTTCGGCGTGCACCTGAACCCGCGGCTGTCGTTCGAGCTGTGCCTGGCTGTGCTGGTGCTGACGGGCTGGTTCGCCTGGCGTGGTGCGCATTCGGGTCGCCCCGCACAAGCCCTGCTGCCCGCACGAGCCGCCACGCTGTTGATGCTGGGCTTCTTGCTGCTGGTGGCGGTGCGCTATGCCGACGTCACCGCGCCGGCCGTGCTGGGCCGGCCGGTGAACCTGTACTGGGACGGCCGGCATGCGCTGGAACTGCTGCGTGTGGCCGGCGCATCGCTGTCGGCCGCGCAGGTGGCGGGCGTGCTGCTGGGCCTCTTCGTTGCGCTGGCGGTGCTGGGCCTGCTGGTGCGGGTGGCGGTGGTCGCGCTGGCCCGGGGGCTGGCGGTGCCCCAGGCGCGCTGGCCGGTGACGGCAGCCGTGGTGGCGCTGGCCGCCAGCTTCATGGCTTATGTGCCCGGCCAGCGCGACACGCGCTGGTTCTTCGCCCTGCCGCTGGCCCCGACCGTCCAGCACCAGGCCTGGCTGATGTGGCGGGTGCTGGGGCCGGCGGGTGGGCAGGCCGTGCTGGGGCCTTCGCCCCGCTTCGAAGGCCGGCTGGACGGGCTGCAACAGGCCGGCCCGCCTGCCGACGTGCTGTTGATGTTCGCCGAGTCCTACGGCGCCAGCAGCTTTGACCTGCCCGCCGTGGCCAGCGCGCTGGCCGCCGAGCGGGCGGCGCTGGCGCAGGCCATCGCCAGCAGTGGCCGCGGCGTGGTTACGGGGCGCGTGCGTTCGCCCACCTTCGGCGGCGCTTCCTGGCTGGCGCATGCCAGCCTGCTGAGCGGGCTACCGATGGCCGATCCCGGCCACCACGACCTGCTGCTGACCAGCCAGCGGCCCACCCTGGTGCGCCACTTCGCCCAACAGGGCTACCGCACGGTGGGCTGGATGCCGGGCCTGAAGCGGGCCTGGCCTGAAGGGGCCTTTTACGGCTACGCCAGGCTGGCCGACGATGCGGGCGTCGGCTATGGCGGGCCAGACTTCGGCTATTGGCGCATCCCCGACCAGGCGGCGATGGCCCTGCTGCACGAACAGGAACTGGCGCCCGGTGCCCGGGTGGGCGCCGGCGCAGCGCGGCAGCCGCGCTTCGTCGTCTTCGCCACCACCAGCACGCATGCGCCTTTCCACCCGCTGGCCCCGTATGTGGCCGACTGGGCACGGCTGGCCGGTGGCCGGCCAGGCCAGCACGCGGCCTACACGGCGGCAGACGCTGCTGCGGCCCAGGCCGAACCGCTGGCCCTGCAGCAGCCGCTGGCGCGCTACACCGAAGCCCTGCGCTACCAGTTCCGCTGGTGGGCGGGCTACCTGCAGCAGCGGGCCGCGCCGGGCCTGGTGTGGGTGATCCTGGGCGACCACCAGCCGCCGGCCCTGGTGGCCGGGGCCGGTGCCAGCTGGGACGTGCCGGTGCATGTGATCAGCAGCGACCTGGCCCTGCTGCAGCGTCTGCAGGCACAGGGCTTTGTCAGCGGCCTGCAGCTGCCCGCTGCAGGCCTGGGGCCGATGCATGAACTGGCGGGCCGGCTGCTGCGAAGCTTTGCCACCGCAGGCGCTGGAGACACCGCCGCATCTGCAGCATCTTCAGGATCTGCTGCATCCGCCCCGCTGCGCGGGCCGTCCCACCACGCCTGCACATCACCCGAAGGCGCATCGGCCGGCAGGGCCTGCAGCCATTGGCGCATCGTGTCGGCCCCCAGGCCCTGCGGCTGCAGCAGGCGCAGGCGTTCCCCCAGCGAGACGGCGTAGCGGTAGCGATGCGGGCCGCTGGCGGCCAGGGCTTCCAGCCGGTCGATGCAGGCCAGCGCAATGTCGCGCACGGCCGGCAGGAATTCAAACGACAGGGCGGGCAGGGGCTGGCTCAGGCCCAGAAGCACTTCCAGTTCAAAGCCTTCGACGTCGATCTTCACGAAGTCGGGGCGTCCGTGGCGGGCGATCAGCGCGTCCAGCGTGTCCACGGCCACGGTGGGCCCGGCTGCCCACTGCACCCCGCGGAACGATGCCGCGGCACCGGCGCGGCGGGTGAAGTCGGCAGACAAGGTGGCCACGGTGGGGGTGCGCGGGCTGGCCAGCAGCTGCGCCTGGCCGGTTGCGCGCCCCAGCGCCAGCGCCAGCACGCTGACCTGGGCGTCGCGGCCGAAGCGGCGCTGCAGCAGGCGCACGAAGTCGGGCTGCGGCTCGACCGCGACCACCCGTGCGCCCAGGCGACGAAAGGCGTCCACCCGGTTACCGGCATGCGCGCCGATGTCGAAGGCCAGGCCACCGGCCGGCACGAAGGGCCGGTAGAAGCGGCGCAGTTGAGCGCCGCGCCAGGGGATGCCGCGGTAGACCAGCAGCGAACGCAGCATGCCGATCTGGCGGTCCAGCTGCTGGCGCAACCGGGCTGCTGCGTTCACATATCGACGCGGGTCCATCACTTTTCATCCTGATCGGCGCGCGAGTGTAGGCAAACGTGCCAGCTGCCGCGTCAACCCCCGCTGAGGGCCAGCACCAGCGCCACGAAGTCGTCTGCGCGCAAGGGATGTTGCAGATCGCGAACACCCGCGCCATTGACGAAGATGCGCAGGTTGGGCCGCAGCATGCGCTGCTCGTCGACCACGCGGAAGCGCAGCCCGGGGTAGCGGCGTTCGAGGTCGTCGAACAGCGCGTCGAGCGTGTCGCCATGAGCGTCGACCTGCGATTCCCGTGTGTACGAACGCAGGGCGCCCGGAATCAGCACTTTCATCGGCAAGTCATGGGTCGTATCTGGCGGCACATGGGCGGTCAGGGCAGCTGGGCCACTTCGACGGCGTAGATCTCGGGCAGATGGCGGGCGATATTGGACCAGCGCGCGCCCTCGTCGCGGCCGATCCACAGCTCGCCGGCGGTGGTGCCCAGGTACAGCGCCGGCTTGGCCAGCGCGTCCACCGTCATCGCCTGCCGCTTCACCGTCCACCAGGCCTGGCTTGCGGGCAGGCCCTGGTCCAGTCTCTGCCAGCTGCGGCCTGCGTTGCGCGTGACGTAGGCCGCCGGGCGGCCGCCCGGTGGCGTGCGCGGCCAGACGGTGGTGCCGTCCATCGGAAAGACCCAGGCCACGTCGGCGTCGCGCGGGTGCACCACCATCGGGAATCCGATATCGCCCACCCGTTTGGGCATCTTGCGGCCGATGCGCTGCCAGGTGTCTGCCGATGCGTTGCCAGCAGTACCCTGCCGTCGGTCTAGCCGGTAGATGCCGAAGTGGTTCTGCTGGTACAGCCGGTCGGGGTTGCTGGGGCATAGCCGTACGCAGTGCGGGTCGTGGAAGCTGGGGTTGCTGGCGTCGCCGCTTTCGAACACTTCCATGCCCTGGATCAGCGTCGTCCAGCTGCTGCCGGCGTCGCGCGACTCGTGCACGCCGCCGCCGGACATGGCAAAGATCAGGTGCGACGCGTTGCGTGGGTCGACGATGATCGAATGCAGCTTCGGACCGTCGGGCGTGCCGTCCTGCACCGTGCCCATCCAGTCGCGAAAGCCGGCGTCGTCGTTCACGCTGGCCAGCGGCGCCCAGCTGACGCCGCCATCTTCCGACCGGAACAGGCCCTGGGGCGAAGTGCCGGCGTACCAGGTGTCGCGTTCGCTGGCGTGGCCGGGGGTTAGCCAGAACGTGTGGTCGACCGATCGGCCCGGCAGGCCGCCCGCGGGGCGCGCGAAGGCCGGGGGTTGCTTCGCTTCCTGCCAGGTGCGGCCCAGGTTGGTGGACCGGAAGATCGTCGGCCCCAGGTGCCCGGTCTTGGCCGCGGCCAGCAGCGTGCGGCCGTCGCGCGGGTCCAGCTGCACGTGGCTGACGATGTGGCCCAGGAAGTGCGGGCCGTCCACCTGCCAGGCCTTGCGGCGTGCGTCAGCATGGAAGAGCCACAGGCCCTTGCGCGTGGCCACCATGGCGACCAGGCGGTTGGCGGTACCCGGCTTGCCGGATGATGCAGTCTTGCGGGCAGCGGGGCCCGCGGCTGGGTTGGGGCTCATCAGGGTTCCTTAGACGGTGGCGCTGGCTGCGCCAGATGCCCGCGGCGATGGCGGCTGGCCTTATGGCGCGCTTCAGGCTTGGGGCGGCCTTCCGACCGTGTGAACCAGCTCCCAGATGGGGCCATCCAGGTCTTCGAAGTCGTGGGCGTACATCAAGCCGGGGTCCGCCGGCTGGCGTGGCACGGTGCCACCCGCGGCGGCTGCTTTGGCGACCAGCCGGTCGACCTCGTTGCGGCTTTCGCACGACAGGCACACCAGCACTTCCGTGGCGACTCGCGCGTTCTGTCGCTCAGGTGGACAGTGCCATGTCGCCGCCCGGGCCGAAGTCGGCGTCTTCGTAGAGCTGGCGAACCTCGATCTCGCACGCCTGGCCGGGGAAGGGGTTGGGAAAGCGCGCTGCCCAGGCCCTGGCTTCGTCGACCGAACTCACCTGGATCAGCGTGTACCCCGCGATCAGTTCCTTTGCCTCGGCGAAGGGGCCGTCGACGACCTCGCGATGGCCGTCCAGGTGGTAGCGCTGGCGCCACCCTTGGCGGCTGGGGCGCAGGCCGGCGCCGTCCAGCAGGACGCCGGCGCGCGCCATCTCTTCGTGAAAGG
This sequence comes from Rubrivivax sp., assembly GCA_027485165.1. Taxonomy (GTDB): domain Bacteria; phylum Pseudomonadota; class Gammaproteobacteria; order Burkholderiales; family Burkholderiaceae_C; genus Rubrivivax. The sequence goes on from JAIXRN010000100.1 coordinate 74,649, forward strand.
CGCCCATCTCGTCGAACAGGGGCTTCAGCTCAGGGCCGGGCGGGTCGCCCCGTTCGCTGCTGACGGTGGCACGTACCTGGATCATGAATCGCATGGTGGATCTCCTGCAGGGTCTGGGGCAGCCCGATCCGGCTTGCCACCACCCTCGAACGATCTGCCCCAGCGCGATTCGGCAACAGCCGGGTAATCACTTAATCTGCTTTGCAGAATGCACCTGGAACCACCGCGCCCTGCGGCACCGCCACACTGGTCGATCAGCCCGCCGCGGGCCTGCGGCGCACGAACAGGCCCAGCGCCCCCAGGCCGACAGTGAGCGAAAGCCATGTGGACGCTTCCGGCACCGCCGTGGTGAACAAAGTCAGCTCACCGACGGCAAAGAGGCCGTCGCCCCCGGTTCCGATGATGCGCACGAAGGCGGCCGACGTCGGTGCGAAGGCGATGCCGGTGACGAACTCCGGGCTGGCGGGGTTGGTCGAGAAGGTGTCCATGCCGCCGTTGATCTCGCCCAGGCCGGCGGTCACGGTCGACAGGGTCGCCCAGGTCGTGCCGTTCAACGACCATTCGAAGCGGTAGTCGTCGTTGTTGTCGAGGCTGGCCTCGTAACCGGTGATCAACACCGGTGCGCTGAGCGCGAAGGTCACCGTGGCCGGAGAGGTCGTCCAGAACGCGGTTTGCGATTGATAGAACTGGCCCTCGGCGGGGAAGCTGCCGTCGGCGGCGAAGGCGCAGCCCGAGACATTGGTGGAGCAGCTGACGCTGACGATCGGCGGCGTGGCCGCCCAGGTCGGGGCGCAAAACGCGGCGCAGGTTGCCAGCGCCGCCAGAGGTTTTTTCATCATGAGACTGCTCGTGGGGTGATGCGGCACAGCGCTGCCGCGATGGCCCGATGTTGGTGGCGGTCGGCCCGTGTCAGCAACCCCCTAGGGTGGCGCGCGGCGCCGTTCTGAACACGTGGGGCCGCCGCAACTGGACCTTGATGGCGAGGCCGTCGCGCATGAAGTTGGCTTGCGGGCGCCACCGCAGACTCACCCCGTCAGCCAACGGCAGCGGTACCAATCCCTGCGCCTGCGCTAGATTTCAGTGGCATGAAGATCCTCGTCACCGGAAGCTCTGGTCATCTGGGCGATGCCGTCGTTCGCACGCTGCGTACGCAGGGGTATGCCGTCACTGGCCTCGACATCGTTCCCGCTGCCAGCACGGACGTTCTGGGCTCGATCGTCGATCGCTCGGTCGTCGCGCGCTGCATGCAGGGTGTCGATGCCGTGCTGCACACTGCCACCTTGCACAAGCCTCATGTGCACTCGCACAGCCGGCAGGACTTTGTGGATGTCAACGTCACCGGCACGCTGAATTTGCTCGAGGAGGCCGTTGCATCTGGCGTGCGCGCTTTCGTCTTCACCAGCACGACCAGTGCCTTCGGCGACTCGCTGAGCCCAGCACCACCGGCACCGGCGGCCTGGATCACCGAGGACGTGGCGCCAGTACCCAAGAACATTTATGGCGTCACCAAAGTGGCTGCCGAAGACTTGTGCCAGCTCTTCCAGCGCAACCATGGCTTGCCGGTGCTGGCGCTGCGCACCTCTCGCTTTTTTCCCGAGCAGGACGACAGCGAAAGCCGGCGCAACGGCTTCAACGACCTGAACTTGAAGTTGATCGAGCTGCTGTACCGGCGGGTAGACATTCAGGATGTTGTCGACGCGCATCTGTTGGCGCTGCAGCGCGCTCCGGACATAGGCTTTCAGCGGTTCATCGTCAGCGCGACATCGCCGTTCGAGCAGGCGGACCTAGGCACGCTGCGCGGCCAAGCCTCCGAGGTACTGAGGCGCATCGTCCCCGGCTTTGAGACGGTGTTCCGCGATCGAGGCTGGCGCATGCTGGAAGACATCGACCGCGTCTACGTGAACGAACGGGCGCGACGGGTGCTTGGCTGGCGACCGCGATACGACTTCGCACAGGCGCTCACCGACCTGATGCACGGCCGCGATCCACGCAGTCCGCTGACCCACGCCATCGGTCACAAGGGTTACCACCCCGGCCGCGGAGATGGTGGCATCTACTCCGCCCCTATGGGCTGACGGGCGCCCACGAAAAACGGCCAGGTGTCCGGCGACACCCGGGTCACGCCAGTCGCATAACGACCTTGCCGTCTGCCGCCGGGCATGTGCACCCCCGCCCGGCTGCCCTGAAGCCGGCGAAAGGGTCGTGCGCCCGGTTCAGCGGGTCGGGGGCGCTTCGTACCGGAAAGCCCGCTCCAGCGGAACGCCGAACACCCGAGCGATGCGGAATGCCACTTCCAGCGAGGGCGAATACTTGTTGGCCTCGATGGCCATGATGGTCTGGCGCGTCACGCCGACCTCGTCGGCCAGCCGTTGTTGCGTCATCTCGCCCGCGGCCGCGCGCAGGGCGCGAATGTCGTTGACGATGCCTCCACCAGCCTTGCCCATCACGACAGCCCGTGCCGATACAGCCACAGCTGGCTGACGATCTCCACCACTTGGGCCAGCACCCAACCCAGGAGCAGCACATGGGCGAAGGCGAAGTTGCCGCGGGTCAGCACGGCCGTCACCAGTGCCATGAAGACGCCGCAGGCCAGCACCACACCGCCCATGCGGGCCCCGCGCAGGGCGATGAGTCGGTCGCGCTCGTCGGTGTCGGTGCGCCGGTCGACCAGCGCAATGCACACGTGCCCCACAACCGAGACAACCACCGCCATGGTCACGGCCAACCCGAACAGGATCACTTGCGTGGGATGGATGGTCAGGGACCGCGGCCGCTCGGCCGAGTGCACCAGGCCCAAGTGCTCAGGCAACACGATGCCGAAGTACCAGCCGAAGGACAGCAGCAGGGCGCCCAGCATCAGCCAAAGACTCTTCTCATGGAACGACAGGTTCATGACGGCTCCTGACATCAAGCCCGTCCCGGGCCGACGCAATGTTAAAAATACTTGACATGGCGAGTGTGCTGGTAACCCAGGCGCAATGTCACGTTTTTCATACATAGCCAGGAACGCCGACGCAGCTGGCTTTTCGATGGCTCACCGTCAGACGGTCTCGTTCTTCAAGGCGTCGATCGCTATCAGGATGGCCGGCCATCCGATGTCGGCCACAAGCGACCGGTCGCTCCGGGCTCATACTGGTCCGCCAGGCGCTGGGCATTGGCATGCTGGTGCGCAAAGGGAACAACACATGAAGATTCTGGGTGTGCTGGGCGGCATGAGCTGGGAGAGCACCGCGATCTACTACCGGCTGTTGAACCAAGGCGTGGCCGCTCGCTTGGGCGGCCTGCACAGTGCGGAACTGCGGCTTCACAGCGTGGACTTCGCCCGCATGGCTGCGCAGCAGGCCGTCGCCGATTGGGACGCCGCCTTCACGACGCTCGAGCACGCCGCGCGCGGCTTGGCATCTGCCGGCGCACAGGGCCTGCTGCTGGCCACCAACACCATGCACAAGGGCGCCGACCGCATCGCTGCCGCTGCCGGTCTGCCCCTGCTGCACATTGCCGACGCCACGGGTGTTGCGCTGCAGAGCGCCGGAATTCAGCACGCTGCTCTGCTGGGCACACGCTTCACGATGGAAGACGACGCGATCGTGCGCGGCCGGCTGCAACAGCGTTTTGGCTTGAAAGTGACGGTGCCCGATGCCGCCGGCCGTGCGTTGATGCACCGCATCGTCTTCGAGGAACTCTGCCGCGGTCAGGTACTGTCGGCCTCGCGTGAAGACGTGGTGGGCCTGATCGCCGAACAAGAGCGCCAAGGCGCGCAAGCGGTGATCCTGGGTTGTACCGAGATCGGCATGCTCATCAACGACGCATGCAGCCCGCTCCCGACTTTCGACACTTCAGAGGTGCATGCCGCCGCCGCGGTGGACTGGATGCTGGGCGATGGCTCGCCCAGCTGACCGCAGGCACCTGTCGGCCAACTCGCTGGCCGATCGAGCTTGTTGCGCTCTGAATGCATGTTGTAGCCAGCACGCTTGCCCTGAACTCGAATATTGGCGAGAGCGCGCAGTCGGTCACCCGGTGCCGGATGACGGGCGGCGCCTGCGTCAGCGGAACTTCACACTCACCTTTGTGTTTCCCGGAAGCCGAGCACGCCCAGGCGCGCGCCCGCGTTGTTGACCACCAGCACCGCTGCCGTGATCTGGCTCGGGTCTTCGACCAGCGTGTCGGGCAGCTCGATGAAAGGGCGCACGTTGCTCAGCGCCTTCAGCACCTCTAGGGGTGCGCGCGCGTCATGGCCTTGTAGCTCGCCACTTTGCCATGCGTAGGCGCCAGCGCAGTGACGAACTTGCGTGCACCGCAAGCAGAGCCTGCCATCGTCATGCCCGCGTCGGCCATGGACAAGGTCTGCAGCGCCACGTACCGCCGAGCTTTGTCGACGACCTCCGCGAGGCTGGGGCACGTTCGTCGCCTGACGACCGTCCGTCGCGGCTATGCAGGGCTGCTGCGGCGGGGTCCCGCACGGGACCAGCACGTCGAAACCGACGCCTCGACCGAGCGGCGGAGCGTCGGTAGAAGTGCAGGTATCGACGAAAAACTTATCCGAGCTGTTGATGCCGTTGGCAGCTTGGCGGAAGCGGTGAGATTCGAACTCACGGACGGGATAAACCGTCGCCGGTTTTCAAGACCGGTGCCTTAAACCGCTCGGCCACGCTTCCAACGCTGGCGCCGATTGTAGGCGGGGCACAATGGTCGGCATGCCCGTCAATGTTTCCACGTTCCCTGCAGCCGAGCTGTTGCGCTTGGTAGTGAAGGACGGTGTCCACCTGGGCAGCCTGCCTGCGGCCCAACTGCCGCTGGCACTGGGCTGTGCCTGGGCCGCGCTGTCGGCCCAGGTCTACACCGAAGCGCAGGTCAACCAGGCGCTGAAGGCGGCCCTGGCCGGTCCGGCCTGCTGGCTGGACACCGACCATGTGGAACTGCGCCGCTGGCTGGTGGACGCCGGATGGGTGGTGCGCGACGGCTACGGCCGCGCCTACCAGCCCGTACCGGCTGCGCAATTGCCGCCAGCCCTGCACGCCGTCGCACAGGGCTGGCAGGCACTGGGCCCGGTGGCCGAATGGGTGGCCCAGGCGAGGGCGCAGCACCAGCAGCAGCGCACCGCCCGCCGGCAGGCCTGGCAGCAGCAGGTATGAAGCCGCTGATGGCCGATGCCGACCCGGCCCCCGCTGGCACAGAGGCAGCGGCCCAGCAGGCCGCCCGCCAGGCGGTGCTGGATGAATACGGCATGCGCCTGGCGCTGGACCAGGCGCAGAACGCCTGGCTGGTGGGCGAAGTGCCGGTGGGTGCCGTCATAGCCCGGCCGGGCCCCAATGGGCTGCAAGTGGTGGCCACCGGCTACAACCGGCCCATCACCACGCACGACCCCACCGCGCATGCCGAGATCGTGGCGCTGCGCCATGCCGCCACGCTGCTGGAAAACTATCGCCTGCCCGACTGCACGCTGTACGTGACGCTGGAACCTTGCGCCATGTGTGCGATGGCCCTGCTGCACGCGCGCCTGGCCCGCGTCGTCTACGGCACGCCCGACCCCAAGACCGGCGCCGCCGGTTCCGTGCTGCACCTGTTCAACGAGCCGCGCCTGAACCACCACACCACCCTGGAAGGCGGTGTGCTGGCCCCGGCCTGCGGCGCGCTGCTGCGCGACTTCTTTGCCCAGCGGCGCGCGCAGCAGCGCGCCGAACGCGAAGCCCGGCGCGGGCCTGCCAGCCTTCCCGCGCCGGTGTCCGACGCCGCGGACCTGGACCCGCCGTCGCCCACGGCCTGGCCCGCCGATATGGCCCCCATCCCCACCGCCGAGACCCTGGAAATCGACCTGCCGGCGGGCCCCGTTTCCCGATGAGCCCCGCCCGCAACCGGCCCTTGCCTGTGCCTTCTTCCCGTTCTTCTTCCGCTCCTTCGGCCGCGCCCGCCGCGCCGCTGTCACTACAGCTGTTTTCGCCCAGCGGCGTGTTGGCCCGGCCAGCTGCGCTGAGCCTGGCTGCCCGCCGGTTGAAAGCCTGCGGCTTTCAGGTGGTGGAAGACGAAGCCGCCCGCGCGCGCCACCAGCGCCTGGCCGGCCCTGACGACGTGCGCCTGGCCGCGCTGCACCGCGTGGCGGCGGCCGCACCCAGCGTGGCCATGGCCACGCGCGGCGGCTACGGCCTTTCGCGCCTGCTCGACCGCATCGACTGGCCGCTGCTGGCCCGCAGCGTGGAACGCGGCACGCGCTGGGTGGGGCACAGCGACTTCACCGCCCTGCACATTGGTCTGCTGGCGCACACCGGCGCCGGCAGCTGGGCCGGCCCCATGGCCACCGACGACTTCGGCCGTGCCGAAGACGCCGGTGGTGTCGACGATGTCACGCGAGACTGCTTCATCGAAGCGATGACGGGCGAACTGGAAGCCGTGGGCTTTCGCACCGAAGCCAGCTTCGACAGCCTGCAGCTGCGCGGCCGGCTGTGGGGGGGCAACCTGAGCATGCTGCTGTCGATGCTGGGCACGCCGCACTGGCCGTCAGCACGCACCATCAAGGGCGGCGTGTTGTTCATCGAAGACGTCAACGAACACCCCTACCGCATTGAACGTGGCTTGCTGCAGCTGCACCAGGCCGGCGTGCTGGGGGCGCAGAAGGCTGTGCTGCTGGGGCAATTCAGCGCCTGGAAACCCTCGCCGCTGGACCGCGGCTACACGCTGAAGACGGTGGTGGCACATCTGCGTTCACTCCTGTCGGTGCCGCTGATCACCGGGCTGCCGTTCGGCCATGTGCCCACCAAGCTGACGCTGCCGGTCGGCCGCACGGTACAGCTGCTGGTGCAGGGGCGCGACGCGCTGATCGGGTGGTGATGCGCCATTGCCTGCTGGCGCTGTGGCTGGGCTGCTTGCTGCTGCTGGCGGCGTGCAACAACCAACCCTGGCCGGCCGACGCGGCCGCGCGCAACACGCTGTTCACGGCCGTGATCGAGAACTCGCCGCGGCACCTGGACCCCACGGCTTCCTATTGGAACAACGAGACCCCGTTCACCTACCAGATCTACGAAACTGCCTACGGCTACCACTACCTGAAGCGCCCGTTCCAGTTGCAACCCAAGCTGGCAGTCGCCGTGGCCAAGCCGCGCTATGTCGGCGCCGACGGGCAGCCCCTGCCCGAAGACGCCCCGGCCGACCAGGTTGCTGAAAGCATCTACGACATCCGCATCAAGCCCGGCGTGCGCTTTCAGCCGCACCCCGCCTTTGCGCTGGACGAACAGGGCCGCCACCGCTACCACGGCCTGCCGCCGGGCGCTTTAGGCGAACGCCGCACGCCGCTGGACTTCGAACACCAGGGCACGCGCGAACTGGTGGCCGAAGACTTCGTTTATGCCCTGAAGCGCCAGGCCACCACGCGCATCACCGCGCCCATCTTCAGCGTGTTTGCCGACGTGATCGTGGGCCTGCGCGACTACGCCGCCGTCATCAAGGCCGAAGACCAGCGCCTGCGCGCCGGGCTGGACCCGGCCAGCCTGGACAAGCCGTTTCTCGACTTCCGCAAGTTCCCGCTGGCCGGTGCCACGGCGCCGGAACCGCATCTGCTGCGCCTGCGCATCAAGGGCAAGAACCCGCAGTGGAACTACTGGATGCAGATCACCTTCACCGCGCCGGTGCCCTGGGAAGCCGACGCCTTCTATGCCAACCCGGGCTTTGCCGAACGCAGCCTGACGCTGGACAGCTGGCCCGTAGGCACGGGCCCGTACATGCTGGTGGAAAACGTCAAGGACCTGCGCCTGGCGATGGTGCGCAACCCCCACTACCGCGGCGACCCCTACCCCTGCGAAGGCGAGCCCGCCGACCGCGCCGCTGGCCTGCTGGCCGACTGCGGCAAGCCCACGCCCTTCATCGACCGCATGGAATTCGCGGTCGAACGCGAAGAAGTGTCGCGGCGCGGCAAGTTCCGTCAGGGGTACTACGACATCGAAGTCTTCGAACGCGTGGACACCGGCATGGACTACCTGGTGGCCATGCAGGACAGCGAAGACGTGCGCCGCGAGTACCGTGAAAAGGGCTTCCGCCTGAACCGCGACAGCGACGTCAACAGCTACTTCATCGGCTTCAACATGCTGGACCCGCTGCTGGGCCACGGCAAGAACGCCGCCGACGCTGAACGCAGCCGCAAGCTGCGCCAGGCCATCGGCATCGCCATCGACTGGGAGGAATACAGCAAGATCTTCCCGAAGAAGTCTGGCGTAGCCGCCATGGGCCCGGTCCCGCCGGGCATCTTCGGTTCACGCGAGGGCACGCGCGCCGGCCTGAACCCGGTCACCCACACCTGGGTGGAAGACGCCAGCCTGCCGGCAGGCGGCCGCGCCGTGCGCCGGCCGATTGCCGATGCGAAGCGGCTGCTGGCAGAAGCAGGCTATGCCAATGGTCGTGACGAACGCAACGGCAAGCCGCTGGTGCTGAACTACGACGTCTACTACCCGGCCACGCCGGAACGCAAACCCGAGATCGACTGGGTGGTGCGCCAGTTCGCCAAGCTGGGCATCCAGCTGGAAGTGCGGGCCACCGACAACAACCAGTTCCAGGACAAGGTGCGCAAGGGCCAGTACCAGGTGTTCTGGCTGGGCTGGAACGCCGACTACCCCGACGCCGAGAACTTCCTCTTCCTGCTGTACAGCAAGGCCGGCAAGACGCTCTACGACGGCGAGAACACGGCCAACTACAACAGCCCCGAATACGACCGCCTGTTTGAACAGATGAAGGTGCTGGAAGACGGGCCCGACAAGCAGGCGCTGATCGATCAGCTGGTGGCCATCACCCAGCAGGACATGCCCTGGACCATGGGCTTCTTTCCTTACGCATCGGCCGCCACCCAGGGCTGGGTGCTGAACTACAAGCCGGCGGTGATGATCCGCGACCATGGCCGCTATTTGCGGCTGGACGTGCCCCGCCGCACGGCCGCGCAGGCGGCCTGGAACGCCCCCGTCTGGTGGCCGCTGGTCGCTGGCGGCGCCTTGCTGCTGCTGGCCCTGTGGGGTGGCCGCCGCGTGCTGCGCCGGCGCGAACAGACCGACGCCCGTGGCCGGCTGAAGCCGCAGTGAGCAGACGATGACGCCGCAACGATGCTGAACTTCATCGCCCGACGCCTGGTGTACGGCGTGCTGATCCTGCTGGGGGTGAACCTGCTCACCTTCATGCTGTTCTTCACCGTCAACACGCCCGATGACATGGCGCGGCTGAACCTGGGCGGCAAGCGCGTGACGCAGGAAGCCATCGACAAGTGGAAGGGCGAACGCGGCTACGACAAGCCGCTGTACGTCAACCGGCAGGCCCAGGGCGCGGCACAGCTGACTGAAACGATCTTCTGGGAACGCAGCGTTTCGCTGTTTGCGCTGCAGTTCGGCCGCGCCGACGGCGAAAGCGCCGGCGACATCGGGCCCGAGGTGGCTTCACGCATGGCGGTGAGCCTGCAGCTGGCGCTGCCGCTGTTCGTGCTGCAGGTCATCGCCAGCACCGCGTTTGCGCTGCTGCTGGTGATGTTCAGACATTCGCGGCTCGACTTCTGGGGCGTGGTGGCCTGCGTGCTGATGCTGTCGATCAGCAGTCTTTTCTACATCATCGTGGGCCAGTACTTCTTCTCGCGCCTGCTGAAACTGGCGCCGTTGTCGGGCTACGCGCCAGGGCTGGACGCCATCAGGTTCCTGCTGCTGCCGGTGCTACTGTCGCTGGTGGCGCGGCTGGGGGGCGAAGCGCGCCTGTACCGCGCCATGTTCCTGGAAGAGATGGGCAAGGACTACGTGCGCACCGCACGCGCCAAGGGCCTGTCGGAAACCGTGGTGCTGGTGCGGCATGTGCTGCGCAATGCGCTCATTCCCATCATCACCAGCGCCGGCAGCTACCTGCCGTATGTCTTCCTGGGCAGCCTGGTGTTCGAAAGCTTCTTCGGCCTGCCAGGGCTGGGCGCCTACGTGATCGAAGCCATCAGCAAGCAGGACTTCGCAGTCGTGCGCACGATGGTGTTCCTGGGTTCGCTGCTCTACATCTTCAGCTTCGTGCTCATCGACGTGGCTTACAGCTGGGTCGACCCGCGGGTGCGTTTGTCATGAACTGGCCGCGCATCGTCGTGCTGTGGACGGACGCCGCCATCTGGGGCCTGGTGTTCGCCATCCTGGGCTATGTCCTGGCGGTGCTGCGCCGGCCCGACCGCGCAGCCACCTGGCAGCGGGTGTTTCGCGACGGGCCGGCGCTGGCTTCCAGCTTGGTGCTGCTGCTGTGCCTGGGTGTGACCTTGCTGGACAGCGTGCACTACCGTGAACAGCTGCCCCAGCCTGCCGGCGCGCCAGCCGGTGCGGCGCCGATCTACGACACCCGCACCCAGTCGTTATTGGACGCTGTGCTGGCCGACCTGCTGGCTGGCCGCGAAGCCACCTATTCCCGGCCGCTGGCCTATGTGGGCTTCACCAAGGAATCGCTGCTGGTCGAAGGCGAGGTGCGCCGCGTGGCGCCACGCCTGCAGTTCGGCGGTGCCCACCTGGCCGACCCGGCCCGCGACTGGGCGGCCGACGTGGCGCAGCGCGCAGCGCAGGGCCTGGCCGTGGGTGCGGTGGCGGCGCTGGGCCTGAGCCTGGCGCTGCTGGCCGCGCTGGCGCGGGCCTGGCGCAGCCCTCTTGCAGTGGCCTGGGCGCGGGTGCGCGCGCGCCAGGGGCCGGTGCCCTGGCATGTGGCGCTGGCCACGATCTGGACCATTGCGCTGCTGGCTGGGCCCGCCACGGTACTGTCGGGCCCCTACCACCTGCTGGGCACCGACCTGACGGGCAACGACGTGCTGTACCAGAGCCTGAAGAGCATCCGCACCGCCTTCGTCATCGGCGCGCTGGCGACCGTGGCGACGCTGCCGCTGGCCGTCGCCCTGGGCCTGCTGGCCGGCTACTTCCGCGGCTGGGTCGACGAGGCCGTGCAGTACCTGTACACCGTGCTGTCGTCGGTGCCCAACGTGCTGCTGATCGCGGCCTGCGTGCTGATGGTGCAGGTCTATCTGGACAAGCACCCGGAACTGTTCGAAACCGCTGCCGAGCGCGCCGACATTAAGCTCTTCCTGTTGTGCCTGGTGCTGGGCGGCACGGGCTGGGCCGGGCTGTGCCGGCTGCTGCGCGCGGAAACACTGAAGTTGCGCGAACTGGACTACGTGCAGGCGGCGAATGCCTTCGGCGTGAGCGACACGCGCATCCTGGTGCGCCATATCTTCCCGAACGTGGCGCACCTGATGCTGATCGTGACGGTGCTGGAGTTCTCGGCCCTGATCCTGTACGAAGCCGTGCTGTCGTACGTCGGCGTGGGCGTGGACCCGTCGATGAACAGCTTCGGCGGCATGATCAACCTGGCCCGCAACGAAATGAGCCGCGACCCGCTGGTCTGGTGGTCTTTCGCATCGGCCTTCGGCTTCATGGTCACCCTGGTGCTGGCGGCCAACCTGTTCGCCGACGGCGTGCGCGACGCCTTCGACCCCAGGGCCGGCGTGACGCGGCGGCGGGTACCGAAACCGGCAGCAAAGGCGGGCTGAGATGCTGAAGCTCGACACCCTGCAGGTTGACCTCGAAGCCGAAGCCGGCGTGGTACGCGCCATCGACGGCCTGACCCTGGCCATCGAACGCGGCGAGACCTTTGCCCTGGTGGGCGAAAGCGGCTGCGGCAAGAGCATGACGGCGCTGGCGCTGATGCGGCTCTTGCCCGACAACGGCAGCGTCACAGGCGGCGACGTGCTGCTGCAGGGCGATGCCGGCACGCCTGCCGTGGACCTGCTGGGCTTGTCGGAACGCGCGATGCGCAGGGTGCGCGGCCGGCGCATCGGCATGATCTTCCAGGAACCCGGCACCAGCCTGAACCCGGTCATGCGGGTGTTCTGTAATGGCGCGGCGGCCACCGAGACCTACACACCGCTGCGCGGTGCGGCGGCGCGGGCCAAGGCGCTGCAGTGGTTGCAGCGCGTCGGCATCCCCGAACCCGAGCGCCGCATGGCCGACTACCCCTTCCGCATGAGCGGCGGGCAGAAGCAGCGCGTGATGATCGCCATGACGCTGGCAGCCGAGCCCGACTTCCTGGTGGCCGACGAGCCGACCACGGCGCTGGACGTGACGATTCAGGCGCAGATCCTGGACCTTCTGCGGCAACTGCAGCGCGAACAGGGCCTGGGCCTGCTGCTGATCACCCACGACCTGGCCGTGGTGTCGCAGATGGCGCAGCGCGTGGCCTTGATGTACGCCGGGCAGATCGTGGAAGTGGCCAGCGCAGCCGACTTCTTCAACGCGCCCCGCCACCCCTACGCCCAAGCGCTGATGCGGGCCCTGCCGGAGAACGCCCACCGCGGGCAGCCACTGGACGCCATCGCCGGCACGGTGCCGCCGCTGTGGCAGCGCTTCCAGGGTTGCCGCTTTGCGCCGCGCTGCGCCCAGGCGCTGCCTGCTTGCGCCAGCGAAGTGCCGCCGGTGCAGCAGCTGCCAGGCGGCCACCAGGTGCGCTGCTGGCTGCCGATGCTGCCGCCTGCGGTAGCGGGAGCTGGCGTTGGCCTTGGCGCGGGCGGGGGCGCTGCGCCCGCACCGGCGCCTGGGGGGGCAGAGAGTGCGGCCCTGGGCACCATCGACCGCAGTGTGGCGCAAGCGTCATCGGCGCGCCCATTGCTGGACGTGCAGGACCTGAGCGTCAGCTTCCCCATCCGCAGCGGTCTGCTGCAGCGCGTGACCGGGCAATTCGACGCCGTGCGCGGCGTGTCATTCCAGGTCGCAGCGGGCGAGACCTTGGCCCTGGTGGGCGAAAGCGGCTGCGGCAAGACCACCACTGGCAAGGCCATCGTGCAGCTGATGCGCCGGACGGCCCAGGTGCAGGGCCGGGCCCTGCTGGACGGGCAGGACCTGTTCAGCCTGCAGGGTGCGGCGCTGCAGGCTGCGCGGCGGCAGGTCCAGATCATCTTTCAAGACCCGTTTGCATCGCTGAACCCGCGGCTGCGGGTGGGCGAACTGCTGCAGGAAGGCCTGGCGGCGCTCTTGCCTGAAATGGACGCCAGCGACCGGCTGCAGCGCGTGCAGACCCTGGCTGACCAGGTGGGCCTGCGCCGCGACGCGCTGGCGCGCTTTCCGCATGAGTTTTCCGGCGGCCAGCGCCAGCGCATCGCCATCGCCCGCGCGCTGGCCGTGCAGCCGAAGCTGATCGTCTGCGACGAACCCACATCGGCGCTGGACGTGTCGGTGCAGGCGCAGATCCTGAATCTTCTGCGCGAACTGCAACGCGAACTGGGCGTGTCGTACCTGTTCATCACCCACAACATGGCCGTGGTGGCTTACATCGCCGACCGTGTGGCCGTGATGCAGCGTGGGCGCATCGAAGAGCAGGGCCCCTGCGACGAGCTGATGCGCTTTCCCCAACGGGACTACACGCGGACATTGCTGGCGGCAGTTCCCAAGTTGGTGCGTGTCGCCGCCTAGGCCTTGGCCTCGCGCGTCCGTGCGACGGGCGCTTCGTCAGCGTCAAGACCCCCCAGACAAGCGGCGGTCGGTGGCGGATGGCAACAATCCGTTGTGTCATGCCAACGACGTGAAGTCGGAAGCCGCTCGGTCAGGAGCGAGGAAACCCTGAGGCTCTGGCCAGTTTGCCGGGGGCTGTTGACCGGCTGGCCAGTGCGCCTAGGCGAAAGTGGGGCGCGAGGCCCAAGGACGTCTCGCCAATTAGTGTTTACCCGTAGGTTGCTGCGAATTCGCATGCCCCAACAATCAACCAATCAAGGTAGGCGAAGAAGCGTGCCAGGGTTGGTGGTCTGGTACGCGTCTTGCACCCACTTTGCATCTTTGCCTGCGGGCATTTCTTCTTTGAGGAGCGGAGTCTTCATGTTTAAGCGATCGAAAATCTGCAGCGGTGTGCTGTTGGCCCTGGGCGGGACGCTCCTGGTGCCTGCAGCCCCATCATTCGCACAAACGGGCGCGGCCGAGCGTGTCGAGATCACGGGCTCTCGCATCAAGCGCATCGACTCGGAAACGTCCCAGCCCATCTTCACCCTGACGCGTCAGGACATTGAAGCCCAGGGTCTGACGTCCGTCGGTGACGTGATCCAGAACCTGTCCTCCAACGGTTCGGCCCTGAACTCCACGTTCAACAACGGCGGCAACGGTGAAACGCGGGTCAGCCTGCGTAACCTGGGGTCCAACCGCACCCTCGTGCTGGTCAACGGCAAGCGCTGGGTGGGTGGCACGGGCCTGGGTGGCGCGGTTGACTTGAACAGCATCCCGGCCACCGCCATCGACCGCATCGACGTGCTGAAGGACGGCGCATCGGTTACGTACGGCTCTGACGCCATCGCTGGCGTGGTCAACATCGTGCTGCGCTCCGCCTTCGACGGCGCCGAAATCAACACGTTCTACGGCCAATACGACAAGGGCGACGGCCTGAAGAAGTCGATCGACTTCACGATCGGCGCTTCGGGCAAGCGTGCGCGGGCGATGATCGCCGCAGGTTATGTCAAGGAAGAGCCGGTCAGCGCCGGTGCGCGCGACATCTCCGCAGTTCCGATCTTCGGCGTTTCGCCGGGTGTGTCGGGCAGCTCCACCACCCCGTTCGGTCGCTTTGCCGTGTGTAACGGCACCTGGAACGCAACAGCCGGCACTTGTTCTGGTACCCAGACGCAGCCTGGCGGTGCAGCTGGTCAGTTCACCTACAACCCGGGTGCGACGGGCACTGCCTTCCGTCCGTACAACACGGCGACCGACGCTTACAACTTTGCGCCGGACAACTACCTGGTCACGCCGCAGGAGCGCATCTCCCTGTACGGCGGCGGCAGCTTCGACATCACGGACGACATCCAGTTCTACGTTCGCGGCGTTTTCAACAACCGCAAGTCGTCGCAGCTGCTCGCAGCCATGCCCATCGTGCTGGGCACGGGCCCTGGGGCAGGCGTCATCGCCCGCACCCTGTCGATCAGCGCCAACAGCATCTACAACCCGTTCGGCCTGGATGTCGTGCGCATCCAGCGTCGCGCGACGGAAACCGGTGGCCGTCAGTTCAATCAAGACGTGACGACCAGCGTGCTGCAGGTCGGCGTGAACGGCTCGACCACCATCGCCGACCGGTTTGTCTCTTGGGAAGTGGGCGCGACGTACGGCCGCAACCGCCAGAGCGACATCACCACGGGTCTGTTCAACGTGCCGGCACTGCGCGACGCGATTGGACCTTCCATGCTGGTGAACGGCAACCCCATCTGCGTCAGAACGCCGGGTAACGCTGCAACGCAGATCGCCAACTGCGTGCCTATCAATCTTTTGGGCGCAGCCGGCAGCATCACCCCCGCCATGCTCGGGTACTCGACCTTCACAGCTCAGGACAACCTGGGCTATGAAATGAAGCATTACTTCGCCAACGTGTCGGCTGACCTGTTCAAGCTGCCCGCTGGTACCCTGGGCTTCGCTGCGGGTTTCGAGAAGCGCGACGAAAGCGGTTTCGATTCGCCTGACGCGCTGATCGCTTCCGGCAACACCACCGGCAACGCCCGTACGCCGACGTCTGGCGCCTACGATGTCTCAGAGGTATACGCGGAACTCGGCATTCCCCTGCTGAAGGATCTGCCGCTGGTCAAGAAGCTGGACCTGTCCCTTGCAGTGCGCAAGTCCGACTACAGCAACTTCGGCGACACCACGAACACGAAGGCCGGCCTGCGCTGGCAGGTTGTTCCCAGCTTCCTCGTCCGTGCGAACTGGTCTGAAGGCTTCCGCGCGCCGTCGGTCGCTGAATTGTTCCAGGGTGCTGCCGATAGCTTCCAGTCGATTGCTGACCCCTGCGCCAGCCCGCCGCTGGGTGGGTACGCCACCCTGACGGCTGAGCAGCGTGCACGCTGCACGGCACAAGGTGTTCCGACCGGCGGCTACGACCAGGGCAACACCCAGATCCGTATCACTGTGGGCGGCAACCCCAACCTGAAGCCCGAAACCTCGGTCACCACGACCGTTGGTTTCGTCTTCGCTCCGGAAATGCTGCCGGGCTTCGACGTGTCGGTCGACTGGTGGAAGATTGAGCTGGAGAACGGCATCAGCAGCGTCAGCGGTCAGGGCATCCTGAACCGGTGCATCCGTGAAGGGCAGGCAGGCGCTTGCGGACTCTTCACGCGCGGCGCAGGCGGCACGATCAACTCCCTGTTGTCGGCTGACCTGAACTTCACGTCCAACACGCTGGAAGGCTTCGACGTCACGGCAAACTACAAGTTCCCGAAGACGTCCTTCGGCAACTTTGCAGTCAGCGCCGACCTGGTGTACATGAAGAAGTACCTGGACTCCGACGGTGTCAACCTGATCGGCCAGTATTTCGATCGTGACAACTACTGGCGTACCCGTCTGAACACGCAGATTCGTTGGGACATGGGTAACTTCGGTGCCACGCTGGCTTCACGCTACTACTCGAAGCAGATCGAGGAGTGCTTCAACCCCGGCGCATTCGGGGTGCCGAACCTGTGCTCCGACCCTGCAAACGAGACGAACGAGTTCAAGGCGAAGCTCTACAACGATCTGTCGGTCTTCTACAAGACCCCCTGGAAGGGTCGCGTGACGGTCGGCGTGAACAACGTGTTCGATGTGAAGCCGCCTGTTTCGTACTCCACGTTTGCCAACAGCTTCGACCCGCAGTACGAGATTCCCGGTCGTTTCGTTTACCTGCGTTATTCGCAGTCGTTCTAATCTGATGTGAACCCGCTTCAGCGCCCGCGCGTCAGCGCGTTGGCGCCGGGGCTCAATAAGGGCGGTCCGCAAGGGCCGCCCTTTTTTTCTTTAGCATGCACATTCGAACAATTGAATGCGGGCCGTTCGACGGAACGCGCCACAGCCACTCATGAGCCTGACTCGCGACCAGGAGGCTGACCTTTGGGCAGCACGCGCGCACCACGCGCTGCAGCTTGGGGAACTGGCTGCCGCCTCGGTGGCCTGCCAGCGGGCGTTGGCTTTGCGTCCTCGCCACGGCCTGGCCCAGCTGGCCGTGGCGCACTGGTGGCATGCCAGTGGTCGCCCTGCAGACGCGCGTCGACAGCTGGAGCAGATCATGCAAGCCGGGGGCATGGCGGTGCAGGCCTGGCTGCAACTGGCAGCCATGTGCGAGAAGCTGGAATGCCCGGAAGTCGCAGCGCAGGGCTTGATCCGGGCGACGGTGGAACACCCACGGGTGGCGTCCGTCCATGCGGCACTCGCTGGGGTGTTATGCGGGCTGGGTCGCACAGACGAGGCTTCTGATGCCGTGCAGCAGGCGTTGGCTCTGACCCCAGCGCCCGACGCCAAGCTCTGGGCGCTGAAGGCGTCGATCGATGACGATGCGGGTCGCCTTGTGGATGCATTGCAGGCGCTGGACGCCGCTCTGGCAATCAGTCCTGACGACGCCAAGCTGGTCCATAACCGTGCCCTGGTGCACCACAAGCTGGGCTTCCACGGGCAGTCGTTGCAGGGGTACCAGCGAGCGCTCGAACTGGGTGCCGATTCACCCGAGGTCCACTACAACCTGGGCAACGTGCTGCAACACCTGGGTCGACTGGAAGATGCCGCAGGCGCTTACCGCGCGGCCATCGCGCGGTCAGGCGAACACCTGCTGGCCCATGGCGATCTGTTGCGTCTGTTGTGGCGCAGTGGCGATGGCCAGCCGGATGCCGACCTGAGATCGGCCATCGCGCGGTACCCGCGTGCTGTGCAGCTGCGCACCGTGTTGGCTGAGTTTCTGCTGCGTGCCGGACGCCATGAGCAAAGCGCAGAACAGTACGCAGCGGTTTTGCGAATCGAAGATTCCGCCAGCCACCACAACGGTTTGGGACGGTGCTTCCTGAAGATGGACCAGGCCGCGCTGGCCCTGCGTCACTTGCGCCTTGCTGTGGCCATGGAGCCCGATCAACCGGCGTGGCATCTCGGTCTGGCTGCTGCGTTGCTGGCGGGCGGTGATGCGCAGGCTGCACTCGAGTCGGCAACCAGGGCCTTGCACTTGCGGCCAATGGATCAGTACGCCCTGGCCCTGCGGGCTAGGGCCTCGATCGCGCTGGGCGGTGACGACCCGGCCAGCCTGCACCGCAGCCGACCCTGGGTACACACCGTCGACCTGGGCTCCAACCTGGGTGTGGGCCCTGAGCTGGCCGCAGCGTTGCGGCTGGACCTGCGGGCCTTGCATCGGGACAGGCGCGAGCCTGTCGATCAAAGCCTACGCCTGGGCACGCAGACACTGGGGCAGTTGTTTGACCAGCACGAAGGCTCGATTCGCGCTCTTCGTCAGAGCCTGGCACAGGCGGTGGACAGCTGGGTCGGTGCTCTGCCGCGTGACGCGGCGAGTCCGTTCCTGGCCAGGGCGGGGCAGGGCTGGCGGTTTTCGGACTCCTGGTCGTCCCTGCTGCGTGAGGGCGGCAATCATGTCGACCATGTACACCCGCACGGGTGGATCAGCGGCGTGTGCTATCTGGATGTGCCGCAGGCTTGCCAGGACCCGGTCGCGCAGCAGGGCTGGCTGCAATTCGGTCGGTGTGAATTCGACGCCCGGCTGGGCCAGACAGAAGGTCTGACGGTCCAGCCCATTCCAGGCCGCGTGGTTCTGTTTCCTTCTTACCTTTGGCACGGCACCGTTCCTTTCCACACAGCGGAAGAACGGTTGACCGTCGCCTTTGACCTTTTGCCGGCCTGACAGCCGACTGGCGGATGAATCCATGGACAACCTGACGCAACGATCGCCGAACTTCCAGGATGGCGGTCGCATGCAACTCATTGACGACGCCCGCTTGGTCGTCTTCGACGACCTGTTGCCCACCGCCGACTTGTTGAAGCTCTACAGCGCAATCCAGAAGTCAGGCTTCACGCGCACGGAGATGGCCACACCCGAAACGGCAGAGTACCGCCACTGGGTTTCAGAGATACCGGTGGCTTCGCTCAGCAGCTTGCCCGTTTACGCGCTGACCCTGCGGGCCGTGGCGGCGCTGGAGCCTCAGCGTAGCTGCAGACCGTATCGCAGCTACGTCAACGCATCGCAGCATGGCGATGTCCTGTTCAGTCATCGCGATTGCGCACCGGGCGCACGAGAACTGACAGCGCTTTGGTACATCTGCGACAAGTGGCTGGCGGACTGGGCTGGCGAAACCGTGTTCATCGACGCCGCCGGAGAGTTGGCGGCGAGCGTGCTCCCGCGACCTGGCCGGCTGGTGATCTTCGATGGGCATGTCTTGCACGCCGGTCGGCCGCCCAGCCGTGTCTGCCCGCTCACCCGCTACACCCTGGCCATCAAGCTCGAGTCGATGCCAGGGTAGGCATCAGACGGTGCGAACTCGGGCTTTCCGGCCCGCAATGCACATCTGGGCTGATTACTTCGGCGCCAGCCGGATGGCGCCGTCCAGCCGGATGACTTCGCCGTTGAGCATGTCGTTTTCGATGATGTGCTTCACCAGCTTGGCGTAGTCGGCCGGTGTGCCCAGCCGGCTGGGGAAGGGCACGCTGGCAGCCAGCGCGTCCTGCACGTCCTGCGGCATGCCGAACATCATGGGCGTGCCGAAGATGCCGGGGGCGATCGTCATGTTGCGGATGCCGTTGCGGGCCAGGTCGCGCGCAATGGGCAGGGTCATGCCGACGATGCCGCCTTTGCTGGCGCTGTAGGCCGCCTGGCCGATCTGCCCGTCGTAGGCGGCCACGCTGGCGGTGCTGATCATCACGCCGCGTTCGCCAGTGGCTTCGGGCGTGTTCTTGGCCATGGCCTCAGAAGCCAGGCGGATCATGTTGAAGCTGCCCACCAGGTTCACGCTGATGCACTTGGTGAACGTGGCCAGCGGGTGCGCGCCGTCGCGGCCCACGGTCTTCACCGCGGGGGCGATGCCGGCGCAGTTCACCAGGCCCATCAGCTTGCCCAGGCCCAGGGCCGCAACCACCGCCGCCTGGCCGTCGGCTTCCTGGCTGACGTCGCACTTGATGAAGACGCCGCCGATGTCGGTTGCCACGGTCTGGCCGCGTTCTTCCTGCAGGTCGGCGACCACGACCTTCGCGCCGTGGGCGGCCAACATGCGTGCCGTGCCTTCGCCCAGGCCCGAAGCGCCGCCGGTGACGATGAAAACCTTGCCTGCGATGTCCACTTGCCGTTTCCTTGCCTGGTCTGGTTTTGCCTTGCCTTGCCTTGCTCTGGTTCAGCCCGCCAGGGCCGTCATCACACGCCCGGTGATGTCTTCCACCGTGCCGGTGCCACTGATGCGCGCGCAGCGCGGGGCCTGCGCGTCGCCTGATGCCGCCCACTGCGCGTAATACGCCACCAGCGGCCGGGTCTGGCTTTCGTAGACGTCCAGGCGCTTGCGCACCGTCGTTTCCTTGTCGTCATCGCGCTGAATCAGCGCATCGCCGGTCTCGTCGTCCAGGCCGGCCACCTTCGGCGGCTTGAACCGGGTGTGGTAGCTGCGGCCGGATGGGATGTGAAACAGACGGCCGCTCATGCGTTCGATGATGGCGTCGTAGGGCACGTCGATTTCCAGCACGACGTCCAGCTTCACGCCCGCATGCTTCATGGCATCGGCCTGGGGGATGGTGCGCGGGAAGCCGTCGAACAGAAAGCCATTGGCGCAATCGGGCTGCGTGATGCGTTCCTTCACCAGGCCGATGATGATGTCGTCGCTGACCAGGCCGCCGGCGTCCATGACCTTCTTCGCTTCCACGCCCAGCGGCGTACCCGCCTTCACCGCGGCGCGCAGCATGTCGCCGGTGCTGATCTGCGGGATGCCGAACTTCTGGCAGATGAACGTCGCTTGCGTGCCTTTGCCGGCCCCCGGTGCGCCCAGAAGAATCAATCGCATGGAATCCTCGCGTGTCTCGTTGTCGTGGCGCGCGCTGATGGCTGCATCGATGTCACGCCTTGGTCTCAATTGAGAATAGCACGCGCTCCCTCGCAGGAAGCTGACGCCAGGCCCTCTCAGGGCCCCGGCGCGACAGGGGTTTTCTCGAAGCTGGCGCGCACCCGGGCCAGGTCTTCCGGCGTGTCCACGCCGGGCCCTGGGGCGTGTTCGGCCAGGTGCACGGCGATGCGGTGGCCATGCCACAGCACCCGCAGTTGTTCCAGCGATTCGCACTGTTCCAGCGGTGCCGGGGGCAGGGCCGGAAAGCCGCGCAGGAAACCGGCGCGGTAGGCATACAGCCCGATATGCCGCAGCGGCCGCGGCCAGGGCAGGGCAGTGATGCCCTGCGCATGGCCGTCGCGCCACCAGGGCAGCGGTGCGCGGCTGAAGATCAGCGCGCGTTGCGCCGCGTCCAGCAGCACCTTCACCACATGCGGGCTGGTGTAGTCGTTCAGTTCGGTGATGGCATGGGCGGCGGTGCTCATCACGCAGTCGGGGCGCGCGGCCAGCAGGGTGGCGCATCGCTGCACCAGGGCCGGGTCGATCAGGGGTTCGTCGCCTTGCACGTTGACGACGATGTCGTCGCCGTCCAGGCCCAGCAGCCCGCAGGCTTCGGCCAGGCGGTCGCTACCGCTGGGGTGGTCCTGGCGTGTCAGCACGGCCTGAACGCCGTGGCGGGCGCAAGCCTGCAGGATGCGCTCGTCGTCTCCCGCCACCACCACGCGCTGGGCACCGCTGGCGGCGGCCCGCTGCGCCACCCGCACCACCATCGGCAGGCCGGCGATGTCGGCCAGGGGCTTGTCGGGCAGGCGGGTAGATGCCAACCGTGCCGGCACCAGCACCGTGAAGTTCATGCCGTCAGGCCATCAGGCCATCAGGCCGAAGGCGGCAGGGCGACGACGGCCGGGGCCGGTCCGTCCAGGCTGCGCGCCTCGCCTTCCAGCATCACCGGTATGCCGTCACGGATGGGGAAGGCCAGCCGGTCGGCCGGGCAGGCCAGTTCCACCGGGCGCAGCTGCTCGTCGCGGTGCATCGTCAGTGGCCCCTTGCACACGGGGCAGACCAGCAGGTCGATGAGGCGGTGGTCCAGGCTCATGGATGAGGTTCAGGCGTGCCCGTAGGCGTAGGCAAAGGGGTTGATATCGGAGTGCGCCCTGAGGGCCGCTGTGCTTGGCGTGCCCGGCGTGCCCAGTCCGGACTGGCGTCGTTCAGAGGGCCCAGCAGGCCGGCCAGCCAGTCTGCGGGCAAGGCCAAGTCTAGCCCGACGACCCAGACCCGCGTGCCACCCACCAGCGGCAGCGGCAGCTTGACGGCGTCCTTCTCGGTCGTCACCACCTCGGCCGTGCCGGCGGGCCAGGGCGCCTGCGCATAGCGGGCGTGGTCGGGCTGGGGCAGGCGGTCGATCTGCAGACCTGCGGCTTCGAGCATGCGGAAGAACTTCTCCGGTGCCGCCAGCCCGGCCAGCGCCACCAGCCGCCGGCCGCGCAGTGCTACTAGCGGCTGGCACGCGGTTTCATCGCCCCGCCACCAGGCGTCCAGCGGCCAGGCGGGCCCCAGCCGGCGCTGCAAAGCCTGCGCAGGGGCCAGTGGTGAGGCGCCGGCGCCGCTGTGCAGCACGCGCCTGTGCGGCCCCAGCTGCAACGGCAGTGGCTGGCGCAGCGGGCCGGCGGGCAGCAGCAGGCCATTGCCGATGCCGCGTTCGTCGAACACCAGCAGTTCCAGCGTGCGCGCCAGGGCCGCATGCTGCAAGCCGTCGTCGGACACCAGCACGTCGATGGTGGGATGCAGCTGGCACAGCAATCGGGCGGCCGCGGCGCGG
Organism: Rubrivivax sp.; assembly: GCA_027485165.1. Taxonomy (GTDB): domain Bacteria; phylum Pseudomonadota; class Gammaproteobacteria; order Burkholderiales; family Burkholderiaceae_C; genus Rubrivivax. The sequence continues at coordinate 97,265 of JAIXRN010000100.1, forward strand.
TCGCGGCCCACCATCACGGGGGCCTGGGTGCGGCGGTGGATGAGCAGCGGTTCGTCGCCGACTTCGGTGGCCGAGCTGTCGGGCTGCACCCGGCGCAGCGCCGGCCCGTCGCCTTCTGGCTGGCGCCCGTAGCCGCGCGAGATCACACCCGGTTGCCAGCCTGCCGCACGCAGGCCCTGCACCAGCGCGATCACGACCGGCGTCTTGCCAGCGCCACCCACCACCAGGTTGCCGACCACCACCACCGGCACCGGCGTGGGAAGCGGCGCGGGTTGACGCGCTTGCTGCCAGCGCGCCAGCGTGCCGTAGACCCAGGCCAGCGGCTGCAGCAGCCGGGCCATGGCCGTGGGCCGAGGCTGCCACCAGTGGCGGGCCAGCAAGGCTTCCAGACGGGCGGCCAGGCTGGGTGGCTGAGGCAAGGGCTGCCGGGGCATCGGCTGCCGCGCGCGGCTAGCGCGGCGAATCGCCGCCGGTCTGGGCTGCGAAGGTCAGCCGCGCGAGCCCGGCACGGCGCGAAGCGTCGAGCACGTTGACGACCGCCTGGTGCGCCGTCAGGGCGTCGGCCGAAACGACGACCACGGTGTCGGTGCGCCCGCCTGCTGCAGCCGCGATCTCGGCCGTCAGGGTCTCGACGCTGCGGCCGTCCACAGGCTTCTTGTTCACGGCGTAGCGGCCGTCGGCAGACACGGCGACCACCACTTCCAGCGGGCGTTCCCGCAGTTTGTCGGCGTCGGCAGCGGGCAGGTTGACCTGCAGTTCGGTGAACTTGGAATAGGTGGTCGACAGCATCAGGAAGATCAGCACCACCAGCAACACGTCAATGAACGGGATCAGGTTGATCTCCGGTTCCTCGGGGCGGCGGCGGCTGAACTTCATCTGCAGGCCAGGCCGTTCAGGTCTTCACGGCAAAGCGCATCAGGTGCGGCACCATGCGCTCAGCAGCCACTTCCAGCGCCAGCTGGAATTCGTCCACGCGGCCGCGGAAGTAGCGGTAGAACATCAGCGAGGGAATGGCCACGATGAGGCCGAACGCGGTGTTGTACAGCGCGATCGAAATGCCGTGGGCCAGCGCCTGCGGGTTGGCGGCGCTGCCCGAGGTCGGGGCTTGCGCGCCGAAGATCTCGATCATCCCCACGACCGTGCCCAGCAGGCCCAGCAGCGGCGCCGCGGCAGCGATCGTGCCCAGAGTGTTCAGGTAGCGTTCCAGCTTGTGCACCGCCAGCCGGCCGGCGTTTTCGAACGACTGGCGCAGCGCCGGTTCGGTGATGCGGGGTTCGGCGATGACGCTCTGCAGGCCGGCGGCCAGCACCGTGCCCATGACCGAGTTGTCGGCCAGCTTCACCACCACATCGTTGCCTGGCAGGCTGGTGCGGGACACGCCCATCACGTCGTCAATCAGGGTGGGGGGCGCGACCCGGCTGACGCGCAGCTGCAGCAGGCGTTCGATGACCAGCGCCAGCGCCACCACTGAACACGCGATGAGGGGCCAGATCGGCCAACCGGCCGCTTGTATGATGGAAAACAAGGTTGTCTCTTGGCGCCAGGGCGATGGGTCTTGGCTGTCGACGGTGAGCGTAATGCGGCATTCCGCGGCGTTCAGCGGCTTTCAGCTACGCAAGGCAGTCTGGGGGCCGTTGCGGTGGTCACCGCGTTGAACGTCACAGATTATGTCCGATGGCCTCGGGCAGCTGCCCCGGGCGTCGGGCGCGGCCACTGCGGCTGATGCAGAAGCCGCCGGCGCTTGTCCACTGAAACTGTGGACAACTGTGTGGGTAAGCCGCGGCGAGCCCGTCGTAACCCGCGCCAATGCGTGCCCCAGCACACATTGCTGAAAATTTGGGCACCGTTTTGTTCATGAGAATCAAGCACTTGCAAGACTATGACGACGCTGTGACGGGTTTGTCCGCGCGCCGGGCCAGTGCCCGTGCGGCTGTGGAGTTCCCGACCCGCGCCAGCCCTGGCGATTCCGGTGCTTGAGCCCGCATGGGCCGCCCCCGTGCGGGGGCCCTGGGGCGTGGCGGCCCTGCTGCAGGCCACCGGCGACGCGCTGGCCGCGCGCTTCGGTGCGGTGGCCGTGCGCGGCGAGCTGTCGGGCCTGGTACGCGCCAGCAGCGGGCACTGCTACTTCGCGCTGAAGGACGCTGCAGGCGCCAGTGCGGTGCTGCGCTGCGCCATGTTCAGGCGTGCCGCCAGCTTGCTGGACTTCCAGCCCGCCGACGGCCAGCAGGTCGACTTGCGCGGCCGCCTGGGCGTTTACGAAGCGCGGGGCGAACTGCAGCTGGTGGTGGAAAGCATGCAGCGCGTGGGCGCGGGCAGCCTGTATGAAGAATTCCTGCGCCTGCGCGCCCGGTTGCAGGCACTGGGTTTGTTCGACGCGTCGCGCAAGCGGCCAATCGCCCACTTTCCGCGCGCCATCGGCGTCATCACATCGCTGGGCGCTGCGGCCCTGCACGACGTGCTGACGGCGCTGCAGCGGCGCGCCCCGCATGTCCACGTGGTGGTCTACCCCAGCCTGGTGCAGGGCGCTGAAGCCCCGGCCGCCCTGGTGGCCGCGCTGCAGCTGGCCGGCCGCCGGGCCGAAGTCGACACCCTGCTGCTGGTGCGCGGCGGTGGTGCCCTGGAAGACCTGTGGGCCTTCAACGACGAGCGCGTGGTGCGTGCCGTGGCGGCCTGCCCGCTGCCCGTGGTGTGCGGGGTGGGCCACGAGACCGACATCACTCTGTGCGACCTGGCCGCCGACCTGCGGGCGCCCACGCCCACAGCTGCGGCCGAGCTGGCCGCACCGCTGCGCGACGAAGCCCTGGCCGCGCTGCAAGCCCGCCAGGCCAGCCTGCAGCGCGCCGTGCTGCGCCTGCTGCAGCAGCAGGCGCAGCGGGTGGACACCCTGGGCCTGCGCCTGGGCCAGCCCGGGCGGGCGCTGTGGGGGCAGGCCGAACGCCTGAACGCCCTGCAGCAGCGGCTGCAGCAGGCGCTGTCGACGCGCCTTGCCCGCCACGCCGACGAGCCTGGCTTGCGCGCGCAGCGGCTGGCCACCGCCGTAGCCCGCCAGCTGCAGCGCGCCGCTTTGCAGCTGGAAGCCAGCGGCCACCGCCTGCAAGCGCTGAACCCCGAGCGCGTGCTGCAGCGCGGCTACGCCTGGGTGGAATCGGCAGACGGCCGGCCGGTGCTGTCGGTGCGCGCACTACAGCCCGGGCAGGCCGTGCGCGCAGTCTGGGCCGACGGCCGCGCCGGCATGCAGGTGCAGCAGGTCGAACCCCTGCTGCCGTCGTCCTGACAAGGCGCTGCCTACAATCGTGCCCACGTTTGAGGCAAGCTTTGCCCCAGCACCCCGGCCGCTGACGGCGGTCTCGACTTCCACCGAGGAACCCGACATGGAACACACCCTGCCCGCCCTGCCGTACCCCATCGACGCCCTGGCCCCGCACTACAGCCGTGAAACCCTGGAGTTCCACCACGGCAAGCACCACAACGCCTACGTGGTGAACCTGAACAACCTGCAGAAGGGCACCGAATTCGAAGCCCTGCCGCTGGAAGAGATCATCAAGAAGAGCAGCGGCGGCATTTACAACAACGCGGCGCAGATCTGGAACCACAGCTTCTTCTGGCACTGCATGAAGCCCAACGGCGGCGGCGAACCCACCGGCGCACTGGCCGCAGCCATCACGGCCAAGTGGGGCAGCTACGCCGCCTTCGAGGAAGCCTTCGTCAAGAGCGCCGTGGGCAACTTCGGCAGCGGCTGGACCTGGCTGGTGAAGAAGGCCGACGGCAGCGTCGACATCGTTAACACCGGTGCCGCTGGCACGCCGCTGACTGGCGCCGACAAGGCGCTGCTGACGGTGGACGTGTGGGAACACGCCTACTACATCGACTACCGCAACGCGCGCCCGAAGTTCGTCGAGACCTTCCTCGACAAGCTCGTGAACTGGGACTTCGCGGCCGCGAATTACGCCTGAACCCAGGTCCGCTCCGGCTGGCCTTTCACTGGGAAGTGAAGGGCTTGCCGCGCAGCTTGAAGCCCGCAGCAATGCCGCGCTTGGCAAACCAGCCCTGGCGCATTTCCAGCGCAAAGCGCGCCGGCCGGGTGGAACAGTGCGACTGTTCCGACCGCGGCTGCATGTCGGCCAGGTTGATGATCGTGCCGTCTGCTGACAGATACGCGATGGTCAGCGGAACCAGCGTGTTCTTCATCCAGAAGCACCGCACCTGATCGTCCTCGTTGACGAACAGCATGCCTTCATTGCCGGGCATGTCGGTGCGCCCCATCATGCCAGTGGCCTGCTGGGTGGGCGTGATGGCCAGTTCGGCCTTGATGATGTGCATGCCGGCCTGCAGGTCCACGGTGGGCAGGCGCGGTTGCGGGCCGGTCTGTGCGCTGGTGGCCTGTACCAGCCCCCAACCCAGGGCAAACAGCAGGCCGCGCAGGGATGGGCGTAAGGCAAGCTTCATGTTGATCTGCATCATGGGTCAGGTCGGGGGCGGCAAGTAGATTATGGAATGCTGCCGCCGGCACAGCCTGCAGCTGGTCGCAGCAGTTCTTGATCCGCCGCCTGGCCCCACTGTCAATAGCAGTTCAGCAGTCCTCCGCAGTTGCCATGACCCCTTCGCACCGCCCCGCCAGCAGACTCCACAGCGCATGACGCCCCGGTAACGCCGTGAGCGCAGCCCTGAACCCTGGCCCCGCAGCTGCCACCGTGCCCTGGCAGGTGCTGGACGACCCGCTGGAGCAGTCGCGCTTCACGCGCTGGGTGCAGGGGCCCGGCGGAGAACGGCTGGGCGAATCGGCGCTGCAGCTGTCCGGCATGCACTGTGCGGCCTGCGCCGGGCTGATCGAAGACGCGCTGGCCGGGGTGCCCGGCGTGCGCAGCGTGCAGGTGGGTGCCGCCGCGCAGCGCGCCACCGTGCGCTGGGACCCGGCGCAGACGCAACCTTCGGCCTTCATGCAGGCCGTGCGCGCTGCCGGCTACGGCGCCGTGCCCGACGCCGCGGCCCCGGCGCGGCTGGCGCGCCGCGACGAACACCGGCAGTTGCTGTGGCGCCTGTTCGTGGCCAGCTTCTGCGCCATGCAGGTGATGATGCTGGCTACACCCAGCTATGTGGCCGGGCCGCGCGAGCTGGCAGACGACCTGCGCCAGCTGCTGAACTGGGGCTGCTGGGTGTTGTCGCTGCCGGTGCTGGTGTTCTCGGCCGCGCCCTTCTTCCGCCAGGCCTGGCAGAGCTTGCGCGCGCGCCGCATCGGCATGGACGTGCCGGTGGCCCTGGCCCTGGCCATCACTTTCGTGGCCAGCACCGGGGCCACCTTCAACCCCCAGGGCGTGTTCGGGCACGAGGTCTATTTCGATTCGCTGACGATGTTCGTCAGCTTCCTGCTGGGTGCGCGCTACCTGGAATTGCGGGCCCGCCACCGCGCCGCCGAAACCCTGGAAGCGTCGATGTCGGGCCTGCCCGAAACCGCGTTGCGAGTGGTGGCAGACGGCAAAGTCGAAACCGTCAGCATCAACCGCCTGCGCCCGGGCGACGAGGTGCGCGTGCCAGTGGGCCAGGCCTTCCCGGCCGACGGCCTGCTGCTGGCCGGCAGCACGCGCGCCGACGAAGCCCTGCTCAGCGGCGAATCGGCCCCCGTGGCCAAGCCCGAAGGCGCCGAGGTCGTGGCCGGCAGCATCAACCTGGGCGCACCGGTGCTGATGCGGGTGCTGCGCGTGGGCGGCGACACGCGGCTGCAGGCTATCGTGGCCATGATGCGCGGCGCGCTCAGCCAGCGGCCGGCTTCGGCAGCGCTGGCCGACCGCTGGGCCGGGCCCTTCCTGTGGGCGGTTCTGCTGCTGGCCGCGGGTGCTGCGGCGGCCTGGAGCCTGATCGACCCCAGCCGTGCGGTCTGGGTAGCGGTGGCGGTGCTGATCGTCACCTGCCCCTGCGCGCTGTCGCTGGCGGCCCCCGCCGTGGCGGTGGCGGCGGCGCGGGGCCTGGCGCGCCAGGGGGTGATGCTGCAGCGACTGGACGCGCTGGAAACCCTGGCCCGGGTGCAGCACATCTTCTTCGACAAGACCGGCACACTGACCGAAACCCGCGTGCGCCTGGCCGGCACGGGCCTGCTGCCTGCGGGGCAGGCCCTGCTGGGCAACGAGGCCACGGCCCTGGCCCGCGCGGCCAGCCTGGCGGGCTGGTCGGGCCACCCCGTGGCAGCAGCGCTGGCGGCTGCTGCTGCGCAGGACCTGGCCGACGCCCAGGCGGCTGGGGCCCTGAATGGCGCGCCACAGCCTGCCGTGGCGGTAGCGCGCTGGCATGACATCGAAGAACACCCCGGCCAGGGCCTGCAGGCGCTCGATGAACAGGGCCGCTGTTGGCGCCTGGGGTCACGGGCATTCGTCAACGCTGCTGCGGGCGGCGCTGCGGCGCTGTCGTCTGCCGCGCTCGATGCAGCCGCCATGGCCGGTACAGCCCGCACACCCGCTGGCCCTGCTGGCCCCGATGCCGCTGTCTGGCTGGGCTGCGAAGGCCAGGCGCTGGCTGGCTTCGAACTGGCCGACCTGCCGCGTGCCGGCGCTCGCCAGGCCGTGCAGGCCCTGCGTGCGCAGGGCTTGAAGTGCAGCCTGCTGTCGGGCGACACCCCGGCGCGTGCGCAGGCGCTGGCTGATGCGCTGGGCCTGGACGACGTGCTGCCGCAGGCCACGCCCGAGGCCAAGCTGGCCGTGGTGGCCGCCGCGCAGGCGCGCGGCGAATGCGTGGCCATGGTGGGCGACGGCATCAACGACGCCCCGGTGCTGGCGCGGGCCGATGTCTCGCTGGCGATGGGGCAGGGCGCCCTCGTGGCGCGCAGCAGCGCCGACGCCGTGGTGATGAGCAACAGCCTGCACGACATCGTGCGGGCCCGGCTGCGCGCCCGCAAGGCCGTGCGCCTGGTGCGCCAGAACCTAGCCTGGGCCGCCGTTTACAACGCCGTTTGCATCCCGCTGGCGCTGGCGGGCTGGCTGCCGCCCTGGGCCGCCGGCCTGGGCATGGCCGCCAGTTCGCTGCTGGTGCTGGCCAATGCCCTGCGGGCGGCGCGCTAGGCGGCCCTGGCCATTCGACAGACGCACATCCGCCATGGAAAGCCTGTATCTGCTGATTCCGCTGTCGGCCCTGCTGGTGCTGCTGATTTTGGCGGTCTTCGGCTGGGCGCTGCACCGCGGCCAGTTCGAGGAACTGCAAGCCGAAGGCGAACGCATCCTGCACGACGAGGCACCAGCGCTTGACGCTGATCAAGCCGGTGCAGGCGCACAGACAGAACAATCGAAGCATCCCAGCATTCGTTTGTGAGTCCCATGAACACCAGGACAGGAGAAGTCAGATGGCCGCCACAGCCCTAAGCGCCAGCAGCCCGCCCCGCGGGGCGCAGGCCAGCACCGCCACCGAAGGCGCCTACACCGACACCGCCGTGCGCCTGTTTGCGCTGGCGGCGGTGCTATGGGGCGTGGTGGGCATGCTGGTGGGCGTGGTCATTGCCGCCCAGCTGGCCTGGCCGCAGCTGAACTTCGGCATCCCCTGGATCAGCTACGGCCGCCTGCGGCCACTGCACACCAATGCCGTCATCTTCGCTTTTGGCGGCTGCGTGCTCTTTGCCACCAGTTACCACGTCGTGCAGCGCACCTGCCAGACGCGGCTGTTCGCGCCCAAGCTGGCGCTGTTCACGTTCTGGGGCTGGCAGCTGGTGATCCTGGCCGCGGCCATCAGCCTGCCGCTGGGCTACACGCAGGGCAAGGAGTACGCCGAACTCGAATGGCCCATCGACCTGCTGATCGCCGTGGTGTGGGTCTGCTACGCGGTGGTGTTCTTCGGCACGCTGGGTATCCGCAAGGTGCGGCACATCTACGTGGCCAACTGGTTCTTCGGCGCCTTCATCATTGCCGTGGCGGTGCTGCACATCGTCAACAGCGCGGCCATCCCGGTGTCGGCCTGGAAGAGCTACTCGGCCTATGCGGGCGTGCAGGACGCGATGATCCAGTGGTGGTACGGCCACAACGCGGTGGGCTTCTTCCTGACCGCCGGCTTCCTGGGCCTGATGTATTACTACATCCCCAAGCAGGCCGAACGGCCCGTGTACAGCTACAGGCTGAGCATCGTGCACTTCTGGGCGCTGATCTTCACGTACATGTGGGCCGGCCCGCACCACCTGCACTACACCGCGCTGCCCGACTGGGCGCAAAGCGTGGGCATGGTCTTCAGCCTGGTGCTGCTGGCGCCCAGTTGGGGCGGCATGATCAACGGGATCATGACCTTGTCGGGCGC
>JAIXRN010000030.1 GCA_027485165.1 Rubrivivax sp.
AGCACCGAATCGATCACGTGGATGACGCCGTTCGTGCAGGCGATGTCGGTCTTCACCACGGTCGCTGCGTTGTTGAGCTTGACGCCGTTCTTGGTGCTGATGGCGAGCATGGCGCCGTTGACCGTCTTGGCCGACTGGCCGTCCATGGTCATCACGTCGGAGGCCATCACGGCGCCCGGAACCACGTGATACGTGAGGATCGCGGTGAGCTTCGGAATGTCCTTGAGCAGGCTTTCCACGGTGCCGGCCGGCAACTTGGCAAAGGCCTCGTCGGTCGGTGCGAACACGGTGAACGGACCTGCGCCCTTGAGCGTGTCCACGAGATGTGCTGCAGTCAGCGCAGCGGCGAGGGTCTTGAAACTGCCGGCCGCCACAGCGGTGTCGATGATGTCGTGCATGGTGTACTTCCTGGTTCTGGAGAGTGGAGTTCAGCGTTGGCCGAACAGGATGCGGCACAGGACTTTTGGTCCCGTGCCGGCGTACAGGTCGACTCCACCGCACAGCGATGAGATCGACCGACGAGACGCTCGGTGAATCGACGCCGACGGGTTGGAGACCGCCGGGTCGATGAATGGTGGGTGTCGCAGGGTCCGCTTCAACGTGCCGTCACGACTGCGCGCACGGGCGGCTTGGGTCGCTCGAACGACGCTGCCATGGCATCGGCGAGTTCGTCGCCCGATTGCCAGGCCGCTTCGATGCCGGTGCCCACGAGGTGTTCACCGCACACGCCGAGGGCCAGAGATTCGTCCCACAGGTAACCGTCGCTGCCGACGCTGACCTCACCGGACAGCTCAGGACGGGCATAGCGCCAACGGTGCACCACCGCGTGATGCCAGCGCGGTGCCACGGCGCCTGGACCAACGGTTGGCAGCTGCGTGCGGAGTGCGTCCTGCAGCAGTGCGCTCACCACGCTCGGATCGTCCTCGAGGTGGGCCTGTGTCCACTCGGGCGTCGCATGCGCCGTCCACACCGCCATGCCGCGAGGCGCGGTGCGCCCCGGAACGCGGTCGCTGCGCAGCACGCGGGCGAGCGGTCCGCTCGATGGCTCGGCCATGTCCCAGGGCCAGTCGACATCGTCGGTCACGGCCATCAAGGTCCAGCAGGGCTCCATACGCCGGGCCATGAGCGCGTCGGCCCAATCGTCGTGGTGGCCAGCCACCAGCACCGCCGCCTGAGCCGGCGGCATCGCCACAGCCACCTGATCGAACGGCCCGGCGAGTGGCATGCCGTCGGCGGCCACGAACCAGCCGCCATCGGCCGCGCGTTGAAGGCGCCGCACCGTGCAGTTGAAATGCACCGTCAGGTCACCCAGCAGATGGCTGCACAGGGCCGGCATCGTGGGCGAAACGACCAGGACCGGCGCTGTGGTCTCCAGTCGTTCTGCATGCACGAGCGGGTTCCATGGCGTGACGCACCCGGCGGACACGGCCCGCTTCACCATGGCCTTGAAGCGCGGCTGAACCGGGGTGAACGACTGCGCTCCGTGGTCGAAGCAGACCGACTGCTCAGCGCCAGTGGTGTCCTGCCAACGCGCCCGGCGGGTCGCCATGCGACCGCCGACATTCCTCGACTTCTCGAACAGCGTGACCTGCGCGTCGCCCTGCACCAGCCCCGCCGCACAGGCGGACCCTGAAATCCCCGTGCCGATGACGGCGACCCGGACGAGGTCTTGCTGGTTGGAGTCGTTGCGTTGCATGCATCGAAATGTAGGCCTCCCGCAGGGTTTGCAACGCTCTTGAATACGCTTTAGGGGTCTTTCTGGCCATATAAGCGTTTCACTAGCGACTCACCGGCCGAATACCGGCACAATCGCGTTGCACGTCAACAGGGAGGAGTCCAGCCCATGACCATGTCCATGACCCACGTCGACCCCGCCGTCCGCAGCACCCTGGTGCGCAGTGGCACCGCAGCACGCCTGGCAGGTTTATCGCCATCGACCCTGCGCATCTGGGAACACCGGTACGCCGTCGTCGCACCGCCCAAGACGCCCACAGGCCAGCGCACCTATTCGATGAAGGACGTCGAGCGCCTGCGGCTCATCAAGCGGCTCACGCTCGAAGGGCATGCCATCGGCACGCTGGCGCATCTGGATGTCGCCTCGCTGGTCGCGCTGTCCTCCGACAGCGCGACCTACGCTCAAGGCGCGCAGCGGGTCGTCGTGGTCGGGCAGGCCGCCGCACGCAAGCTGGAGGGTCGGCTGCGTCCCGCGCCCACGTTCGTCTTCGACGACCTCGACCACGCCGAGCGTGACTTGTCGCAGGCAGGCGCCGTCGACGTGCTCGTGATCCATGCGTCTTCACTGCACGACTCGATGACCGAGCGGCTCGTCGCGCTCGGGCGCAACCTGTCGGCGCGCACCGTGATCGTGGTCTACGCCTTCGGGGCCGAAGGGGTTGCCGAAGCCCTGCGCACGGCGGGCATCACGGTGCGCCGGGAGCCTGTCTCTGGCCGCGAGATGGCCAGGCTCATCGTGGCCTCGCGGCCCGTGGTCAACACCCCTGCGAGCGACTCGACGGCCAGCAGCAGCAAACGCTACAGCGATGCGGAACTGGTGGCACTGACCGAAATGTCGTCGACGGTGGCCTGCGAGTGCCCGCGTCACCTCGCCGAGATCGTTTCGCTGTTGTCGAACTTCGAGCGCTACAGCTCGGAATGCGCCGCGCGCGACGAGGACGATGCGGCCCTGCACCGCCATCTGCACGAGGTGGCCACCGCCGCCAGAGCGATGTTCGAAGAGGCCCTGGAGCGCGTCGTCGCTGAAGAAGGTCTGGTGATCTAGGGCTCACGGCGCAGGGATTGCTACCCTCGCCGCATGTGCAACCGCTACACGAGCCCGAGCGACGCGGACATCGAACGCCAGTGGCATCTGGGCCGCAGCCAGCCGTGGCGGGCTGCCGGTGTGTACCCCCGGGCGCCAGGGCCCTTCATCCGCGCCGATCGCTCGGCGTCTGCAGACTCCAACGCAGACGCATCGAGCGAACTGGTGATCGGGCAGTGGGCGCTGATCCCGTGGTTTGCCAAGACGCCCAAGCTGAGTTTCTCGACCAACAACGCCCGCGCCGAAGAGCTTGCGGCCAAGCCGACCTACAAGCACCCGTGGGCGCGCGGGCAGCGCTGCATCA
>JAIXRN010000026.1 GCA_027485165.1 Rubrivivax sp.
CAGCACCTCCTCCCTCGAGTTCCATCCCAACACCCGCTTGTAGCTGGTGTCCGCCCCCCAGCGTCGGGTGCCGTCGAGGAGCGCGCCTTCCGGCAGGTTGAACCCGACGCCGGCCACGGAAACGGGCGAGACGTTGTCGCGGTTCAACAGGGTGACCACCGGCTGCGAGGCGTCGGTGATGCCCTCAAGCCGGTAGATGGCGACCGCGTGCGGCGGACCGCTGATCGGTACCGCCAGGTAGGTCCCGTCGCTGCTGATCCGGCCCGGTCGGCCGCTGAGGGCCAGCGTCGCCACGGGCACCGCATTGGTCGCCGGGATGCCCGACCAGACATACACCTTCTGCTGACCGTAGTCGGCCACGGCGAGGTGACGTGCATCCAGGGCGATGCCCCGGATCTGGTCGAACACGACGTTCCCGATCCGCCCCGCGATGACGCGGTCCGGCAGTTCGCCGTCCTTCGGCGCTTGGTTCCAGATCCAGATCCGACCCTGTCCGCCCATGACCAGCCGTCCGTCATGGTAGGCACCGGCCCAAGGGCTGATCCCCCGATAGACCAGGTCGGGATGGGCACCGCTGGTGTCGGGCCGCTTCTTCCACAGGTACAGGGAACGGTCGAAGTCGGAACCCACCCAGAGCGACGTGCCGTCGGTGACCACCGCCGGATTCTGGATCAGGAACCCGGTTCGGAGGGTGTTGGTGTCCACATGCGGCGAGCCGATGGCGAAGTCGGGACGGGCATCCGCACGCGCCGGGACCGAGTTGAAGACGAGGACGCGGTTCAGGTTCTCGTCGACCGTGTAGAAGCGGCCGCCGGCCACCGCGAGCCCGATGCCGTCGCCGCCGAAGGGCAGGTTCAGGGAAAGCTTCGGCGCGTCGGTCGCGGAATCGGGGAAGCCGTCATGGACCTCCAAGCGTCCTTCGCCGAGCAGGACCAGCGACCCGTCGACCGTCCCTCCGCGCAACCGGGAACCCTGGCGGACGAAGTGGTGCGTGTCCGACGCGGATTCCGGCAGGCTGCGCCAGAAGTAGGTGGCATGGGTCCCGCCGGGTCCGGGCGCGACGGGCAACCGGCAGTTGTGGTCGTCGAGCGCGAGCGTCACGCCGTCACAGGTCAGCGTCCTCGGGGTTCCGAAGGCCGGATCCCGGAGGATGAAGGACGGGGCGGTCGAGCCGTCGGCAGGCCATTCCTTCCAGACCATCAGCGCCCCGCCCTGGGTCGCGCTCACCATGAGACGCCGGCCATCCGTCCAAAGGCCCCACGGCCAGGAAAGGGGCATGGTCCCGAAGGTCGAGAACTCGCGGATCCGGATTTGGAAATCCGCCGCCTGGCCCGAGGCGGTCGGCAGTCGGTTCCAGACCAGCACCCGGTCGTTGTCGGTGTCCGCCACCACCAGGCGTCCGTCTGCGATCGAGGCCGCCATCGGCCAGTTCATCTGGTCCAGGCCGGTGCCCGGATCGTTCTGCAGGAAGTCCCGCTGGCCGAGGACGAGGTCGGGCGGGGTGTTCGATGAGGGGGGACTGTTCCAGACCAGCACGCGGTTGTTGTTCCGGTCGCAAAGCACCAGCCGGGTTCCATCGCTCGCCACGTGCGAGGGATGGTTGAACATCAACGGCCCTCCGGTGAGATTGAAGCCGTACCCCGACAGCATGAGGTCGGCGGACTGTCCCGTCCGGAAGCGGCCCGGGAAGCGGTTCGTTGCCTCGGGGTACTGCGAGCCGGTCCGCTCGACGGACACCGTCTCGGTGGGAAGCATGGACTTGGGCGATCTCCGGAACCCTGGGGTCGGATCGGCCCGCGAGGGTGCCAGGCCGATCAACAGGACGAGGAGGAACGAGGATGCGGATGTTTTGGTTTTCATGTGTGATGGATCGGAATCGCACAGGGCGATCCGGACCCGGGGAGACGCGGGGCTTGTCGGAATCCGGTCAAAGCGGCCCCGTCCGATTGTAAATCCCGGTAAAGGCAAGCGACCTGCGACGGCGCGGCGATCCACACTGGGCCAGCCATGGAGGAAGGCGTTCAAGGTGGCGGCACACGGGTGCTGATGGTGGACGACGACGTGCGGCTGTGCCGTCTCACGGAGCGTTTCCTGGCGCCGATGGGCTATGAGGTCTTCTCGGTGCACACGGGACCCGAGGGGCTCGACGCGGTCCTCACGGGCCAATGGCATGTGGTGCTGCTCGACGTGATGCTGCCGGGGCTGGACGGCTTCGAGCTGCTCCGCCGGATCCGGGCCCGAAGCGACGTCCCGGTGCTGATGCGTTCGGCACGGGGCGAATCCGACGACCGCATCGTCGGGCTGGAACTCGGCGCGGACGACTACCTGCCGAAGACTTTCACCCCCAGGGAACTGCTGGCGCGGATCCGGGCGGTGACGCGCCGTCGGGCCGGGGAGACGGTTTCGAGCGGGGCCGTCGTTCCCGACGAGGTGGTCGCAGGCGCCCTCCGCATCCACACCGGACTGCGCCGGGCGTGGTTCCAGGAACGGGAGCTGGAACTGACCGCGACGGAATTCGACCTCCTGCTGGCCTTCGCCCGTTCCCGCGGACGCGTCCGCACGCGCGAGTCGCTGGTGGAGGAGATCCGGGATCGGTCCTTTGAGGCTTTCGACCGCTCGATCGACGTCCATGTCTCCTCGCTTCGGAGGAAGCTGGGCGACGACGCACGGAACCCACGGTGGATCCGGACGCTGCGTTCCCTCGGCTACCAGCTCGTCCGCACGCCCGGGGAACCGCGATGATCCCGACACGATGACCCTCTACCTGCGCACCTTCGGATGGGTGGTCTTCAACCTCGTCCTGCTGGTCCTGATCGGCTTCGGGGTCTTCTGGTTCCAGCGGCGTCTGCCCCTCGACTCCCTGCTGGCCGATCCGGGAGGCCGGCAGCTGCAGACGTTGGCGGCCTCGGTGGCCGGCGCGTTGGTTTCCACGCCGGACGACCGCTGGCCGGCGACGTTGGAGGCCGCCGAGCGGACATGGAACGTTCAGCTGACCCTGCTCCGTCCGGACGGCAGCCGGGTGGCCGGTTCCCCGGCACCGATCCCGGAGGAACTGCGCATCGGCTTGGCCGATTCCCGGATCCGGGCCCCGGAGCCGGCACATCGCGGTCCCGACGGAATCCCCAGGCTCCCTCCGCCGCCTTGGGGACATTTCGCCGCCCCGCCGGCCGAGGATGGCGTGCTCTACGCCGCCGTGCGCATCCCGGTGCGGGAATCCGACGACGACTCGCCCCAGCTCGCATTGCTCGTCCGCATCGATCCGGTTCGGGGCGGAAGCCTGCTCTTCGACCTTCGCCCACTCCTGGTGGCCGCACTGGTCGTGGTGGCTGTCTCCGCGGCGGTGTGGTGGCCGTTCGCCCACCGGATCGTCACCGCGCTCGACCGGGTGATCGCGGTCACCGACCGCATCGCCACCGGCCGGCTCGACGCCCGCGTGCCGATCGGTCCAGGCGGCGAGATCGGCCGTCTGGGCCAGGCGGTCAACCAGATGGCGGAGCGTCTCGAGGGCAACGCGGCCGCACAGCGACGGTTCCTCCGCGACGTGGCCCACGAGCTGTCTTCGCCGATCGCCCGGATGCAGATGGCCTTGGAGGTCGAGGGCCCGGCACCCGGAACCGAGGGCTCCGCACTCGCCGCCGAAATCGCCACCGATGTCGCCGTCCTCCGCGAACGCGTCGAGGAACTCCTCGCCTACTCACGGGCCACCGAACCCGGCCTCGGACCACGGATGGAACCCCTCGACCTTGAACCCCTCGTCCGCACGGCCGTCGCCCAGGAACTCGGGAGCCGCCTTCGGACCGACATCGAGGTGCCGTCCCCGACCCGCGTCCTGGGCGATCCCCAGCTGATCCAGCGGGCCGTCGCAAACCTCCTGCGCAACAGCCTGCGCCATGCGGGTCCCGAGGCGACGGTTCGGATCGGTGCGAATGCCGATGGCGAATGGACGGAACTCCGCGTGGTCGACAACGGTCCCGGGGTACCCGGCTGGGCCTTGGAACGGCTCGGGGAACCCTTCTTCCGGGTCGATCCCAGCCGGGACCGGAAGACCGGCGGCTCCGGACTCGGGCTCTCCCTCGTGGTCTCGGCCATCTCCGCGTGCGGCGGACACGTGGCATTCCGCAACGCGGACCCCGGCGGATTCGAGGCGCGGATCCGTCTGCGCAAGGCGTCCTGAGTCCCGACTCCGACCGCGGCGGCCGAGAAGCGCGGACCGCCAACCTACCCCGACTCACGCGGAAGGCCGCGCATGCCCTGGCGGAGTTGCGTGAAGTACGCCGTCGTTCCAGCGGAAATGTTCCGGCTCACTCGTCGTCGCCGCCGCCACCCCGCTTCTCCCAACGCCGTTGGGCGCGCTCGGGCAGGCTGTTGTCCGACTTCACCTGCACCGCGTCCTCGCCGAACATCCCGACCACAGCCTCCTCGAACGCCCGCGACGCCATCACCTGGTAGCGGTCGTTCGGCTCGATCCACACCGCCTCGCCACCCGGCAGCCGCAGGCACAGGTACACCGGCACGCCGCCCTTGTGGGCCTCCATCACCGACCGCAGTTCCTCGAGCCGCGATCCCTGGAGCTGTTCCGCCC
>JAIXRN010000028.1 GCA_027485165.1 Rubrivivax sp.
CAGCTGGGCAGCTCCCCCTCCGCGCCTCGTCCGCGTCCGATGAGCGGATGTGCCGCGCGACGCCTTCGGTCTCGAAGAGGGACTCTCCGCCGACGTATCCAGGTCCCGGCTCGAGAAGGTGCACGCAGTCGGGTGACAAGTGATCGACGAGTGGGATGAACAGGTTGGCCTGCGGCGTGGCTGTGTACTGGACGTACGAGTGCGACCCGAGATGTCGCCGAAGCTGTCCGATCGCCCGATAGGTCGGGCTTGAATCGCCCTGCCGGAGCCGTGTGTTGAGACCGGCGGCATCCGCCTCGTCATCGATCACCAGCACTCGACCGAGAGCGTCGGGTCGTTGCTGCACGAGGCTCTTTACGACAGCTTTGATCCGCGCGGCGTTCTTTAGGAGGACGATCACATGCGTCCGCTCGGAGAAGAGCGTCGAGCCAGACGACGGGCGGAAGACCGCATCCGGCACGGCCGGCGGGTTGTAGGTGATCACGAACCTTCGCTCGTCGAGTGCTTTACGAAGTCGGCGGAAGGTCTGCTTCGCGAGGATGTCCTTCGTGCCAGCGAGCACAACCACGAGCCTGGTTCCCGAGTCCGCGGCGCGCGCGATCAGGCAGGTGAACGACAGCGTCTTGCCGCTCTGCACACGCCCGACGACGAGCGCCGTGTTATTCGCGCCGCCTGCCGCTAAGAGTTTCGCCTGAAGTTCCTCGG
The DNA here is from genome assembly GCA_027485165.1 of Rubrivivax sp. GTDB lineage: Bacteria > Pseudomonadota > Gammaproteobacteria > Burkholderiales > Burkholderiaceae_C > Rubrivivax. The sequence continues at coordinate 706 of JAIXRN010000028.1, forward strand.
TGCTCTGACGGACAGAAGTTGCATCGGATGGAGCGAGTCCGCTCCGCGAAAGCACGTAATCAAGCGCGGTTGTGGTCACCGCTGTCCCTCCGGGTGGCCGAGTGCCTGCGTCAGCACCTGGTTCAGCCGAGAACGGATAACGCTTGGGGTGTCCACGCCCGCGAGCTTCGCGAGGCGCTCAGCGAGGGCGAGGGAGGCGGCAAGTCTCAGGACCGGCTCGAGGTGATGCTGATCAAGCTTCACAAAGTTGACTGTGAAGGGGTGGTCCATCGCCAGCCTAATCTGAAGCAGGTTTCTCCCGCCCGAATCCTCGATGTCGCTGGCCCCGCCTCGCACGTCCAGCCACGCGTCACGATCATTCTTGCGCGGGAACTGAAACTCCACTGTCCAGTCGGCGTTGTCGAAGCGCACCTGGTACTGACGGTTCGGAGCGCGAACATCGACTGTATGCGGCGCAGCGGGCTCGGTGATCGCCTGGTCTGCCGGGAGAACGTGGGAGGGCGCCTCGTGGGTCAGCTCGGGACCGAGGTCGCTCAGTGCGTCTGCGGTGCTGTCGACGGCCTGACCGATCTTGATGATCACCTCCTCGGGGTCCAGCTCGTCCAGGGGGCCGGTTCGGTAGTTCCGCGCCTGGGAGAGGATTCGCAGTGGCTCTGCGTTCATCTGTGACTTCAGCTTTTCGATGAAGTCGTCTTCGAGGCCGCACCAGTCGATCTGGTCCTTTTGGGAGCTGACACCGAATCCCTCGAAATGCAGTTCACCGAAGACGCGCATCGATTCCGCCGAGTTCCCGGCGCCGAAAATCGCGTCTGGCTTCCATCGGCTTCCCGGGAAGCCGTCGACGACCCTTCCGCGCCTGAAAAGCGTGAAGCCAGCCTCCGAGCGGTTGCCCTTCGCGAACAATGCCGCAGAGCCGGTCACCATGCGGTTGCCGGGAAGGTTGATGCTGATGTCCTTGCTCCAGGCCACTGGGTCGCCCTGCGGCTTGTTGTTCGAGCTGAAACTCGGTGCGACCAGAACGTCGTTGCGCCTCGTGACGCATTCTTCGCCGTTGACCTCGAGCCTCAGAAGACCGTCACGTATCGGCACGCGGTAGATGTCGGCTAGGAACTCCCGAACCTTCGACATCGTTTGCCCCTTTGGCATGCGCTCGCCGACGTCCTCGAGGTGGATCGTCGTGCCGTGCTCAAGAGGACCGGCTGACCGCTCTTCGACCGGGATCCGGGTCGACTGTTTCTCGCGGATCCGGGTGAGGTCGAGCAACACATTTCTACGCAGCCCATCGCCGACGTGTGCAGTCGTCACCTTCCACTTCTTGGTGAACCAGAATGCGGCACACTTCATTCCCATCCCGAATTCGTGGAGCCCGGTGGCGTCGGAGGGAGGCACGGCGGCCCGAAAGGCACGCGGGAACTGGCTCGCGGGAATTCCCGCTGCATCATCCATGATCACGACCTTCCGGCTTTCCCGGTGCAGCGTGATCCTGACGGTGACAAACTTCTGTCGGAACGGCGCGGCTGCCAGGATCGCTTGGTTGTCTCGGAAGGACTGGACCGAGTTGTCAACGAACTCCGCAAGCGCCGTCCAGTGCTTGTAGTTAAAGCGCTGGAACACAGCGTAGATATCAACGGGTGGATCAATTGGAACTTCGAGCGCCATTTGTCGATCTCGCTAGGCAGCAGGTGATCCGCGGGCGCTCGCGCAGAAGGCGAGCCGATGGTTGTTGGAGCGGTGTTTCGATCTCGCCGATCGAGTACCCCCATTTGCCGCGTCAAGTCAATGGTAGCAATGATTTAGATCTTCTCAAGTCTCACGGAAACCGAGTCTGATCCTATTGACCAATCGAGGTGGCCTCGAATGCCGCGAGGCTGAAGTAGCCGAGCATGCCGCGGATCCTCCTTCGCTGGTGCCATACCGCGATCCGTTTGAACACCGCCAGCCCCGCCCCCCCCCTCGTGTGTGGAGGAGCGGCGACCGTGGATCAGCTCCCTCATTCAGCTTCGCCCAGCGGCTCTCCATCATCGAGTTGTCGCAGCAGTCGCCGGACCGGCTCATCGTCTGTGCCATGCCGCAGTTTCCTAGAGGAGGACGGCATGGCGCAGAGGACCGCCAGTTTGGCGGCTCACACGAATATGTGCTCAATCACTCGTGGATTGCGCGGCGCCACACGTCGAACACCGCCTTTGCAGAAGCCGCAAGAGTCGGGAATATCTCGTCGTCGCCAAACGGATCCATGGGGAAGTAGACGGGATCTTCAATCTCTTCCGCGCGCGCGAGCGCCGCGATAGCACCAGGGAGCCGCCCGAATCGATCGATGATTTCTCTGATGTCCTTCGGCGGCAGCGTGATGCGGTCGTACCCGATTAGCACG
>JAIXRN010000077.1 GCA_027485165.1 Rubrivivax sp.
CCCTCCGGCCAACCTCGAGAAGATCTTCGACCCGTTCTTCACCACCAAGGAGCACGGGAAGGGGACCGGTCTCGGGCTCTCCACCTCCCTCGCCATCGTCCGAAGCCACGGGGGATTCATCCGCGTCCAAAGCGAACCCGGCCGCGGTTCCCGTTTCGCGGTCCACTTCCCGGCGACCGAACTTTCGTCCCGCCGGCCGGATCCCCATGCCGACGAGATCCCGCGCGGGCATGGTGAGCGGATCCTTCTGGTGGAGGACGAACCCGCCGTCCGCGCGGTCACCCGTCAGACACTGGAGCAGTTCGGATACAAGGTGCTTGTGGCCTCGGACGGCTCCGAGGCGGTTTCTGTCTTCGCCCAGAACGTCGGCAAGATCGACATGGTGTTCACCGACATGATGATGCCGGTGATGGACGGCCGGGCGACGATCCATGTCCGGCGGCGGATGGACCCGGAGGTCCGTATCCTTGCCGCCAGCGGACTGAGCCTGGACCAGTCTGCGGCCAAGGAGGCGTCCTCGGGCATCCGGCATTTCCTTCCGAAGCCGTATTCGGCCGATGTCCTTCTGTCGGCGGTGGCCAAGGTGTTGAAGGGATCCGTCGAAATCCGCGATCCCGCTCCGGGAGGTCGGTAAAAATCACCGCTCCATTGGGTACGATTTGAAAACGATTCAGTAACCCCGGGCCGGTTCGATGCGGCATAAAAAAAATTCTCCACCGAGCCACCGATGAGACAGCCCAAATCCGATATCTTCTCCATCATTCCGGGAGTGGAACGACGCCCGGAGGCCCTGTTGCAGCCGATTCGTTTCCGTGTCCGGCCGACGAAGTGCGGGGGAGGTGAACGGTGATCGCCGAACCGAAAAGGGTTTCCGAAGGTGTTTGTGGTGCCGAGGTTTCCCGCGGTCGTTCCTCTGGTTCCGGGCGATCCCCGGTGGACCGTATCGGGGAGATCGCCGCCCGGATTGTTGGCGGTTCGTGGGCCTGGATCGTCCGCAAGGACGGAGCCACGCTGCGCTGCGTCGGATTCCATGGTGAACCGCCCGACGCCGTCGGTCTCCTGTCCTCTCCGTTGGTCGACATCTTCGGTGTTCCCGAAGGGACGGTGGTGGCGGACGTCTCCAAGGACGCCCGGCTCCGGACCTGCCCGCTCTTCCAAGGTCGCGGAGACGTGGGGCTCGTGTTGGGACGCCCCGTTCCATCAGCCGGCCCTGCCGGCGAGGCTGTACTCCTGGTGGGGCGCCACCTGCCGGGTTCTCCCGACCCTGAGGCTTGGCACTCACTCGGTCTCCTGGCGGAAACCCTTGGCGACGTCTTGGAAAGTCCTCCGGTCGGCCGGAAGCCGGAGGTGTCGCCGATGGTCGATTCGGACCGCCTCGCCCTCTATCTCTCCGAACAGAGGATGTCGTCGCTCTTCAGGAACAGCCCGGCCGCCATCGGGGTTTCGACCGTGCAGGAAGGTCGGATCATCGACGTCAACGAGCGGTACTGCGAACTGCTGGGCTACGAACGAGACGAGTTGCTGGGACGGATGGTCGGGGCTCTCCGACTCCATGTGGAGACGCACAACCGCGAAGAAGTCATGAACCGGCTTCTGGTCGAGCGGAGGGTCAACGGAGTGGAGACCCGGTTCCGGCGGAAGGACGGCGTCCTGAGGGATGTCATCGTGAATCTCGAGCTGCTCGCCCTCGCGGGTGATTCCGCTCCGGTGATGGTGGCGCAGATCGTGGACATCACAGAACGCAAGCAGGCGGAGGAACGGATCCGGCAAAGCCGCTCGATGCTGCGGATGGCCTCCAGGGTGGGGCGGCTCGGGGCCTGGCAGGTCGACATGCCCGACCTCGGAATCACCTGGTCGGACGAGGCCGGCTCCATCCTCGGATTGCCGCCCGGGCCTCCGCTCGGCCTGTGGGAGTCGTTCAGCTTCGGACCTCCGATCCGCCAGCGGGAATTCCGCAAGGCCTTCGAGTCCTGCGTCCGTGATGGCACCCCGTTCGACATGGAGCTCCGCGTTGAGCGGGATGGCCTGACTGGGACCTGGATCCGGCTGATGGGCGAATCGGTCCGCGAATCGGACGGCGGCATCGTCCGCGTCCAAGGGGCGATCCAGGACATCACCCAGCGCCGCAGGGACGAAGAACAACTCCGCCTGCTGGAGCACTGCGTCTCCAGGCTCTCGGACATCGTCCTGATCACCGACGCCGAGCCGATTGACGATCCCGGGCCCCGGATCGTCTACGTCAACGACGCCTTCGAGCGGCGGACCGGCTACCGACGCGAGGAGGTCCTCGGGAAGACGCCGAGGATCCTCCAGGGCCCCGGTACACAGAGGGACGGGCTCGACCGGATCCGGGCCGCGCTGACCGAGTGGAAGCCGGTTCGCGAGGAACTGATCAACTACACCAAGTCCGGCGAGGAGTTCTGGCTGGAGTTGGACATCGTCCCCGTCGCCGATTCCGCCGGGATCTTCACCCATTGGATAGCGATCGAGCGGGACATCACCGAACGGAAGCGGGCCGAGAGCCGGCTTCGCATGAGCGAGGAGCGCTTCCGCCTGCTGGCCAAGGCGTCGAGCGACGTCATCTGGGACTGGGACATCGCCCGGGGCGAGGTCTGGCGCAGCGAGGGATTCGAGCTCCTTTCCGGGGTACCTTCATCCGGCACCGAGGCCACGGTCGACCGGTGGACCAGCCTCATCCATCCGGACGACCGGGACCGCGCCACGCTGGGCCTTTGGAACGCCATCGCCGGGACCACGGGGGAGTGGAGCGAGAACTACCGCATCATCCGTCAGGACGGCGCTGTGATCCACGTGCACGACCGGGGGCTCATCCTCCGCGACGCCGATGGACGCGCCGTGCGCGTGGTCGGGGGCATGATGGACATCACCGACCGCAAGCGGTCCGAGGAACGGATCGCGGAGCAGGCCGCGCTGATCGAGGAGTCCCGTGACGCCATCGTCGTGCGGGATCTCGAGGGCCGTGTTCGCTTCTGGAACCGGGGCGCCGAACGGATCCACGGGTGGAGTTCCGCCGAGGCCTGTGGGCGTGACCTCCGGGATCTGGTCCGTTTCGACGAGTCGAGGTTCCAACTTGCCGAGGCGTCCGTGCGCCAGGACGGGGAATGGAACGGCGAGATCGATGTGGTTTCCCGCTCCGAGGTCCCCGTCAAATTGGACAGCCGCTGGACGCTCCTGCACGACCCGGAAGGCCAGCCCCGGTCGATCCTCACGATGGACACCGATGTCACCGACCGGAAGAAGCTCGAGGAGCAGTTCCTCAGGGCGCAGCGGATGGACAGCATCGGCACGCTGGCCGGCGGCATCGCGCACGACCTGAACAACGTCCTCGCCCCGATCCTCATGTCCATCGAGCTGCTCCGGCTCGACCTCGAACACGGCGAGCGGTCCGAGATCCTCGACACGATCCACGCCTCGGCCAAGCGGGGTTCCGACATGGTGAAGCAGGTCCTGTCGTTCGCCCGCGGGGTCCAGGGGGAAAGGGTCGTCGTCCAGGTCTCCCACCTGGTCCGGGACACCGCGAAGATCATCACCGACACGTTCCCCCGGAGCATCACGGTTTCCACCACCTTGGAGCCCGGACTCAGCCTCATCTTGGGAGACCCGACCCAGATCCACCAGATCCTCCTGAACCTCTGCGTCAACGCGCGGGACGCCATGCCGGAAGGCGGCGAACTGCGTCTCCGGGCGCGGAACTTCATCGCCGATCACCAGTATGCCAGCCTCGTTCCCGAGGCCCGCTGCGGTCCCTACGTCCTCATCGAGGTCGAGGACGAGGGGATGGGAATGTCCCGGGAGGTCATGGACCGCGTCTTCGATCCGTTCTACACGACGAAGGAGCAGGGCAAGGGTACCGGACTCGGGCTTTCGACCTCGCTGGCCATCGTCCGCAGCCACGAGGGCTTCATCCGGGTGGAAAGCGAGCCTGGCGTCGGTTCCGTGTTCCGTGTCTATCTTCCGGTCACGGGACTGTTGGAGACCGCCCCTCCCTTGGGAGACGGCGCCCTGCCCGCCGGGAAGGGGGAGCGCATCCTGTTGGTGGAGGACGACGAATCGGTCAGGTCCGTGACGCGACAGACATTGGAGCGTTTCGGGTATCGCGTGGACACCGTTTCCGATGGGGCCGAGGCCGTCGCCCACTACGCCCAGCATGGCAGGGACATCGACCTCGTCTTCACCGACATGATGATGCCGGTCATGGATGGGGCCGCGATGATCCAGGTGCTCCTGCGAATGAATCCCATGATCCGGATCCTTGCGGCCAGCGGATTGAGCCAAGGGGAGGCTGTGAAGTCCGCGATCGCACCGGGACTTGGGCATTTCCTCTCCAAACCGTACACGGCGAATCGCCTGCTGCGTGCGATCCGGACCGCCCTCGGGGACGATGCGCCGGCAGCGGAGTCCACGGAGAGCCGCTGACCGCGTCGTTCAGCCGGGAGTCGTCATCCAGTTCCAGAACTCGCGATAGAACGCGGCGTCGCGGTTCGAACCCTCCCAGTGGTTCTCGCCTGGGAATTCCCAAAGGCGCTTGGGGCCCGGGTAGCTCCGGAAGAGGCGACGGCCGGATTCCGGTGGGATCACCTCGTCCGCGCCGGCCACCACCACCGCCAACGGTCCGTTGTAGCCGGTCAGCCATTCCGAGGACGGGAACCGGTCCCTCAGCAGGAGTCGGACGGGAAGCCACGGATAGTGGCTGGCCGCCGCCTCGGCGAGTTCGCGGAACGGCACGAGCAACAGGAC
>JAIXRN010000003.1 GCA_027485165.1 Rubrivivax sp.
CGCGTCATCAACAAGTACATCGAAGACAACGAACTGGCCAAGAAGGCCAAGGTCGAAGTGGCCGGCGACGACATGCGCGAAGGCCTGGCCTGCGTGGTCAGTGTGAAGGTGCCTGAACCCAAGTTCAGCAGCCAGACGAAGGACAAACTGGTCAGCAGCGAAGTGCGCGGCCCGGTGGAAGAAATCGTCAGCAAGCTGCTGACCGACTGGCTGCTCGAGAACCCCATCGACGCCAAGATCATCTGCGGCAAGATCATCGACAGCGCGCGCGCCCGTGAAGCCGCGCGGAAAGCCCGCGAGATGACGCGCCGCAAGGGCGTGATGGACGGCATGGGCCTGCCCGGCAAGCTGGCCGATTGCCAGGAAAAAGACCCGGCACTGTGCGAGATCTACATCGTCGAAGGCGACAGTGCCGGCGGCAGCGCCAAGCAGGGCCGTGACCGGAAGTTCCAGGCCATCCTGCCGCTGCGCGGCAAGATCCTGAACGTGGAAAAAGCGCGCTATGAAAAGCTGCTGTCCAGCGACAGCATCGTCACCTTGATCACCGCTTTGGGTACCAGCATCGGCGCCGATGAGTTCAACATCGACAAGCTGCGCTACCACCGCATCATCATCATGACCGACGCCGACGTCGACGGCGCCCACATCCGCACTTTGCTGCTGACCTTCTTCTACCGCCAGATGCCCGTGCTGGTGGAACGCGGCCATATCTACATCGCCCAGCCACCGCTGTACAAGGTCAAGCAGGGCAAGCACGAGCAGTACCTGAAGGACGGCGCCGAGCTTGACGCCTTCCTTTTGAAAGTGGCGCTGGACGGTGCCACCGTGCTACCCAACGGTGAAGGCTCGGGTGCCGACGTCGGCCCGGCAACCGCCATCGAAGGCCAGGCGCTGGAAGCCCTGGCCCGCACTTACCTGGTGGCCAACAGCGTCATCAACCGCTTGGCCAACTGGATGGACCTGGACGCCCTGCGCGCCCTGGGCAACGGCCTGCAACTGGACCTGGACAGCGCCGCAGCCGCCGAAGCCAGCGCCGTGGCGCTGCAGGGCGCGCTGAAGGATGCCGAAGTCGAAGCGCAATTCGACAGCCGCACCGACAAGCACATCCTGCGCATCAGCCGCCGCCACCACGGCAACGTGAAGAGCAGCGTCATCACGCAGGATTTCGTTCATGGCGCCGACTACGCGGCTTTGCGCGAAGCGGGCCTCAGCTTCAAGAACCTGCTGGGCAGCGAAGCCCTGGTGCGCCGCGGCGAAGGCGAAAAGGCGAAAGAACAGCGCGTAGGCGACTTCCGCGCTGCGATGGCCTGGCTGATCGGCCAGGCCGAAAACGCGGTGGGCCGCCAGCGTTACAAGGGCCTGGGCGAGATGAACCCCGAACAGCTGTGGGAAACCACGATGGACCCGACAGTACGGCGGCTGCTGCGCGTGCAGATCGACGACGCGATCGAAGCGGATCGCGTATTCACGATGTTGATGGGCGACGAAGTCGAACCGCGGCGGGACTTCATCGAAGCGAATGCCTTGCGGGCGGCGAATATCGATGCCTGAGGCTGCAGGCCCTGGTCGGCCACAATCCGGCGCTTGACGCGCACGCCCCCTCGCCTGGCCACCCTGACGCTGCTGACGGCGCTGTCGGCGGTGACCTTGAACATGATCCTGCCGTCGCTACCGTCGATGGCGCGCGACCTGGCCGCCCGTGAATCCGTTACGGCGCTGGCGGTGTCGGGGTACATGCTGGCTTCGGCACTCTTTCAGCTGGGGCTGGGCCCGCTGTCCGACCGTTTCGGTCGCCGGCCGGTCATGCTGGGCGCGTTGATGGTTTACGTGGCCGCGTCGCTGGGCTGCATGCTGGCGCAGGACGTGGCGGTGCTGCTGGGCTGCCGTGTGCTGCAAGCCGTGATCGTGGCCGGGGTGGTGGTGTCTAACGCTGCCATACGCGACCGTCATTCGGCCGTTGATTCAGCTGCCAAGCTCAGCCTGATCGCATCGGCCATGGCAGTGGCGCCGATGCTGGGGCCCATGCTGGGGGGCTTCCTGGACGTCAGCCTGGGCTGGCGTGCGGTGTTTGCGTTGTACGCCGGGCTGGGCGGCGTGCTGCTGGTGCTGGCCTGGGTGGACATGGGCGAGACCCGGGCGTCCGGGTTGCCCGCGCCCAGCTGGCGCGACGGGTTGTGCCTGTTGCGGTCGGCCCGCTACGCCGCGTATGTGCTGTGCACGGCCTTCTCGGTCGCCGCTTTCTATGTGTTCGTGACGGGCGTGCCCTATGTGGCCACGGCCGTGTGGGGCCTGTCGCCTGCAGAGGTGGGCATCGGCGTGGGGTCGATCACCGGGGGCTTCCTGGTGGGTGCGGCCATCAGTGCGCGCCAGGCGCGCAGCCTGGGCCTGGGTGCCTTGCTGGTATCAGGCCGGGTGGTGTCGGTGGCGGCCATGCTGCTGGCCGCGGGCGTGTTCGCTGTCGGGGTGTCGCATCCCTTGGCGCTGTTCGGGCTGACGGTCTTCGTGGGCCTGGGCAACGGCCTGACCTTGCCCACGGCCAACGCTGGCGCCATGTCTGTCCGACCTGCCCTGGCGGGTACGGCAGCGGGGCTCAGCGGCGCCCTGTCGATGGCACTGGGGGCGGTGCTCAGCACCCTGACGGCTTTCGTGGTGGAACGTTCGCCCACGCCGGGCGCCCTGCTGGCCATCATCACGGGCTGCACGTTGTTGTCGCTCGTGGCGGCGCTGGTGGCCACGCGCCTGGAGCGCGGTGCTCTGCTGGGCGGTGTGGCGGGCCGTTAGCGCTGCCGGGTGTAGACAGCCTGCACGAAGCCGTTGTCCCAGGGCTGCACGCTGTCGGCGGCCCAGGCCTGATCGGCGGGTAGCGGCCCGAACAGGCGCCGGCCTGAACCCAGCAGTACCGGTACCGTGGTGATGGTCATGCTGTCCACCAGGTCGGCCTGCAAGCAAGACTGGATCAGCTCGCCACCGTCCAGGTAGGCGCAGCGCACGCCAGTCTGGGCCAGCTGCAGCAGCAGTTCGGCCGGGGCCAGCGCGCTGGGCTGCACCCTGGGCGCCAGTGCGGCGGGCACGCATACGGCCCCGCTGCGCGACAGCACGTGCACCGCCAGGCCCGGGTAGGGCCAGGGGTCGAAGCCCAGCACGGTCTCGAAGGTCTTGCGGCCCATCACCAGCGCGTCGATGCCCTGCATGAAGCGGGCATAGCCGAAGTCTTCGCCCGCTGGGGCGGTGGCCTGGGCCCGCATCAGCCAGTCCAGGCTGCCGTCGGGCCTGGCGATGTAGCCGTCCAGGGACGTGGCGATGAAGACATGCGCTTGGGCACGGGGCATGGCGGTCCTTTCTGGCGCGCTGCGGGGCTGCAGTCTGCACGGGCTCAGCTGCCCCGCGGCGAAGTCGTTGACGCGGTCCAGCTCCGGGTAGCGGCTGCCGCTGGCGAAGAAGAAGCCGGTCAGTTCGTCACGGCGCTGGCCGTCGTCATCAGCCAGGTTGCCGCTGGGCAGGGGGTTTCAGCACCCTGATGGACTTGCGCATCGACATGCGGGCGGGCATGCGCATCGCAGTGGGCTCCCGGGTTCTGTTGAAACGGCTGGCAGTGTTCAGGTCCTGGCGTGACGGCGGCGTGACGAGGCTGGCCCCCCCTAAGAAGCGCTCTTCTACCGCGCTGCGACCTGTCCCACACTCCGGTCGGTCGTTCCACCACCTCGGGAGATGCCATGAGCAAGTTTCTACCCTCTGTGCTGGGCGCTGCTGCGCTGGCACTGGCCACATCGGCCCAAGCCGTGATCGTGTTCAACAACGCGTCGCAAGGTTCGGCCAATTCCACCCGCGGCCCCGGTGACAGCCCGATTGCGGCCATCACAGTCGGCTCGACGCAGTTGCTGAACCAGATCGGCGTGTCGTTCGATCCGAACAGCAGCGGCAACCTGAAGTTCGTGGTCTTCAACCTCACGACCAACACCCTGCTGTTCAGCACCCCGGCGGTGTCGTTCACGGATGTCGGCGCGGGCTTCTACCTGTCGCCCATCTTTTCGGCTGTCTCGCTCAGCCCGGGCATCACCTACGGCGTCGGCGGCATCGCCGACGTCGGCGGCCTTTGGCGCTTCGGTACGCCCAGCGCACCCTTCACGCAGGGCGGCTTCACCGCCCTGGCCGGGATCAACGGCAATGTGAGCAACTTCGCGAATCCGTTCTCAGCGGGCAATGGTGCGGCGCAGGTCATCGTGCAGCTGGGCGTGGTGCCGGAACCGGCCAGCGTGGCCTTGCTGGCCGCAGGCCTGGGCGCCGTCGGGGCGGTGGCAGCGCGGCGTCGCCGGGCGGGCTGATCGCGCGCCCAGCGGTGGGGCTGCAGGGCCCTGCCGGCTGGTTCTGCGGGAACACCCTATCCGTGGTTCCCGCAGCGGCAACGTGCCGGGCACGGCAGACACTGGCAGCCCCGAACTGCGCCCGGCGCGGAAGACCGCCATGTCCCGTACACACCCCCGTCGCCACTTCTTGCACGGCTTGCACGCCCTGGCCGCTGGCCTGCTGGGCGCCAGCTTGCTGGCCCTGCCCGCGGCCGCATCGGCCCAGGCCTGGCCCACGAAGGGGCCCATCCGGCTGGTGGCCGTGTTCCCGCCCGGGGGTTCGGTCGACCAGGTGGCGCGCATCCTGGCGCCCGTGCTGCAGCAGCAACTGGGGCAGACCGTGCTGGTGGAAAACAAGGGCGGTGCATCGGGTGCCATCGGTACCGGTGAAGTGGCGCGCGCCACGCCCGACGGCTACACCTTCGGCGTGGTGTTCGACACCCACGGCGTGAACCCGGCGCTGCAGCCCAAGATCAGCTTCGACACGCGCAAGGACCTGGCGACCGTGGCCCTGGTGGGCACCAGCCCGATGGTCATCAGCGTGCACACCGACCAACCGGCCAAGACCTTTGCCGACGTGGCCGCGGCCACCAAAGGCGGCAAGAACATGGCCTACGGCACCATCGGCAACGGCAGCCTGGGCCACCTGGCCATGACGCTGCTGGCCAAGAGCGCCGGCCTGGACCTGGTGCACGTGCCGTACAAGGGCGGCGGCCCGCTGATGCAAGACGCCGTGGCCGGCCACGTGCCCTTGTCGATCGGCTCGGTATTCGTCGCCAAGCCGCACATCGACAGCAAGCGCCTGCGCCCGCTGGCTGTCACCACCGCGGCGCGCAACCCCACGCTGCCCGATGTGCCCACCCTGGCCGAGCTGGGCTATCGCAACTTCGACGCCCCGGCCTGGTGGGCGGTGATCGCGCCCGCCAAGACGCCGCCGGAACTGGTGCAACGCCTGAACGCCGAGATCAACAAGGCCCTGCAAACCAGCGAAGTGGCCGCCAAGCTGGCGCAGCAGGGCATCGTCATCAACCAGGGCACCCCGGCCCAGGCCCAAGCTTTCGTGGACAGGCAGCTGGACATCTGGGCCAAGGTGGTGAAGGACAACAACATCCAGGCCGATTGACGCCGGCTTGGCACTGCGCGTGCCGCCAGACACCGACGCCCCGCCCTGGCTGGACGCTGCGGCCCTGCGCGCCGCGCTGCCGGCCGCGGGCGAATCGCCCCCGGCAGGTTGCGCCCATTGCCAAAGCCTGGCCTGCCCGGGCTGGGAATCGCTGCCCGCGCCGCTGGGCCCGCCATTGCTGCAGGCGCTGGGCACGCTGTGCGACCCGTCGGATACCGAACCCACGCTGACCGAACGGCATGCCCCGGGCACGCACTTCTGGCACCCGCGCGCCCTGGTGGCGACGCGCTACTTCCCGTACAACCGCTGCAGCGTCTGGTGCTGCCCGCCATGCGGGCGCGGCTTCGTGCAGTACACCGAAGCCGGTGGCTATTACGTCGACCACCGCATCCGCGCCATCGACCCTGCCCTGATCGTGGATTGACTGCATGGCCCACCTGCCCTATGCCGACCTGCAACACCCTGCCGACACCGCCGTGGGCCCGCTGGTGGACCGCATCGTGGCCGAACGCGGCAGCGTGCTGCACCTCTACCAGATGCTGCTGCACAGCCCGCCGCTGGCCGAAGGCTGGCTGTACTACCTGACGCGGGTGCGGCAGCAGCTGGCGCTGGGTGGCGACCTGCGCGAACTGGTGATCGTGCAGATCGCGTACCTGAACGGCGCGCCCTACGAGGCGGCCCAGCATGTGCCCATCGCGCTGCAGGAAGGCGTGTCGCAGGCCCAGATCGACGCGCTGCCGGCCTGGCGCGCCGCTGCCGGGCTGTTTACGCCGCTGCAACAGGCGGCCCTGGCGCTGGCCGACACGATGACGCGCGACATCCAGGTCGGCGCTGCCCAGATGGCCGACCTGCGCAGCCGGCTGGGCGACCGCCAGACGGTCGAACTGGTGGGCGTGATCGCCGCCTACAACATGGTGTCGCGCTTCCTGCAGGCCCTGCACATCCAGTCTGACGATGCGCGCGGGCCGCTGCCAGCCGGGGTGGGCCCTGCCAGCTGAGGCCAGCACGCCGCAGCAACCCTGCAGTCGCCTGCCCCATCGGCCCTGCGGGCGCGTGCAGATGGGCAGAATCCGGCAGCCAGAACCTGCGATCCTGCCCACTACCCCCGGAGCCCCCGCCATGACCGAAGACCCGCGCTGCTGCGGCAGCGGCACCTGCATCATCGACCCCGAAGGGCACTGCTGGTGCGGCCAGCAATGGGACGGCCAGCGCATGGCGCCGCCGCGGCCCGCCAGCGCCGCGGCTTGCGCGCCCGCCATGACAACTGCAGCTGCAGCTGCAGCGGCCCCGGCACCGGCACCGGTACCGTCGGCCGACGACACCCATTCCTGAAAGTGACCCCGCGATGTTGGTTCGAGCCTTGTACGTCAGCCGCGCTGTCGGCCCGCAGACCGGTACCGTGACGGCGCAGATCCTGGCCGCGGCGCAGGCCCACAACGCGGAACATGGCGTCAGCGGCGTGCTGTGCCAGGGCCAGGGCCTGTACCTGCAGGTGCTGGAAGGCGAACGCGCGGCCGTGAACCAGCTGTATGCGCAGATCCTGCTGGACCGGCGCCACCGCGACGTGCAGATGCTGTCGTTCGAGGAAATCAGCGAACGCCGCTATGCCAGCTGGTCGATGGCCCATGTGCACTTGCCCGACGACGACGCCATGGTGCGCATGCAGCACCCGGAATTCGACCCCTACTCGGCCACCGGCGCGTTCGTGCTGAAGCTGGTGGACGAACTGCTGGCGGGCGGGCACCGCATCGACAAGCCAGCCTGAAGCGGGTCAGAGGCTGGCCACAGGCCAGCGGCTTAGCGCACCGTCAGCCAGATCTCGTTGCGCCGCATGAACCAGGGCGTCCAGGGCCCGTTGTAGCGCGCCAGCACGGGTTCGCCTTCGGTGGCAATGCCGGCACCGGCCAGGGTGGCCTTCAGCTGCTGCAGATGCTGGTCGTAGTTGTCCTGCGACCAAGTGCCCGAATAGCGCAGCACCGCCCGCACCACGGCGGGCTCTTCGCGCAGGCGCACGCGCGGGTCCAGCGGTTCAGGCGCCGTGGCCAGCGTCACGGCCCGGGGCAGCACGAACTGCACGCGCATCGCGCCACCGGCGGCGGCCGTCTGCGTCACCGGGGCCGTCATTTCCAGCTTCACGGGCGCGGCGCTTTGCGTCACCGGCGCCGTCATGTCCAGTTTTCGCTGGCCTTTGTTCTTGCCAAAGATGTAGCCAGCCAGGATGGGGAAGGCCTGGCTGCCGGCGTCGGCGGCCGACGTGGTCAATTCGACCTCGGCGACGACGAAGGGGGCGTAACGGCGCAGTTCGACCTGCGCGTCGATCTGGCGCAGGGTTTCATAGCCAGGTTCTTCAATGGCGCTGGCCATGGCAGGGAGCAGGGCCAGTGAAAGCCCGATGAGTTGACGGCGTTGCATACGGCCGAGCTTAGCGCCTGCCGCCGCAAACCGTCAGAGTCAGCGTCGGCGTCCGCCTCAGGCCGCGTTGATCTCGTCGATCAGCTGCTGCTTCAGCGCTTCGGCCGTCTCGTTCGGGCCCTGGCAGGTACCGGCCGCGTGGTGGCCACCGCCGCCATGCTGCAGCATCAGTTCGCCCACATTCACGCGGCTGCCGCGGTCGAAGATGCTTTTGCCCACGGTGTAGACCGTGTTCTGCTTCTCGCGACCCCACATCACGTGCATGCTGATGTCGCACTGCGGGTACATGGCGTAGACCACGAAGCGGTTGCCGGCATAGATGACGGGTTCGTCGCGCAGGTCCAGCACCACCAGCTTGCCGTGCACCTGGGCCACGCGGGCGATCTGTTCGCGGAACAGCGCGTGCTGGGCGAAGAACAGGTCCACGCGTTCCTGCACGTCGGGCAGCGCCAGGATGTCTTCGATCGGCATGTCGCGGCAGCAGTCGATCAGCATCATCATCAGCTGGTAGTTCGACACCCGGAAGTCGCGGAAGCGGCCCAGGCCGGTGCGCGCGTCCATCAGGAAGCTCAGCAGTTCCCAGCCCTTGGGGTTCAGCACGTCGTCCATGCTGAAGCCGGCGCTGTCGGCCTTGTCCACGGCGTTCATCATCGCGTCGCTGACGCGCGTGAAGCGGGCCTTGCCGCCATAGTGGTCGTAGACCACGCGCGCGGCGCTCTTGGCGTCGGGCTGCAGCACGTGGTTTTCCGGTGCCTGGCCTTCGTTGCGCAGGGTTTCCGACGCATGGTGGTCGAAGCACATGCCGCAGCCCGGCACGTAGGGCAGGTTGGTGATGATGTCGCGGTCGGTGACGGCGACCTTGCCGTCCTGCATGTCCTTGGGGTGCTGGAAGACGATTTCGCCCAACAGGCCCAGTTCCTTCAGCAGCACGGCGCAGACCAAGCCGTCCATGTCGCTGCGGGTGATGAGGCGGTACTTCAGGTCGGCGGGTGCGTTCATGCTGGCAGTCTTTCGGCAAGGGCGTTGCGGGTGTCCCCCACTATCGGCGGCCGGCGCGCCGACTTGAATGCCCTGCGCGTCAGTCGCGCGGCCGAAGCGTGAGCACGCGCACGGTGCGCGTGGCCACCGTCACTTCGCGCAGGAAGCAGCCCAGCCCGGCCACCAGGCACAGCATGGCGGCGATGAATAGCAGGCCCACGGCCGTCTTCAGGTCGGTGGCGAAGAAGGCGTCGACGAACAGCAGCGTGACCACCACGCACACCAGCAGGGCCGACACGGTGCAGAAATTGATGGCCCAGCTGGCCACCACGCGGCGCTGTTCCAGCGTGGCCATTTCCAGGCTGGCCGCCACGCGGCTGTCGTCGCTCAGGCCGTGCCAGGCGGTCTCGAAGTAGCGCGCGCGGTCGATGATGCGCGCCAGCCGCGTGGCCATCACGCCCAAAAGCGCAGCCACGCCCGTGAGCAGGAAGACAGGTGCCACCGCCAGCTGGATGGCGTGGGCGATGACGGGCAGGTGGGCAGGGTCGGCGGTTAGGAAAGCCATGGCGGGGGTTGCAGCGGGCGGCAGGCAAGCCAGCCTGCGCGCCATGGTAGCCCCACCCCGGTGCCCCGGTGCCCCGGCGCGCTGGGCTTTCCGGGTGAGTCAGGCCAAGCCCGGCCGGGGTCAGGCCGCGACGGCTTCGGCCGCCACCGGTGTGCGGATGAGGTGGTCGAAGGCCGACAGCGCCGCCTTCGAACCTTCGCCCGTGGCGATGATGATCTGCTTGTAGGGCACGGTCGTCACGTCGCCTGCGGCGAAGATGCCGGGCAGGTTGGTTTCGCACTTCGCGTCGATGATGATTTCGCCGTACTTCGACAGCTCCACCGTGCCCTTCAGGAAATCGGTGTTGGGCACCAGGCCGATCTGCACGAACACGCCGGCCAGTTCCACCGTATGTTCCACGCCCGTCGGGCGGTCCTTGAACTTCAGGCCGTTGACCTTTTGGCCGTCGCCGGTGATTTCCGTCGTCTGCGCGCTGGTGTGGATGCTGACGTTGGGCAGGCTCTTGAGCTTGTTCACCAGCACGGCGTCGGCCTTCAGGCTGTCGGCGAATTCCAGCAGCGTGACATGGCCCACTACGCCGGCCAGGTCGATGGCAGCTTCGACGCCCGAATTGCCGCCGCCGATGACGGCCACCTTCTTGCCCTTGAACAGCGGGCCGTCGCAGTGCGGGCAATAGGCCACGCCCTTCGTGCGGTATTCGGTTTCGCCGGGGACGTTCACGTTCTTCCAGCGTGCGCCGGTGGCCAGGATGACGGTGCGGGCCTTCAGCTCGGCGCCGTTGTCCAGCTTCACGGTGGCCAGGCCACCGTGGTCGCCGGCCGCTTGTAGCTTGGCCACGCGCTGCCCGTTCATGATGTCCACGCCATAGTGGCGCACTTGCGCCTCCATCGCGGCGGCGAACTTCGGGCCTTCGGTTTCCATCACCGAGATGTAGTTCTCGATGCCCAGGGTGTCCAGCGTCTGGCCGCCGAAGCGTTCGGCCACGATGCCGGTGCGAATGCCCTTGCGAGCGGCGTACACGGCCGCCGCGGCGCCGGCGGGGCCGCCGCCGATGATCAACACGTCAAAAGCTTCCTTGGACCCCAGCTTGGCCGCGTCCCGCGCGGCCGAGCCGGTGTCCACCTTGGCCAGGATCTCGGCCAGTTCCATGCGGCCCGAGCCGAAGGGCTTGCCGTTCAGGTAGACGGTGGGCACGGCCATGATCTGGCGCTCTTCCACTTCGGCCTGGAACAGACCGCCGTCGATGGCCACGGCCTTGATGCGCGGGTTCAGTACCGCCATCAGGTTCAGGGCTTGCACGACGTCGGGGCAGTTGTGGCAGGTCAGGGACATGTAGGTCTCGAAGACCATGTCCTGGTCCAGCGCCTTCACTTGCTGGATGGTGTCGGCGTCCACCTTTGGCGGGTGCCCGCCGGCTTGCAGCAGGGCCAGCACCAGCGAGGTGAATTCATGCCCCATCGGGATGGCGGCAAAACGCACGCCCATGCTCGTGCCGGCGCGGGCGATGTTGAACGACGGACGACGCGCATCGCTGCCGTCCAGCCGCAGGGTGATCTTGTCCGACAGGCCCGCCACGTCTTCCAGCAGCTCGCGCATTTCGGCCGAAGCCGGGCGATCGTCCAGCGACGCCACCAGCTCGATGGGCAGGGTGACGCGCTCAAGGTAGGCCTTGAGCTGGGCTTTCAGGTTGCTGTCCAACATGGCGGGGTGTCCTTGCGGTGAGAGGGAAAAGTTAGATCTTGCCCACGAGGTCGAGCGACGGGGTCAGCGTGGCGGCGCCTTCGTTCCACTTGGCCGGGCACACCTGGCCGGGGTTGGCGGCGGTGTACTGGGCGGCCTTCAGCTTGCGCAGGGTTTCCTTCACGTCACGAGCGATCTCGTTGCTGTGCACTTCGGCGGTCTTGATCACGCCATCGGGGTTGATGACGAAGGTGCCGCGGTAGGCCAGGCCGTCAGCGTCGATGTGCACGTCGAAGCCGCGCGTCAGGGTGTGGGTGGGGTCGCCCACCAGCGGGAACTTGGCCTTGCCCACGGCCGGGCTGGTTTCGTGCCACACCTTGTGCGAGAAGTGCGTGTCGGTGGTGACGATGTAGACCTCGGCGCCCAGCTTCTGGAATTCAGCGTAGTTGTCGGCCGCGTCTTCCACTTCGGTGGGGCAGTTGAAGGTGAAGGCGGCGGGCATGAAGATCAGCACCGACCACTTGCCCTTCAGGCTGGCGTCGGTGACTTCGATGAACTTGCCGTTATGAAAGGCCTGGGCCTTGAAGGGGACGACTTGCGTGTTGATCAGGGACATGGTGATTCCTTTGTCGGCAGGGTGGGTGAAATGAAAAGCGGAAAGCTGGCGAACGGCGCAGTTTCAACAACAGCCGGAATTCTGGTCGCCGCCCGGGATATTGTGGATTGATTGAAACCATGCGGCCCATTGGGCCAGGCTATCGGGCCTGTGTTCCAGGCTGCGGCCGCTAGCATCCAGCCATGGCTTCCTACCTGGACACCGACCGCTGGCCGCGCCGTGATGCATTCCGGTATTTCGCTGCTTTCGATCAGCCCTTCTTCAGCCTGTGCACCCGCATGGACGTGGCGCCGCTGAAGGCCGCCTTGGCCGACCAGTTCGGGCCTGGCGGCGGCGGCCTGAGCCTGGCCTGCCACCACATCGCCCTGGTGCTGGCCAACCGGCACGACAGCTTCCGCCTGCGTCTGGAAGGGCAGGGCCAGGCCGCGCGCGTGCGCCGGCATGCGCGGGTCGACGCCAGCACCACCGTGCTGCGCAGCGACGACAGCTTCGTTTTTGCCACCCTGCCGTACCAGGCCCGCTTTGCCGACTTCCGCGCCCAGGGCGCGGCGGCGCTGCAGGCCGTGCACGACGGCCCGCCCGGCTTCCACGCCCCGCCGCCGGCGCCGCCCGGCGACGACGGCACGCTGATGTACTTCACCACCCTGCCCTGGGTGCACTTCAGCAGCTTTGCCCATGCCCGGCCGGGCGCAGGTGTGGCCGACAGCACGCCGCGCGTGGCCTTCGGCGGTATCCAGGCCGAAGGCGCGCAGCAGTGGTTGCCAGTGGCGCTGGACGTGCACCACGCGCTGATGGACGGCGTGCACGCCGGTCGCTGGCTGCAGGCGCTGGCAGCCGCCTTCGCTGCGCCTCAGGGCTGGCTGGACTGAATCGGCTGCCGCGGCGCCGCCGCATCTTCCTGCCGCCCCAGCACCAGGCGTAGCGCAGCCGGGCCGGGCGCCGGGTTGCCGTGCACGCGGCCACGGCCGGCGGCCTTCGCGTCGTAGCAGGCGCGGTCGGCGGCTGCCACCCAGGCCGCAGCGTCGGCGGTGTGTTCGTCCAGCAGGGCCACCCCGGCGCTGGCGTCCACGTCCAGCAACTGCCCCTCCCAAGGCAGGTGCACGCTGGCGATGGCCGCGCGCAGGTCTTCGGCCACGCGCGTGGCGGCGTCGGCACTGCAGCGTTCCAGCACCACGGCGAATTCGTCACCACCCAGGCGCACCAGCAGGTCGCCGGGCCGCACGCGCAGCGCCGCCACGGCCGCCACCGCCCGCAGCATGGCGTCGCCGGCGGCGTGGCCGTGCACATCGTTGATGGGCTTGAAGCGGTCCAGGTCCAGCAGCACCAGCGCGGCGGGCAGGCTGCGCGGGCGGGCCGCGAACAGACGCGCCACGCGCTGGTCGAAGGCCGCGCGGTTGGCCAGGCCCGTGAGCGGGTCGTGCGTGGCGGCCCATTCCAGCGCCTGGCGCGTGCTGATTTCCTGCGTGATGTCGTTGGCCGTCCAGATCGTGCCGGCTTGCGGTTCGGCGCTGTCCACCGGCTGGGCGCGCAGCCGGGCCCAGACGCGCGTGCCGTCGGCCCGCAGCAGCTGCCATTCGCCGCTGTACACCTGGCCGCTGTCGAAGGCCTGGGCCACGTCGCTGCCCAGGCGCAGGTAGTCTTCGTTGGAAACGAAGATCAGCTGCGCCGGCTGGCCCAGCAGTTCGGTCTCGTCGCGGCCCAGCAGCTGGCAGAACTGGCGGCTGACGAGTTCGAAGCGCCGGTCGCGCGTGAAGGCGATACCCACCGGCGCCGCGCCCATCACCGACTGCAGGCGCTGGATGACGCGATGGTTGAAGGTCTCCAGCTGCGCTCGTTCGGCAGCCACGTGCCGCAGCACGCGTTCCAGGCGGCCGATTTCGCCGCCGGCACGCGGCCAGCCGGCCTGCGGGTCCAGGCTGCCGTCGAACAGGTGTTCGGCGCGGCGTTCCAGGCGCGACAGCGGGCGCAACAGCAGGGCCAGCCAGGCCAGCATGCCGCAGGCCAGGGCGACGGTCAGGCCTGCCGCCCAGGCCAGGGCTTCGCTGCGCGCGCGCGCCAGCGGCGCCAGCACCAGGCTGCGGGGCGTGCTGCGCCACACCAGCCAGTCCGGCCCGGCCACGCCGGCCACGGTCACCACCTGCTCGCCGTCGCTCACGTCCAGGCCCGTGGGTTCGACGGGGGCGCCGGCCTGGCGCCAGCGTTCCACTGACGCGGCGAGGCTGGGTTCGGCGCTGATGGGCGCGCCGACCAGTTCTGCGTCCGGGTGCGCCAGCATGCGGCCTTGTGCGTCGGTCAGCAGCACCAGCGGGCCGCCGGCCCCGCCGTGGGGGTCGCGGGTGTCGGGTTCGTCGGCCAGCCCAGCCAGCAGGTTGCGCGTGCGCAGGCGCAGGCCGCCCATCACGTAGCCCCCGTCCTGCGGCAGCGGCTGCGTGACCAGCACCACCACTTCGGTGCTGACGCGCGACACCACCGGTTCAGACACCAGCGGGCGGCGTTCGCGGCGCGCACGCTGGAAGTACGGGCGGTCGGCAATGTCGATGTCGGTGCTGCGCACGCCGTTGCGGTCGTAGGTGACGATGCCGCGCCCGGCGGCCGTGACCAGGGTGATGCTGTCGAACTGCGTCAGCAGCACCGGCATGTCCTGCAGCCTGCGCCGCAGGCCGTCGGCGTCGCCCAGCTTTTCGGGCGTGAGCTGCTGTGCCAGCACCGCCAGGGCCTGCTGCTGCTGCACCACCTGGCGGCTGAGCACGCGCGCCACGCGCGACGCTTCCAGCAGTTCCTGCGCGCTGCGTTCGACCAGGGTGTCGGACTGCGCGCGCTGCACCAGCACCGCCGTGCTCGCGCCGATGCCCAGCGCCAGCGCCAGCACGGCTGCCACGCCCAGTCTGAACTTCAGCGAGCCCAGGGCCCGCCACAGGCGGGCTGCCTTCACCGCCTGGCCTTCATGGGCGGGCGCAGCTCGGCTGGGGTTCACCCGCGGCCGACACGGCCGCCGTGCCGGCCGCGGTGGGTGCGGGCACGGGCTCCGGCAGGGAACGCGGGTTTGCGGCAGGTCGCATCAGCGGTTTATCGGCGCGTTCAGCGCGGCCTGGAGGGCCCGCGCGCACCGCGGTGGGCCGCAGGCGGTCCGCCGCGGGCGGGGCGGTCGCCGCCTTCGCTGCTGCGGTGGGGGCCTGGGCGGCGGTTGTCGTCGCGCCGCGGCGGGCGGTCTTCGGTCCAGGCGGGGCGTTCGGCGGCTTCCTGCCGGGCCTGCGCCAGCAGGGCGTCCAGCCGGGTGTCGTCCAGGCCTTTCAGGGCGCAGAAGTTGGCTCGCGTCAGCGTGCTGGTTTCGAAGGCGCGCAGCAGCAGCGCGCGTTCGCGCCGGCCTTGCTGGTCGGCCTGCTGCTGCTGACGCTGGGCGGCTTGTGCGGCCTGCGCTTCGCGTTCGGCGGCACGCTGGGCGTCGCGTTGGGCGGCACGCTCGGCCGCGCGGCGTTCTTCGACGATGGCGCGGCGGCGCGCCAGTTCAGTCGTGGCGGCGTCGCGGTGTTCGGCCGCCAGTTCGCCGGCGGGCTGGCCGTCCAGGTCGAAGCGCTGGGTCTGGCGCGTCAGCGCCAGCAGGTAGGGCGTGCCAGTGGTGTAGCGGTGCAGGAAGGCGCTGAGCGACTTGCGCGTGAAAACCCCCGGCGCCCGGGCCTGGATGTCGGCCTGGATGCGCAGCTTCAGCGGCAGCGGCTGCTGCAGCGCGAACAGGGCCGGGAACAGGGCGGCCAGACGGGCCGAGCACTGCGCGGGCGACAGGTCAGCCACGGCGGCGGTGGCTGCGGCATCGACCCCGACCCCGACACCGACTCCGGTACCGGCGCCCACATCGGTCTGGGCCGTTGGTGGGGCCTGCTCACCCGCGTCGGCGCCCGGGTCTGCGGGCGCGTCGGCAGCGGCCGCGCCCGTTTCGGTCTCCGGAACTACCGAAACTGCGGGCACTGGCGTCTCAGGCGTTCCAGGCGTTCCAGGCGTTTCAGGCATCTTCGGCATTAGCGCGGGGGTCTCGGTCGGGTCGATGTCGGATTGCTGCATGTAGGGCCACTGGCGCCGCGGGGGCTGGATTGTCGCCTTTCGGCGCCGATGCAGAATGCGCCGCCCATGCCGACCCGTCGATCACCCTCCCGCCCGCCGCCGGGGCAGCCAGCGCCTGCCGCGCCGGGCCAACCCGCCCGCCGCCCCGGCGACGGCCCCGAGCGCTGGGTCGCCGATGCCGGCGACGCCGCCCAGGCGGTGCTGATGATCCCGGCTGACGCGCGCCGCCAGCGCCGTTTCGAGGTCAGCTGCGCCATGACGGTGGCGCTGCGCGAGGCCCAGCCCGGCGCCTGGCACGAACTGACCGTTCTCGCCGGCGGCACCCAGCAATGGCAGCGCCGCGAACCCACGCGCAACCCCGGGGCTTGGGACGGGCTGGACTACCGTTTCAGCTGCAGCGTGCCGGTAGGGCAGGCGCTGCGCATCGTCGCCAGCGTCAGCACCCAGGGCAGCCGGCGGCGCAGCCTGCGGGTCGAAGCCGACGAGATCTGACGTCCGCGCCCGCGATGGGCGCCCCCGCAAGCCGGCGCCGCGCCGTTCAGGCGCCCTTCATTCGCACTACTGCCGCACCCAGTCGCGCACCACGCCAGACAGCACGTCCAGCGGCACCGAGCCCGTCTTCAGCACCACGTCGTGGAAGGCTGGCAGGCTGAACTTCGGCCCCAGCGCGGCCTGCGCTTCGCTGCGCAGCGCCAGGATGTGCAGCATGCCCACCATGTAGGCGCAGGCCTGGCCGGGGTTGACGACGTAACGCTCGACTTCGGACACCGAAATGCCGTAGTCGATGGCCTGCTGGCGCGTCCAGCGCTTGGCGTGCAGGCCGGTGTCGACCACCAGCCGGCGGGCGCGGAACAGCTGCGCGTCCAGCGCGCCCAGCAGCGACGTGGCGTCGCCTTCGTACCAGCCCTGTTCGATGGCCAGGCGTTCGGCGTACAGCGCCCAGCCCTCGGCATGCGCACTGCCGCCGCCGAACACACGCATCTGGCGCCAGCGCGGCAGGCCCTGCTGTTCCTGCTGCAGCGCCAGCTGGAAGTGGTGGCCCGGCACGGCTTCGTGCACGGCCAGGCTCTTCATGCCCATGACGTTGAAGCTGGGCCCGGGCAGCGGTGCCCAGAAGATGCCCGGCCGCGTGCCGTCGGGCGTGGGCGTGGTGTAGTAAGCGCTGGCGGTGCGCTCGGTCAGCGCCGGCACGCGCTGCACTGCCACCGGCGCGCGCGGGGTGATGTTGAACAGCGGCGCCGCGCGCTGCTGCGCTTCTCGAATGTAGTCGCCATAGCGGGCCAACAGCATCGGCCGCGGGTCGGGCGTGGCCGGCGGCTGCAGTTCGGTGCGCAGCGCGGCCATGCGTTCACGCACCGTGCCCTGGCTGCGGCCCATGCCCTTCAGCACCTGGTCCATCTCGGCTTCGATGCGGGCCACTTCGCGCAGGCCGATGGCGTGGATCTGCTCGGCCGTCATCGACGTGGTGGTGTTGGCCGCCAGCGCCTGGGCGTAGGCCTGCTCGCCGCCGGGCAGGCGCCACAGGCCAGCGTCGTCGGTGGTGCGCGGGTGCAGTTCGTTGAGCAGCGCCAGCGCGCGCTGGAAGGCCGGGCGCACGCCATCGGCCACCAGGGTTTGCGCTTGCTGCAGGGCCTGGCTGCGGTCCTGCACCGACAGGCTGGCGATCTTTTCGGTGCGGCTGGCCAGGGCCGTGACGAACAGGTTGTCTGAAGGCGCGGGCTTCAGCAGCTCTTCAATCTGCGCGCGACCGCGCTCCAGGATGAAGCGCGGCGGCAGCACGCCGCGCGCGGCCTGGGCGCGCGTGCGGGCGATGGCCTCGTCGACGCGCGCGGGCAGCTGCGACAGGCGCGACAGGTAGGTCTGCACGTCGCCAGGCCGGCGCAGCGGGTGGCTTTGCGTCAGCAGGCCGACGCTGCGCACCTGCACGCCGCCCAGCTGATTGAAGAGGAAACCCAGGGTTTCGCCGTCTGAAGCCAGCGTGCGCTGCAGGCCCCACTGCAGCGTCAGCGCCGCTTGGCGCTGCTCGGGCGAGAGCGACCCCGCCAGGTAGCGGTCGACGGTGGCCAGGCCTTCGCGCGCCAGCGCGCGCTCACGCGTGCGGCGCTCGTCGGTCAGCGGGCTCAGCTGGCCGTCCAGCGCGTCCTGCTCGGCGCCCTGGAAGTACTGCGTGAAAGTGCTGCGTTCTGGCGACAGCCGCACCCAGTCGGCCGCAAAGCGTTCGCCCCAGGCGTCGAAGTTTTCGGCGGGCAGTGGCGCCACCGTGCTGCAGGCGCTGGCGGCCAGCAAGGCGGCGCCGGCCAGCAGGGTGCGCAGCGGGCGCACCGCCAGGCGGGGGGCCAGGCCCAGCAGGGTGCCAATTGAGGCGGGCAGGCGCAGCAAGCCTGAAGTGGCGGGCCGGCGAATGTCGCCAGCGGGTGCAGGGATGGAAGGCATGGACGAAGTCTAGGCCCGCTATCGTGGCGCCCTGTTCAACGCTGCCAGGGGTGCGTGTCATGGGCTGGTTTTCGAAATCCGACGACGGCTTCTTCCTGTCCACCGTGGTGCCGGCACCGCATGTGGGCGGGGTCGAGATCGAGAAGTTCCTGGGCCTGGTGAATGGCGAAGCCATCATCGGCGCCAACATCTTCCGCGACCTGTTCTCGTCGGTGCGCGACGTGGTGGGCGGCCGCGCCGGCGGCTACGAACGCGCCCTGGCCGGCGCGCGCCAGGCGGCGCTGGAAGAGCTGGTGACGTCGGCGAAAGAGCTGGGCGCCAACGGCGTGGTGGGCATCGACTTCGACTACGAAGTGCTGGGCGAAACCAACGGCATGATGCTGGTGGCCGTCAGCGGCACGGCCGTCAAGCTGGCTTAGCGCCGCTGGCTTGCGGCGCCGCCGGCAGCCGCAGCGGCAGGCTGCGCAGGCGCTGGCCGGTCAGCACGAACAGTGCGTTGGCCACTGCCGGGGCAATGCAGGTCATCACCGGTTCGCCCACGCCTTCGGGCGCGGCGCTGCTGGGCAGGATCACGGTGTCCACGTCCGGCGCCTGCGCCAGGCGCAGTTGCGGCTGGTCGTGGAAGTTGCTCTGCTGCACCTGGCCGCGCACGATGTCCACGCCGCCGTAGAGCGCGGCCGACAGGCCGAACTGCACCCCGCCTTCCATCTGCTGGCGGATCAGGTTGGGGTTCACCGCCGTGCCGCAGTCGATGGCGCAGGCGACATGGTGCACGCGGATCGCGCCATCCCCACCCATCGACACCCGTGCCACCTGGGCCACCACGCTGCCAAAGCTGTGATGCAGGGCGATGCCGCGGGCCTGGGGCGCGCCGTCGGCCGCCGGGGGCAGCGGCGTGCCCCAGCCCCCCAGCCGCGCCGCGGCCTGCAGCACGGCCAGGTGGCGCGGGTGCTGCTGCAGCAGGCCAGCGCGGAAGGCCAGCGGGTCGGCGCCGGCGGCGTGCGCGGCCTCGTCCAGGAAGGCTTCCTTGAAGAAGGCCTGGTGCGAATGGCCTACCGCGCGCCAGAAGCCCACGGGCACGGGGCTGTCGGCCGCGACATGGGCCACGCGCGCGGCCGGCCATTCGTACGGCTGGTCGAAGGCGCCTTCCTGCGCCGTCTTGTCGGGCGACAGCGCCACCAGGGCAGCCGGCAGCCCGAAGTGGCGCTGCATCACCTGCGGCAGGATGGTGGGCCCGGCCGAGACCTGCTGCCAGGCCACCAGCTGGCCCTGGGCGTCCAGCCCGGCCTGCAGGCGGGCCACCGCGGCCGGGCGGTAGAAGTCGTGGCGCGTGTCTTCTTCGCGGGTCCACAGCACCTGCAGCGGCCGGCCGGCCAGGGCCGGGTTGGCGCGGGCGGTGTCGCGCGCGATGGCTGCGGCCTGGGCGATGAAGTCGGCTTCCAGCCGGCGCCCGAAGCCGGCGCCCAGCAGGGTCACGTGCATCGTCACGCGTTCGGCGGCGATGCCCAGCACGCGGGCCACGGCGTCGCGCGCGATGGCGGGAATCTGCGTCGGCGCCCACACCGTGGCGCGGCCGTCGGGGTGAATCTGCACCGTGCAGTTCTGCGGCTCCAGCGTGGCGTGCGCCAGGTAGGGCGCCCGGTAGTCGGCTTGCAGCGTCTTGGCGGCGCCGCGCAGGGCGGCGGCGACGTCGCCGTGGGTGAAGAGGGCGCTGCCCGCGTCGCTGTCCAGCTGCCGGGCCAGGTCGTCCAGCGCGGCGCTGCTGCTGTAGCCGGCGGCGGGGGTGCTGGCGGGGTCGTCCTGCCATTGCACCGGCAGTGCGCGCACGGCCTTCAGGGCGCGCCAGGCGCTGTCGGCCACCACGGCCACGCCGGCCGTGCCGCCCTGGTGGCCATCGACGGCCAGTACCTGCTTCACGCCCGGCAGCGCCTGCACCGCGGCGGCGTCGAAGCCGGCCACGCGCCCGCCCAGCGTCGGGCACATCACCACGCTGGCGACCAGTTGGCCGGGCGCCTTCAGCATGCCGGGCACGTCCAAGCCGAACACGGCGCTGCCGTCGCTCTTGGCCTGCGCTTCCAGGCGCGCGAGGGGCCGGCCAATCAGGCCCCACTGGGCCGGCGTCTTCAGCGGCGCGCTGCTGTCCAGCGGCAGCCGCGCGGCGGCGGCGGCCAGTTCGCCATAGCCGGCGTTGCGCCCGCTGCCCAGGTGGCTGACCACGCCGCGCGCCACCTGCAGCTGCGCCACCGGCACCCCCCAGGCCTGGGCGGCGGCGGCCAGCAGCATGGCGCGCGCGCTGGCCCCGGCCTGGCGCATCGGCGCCCACAGGTCCCGCACGCTGCTGCTGCCGCCCGTCAACATCGTGCCCACTTCGCGCATCGTCTTGGCCGTCAGCCAGTGCGCGCTGCGCTTGATGGGGCCGTCGTCGTCGGGGTGGAAGGGCAGGCTGTCCAGCACGGTCGCCTGGTTGGCGTAGATGCGGTCGATGGGCGCTTCGGTGATCGTCACGCGCGCCCAGTCGGCGTCGAGTTCCTCGGCCAGCAGCATCGCCAGCCCGGTGTGCACGCCCTGGCCCATTTCAGACTTCGGCATCACCACCTGCACCTGCCCGTCGGCGCCGATCTTCAGCCAGCCGCCAAAGGCGCTTTCGCCCGCGGCCGTGGCCAGTGGCGCGCCCGGCTGCAGGCGCTGGCGTGGCGGCAGCAGGCCCCAGCCGACGGCCAGCGCGCCGGTGGCGGCCAGGGTGCCCAGGAAGAAACGTCTGCGGGGCCGGCGGGGGTTCATGCCCCGGATTCTGGGCGCTGCGCCGGCTGGCGGTGCGGCGTCCTGGCCATCCCCCCGCGGCCCGTGCCGGGCTTGCCCACGTTTCAGTTCCAGGACAAGACCGCTGCTGCCAGCGCGAAAAGCCGCTCGCGCTTAAGCTCGCGGCCAGAAGACCTGACACCGCCCCTATTGATCGCTTCCTGATTCCCGCATGACGCTCCAACGACGACTGCAGGCCCTGCCGGCCGAGCGCCTGCGCGCCATGCGCCGCGGCATTGAAAAAGAGAGCCTGCGCTCACTTCCCAATGGCCACCTGGCCCTGACGCCGCACCCGGCGGCGCTGGGCGCGCCGCTGACGCACCCGCGCATCACCACCGACTTCAGCGAAAGCCAGCTGGAACTGATCACCGGCGTGCACGCCGGCGTGGAAGACGCGCTGGACGAACTCACGCGCATCCACCAGTTCGTCTACCGCAGCCTGGCCGACGACACCCAGGGCCGTGGCGACGAACGCCTGTGGGTGGGCAGCATGCCCTGCGGCCTGCCCACCGACGAGACCATCCCGCTGGGCCGCTATGGCAGCAGCAACGTGGCGCGCGCCAAGAGCGTCTACCGCATGGGCCTGGGCCACCGCTACGGCCGGCGCATGCAGACCATCAGCGGCATCCACTACAACTGGTCGCTGCCGGGGCTGAGCAACGAAGAACACTTCGCGCTGATCCGCAACTTCCGCCGCCACGCCTTTTTGCTGCTGGTGCTGTTTGGCGCCAGCCCGGCGGTCTGCCCCAGCTTCGTGGCCGGGCGCGAGCACCCGCTGCAGAAGCTGGGTGAAGGGTCTGAGGCGGGCGCACTGGGCATGCCCTACGCCACCAGCCTGCGCATGGGCCGGCTGGGCTACCAGAGCGACGCGCAGGCCACCCTGGCCGTCAGCTACAACAGCCTGGAAAGCTATGCCGCCAGCCTGCAGGACGCGCTGACCCGGCCCTACCCGCCGTACGAAAAGATCGGCGTGCGCAACCTGGGCGGTGAATACAACCAGCTCGCCACCACGCTGCTGCAGATCGAGAACGAGTTCTACGGCACGATCCGCCCCAAGCGCGTGATCCGCACCGGTGAACGCCCGCTGCACGCGCTGCGCGAACGCGGCGTCGAATACATCGAAGTGCGCTGCATGGACCTGGACCCGTTCGTGCCGGTGGGCATCCAGGCGCAGACCATCCGCTTCCTGGACATCTTCCTGCTGCACTGCCTGCTGGCCGACAGCCCGCGCGACACGCCGGCCGAGATCGCCGAGCTGGGCCGCAACCAGCACCGCGCGGCCAGCCACGGCCGCGAACCCGGCCTGGCCCTGGAACGCCACGGCCGCCCGGTGCTGCTGATGGACTGGGCCGCCGAGTTGCTGGCCGACTTCGCGCCCATCGCCCAGGCGCTGGACCAGGCCCATGGTGGCGCGGCCTACAGCGAAGCGCTGGCCGCTGCGCGCGCCGGCATCGCCGCGCCCCAGACCCTGCCGTCGGCGCGCGTGCTGGCGGCCATGGCGCAAGACTTCGGCGGCAGCTACACCGCCTTCATGCGCGCCCAGTCCGACGCCACGCGAGCGCACCTGCTGGCCCTACCCTGGCCGGCCGAGCAGCAAGCCGCCTTTGAAGCCATGGTGCGCGAATCGCAGACCGAACGCGCTGCGCTGGAAGCCGCCGACCGCATGGACTTCGAAACCTACCGGCTGGCCTACCTGTCGCCGGAACGGCTGGCGGTCTGAGCAGCTCGACGGCTGGCGCTGGCGGCCTGGGGCAGGCCGCATCGCCGCATGGCTACTGTGCACGAGCTGTTGTGCGCCAACAACGCAAGGCTCGCTGAGCCGGGTCTTTTTGTACCCTCGGGTGTCTGCAGTCACGCGGCAGACACAAAAGGAGATGTTCAGCCCCGAAACCGGCCCGCTGGCATGTCTCGACGTCTCGGTCTTTTGGTTCTGGTGATGCGGAACTTCGCTCGGCTGCTCTTCCAACACACGGTACTTTTTCGGAGCATTTGTCATGAGAACGCGGAACTTTCAGTACACGCTCATCACGCTGGCGGTGATGGCGACGGGTTCCCCCGGGCTGGCTCAGACCGCGGCCTCTGCCCCGGCCGAGCCGGAGCGCATCACGATTACCGGCTCGAACATCAAGCGCATCCAGGCCGAAACGTCGTCGCCGGTGCAGGTGCTGACGCGCACCGAGATCAAACAGACCGGTGCCAACACCGTGCGCCAGATTCTGGACACCATCACCGCCACAACCGCCAACGAGTTGCGTGACGACGGTTCTGCGGCCAGCTTTGCTGCTGGCGCTACAGGGGTCTCCTTGCGCGGCCTGGGCAAGGCCGGGACGCTGGTGCTGGTGAACGGACGGCGCATCGCCAATTACGCCCTGGCCGACGGCGCGCAGATCACCTTTGTCAACATCGACTCCATCGCCGCCGACGCCATCGAACGCATCGAGATCCTGAAGGACGGCGCCTCGGCCATCTACGGCTCTGATGCCATGGCCGGCGTCATCAACATCATCACGCGCGCCAACTATCAAGGCGTGGGCGTCAGTGCCAGCTACCAGCAGGGCGAGAGCCCGCAGATCGGCAAGCAGGCCACCGCCAGCATCGTGGCCGGCTTCGGCGACCTGGCCGTACAGGGCTACAACGTCTTCGGCACGTTGGAGGTCTATCAGCGCGAGGGCTACTTCCTCAGCGACATCAAGGACTACGCGCCAGAGTGGCAGAAGCGCATCGTCAACCCGGCCTACGGTGACCCCAGCCTGGTGTCCAACCCCGGCAACCTGTTCCCGGTCACCGTCAATGCCACCACGGGCGCACGCACGCAGGGCACACGGCGCGCCAACCCGCTGTGCCCGACGAGCATGCTGAATTCGGCCAACGCCTGCGTCATGGACCTCAACGGCCTGAACCAGCAGTCCGACCCCTCCACCCGCGTCAACGCCTTCCTGGCCGGGCGCGCCAAGGTCGGCAGCATCGAGACCTTCGCCGAGATCTCCTATTCCAAGAACAAGACCGAGTACCTCGACCTTCCTTTCGGCATCAATGCCCCGGCCACGCCGAACCGCTGGTTCGACGGCAATACCCGCACGATTCAGGTCGCGCAGAAGCCGCTGCTCGCCGCCAACAACCCCGCCAACAACACGGGTGGCCTGGCCGGACTGGAATACCGCTTCAGCGACTATCTCGACATGTGGTCGCGCCCGGCTGAGGCCTCGCAGTACCGCTTCCTCGGCGGCATGAGGGGAACCTTCAAGAATTGGGACTGGGAAACCACCATCGCCCGCCTGGGCGCTGAAGGCACGAGCAACGGCCGCGGCGCGCACCGCACCGAATACGTGCGCGCGGTGGAGTCGGGCGAATACGTGATCGGCGGCGCCAACAACAGCCGCGCACTGCTGAACCGAATGTTCCCGACCTTCGGGCTGAACGGCGAGAACAAGCAGGACGTCATCGACTTCAAGGCCAACGGCGAGCTGTTGAAGCTGTTCGGCGAACCCGTGCTGGCGGCCGTCGGCGCGGAGTACCGCGACGAGTTCGTCAAGATCAAATCCGACGACATCGTGATCGATGCGCAGATCGTCGGCCGCGGCGCGGTGTGGGTGGAAGGCGACCGCAAACTGGCCGCCGTCTTCGGAGAGCTGGAGCACAGCCCGCTGAAGGGCCTGACGGCCAACGCAGCGCTGCGCTACGACCGCGCCTCTGGCTTTGATGGCCGCGTTTCGCCGAAGCTCGGCTTGAAGTACGAGCTGGTGCCTGGCAAGTTCCTGGTGCGCGGCACGGCCGCGGGCGGCTTCCGCGCGCCGAACGTGCCTGAAAGTCGCGGCCGCATCGGCCTGACTGGGTTCTTCAACGGCACGGTCGACCCTCGCCGCTGCGACACCGCCACGGCCATCCGCACCGCGCTGAACCGAGGCAACGCCAACGACCGCGCTGATGCCACGGCGGCCTTCAACTCGGGCTGCTCGGTTTCGCTGCCAGCGATGATCTCGGCCAACCCGGCCATCAAGCCCGAGTTGTCCCGCTCGGCCACGGTGGGCTTCGTGTTCGACCCGACACCGAACCTGTCGATCGCCGTCGATTACTTCGAGATCGAGCGCCGGGACGAGGTGTCCTACCGCGAGCCCAGCTTCGTGCTGGCGCGGGAGCTGACCGACCCGACCTATGCCGCGCTCGTCTCGCGCGCGCCGGTCAGCGCCACCGACCAGGCCCGCCTGGCCCGTGCACAGCAACTCGACCCTTCGCTCAGTGGCCTGACCTGGGCAGCGGGTGACCTGACGAGCCTGATCCTGCAGTACGAGAACTTCGGCAAGACTTTCTCTTCTGGCATCGATCTCGACGCACGCGGCCGCATCAGCGCAGGCGAGTACGGCCGTCTCAACCTGGGCCTGACGGTTACCTACACGCTGCAGCGCAAAGAGTTCGACATCACACTCAACGAGTACCGCCCCAACCGCGTGGGGCTGCGCAACACCCCGCGTGTGCGTGCCACCGGTTCTGCGGCGTGGACGATCGGCAACTGGACCAACACCTTGCGCGTGAACTTCACGTCCAAGACTTCGCTGAACAACGACGAGACCGACGCCGCGTCATGGGACCCCAGCCGCTGCGCCACGCGTCTGAATCCGGGTGAACTGTTCTGCTTCCGGGACGAGGACCTGCGCCTGGACGCCGGGGTGCGCTACAACGGCTTCAAGAACGCAACGCTGGCGCTTGACGTGGGCAATGTGCTGGGTGAAGACCCACCGGTCAACCTGCGCGATGGGTGGACCGTGCGTCCGCGCACCTGGAAGGTGTCGGCCGAGTACCGCTTCTAGGCCTGCCTGAACCGCCAGGTGCATCAGGGGTCGGCCCTGGTGCCGCCGCCCTCGTGCCGACGCCCGGGTGCCGGCGCCCTTGGGCCTCAGCGCCCCAGGTCGCCGCGTGCGATGCGGTCCACCAGCAGGTCCAGCACGTCGCGCGCGGCGTCGATGTTCTGGTCGGCGTTCACCATCGCCACCACCGCCCAGGGGCGGCCCTGCGCGTCCTGCACCACGCCGGCCAGCGCGCGCACATTGCGCAGCGTGCCGGTCTTCAGCCTGGCCCAGCCAGTGGCCGGGCTGTCCTTGATGCGGTTGCGCAGCGTGCCGTCCACGCCGGCCACCGGCAGCGTGGCCAGCAGGTCGCTGGCGTGGCGGCTGCTCCAGGCCCAGGCCAGGGTCTGCGCCAGCGTCTGCGCACTGATGCGTTCGCTGCGCGACAGGCCTGAGCCGTTGTCCAGCACCAGCCCGGGCGCGGCGATGCCCTGGCGTGCGTACCAGCCCTGAACCGCTTCACGCGCCAGGTCCAGCGTGCGGGCCTGCGGCTGCGCGGCCATGGCGGGCACGCCGAGCTCCAGGAACAGCAGCCGCGCCAGGGTGTTGTCCGACGTCTTCACCAGCATGCGCAGCATCTCGCCCCAGGGCCGTGAACGGCGCTGGGCCAGCACCGGCAGGGTGCTGGCGGCGGCGGCGTCGCTGTCGGGGCTGGCATCCCGCGCATCCCGCGCAAGGCCTTCCCACTGGCCGCCCAGTTCACGCCAGATTTGCGCAAAGGCCAGGCCGGCGTAGCGCGTGCGTTCTGCGGCCTGCAGGTCTTCGTTGCGCGTGCAGCGGCGCGGGAAGGCGCCGCGCAGCACCAGCACGCTGCCGGCAGCGTCTTCGCGCCACAGCGGGCTTTGCCAGTCTTCGGACCAGCGGTTGCAGGGCTTGTCGTTCAGCTGCATGCCGCTGCTGTCCACGCGCAGGCCGCTGATGGCCGGGCGGATGCGCGCGCGCAGGCGTTCGCCGTCGGCCACCAGTTCCAGGGTCTGCAGGCCCAGGTCCAGGGGCAGGGCGTCGGGGATGACGTTCCACCAGCTTTCGGGCCGATCGTCGAAGGGCGGCGCGCCGATGTCCAGCCGCGCCGGGCGGTAGCGCTGGCGGTCCAGCAGCAGGTCGCCCTGGATGCGGCTGATGCCCTGGTCGCGCAGTTCGCGCAGCAGCAGCCACAGCGTGGCCAGGCCCAGGTCGGGGTCGGCGCCGCCCTGCAGCACCAGGTCGCCCTGCAGCACGCCGCCCACCACCGGGCCACCGGCCAGCAGCCGGGTGAAGCCGGTGTGCGTGCTGCCCAGGGTGTCCAGCGCCACAACCGACGTCACCAGCTTCATGGCCGAGCCCGGCTGCATCGGCACCTGCGCGCGGTAGCGCCAGGGCGCGGCGCCGTGCCCCAGCGGCAGGGCGACGGCGCCCAGGCTGGTGGGGGGTAGCCCGCTGTTGGCCAGCGCCCGGGCCACGGGCGCTGGCAAGGCTTCGTCGGCCAGCGCTGGGGTGGCGCCGCTGGGGGCGCTGGCGCAGCCGGCCAAGCCGAGCGTCAGCGCCAGGCACAGCACGCCCAGTGCGGTGGCCGTGGCGGACCCGGCCGTCCTGGCGGGGGGGCTTGCGTGTTCGAACTGCATCACACGCATTGTCCGGCGGTGGCCCCGCCACAATGCGGCGGCTCATGGACCCGGTTCGCCCTGTACCCACCACTGTCACCCCCAGCGCCCCGTCCCCGGTGGCCCGGCCCGGCTGGGGCCTGGGCCTGGATGGTGGCGGCACGGCCACGCGCTGGGCCCTGGCCGCGCCCGATGGCCGGCTGGCCGCCGAAGGCCAGGTGGCAGGGATGTCGGGCCTGCAACTGGCCAACGCAGCTGGCCAAGAAGCCTTGGCCGCCACCCTGGCGGCCCTGGCCCAGGCCGTGCGCGCTGGCGCGCCTGCAGACGAGCCCGTGCGTGTGGTGGCCGGGCTCACGGGTCTGGCCCCGGCCGACAGCGCAGCGCTGCAGGCCCTGGTGGCCGCACCCTTCGGCCTGCCGCCCGCGGCCGTGCAGCTGATGAGCGACATCGAACTCACCTGCCGCGCGGCCTTCGCGCCCGGCGCCGGGGTTGTGGTCTACGCCGGCACCGGGTCCATTGCCGCCTGCCTGGACGCCGCCGGCCAGCTGCAACGCGCCGGTGGCCGCGGCGCGGTGATCGACGACGCCGGCGGTGGCCACTGGATCGGCCGTGAAGCGCTGCGCTGCGTCTGGCGCGCCGAAGACGCCAGCCCCGGCGCTGGCCAGCACAGCGCGCTGGGCCGCCAGCTGTTTGCTGCCGTGGGCGGCAGCGACTGGGCCGACACCCGGGCCTGGGTCTACGGCGCCAGCCGCGGCGAGATCGGCACCCTGGCCCTGGCCGTAGCCGCTGCGGCCGACGAAGGCGACCCGCACGCGCTGTCGCTTCTGCAGCAGGCCGGGCTGGAACTGGCGCGCCTGGCGCACTGTCTGCACCAGCGCCTGGGCCCGCTGCCCCTGGCCCTGGCCGGGCGCGTGTTCCAGCTGCACCCGCTGGTCGAAGCCAGCCTGCGCCAGGCCTTGCCCGACGATCCCCCCATTCGCCCCTTGGCCACACCGGCCCACCATCAGGCGGCCCGGCTGGCCGCCCTGGGAGCCCTTGCATGACACCGAACCACGCTGCTGTCGTTCCTTCCCTGGCTTGCTTGCCTGCCCTGTCTTCGCCGGCTCCGCCGGCTTCGCCACCGGCTGCCGAGCGCAGACAGCCGGCCTGGCGCAGCCGCCTGGCCCTGTGGGCCGCAGCCTGTGTGCTGGCGGGCTGCGCCACGGCGCCGGGGCCGTACGTGCCGCCTTCAGCGCCGCCTTCGGCTTCGTCATCGGGGTCAACCACCGGGCCTGCTTCAGGGGCAGGGCCCGGTGCCGTGCCGGCGGCTGGCGTCGCGGGCGGTGGCGTCAACCTGCCCTTCACCACGCCCGGCGGGGTGCCGATCGACGTCAGCCACACCGCGCGCGGGCAGGACAGCCGGGTGATGTTCCTGATCCTGCACTACACCGTGCTGGACCTGCCGAATTCGATCCGCGTGCTGACCGAGCAGCAGGTCTCGTCGCACTACCTCATCAGCGACGAGGCTTCGCCGCGCATCATGCGGCTGGTCGACGAATACCGCCGCGCCTGGCACGCCGGGCGCAGCAGCTGGCAGGGCAACCGCATGCTGAACGCCAGCAGCATCGGCATCGAGATCGTGCACCCCGGCGCGAAGATCGGGCCCAATGGCGAACGCGAATACCTGCCGTTTCCGAAAGAGCAGATCGACGCGCTCATTCCGCTGGTGAAGGACATCGTGGCGCGGCATCAGATCCGGCCCGACCGCGTGCTGGGCCATGCCGAGATCCAGCCCCAGACCAAGCAGGACCCCGGCCCCACCTTCCCCTGGAAGCTGCTGGCCGACCTGGGCATCACCCCGCCCTGGCCCGACGCGGCGCGTGTGGCCGCGCAGCGCGCGGTGTTCGAAGCTGCGCCGCCCGACGCCGCCTGGTGGCGCCGCAGCTTCACGCAGCATGGCTACGAGCTGAACGCTGTGGGCGGCTTTGACGAAGAGCTGAAGAACGTCACGGCTTCGTTCCAGATGCGCTATCGCCCGGCCAACTACAGCGGCCAGCCCGACGCCGAAACCGCGGCCCTGCTGCAGGTGCTGGTGACGACGGCGGCGGCCGCTGCGCCCGGCGCTGCGCCTGCGCCGGGTGCTGCCCCCGGGGCCGGCACGCCGTCGACGCCACCTGGCGCACCCGGGCCCGCGCGCAGCGCGGCACGGCCCACGCGCTAGGCGTCTGCACGGCACGGCCAGGCCCGCGGCGTGGCGTAGTGCCGGGCGGGCGCTGGCAGGCGGCACTCAATCGAGCTTCAGCGCGGCCGAAAACGGAACAGGGCGCAGGTTCGACTGCGCCTCGGCCCCTTTCGACGCCGTCCGCCTGCCTGCCTGCCTGCCTGCCCGCCCGCCCGCCCGCCCATGCCCTGTCTTGCCCCGCCTCCCGCCCTGCGCTGGCTGCCCTGCCAGGGCTGGCGCCAGCCCTCACGCCTGACCGCGCCGCTGCTGGCCGCGTGCACCCTGGCCTGCACCCCGGCCCTGGCGGCCACGGTGGACGTGCAGCTGAACGGCAGCGACGGCAAGCCCCTGCTGGAAGCCGTGGTGGTGCTGGAATCGGCCGCGGCGCGCACGGCCAGCAAGCCGCAGCCGGGCATCGAAGTAGGGCAGGTGGATCGCCGCTTTGCGCCGCGCGTGGTCGTCGTGCCGGTAGGCAGCGCGGTCAGCTTTCCGAACCACGACAAGGTGCGGCACCACGTCTATTCGCTGTCGCCCACCAAGCCCTTCGACATCAAGCTCTACAGCGGCGTGCCGGCCAACCCGGTGGTGTTCGACCGCACGGGTGTGGCCGTGCTGGGCTGCAACATCCACGACAACATGGCGGCCTGGGTGGTGGTGGTGGAAAGCCCGTACCACGGCGTCAGCGCCGCCGACGGCCGCGTGCGCATCGACAACGTGCCCCCGGGCCACTACCGGCTGAAGGCCTGGCACCCCAGCCTGCCCCCGGGCACCGCGGCGCAGGACCAGCCCCTGCAGCTGG
This sequence comes from Rubrivivax sp., assembly GCA_027485165.1. Taxonomy (GTDB): domain Bacteria; phylum Pseudomonadota; class Gammaproteobacteria; order Burkholderiales; family Burkholderiaceae_C; genus Rubrivivax. Next base: position 30,426 of record JAIXRN010000003.1, read on the forward strand.
GGCCCGACAGGGCCGCCGTCAGCATCGTGCTGCCCGTCACCGGGGGCGGGGTCTAGCCCGCCCCAGCCCGCCATGCGCCGCTTCCACGCCCTGCTGCCGCGCCGGCTGTCCAGCCGCATCGTCGGCGTCTTCCTGGCCCTGCTGCTGCTGGTGCAGGCGGCCGGCTTCCTGGCCATCGACTACAGCGTCGACCGCAATGCGCGCCAGGCCCTGGCGGCCGAACTGCAGGTGGGCGAACGCATCTGGCTGCGCTTGCTGGACCAGAAAAGCGCCGCCCTCGCCCAGGGCGCGCGCGTGCTGGCGGCCGACTTCGGCTTCAAGTCGGCGCTGGGGCCTGGCGGCGATGCGGCCACCATCGAGTCGGCGCTGGAAAACGCGGCGGAACGCATCGGCGCCGGCGTCACCGCCTGGGTGGAAGTGGGCGGCCGCGTGCGCGCCATGCACGACAGCGACGGCGGCCTGGGCGACGCCGAGGCCATCGCCCAGGTGGCGCGCCAGCTGGCCGGCAGCCAACGCGACCGCCAGGTCGGCCCCGTGCGCGGCCGGCCAGTGCAGTTCGTGGCCGTGCCGGTGCGCGCGCCGGTGCTGCTGGGCTGGGTGGTGCTGGGTTTTCCGGTCGACCAGGCGCTGGTGGACGACATGCAGGCGCTGTCGGGCCTGCAGGTGGCCGTGCTGGCCTTGCCCGCTGCGCCCAGCGGTACCCAGGCCGCGGCGCCGCAGCTGCTGGCCGCCACGGCCGGCGCCGGCCGCGACGCCGCGGCCCTGCTGCAGACCGGCGACACCGCCACAGTGGCCGGCGAAACCCTGCTGGTGCGCCGCGTGCCGCTGGGCGAAGCCGCGCCCGGCAGCGCCGCCGCCCAGGTGGTGCTGATGCGCTCGGTCGACGAAGCCGTGGGCCGCTACGCCCAGCTGCGCGAGGTACTGGCAGGCATCACCCTGGCTGGCGTGGCCATCTTCGCGCTGGGCAGCGTGTTCACCGCGCGCCGCATCACCACGCCCATCCGCGGCCTGGTAAAGGCCAGCCTGCAGCTGGGCCGGGGCGACTACGACCAGGCGGTGCGCGACACCGGCCGCGCAGACGAAGTGGGCGACCTGGCCCGCGCCTTCGACCAGATGCGCGGCAACCTGGCGCGCAACCAGCACGAGATCCGCCAGCTGGCCTACTGGGACCGGCTCACCGGCCTGCCCAACCGGGCGCAGTTCCGTGACGCGCTGGCGTCTGCCATCGCCGCTGCGCAGGCCGCGGCACCGGCCGGCGCGGCGCCAGCGCCGCTGGCCGTGGTGATGCTGGACCTGGACCGCTTCAAGCATGTCAACGACGTGCTGGGCTACGCCTTCGGCGACCTGCTGCTGAAGGCCGTGGCTGAACGCCTGGCGCGCCAGGCGGTGCGCGAAGGTGACCTGGTGGCGCGCTTTTCAGGCGATGAATTCGCCTTGCTGCTGCCCGGCAGCGACGCCGCTCAGGCCCTGGCCGTGGCCGAGCGCATCGCCAGCGCTTTCGAGCAGCCCATCACGCTGGACGACCACACCGTGGACCTGGCCGCGGGCTTCGGCGTGGCCTGCTACCCCGAACACGCGGCTGAAGTCGACGCGCTGCTGAGCCGGGCCGAAATTGCGATGTACAGCGCCAAGAGCAAGACCGCCTCGGCCCTGGTTTACCACCCCGGCATCGACGCCGGCAGCGCGCAGACGCTGTCGCTTCTGAGCGAACTGCGCCAGGCCGTGGAGCAGGGCGAACTGCGCCTGTTCCTGCAGCCCAAGATCGACCTGGCCAGCGGCCGCATGCTGGGCGCCGAAGCCCTGGTGCGCTGGCAGCACCCACAGCGCGGGCTGGTGCCGCCGATTCAGTTCATTCCTTTTGCCGAACAAACCGGCTTCGTGCGCCAGCTGACGCTGTGGATCTTCGAGGAAACCGCGCGCCAGTGGCCGCTGTTGCGCAGCCTGGGCCTGCAGCGCGTGAGCGTGAACCTGTCCACCCGCGACCTGCTGGACCAGGACCTGCTGGCCAAGCTGCAAACCCGGCTGCACCGCCATGGCGCGCCGGCCCAGGCCTTCTGCCTGGAGATCACCGAAAGCGCCATCATGGACGAGCCGCAGCGCGCGCTGGCGACGCTGAATGCCCTGAGCGCCGCGGGTTTCAAGCTGTCGATCGACGACTTCGGTACGGGCTATTCCAGCCTGGCCTACCTGAAGAAGCTGCCGGTGGACGAACTGAAGATCGACCGCAGCTTCGTCATGGCCATGGCCAGCGACGCCGAAGACGCGAAGATCGTGCGCAGCACCATCGACCTGGCCCACAACCTGGGCCTGACGGTGGTGGCCGAGGGCGTCGAGACCCAGGCCATCCTGGACCAGCTGCGCGACCTGCAGTGCGACGAAGCCCAGGGCTACCTGATGAGCAAACCGCTGCCTGCGGCCGACCTGCCAGCCTTTGCCGCGCGCTGGGCGAGCCAGCATGCGCTGGCGGCCGAGCTGGCGTGAAGCTGCCTGGACGGGTCTGAAGCGTTCAGGCCCCTTCAGCCCGCAACGCCCAGAGCAGCGGCTTTCTGCCGGATCTCGTGGGCCACGGCCATACGCGGTGCTGCCGGCAGGAAGCTGTGCGCCGCGGCCTGCAGCGCCATCTGCACCAGGTCGGCCTCGGTCAGCGGGGTCTGCGCCAGCAGCGCGGCGGCTTCGTCGCTCTGCGTCAGGCAGCTCATCAGCCGGTTGTCGGTGTGGTAGCTCAGGCTCACGCCGGCCCGCCACAGTTGCGTGATGGGGTGGCGGGCCACCGACGCCGCCGCACCGGTGTGCACATTGCTGGTGGGGCAGACTTCCAGGTGTAGGCCGAGCGCGATGGCCTCGTCTACCAGGGCCTGGTCGGGCGTGCCGATGGCGTCGGCCAGGCGCACGCCGTGGCCCACGCGCTTCGCCCCCAGCCGCGCCGCTTCCAGCACGCGCGGGGCGGCGTCGGCTTCACCGGCGTGCAGGGTCAGGGCCAGGCCGCCGGCCTGCACCTGCTGCAGCGCACGGGCGTGGTCGCTGGCCGGAAAACCCAGTTCCGGGCCCGCCAGGTCGAAGCCCACCACGCCCTGGCCGGCATAGCGCAGCGCCAGTGCTGCGGCGCGCTCGGTCTCTTCGGGCGGCAGGTGGCGCATGGCGCAGACGATGAGCCCGCTGCGCTGCCCCAGCGGCAGCGGGCTGCGCGCCAGTCCGGCCAGCAAGGCTTCGACCGCGGCTTCGCCGGCCATGCCATGGGCTTCGAACAGCAGCGGGGCGATGCGGAATTCGGCCAGCAGTGCGCCTTCGGCCAGCGCGTCTTCAGCGGCTTCGAAGGCCACGCGTTCCAGGGCTGCGGGGCTGGCCATCGCAGCCACCGTCAGGGCGAAGCCTTCCAGGTACTTCACCAGGCTGCCGGCATGGGCGTTGGCGTCGAACCAGGCCGCCAGGCTGTCCACGCTGTGGCCGGCAGCTGCAGGCAGGGGCAGGCCGCGCTGCTGCAGCAGGGCCAGCAGGGTGGGCACGCGCAGGCCACCGTCCAGGTGTTCGTGCAGCAGCACCTTGGGCAGGGCCCTGGCGCGTGAGTGGGGGGTGGGGCTTGCGGGCATTCGGCATCCTAGTCTTGCTATCCTGCGTCGGTTTTGTGACCGCCGTCCCAGGGGTCACGCTGCCCTGCAAGAACGAGACCCCGCCGCCATGACCCCAACCCCCCACATGCCCACCCCCGCCCCGGCCCGCGCCACTCGGGCCTGCGCCGCCGCCCTGGCCGTGGCCGCCCTGCTGGCCAGCGGGGCCGCGCACGCCGAACCGGCGGTGATCTACGACATGGGTGGCAAATTCGACAAGAGCTTCAACCAGGCCGGCTTCGACGGTGCCGAGCGCTGGAAGAAGGAAACCGGCAAGCCCTACCTCGAATTCGAGATCAGCAACCCCACGCAGCGCGAGCAGGCCAAGCGCCGCATGGCCCAGCGCGGCGCCACGCCGATCGTGGCCATCGGTTTTTCGATGGGCAGCACGATGGAGAAAGTGGCCAAGGACTTCCCCAAGCTGCAGTTCGCCATCATCGACGCCGAGGTCAAGCTGCCCAACGTGCAGAGCATCACCTTCAAGGAACACGAGGGCAGCTTCCTGGTGGGCGTGATGGCCGCCATGGCCAGCAAGACCGGCAAGGTGGGCTTCGTCGGTGGCATGGACATCCCGCTGATCCGCCGCTTCCAGTGCGGCTTCGAGCAGGGCGCGAAGCACGCCAATCCGAAGATTGCCGTCAGCGGCAACATGACCGGCACCACGCCCACGGCCTGGAACGACCCGGCACGCGGCGCCGAGCTGGCCAAGTCGCAGTTCGCATCCGGCGTGGACGTGATCTTCGCCGCCGCCGGCGGCACCGGCCTGGGCGTGTACCAGGCCGCAAAGGACAGCGGCAAGCTGGCCATCGGCGTGGACAGCAACCAGAACCATGTGCAGCCCGGCACGATGCTCACCAGCATGGTCAAGCGCGTGGACGTGGCCGTCTACAACGCCTTCAAGGGCGTGACGCCCGGTGTCACGTCCCTGGGCCTGAAGGAAGGCGGCGTGGACGTGGCCATCGACGCCAACAACGCCAAGCTGGTGACGCCCGAGATGAAGAAGGCCGTGGACGCGGCGCGCGCCGACATCGTCAGCGGCAAGATCAAGGTCATCGACTACATGGCGGCCAGCGCCTGCAAATGATGTCGCCAGCTGCCGCGCCTGCGGTGCTGATGCAAGGGGCAGCCCCTGCGGTGCTGATGCGTGGCATCGACAAGCGCTTTGGCGCCGTGCATGCCAACCGCCAGGTGAACCTGCAGGTGCGGGCCGGCACCGTGCACGGCATCGTGGGCGAAAACGGCGCCGGCAAGAGCACGCTGATGTCGATCCTGTACGGCTTCTACCAGGCCGACAGCGGCGAGATCGAGATCGAAGGCCGCGCCGTGCGCATCCCGGGTTCGCGCGAAGCCATCGCCTTGGGCATCGGCATGGTGCACCAGCACTTCATGCTGGTGGACACGCTCAGCGCGCTGGACAACGTGATGCTGGGCGCTGAACCGGGCTGGCGGCTTTCGGCCGCGCGCGCTGAAGTGCGCACCGGTCTGGACGCCCTGATGCGCGACACCGGGCTGCGCGTGGACCTGGACGCCCTGGTGCAGGACCTGCCGGTGGGCGAACGGCAACGGCTGGAGATCCTGAAGGCGCTGTTCCGCGGCGCGCGCATCCTGATCCTGGACGAGCCCACAGCCGTGCTCACGCCGCAGGAAACCGAGGCCCTGTTCGTGACCCTGCGCCAGCTGCGCGCGCGCGGCACGACGATCCTGCTGATCACGCACAAGCTGAAGGAAATCATGGCCTTGTGCGACGCCGTCACCGTGATGCGCGCCGGCCAGGTGGTGCTGGACACCTTGATCGCCGACACCAGCATCGACGGCCTGGCCGAAGCCATGGTGGGCCGGCGCGTGAACCTGGGCCGCAGTACGCCCGTGGGCCAGGCCGGCAGCGGCCCCGGCCCGGTGCTGTTGGAGGCCAGTGGGCTGGGCTGGACCGACGCACTGGGCGTGGCCCGGCTGGCCGACGTGAGCCTGCAGCTGCGGGCGGGCGAAATCGTGGGCATCGCTGGGGTGTCGGGAAACGGCCAGAGCGAACTGCTGGACGTGCTCTCAGGCTTGTTGGTGCCGGGCCGGGGCCGGCTGGATGTAGGCGGTCAGAGCTTCACGCCCGAACGCTGGATCAGCACGCGCCAGGCCCGCGACCTGCGCATCGCCCACGTGCCCGAAGACCGCCACCGCCGTGGCCTGGTGCTGCCTTTCGAGGCCTGGGAATCGGCTGCGCTGGGCTATCAGGGCCGGCAGCGCTATTCACCGACCCAAGGCGCCGGCGCCCTGCTGGGCTGGATGCGCCAGCGCCTGATGCGGCAGGACTGTGCCGAGATGATGGAACGCTACGACGTGCGCCCGCGCAACCCGGGCTTGCGCAGCAGCAAGTTCAGCGGTGGCAACCAGCAGAAGTTGGTGCTTGCTCGCGAAGCATTCGCCACCGGCCGCGAACCGCTGGTGCTGCTGGTGGGCCAGCCCACGCGCGGCGTGGACATCGGCGCGATCGAGTTCATCCACGGCCGGCTGCGCGCCATGCGCGACGCGGGCGGTGCGGTGCTGGTGGTGTCGTCGGAACTGGACGAAGTGCTGGCCCTGGCCGACCGTGTGATCGTGATGAACGCCGGCCGCGTCTCGGGCGAACTGCCCATCGACCAATGCAGCGAAAGCGCGCTGGGCCGTTTGATGGGTGGGGCCGGCGCCGAGCCGCTGGCCGCTTGACCCGATTTATCCGTTTATGCGGTGTTTTGGATAAACTCGCATCAAGTCATTCCAATTGAGCTGTGGACCCGCGCGACAACCCCTATGTGCCCGGTGCGGGCACGCCGCCGCCACAGCTGGCCGGGCGGCACGAGGTGCTGGAACGCGCCGAAGTCGCGCTGACGCGCATTCAGCGCCGCCGGCCTTCCAAGAGCCTGATCGTGGTCGGCCTGCGCGGGGTCGGCAAGACCGTGCTGCTGGTGCGTTTCCAGCGCCAAGCCGAAGCCCTGGGCTACCAGGTGGCGCTGATCGAAGCGCACGAAGGCAAGCGGCTGCCCGAACTGGTGGTGCCCGCGCTGCGCAAGCTGCTGCTGAACCTCAGCATCACCGCCGCCGCTGGCGACAAGGGCCGTCGCGCGCTGCGCGTGCTGCGCAGCTTCATGGGCAGCGTGAAGATCAGCTGGAACGACCTGGAACTCGGCATCGACCCGCTGCCAGGCCTGGCCGACAACCAGGACCTGGAACAGGACCTGGCCGACCTGTTTGTGGCCGTCGGCGAAGCGGCCATCGAGCGACAGACCGCCGTGGCGCTGTGCATCGACGAGATGCAGTACCTCAACGAAACCGAGTTCAGCGCCTTGATCATGGCGGCGCACAAGGTGGCGCAGCTGAACCTGCCGCTCGTCATCGTCGGCGCGGCCCTGCCGCAGGTGCTGGCCCTGGCCGGGCAGTCGAAGAGCTATGCCGAACGGCTCTTCGACTACCCCCCGGTCGGCCGCCTGGCAGACGTTGACGCGCGGCTGGCCCTGTCGCAGCCAGCAGAAGATGCCGACATCCGCTACGAGCCCGCAGCACTGGACCGCATCGTCGCCGTGACGCGCGGCTACCCCTACTTCCTGCAGCAGTGGGGCTACGAGGTCTGGAACATTGCCAGCGGCAGCCCCATCACGCTGTCCGATGTTGAAGTGGCCAACACCAAGGCCATTGCCGCGCTCGATGAGAACTTCTTCCGCGTGCGCTTCGAGCGCTGCACCCCATCGGAGCGCCGCTACATGCGCGCGCTGGCCGACCTGGGCGAAGGCGCCAAGAAATCGGGCGATGTCGCCGAACGCCTGGGCGTGAAGGTCACCAGCATCGGGCCGACGCGGGCCAAGCTCATCGCCAAGGGCATGGTCTACGGCCCGCAGCACGGCGAGACGGCCTTCACCGTGCCGCTGTTCGACGAATACATGCGCCGCGTGATGCCCGGCGACGACTGGAGGTAGCCGGCATGAGCCAACCTGTCGAACTGCCCCGCTGGCTGGACGTGGCGGTGCTACCCGCCGTCAACCTGGCCTTTGCGCTGCTGGTGGCCGCCGGCGTGGTGCTGCTGGTGGGCTTCGACCCGGGGCAGGTGCTGGGCCTGTTGATCAAGGGCGCCTTCGGTTCGCAGGCCGGCATCAGCTACACGCTGTACTACGCCACCACCTTCGTCTTCACCGGGCTGGCGGTGGCCGTGGCCTACCACGGCGGGCTGTTCAACATCGGCGCCGAAGGCCAGGCCATCATGGGCGGGCTGGGCGCGGGGCTGGTGGCGCTGGCGTGGTCGGCCGTGTTGCCAGCCTGGCTGATGCTGCCGCTGATGGTGCTGTCCGCAGCCGTGTTCGGCATGGTCTGGGCGGCGGTGCCCGGAGCGCTGCAGGCCTGGCGCGGCAGCCACATCGTCATCACGACGATCATGTTCAACTTCATCGCCGCGGCCATCTTGAGCTACCTGCTCGTGAACACGCTGAAGGAGCCCGGCAACATGACGCCGGAAAGCCGCCCCTTCGCCGACAGCGCGCGCCTGCCGGGCGTACACCAGGCCCTGGCCTGGCTGGGCATCGAATGGCCCAGCACGCCGCTGAACCTGTCCGTGCTGCTGGCCGCCGCCGCCGCCGTGCTGGTGTGGCTGGCGCTGTGGAAGACGCGACCCGGCTACGCGCTGCGCGCGGTCGGCTTTGCGCCCGACGCGGCGCTGTACGCCGGCTTGCAGCCCAAGCGGCTGACCGTGGTGGCGATGGCCGCTTCGGGTGCGCTGGCCGGCCTGGTGGGTGTGAACGAGATCGCCGGCGTGCATGGCCGCTTACTGCCGGACTTCGTGGCCGGCGCGGGCTTTGCCGGCATCGCCGTCAGCCTGATCGGGCGCAACCACCCGCTGGGCATCGTGCTGGCGTCCATCCTGTTCGGTGCGCTGTACCAGGGCGGGGCCGAGCTGGCCTTCGAGATCAACGGCTTTTCGCGCGACATGGTGTTCATGCTGCAGGGCCTGATCGTGCTGTTTGCCGGCGCCATGGCGCAGGTGGCGGCGCCGGGCTTGGCGCGTATCTGGCGCGCGGTGGAATCAGCGGTGCGGGCCGGGAACGCAGCAAAGGCGGGATCAAGCGGTGGATGAAGTGTTCATCGGCACCCTGGTGGCCAGCACGCTGCGCGTGAGCGTGCCGCTGATCCTGTGTGCGCTGGCCGGCGTGCTGTGCGAACGCGCCGGCGTCATCGACCTGGGCCTGGAAGGCAAGATGCTGATGACGGCTTTTGCTGCCGCCAGCGTGGGCGTGGTCTCAGGGTCGGTGCTGCTGGCCCTGGCCGCGGCGCTGGCCGTGGGGGTGGCGCTGTCGATGCTGCATGGCTATGCCTGCGTCAGCCACCGCGGCGACCAGGTCGTGCTGGGCATGGCCATCACGATGACGGCCGCCGGCCTGACGGTGGTGCTGGGCATCGCCTGGTTCAACCAGGGCGGGCAGACCCCGCCGTTGACCGACGCCGTGCGCCTGGACCGCTGGTTCGTGGGCGCGGGCGACGTGGTGGCGCAGCTGCCGCTGGTGGGCCGCGCGCTGCAGCTGGCTTTCTTCGGCCACAACGGGATGGTGTATGCCACGCTGCTGCTGGTGGGCGGCGTGTGGTGGCTGCTGTACCGCACGCGCTTCGGCCTGCGGCTGCGCGCCGCCGGCGAGAACCCGAACATGGTCGACGCCGCAGGCGTCAGCGTGAAGGCGCTGCGCTACCAGGCCCTGGCGCTGAACGGCGTGCTGTGTTCGCTGGCCGGCAGCTACCTGGTACTGGCGCAGAACCCCAGCTTCATCCCGAACATGACGGCCGGCCGCGGCTACATGGCGCTGGCGGCGCTGATCTTCGGCAAATGGCACCCGGTGGGCGCGCTCTGGGCCTGCCTGCTGTTCGGTTTTCTCGATGCGGTTTCCATCCGCCTGCAGGGCACGATGCTGCCGGTCTTCCTGGGCGGCGGCGAAGTGCCGGTGCAGGCCATCCAGGCCCTGCCGTATGTCCTGACGGTGGTGCTGCTGGCTGGCTTCATCGGTCGCGCGGTGGCGCCGAAGGCGCTTGGCCGTCCTTATGTGAAGGAGCGCTGAAACGGCGGCGTGCCACCTGGCTGGCGCTCGCCAAGTGGCCAGCAGCAGGGCATCTGCCGCTGGCCATGGTGCCATGATGCTTCCGCAAGTGGCATCATGATGTCTGTTTGCGAACACCAGCCCTGAGCTACCCCGATGCGCACCACCGTCACGCTGGACCCCGACGTCCAGAATCTGCTGAAAGAGGCGGCCCATCGCACCGGCAAGCCGTTCAAGGCCACGCTGAACGACGCCATCCGGGCCGGGCTGCGGCCGCAGCGCCTGGCGGAAACCGCTTCGCCCCAGTGGCCGGTCTTTGACATGGGCGTGCCCCTGGTGGACTTGACCAAGGCCCTGGCCCTGGCCGATACGCTGGACGACCAGTCGCGGTGATCCTGCCTGACGTCAATGTCTTGCTGCACGCGGTGAACACCGGCGCTGCGCAGCATGCCGTGGCCAGCGAAGCGCTGAAGGGTGCCTATCAGCAGGGCCCGGTGGCGATGTGTTGGCCAGCGCTGCTGGGCTTTCTGCGGCTGGCCACGCGGCCCGGCATCCTGCCCCGCCCGTTGACGGTGGAACAGGGCCTGGCCGTGTTGCGGGCCTGGCTCGATCAGCCGGGCACGGTGCTGGTTCAGCCCACGCCCCAGCACGCGGGTGTCCTGGGCAGCCTGCTGGTGGCCGCCGGTCGTGGCGGCCCGCTGGTGTCGGACGCGCATCTGGCCACCCTGGCCATCGAACACGGCGCCACCCTCTTGAGCTTTGATGGCGACTTCGCCCGGTTTGCCGGCCTGCGCTTGACGCACCTGCGCTGACAGCATCCGCCAGCTGCCACACTCGCCCCGCCCCCCTGCACCCATGAACGCCGTCTTCGAACGCCCCCCCGTCTGGCGCCAGGCCCTGCGCGTGTTCCAGGGGTTCGACGGGCCGCTGATGCTGGCCATCGGCTTTCTGGCCGCCATCGGCCTGGTGGCGATGTATTCGGCGGGCTACGACCACGGCACGCGCTTTGTCGACCACGGGCGCAACATGCTGATTGCGCTGCTGGTGCTGTTTGCCGTGGCTCAGGTGCCGCCGCAGCGGCTGCAGGCCCTGGCCGTGCCGCTGTACACCCTGGGTGTGGCCCTGCTGGTGGCCACGGCGCTGTTTGGCATCACGCGCAAGGGCGCGACGCGCTGGCTGGACATCGGCGTCACCGTCATCCAGCCCAGCGAAGTGCTGAAGATCGCCGCGCCGCTGGTGCTGGCCTGGTGGTTCCAGAAGCGCGAGGGCCAGCTCACCGTGCCCGACTTCCTGGTCGCCGGCCTGCTGCTGGCCGTGCCGGTGCTGCTGGTGGCCAAGCAGCCCGACCTGGGCACTTCGCTGCTGATCCTGTTTGGCGGCTTGTACGTCATCTTCTTTGCCGGGCTGTCGTGGAAGCTGGTGCTGCCCGCTGTAGCCGTGGTGTTGCTGGGTGCGCTGCTGCTGGTGATCTTCGGCAGCGACATCTGCGAACCCGGGGTGCGCTGGCCGGTGCTGCGCGAATACCAGCAGCACCGCGTCTGCACCCTGCTGGACCCGACCAAGGACCCGCTGGGCAAGGGCTTCCACATCCTGCAGGGCATGATCGCCATCGGCAGCGGCGGCCTGTCGGGCAAGGGCTTCATGCAGGGCACGCAGACGCACCTGGAATTCATCCCCGAGCGCACCACCGACTTCATCTTCGCTGCCTATTGCGAAGAATTCGGTTTGTTCGGCGTGGCCCTGCTGCTGCTGGGCTTCGTGTTCCTGATCTTCCGCGGCCTGATGATTGCCGCCGACGCGCCCACCGTCTTCACGCGGCTCTTGGCCGGCGCGGTGACGATGAGCTTCTTCAGCTATGCGTTCGTCAACATGGGCATGGTCAGCGGCATCCTGCCGGTGGTGGGCGTGCCGCTGCCCTTCGTCAGCTACGGCGGCACGGCCATGGTGTCGCTGGGGCTGGGGCTGGGCATCCTGATGTCGGTGGCCAAAAGCCGCCGGCTGCTTCAAAGCTAAGTCATGGCGCCCCCAAGCTCGCTGGCGCTCGCTACCCCCCGGACCTGCAAGGGCCACTCCGCGTCCTGGGGCCGTCCGCCAGCGGCCCGGCAAAGCCGGTGCCGCGGCGGGAAGCTTGGCCCGCCGTGATGGCGGCCCGCGTCACGGCGGCGCCTGCAGCGGAAAGCGCACTGTGAACAGCGCGCCGGGCGACTGGGCATTACGGCGCGGCAGCGCGTCGCCCACGGTCACTTCGGCGCCATGGCGCTGCGCTACTTCCTGCACGATGGCCAGACCCAGGCCGCTGCCGTCCACCTGGGTGCCTAGAGCGCGGTAGAAGGGCTGGAACACCATGTCGCGCTCGGCCGCCGGGATGCCCGGGCCGTTGTCTTCCACCTGCAGCACCACCACCTGGCCGAAAGGGTCGGGCAGCACCCGGGCCGTGACGCTGCCACCGGCGGGCGTGTAGGCCAGCGCGTTGTCGATCAGGTTGCGCACCAGTTCGCCCAGCAGCACGGCTTCGCCCATCAGCCGGGTGGCCGCGGGCGCGCCTGCTGCCGGGCCCTCGTAGCCCAGGTCGATGCGCTGTTCCAGCGCGCGCGGCACGAAGTCGCGCACGACGTTGCGCACCACCGCCGCCAGGTCCACCGGCTGGCGGCGGATGGCCAGGCCGTGGTCTTCGGCGCGCGCCATCGCCAGCAGCTGGTTCACCATGTGCGCGGCGCGCTGGCTGGACAGCGAGATCTGCTTCAGCGAATGTTTCAGCGTGGCCGGGTCGGCGCGGCCACTGTCGATCTCGCGCGCGGCCAGCTCGGCCTGCGTGCGCAGGCCCGCCAGCGGCGTTTTCAGCTGGTGCGCGGCGTCGGCCAGGAAGTGGCGCTGCGCGCCCATGGACTTGTCCAGCCGCTGCAGCAGTTCGTTGATGCTGCGCACCAGCGGCACCACTTCTTCGGGCACGTCGCGTTCGGCGATCGGGCTCAGGTCGTCGCTTTCGCGGTCGCGGATGGCCTGCTGCAGCTTGGCCAGTGGCCGAAAGCCACGCGACAGCGCGAACCAGACCAGGATGACCGACACCGGCAGGATGACGAACTGCGGCAGGATCACGCCCTTCACGACCTCGGTGGCCAGGCGCGACCGTTTGCCCAGGGTTTCGGCCACCTGCACCAGCGCGTCGCTGTCCCCGGCCTGCACGCTGGCACTGGCGGTGCCGGCCGCCGCCAGCCACAGGTAGGCCACGCGCACGGGCTCTTCGCCCAGTTCTTCATCGCGGAATCGCACCTCGCCGCGGGTGATGCTGGCGCCCGGGCCCAGTTCCGGCACCGACAGGCGCGCATCGCCCGCCAGCAGTTCCCCCCGGCGGCCCAGCACCTGGAAGAACAGCTGTTCGTCTTCCTCGGTGTTCAGCAGCACCAGGGCGGCGCGTTCCAGCGCGCTGCGTGCCGCTTCGGGGTCTGCACCATCGCCTGGCGCCACGGCTGCTGCCTGACGCGCCAGGGTCTGCACGCGCTCGCCCAGTTCGCGGTCGTAGGGCCGGTTGGCGATCGTCTGCGCGACCAGCCAGGTGATGACGAGGCTCATCGGCCACAGCAGCAGAAGTGGCGCGAGCATCCAGTCCAGGATTTCGCCGAACAGCGAACGCGGCTCGTGCGGGTTCGTCACGCCAAAGGTGTTCCGCAGCGCAGCCAGGCCGCGCATGCGGGGCGCCGGGCGTGGTGCCGGCGCTGCCCCTTCAGGCCGGGGCGTCAAGGCCGGGCCTTCAGGCCGGCCTTCCAGCCATCCGCGTCAGGCCGCGATCTTTTCCAGGCAGTAGCCCAGGCCGCGTACGGTGGCAATGCGTACCGGGCCCTGTTCGATCTTCTTGCGCAGGCGATGGATGTAGACCTCGATGGCATTGTTGCTGACCTCTTCGCCCCATTCGCACAGCCGTTCGACCAGCTGGTCCTTGCTGACCAGGCGGCCTGAACGCTGCAGCAGCACTTCCAGCAGGCTGAGCTCGCGCGCCGACAGTTCGACCATCTGGTCGTTCAGATAGGCCACGCGGCCGGTGGCGTCGAAGGTCAGCGGCCCGTGCTTCAGCAGGCTGGAAGCCGTGCCCAGCCCGCGTCGCGTGAGCGCGCGCACGCGGGCTTCCAGCTCTTGCAGCGAAAAGGGCTTGGCCATGTAGTCGTCGGCACCCAGGTCCAGACCCTTGACGCGCTGCTCCACGCTGTCGGCCGCCGTCAGGATGAGCACCGGCACGCTGCTGCCACGCCCGCGCAGCTTGCGCAGCACCTCGAAGCCGTGCAGCTTGGGCAGGCCCAGGTCCAGGATCACAAGGTCGAACTCCTGCCCGGCCAGGGCGGCGTCGGCCTCGGTGCCGCTGCCCACCTGGTCGACGGCATAGCCAGCCGCGCGCAAGGAACGCAGCAGGCCGTCGGCCAGTACCTGGTCGTCTTCGGCAATGAGGATGCGCATGCGTGGTGTCTCCTGCAGTGGCTTGGGTCAGGCGACGGGTCGAGGGCCCGTTTCAAACGCCGAGTCAGGCGCTGATTTTAGGAATCCGGGGCCGGCTGGCGGTTTGTGCGGTGTCAAGCTTCCCCTGAAAGCGGGCCCCCGCCGACGGCGCAGGACTTCCCCCAAAAGAACTGTACGAATATCCAGTCTCTGACATAATCTGCTGCAAACCCGCCAGGCCAGGAGAACCCCATGGACGCACCCGTCAAAGCCCTCAACACCGAAAAAGCCAAGGCCCTGCAGGCCGCGCTGGCCCAGATTGAAAAGCAGTTCGGCAAGGGCTCGATCATGCGCCTGGGCGAAGGCGAAGTCATCGAGGATATCCAGGTGGTCAGCACCGGCTCGCTGGGGCTGGACATTGCACTCGGCGTCGGTGGCCTGCCGCGCGGGCGGGTGGTGGAAATCTACGGCCCGGAATCGTCGGGCAAGACCACGCTGACGCTGCAGGTCATCGCCGAAATGCAGAAACAGGGCGGCACGGCCGCCTTCATCGACGCCGAGCACGCGCTGGACATCCAGTACGCACAAAAGCTGGGCGTGAACCTGCAAGACCTCTTGATCAGCCAGCCTGACACCGGCGAGCAGGCGCTGGAAATCGTCGACGCGCTGGTGCGCAGCGGCAGCATCGACCTGATCGTCGTCGACTCGGTGGCCGCACTCACGCCCAAAGCGGAACTGGAAGGCGAAATGGGCGACAGCCTGCCCGGCCTGCAGGCCCGGCTGATGAGCCAAGCGCTGCGCAAGCTGACGGCCACCATCAAGAAGACCAACACCATGGTCATCTTCATCAACCAGATCCGCATGAAGATCGGCGTGATGTTCGGCAACCCCGAAACCACCACCGGCGGCAATGCGCTGAAGTTCTACGCCAGCGTGCGCCTGGACATCCGCCGCACCGGCAACATCAAGAAGGCCGAAGAAGTGATCGGCAGCGAAACCAAGGTCAAGGTCGTCAAGAACAAGGTGGCGCCGCCGTTCAAGACTGCTGAATTCGACATCCTCTACGGCGAAGGCATCAGCCGGGAAGGCGAAATCATCGACATGGGCGTGACGGCCAAGGTGCTGGAAAAAAGCGGCGCCTGGTACGCCTACAACGGCGAAAAGATCGGCCAGGGCAAGGACAACGCGCGCGAATTCCTGCGCGAGAACCCCGAAGTGGCCCGCGAGATCGAAAACAAGGTGCGCGAATTCATGGGCATCCCCTTGCTGAACCCGGAAGCCGCAGGCTGACGCAGCGGCCATGGCCTTCGGCGCCCCTTCGCTGAAAGGCCGGGCGCTGCGCTACCAGGCGCAGCGTGAGCACAGCCGCGCAGAACTGGCGCGCAAGCTGCGGCGCTTCGCGGTCGCGCCGCAGGCCGACGGGCAAATCAACGGCCCAACCGATGACCCAACTGAAGCTGGCCATGCTGACGGCTCGCCGGTAGAGCCGGTAGAAGCAGCAGGGCCTTCGCCCCAGGCCCAGATCGACACCGCGCTCGACGAACTGGCCGCGCACGGGCTGATCAGCGACGAACGCGCCGCCGCCTCGGTGCTGCACAGCCAGGGCCCGCGCAGCGGCGAACGGCGCTTGAAGCAGGTGCTGCAGGCCAAGGGGCTGGCGCCCGAACTGGTGGCCAGTACCTTGGCATTGGCGCGCGGCGGTGAATTTGAACGCGCCCTGGCGCTCTGGCAGCGCCGTTTCGGCCAGCCCGCGGCCAGTGCTGCCGAGCGCGCGCGCCAAGCGCGCTTTCTGCAGGGTCGCGGATTTGGCTTCGACATCATCAGCCGGGTGTTGCGCAGCGCTGGCGCACCGGTCGCTGGCAGCGACGAATCGCCGGCAGACTGAAAGATGCTGTGAAAGGCGCCGCCTCTGGGCTGGCCTTGCCGCCAGTTGGCGCGCTGTAAGTTCTGCTGCAACGCAGCATGTTAGATTCCGCCGCGCTGGGCTTCCAGCGCATTGCCTTCCGCCACCGATGTCTCTTCCGCCAGCGGCGCCCCAGCGCCAGCTCAAACACCGCCGCCAGATCGACGTGCAGGTGTTTTCGCGAGAAGATGGCCTCTGGGAAGTGGACGCCACACTGGTGGACACCAAGACCCGCGACGCAAATATGGCAGATGGCTTGCGACCTGCCGGGCAGCCCATCCACGACATGCTGCTGCGCCTGGTCGTCAACACCAAGCTGGACATCGTGGCCGCCGGGTCCGACACGCGCTGGATGCCCTACCCCGGCATCTGCAGCGAACATGGCGACGCCTACCAGCGCCTGGTCGGGCTGAACCTGCTGCAAGACTTCCGCCGCCAGGTGCGCCAGCGCCTGGGCGGCGTGCAGGGCTGCACCCACATCACCGAACTCGCCCAGGTGCTGCCCACCGCCGTGGTGCAGGGCTTTGCCGGCGAAGTCATCGACACCAAGGGCACTGCCGAAGGCGCCAGCCAGCCATTCCAGATCGACCGCTGCCATGCCCTGCGCAGCAGCGGCGAAGCGGTGCGCGTGCACTACCCGCGCTGGTACCGCCCCCAGCCCGCCGCCGCCCAGCCCCCAGAACCGAACCCGCGAACGAGCAAGGACAGCCCATGAAGATCCACGAATACCAGGCCAAGGAACTGCTGCGCACAGCCGGCGTACCGGTACCGCGCGGCCACGCCGCCTTCACCGTGCGCGAAGCCGTTGAAGCCGCGCAGAAGCTGGGCGGCAGCGTCTGGGTGGTGAAGGCCCAGATCCACGCGGGCGGTCGCGGCAAGGGCGGCGGCGTGAAGCTGGCGCGCAGCCTGGCCGATGTCGAAAAGCTGGCCACCGACATCCTGGGCATGCAGCTCAAGACGCACCAGACCGGCCCGGAGGGCCAGAAGGTGCGGCGCCTGTACATCGAAGAAGGCGCCGACATCCAGAAGGAGTACTACGTCTCGCTGGTCACCGACCGTGCCACACAGAAAGTGGCCTTCATCGCCAGCAGCGAAGGCGGCATGGACATCGAAGAGGTGGCCCACAGCACGCCCGAGAAGATCGTCACCGAGTTCATCGACCCGCTCACCGGCCTGGGCGACGCGCAGGCGAAGAAGATCGCCGAGGCCATCGGCCTGCCGGCCAACAGCACGGCACAGGCGGTCGACATCTTCCAGAAGCTCTATGCCTGCTACATGGCGACCGACGCTTCGCTGGTGGAAATCAACCCGCTGAACCGTGACAGCCAGGGCCACCTGATCGCCCTGGACGCGAAGTTCAACTTCGACGCCAACGCCCTGTTCCGCCACCCCGACATCGTGGCCTACCGCGACCTGGACGAAGAAGACCCGGCCGAAGTCGAAGCCAGCAAGTTCGACCTCAGCTACATCAGCCTGGACGGCAACATCGGCTGCCTGGTGAACGGCGCCGGCCTGGCCATGGCCACCATGGACACCATCAAGCTCTTCGGTGGCGAACCCGCCAACTTCCTGGACGTGGGCGGCGGCGCCACGGCCGAGAAGGTGACCGAAGCTTTCAAGATCATGCTGAAGAACCCCGAGGTCAAAGGCATCCTCGTCAACATCTTCGGCGGCATCATGAAGTGCGACACCATCGCCGAAGGCGTGATTGCCGCCTGCAAGGCCGTGAACCTGGGCGTGCCCCTGGTCGTGCGCATGAAGGGCACGAACGAAGACCTGGGCAAGAAGCTGCTGGCCGACAGCGGCCTGCCGATCATCAGCGCCGACACGATGGCCGAGGCGGCGACGAAGATCGTCGCGGCCGTGAAGTAAGGGAAACGAACATGAGCATCCTGATCAACAAGGACACCAAGGTCATCACCCAGGGCATCACGGGCAAGACCGGGCAGTTCCACACCCGCGGCTGCGTGGCCTATGCGAACGGCAAAAACTGCTTCGTGGCCGGCGTGAACCCAAAGAAGGCCGGCGAAGACTTCGAAGGCATTCCCATCTATGCCGGCGTGAAGGAAGCCGCCGCTGCCACCGGCGCCACCGTCAGCGTGATCTACGTGCCGCCAGCCGGTGCGGCCGCCGCCATCTGGGAAGCCGTGGAAGCCGACCTGGACCTGGCGATCTGCATCACCGAAGGCATCCCCGTGAAGGACATGCTGGAAGTGCGCAACAAGATGAAAGCCAAGGAAGCCGCTGGCGGCAAGAAGACCCTGCTGCTGGGCCCCAACTGCCCCGGCCTGATCACCCCCGACGAGATCAAGATCGGCATCATGCCCGGTCACATCCACAAGAAGGGCCGCATCGGTGTGGTGTCCCGCTCGGGCACGCTGACCTACGAAGCGGTCGCACAGTTGACGGAAATCGGCCTGGGCCAGAGCAGCGCGGTGGGTATCGGCGGCGACCCGATCAACGGCCTGAAGCACATCGACGTGATGCAGCTGTTCAACGACGACCCCGATACCGATGCCGTCATCATGATCGGCGAAATCGGCGGCCCCGACGAGGCCGAGGCTGCGCGTTGGTGCCAGGCCAACATGAAAAAGCCCATCGTCGGCTTCATCGCCGGCGTCACGGCGCCGGCGGGCAAGCGCATGGGGCATGCCGGCGCGCTGATTTCCGGTGGCGCCGACACGGCCGACGCGAAGCTGCAGATCATGGAAGCCTGCGGCTTCACGGTCACACGCAACCCCAGCGAAATGGGCCGGCTGCTGAAGGGTCTGCTGTAAAGCCAGGGCAGCGGCCCCGGTCGGGGCCGCATCTGTAATTCCCGCAGTGGGCTCGACATGCTTGCCCACTAAACTCATGGGGTTGTCCTCCTGACGCGCAGCGCCCGCCGAACCCCATGGAAATGCTCTCTGACCCCGCGTTCTGGATCGCCGTTGGCCAGATCATCCTGATCGACATCCTGCTGGGGGGTGACAACGCCGTCGTCATCGCGCTGGCCTGCCGCAAGCTGCCGCCCGACATGCGCACCAAGGGCATCCTCTGGGGCACCGCGGGCGCCATCATCCTGCGCGTCATCCTCATCTTTTTCGCGCTCACCCTGCTGGCCATTCCCTTCCTGAAGCTGGTGGGGGCCATCCTGCTGGTGTGGATCGGCGTCAAGCTGCTGGCGCCAGAAGAAGACGGGCACGGCGACATCGCCGCTTCCGACAAGCTGTTTGCCGCCATCAAGACCATCATCGTGGCCGACCTGGTGATGAGCGTCGACAACGTCATCGCGATTGCCGGCGCGGCGCAGGGCGCGGGCGAACACCAGATGGCCCTGGTCATCTTCGGCCTGCTGGTCAGCATTCCCATCATCGTCTGGGGCAGCCAGCTGGTGATCAAGCTGATGGATCGGTTCCCGATGATCATCACCCTGGGCGGCATGCTGCTGGGCTGGATTGCCGGCACCATGGCCGTCACCGACCCGGCCGTCGTGCCCTACATGCCGCTGGCCGGCGACATCGTGGCCGGCAAGGCCCCCGAAGTGCAGGCCGCCGTGCGCTACGGCGCGGGCGTGGCCGGTGCGCTGCTGGTGCTGGCGATCGGCATGTTCATCAAGCGGCGTTCCGCGTCTGCGGGCGCTGCGCACTGACGCCAGGCGGCACGCGCCCACGCGGCGCCTTCCCGCTGCCTTCCAACGCTGCGAGCCCAGCCCCCGCCCCGCATGGGCCAGCCCACCCGCCCGCCCAGCCGGCGTCTGCGCTTTGCAGACCGCTTCGACCTGCTGCGCCTGCTGGGCAGCGGCGCCCATGCCCGTGTCTACGCGGCACACGACCGCAGCTTCAACCGCCTGGTGGCGCTGAAGATCTTCGCCCTGCAGCCACGCGGTGAAAGCAGCCTGGCCGGCGCCGAGGCGCGCAGCCGCTTCGAAGCCGAAGCCCGCACCGCCCAGCGCCTGAACCACCCGGACATCGTGCAGGTGCTGGAAGCCGGCAGCTACGAAGGCCAGGCCTGGCTGGCCATGGAACTGGCGCCGGGCAGTTCGCTGCAGCGTTACACCGAACCCGCGCGGTTGCTGCCCGAACCCGCCGTGCTGCGCACCGGCCAGCGCATCGCCCTGGCGCTGGCCCATGCCCACAGCCAGCGCGTGGTGCACCGCGACCTGAAGCCTGCCAATGTGCTGGTCGACTGGCCCAGCGACACGCTGAAGATCGTCGACTTCGGCCTGGCGCGCAGCGACGACGCGACCGCTACCCGCACAGGGCTGATGCTGGGCACGCCGCAATACATGGCGCCCGAACTGCTGGCCGGTGCCCGGCCCGACGAACGCAGCGACTTCTACGCCCTGGGCGTCATCCTGTTCGAACTGCTCAGCGCGCGGCTGCCCTTCGATACCAGCAACCTGGGTGAACTGCTCAAGCGCGCGGCACAAGACCCGGCGCCCGACCTGCGCAGCCTGAAGCCCCACACCCCCGACGCGCTGGCCGAGCTGCTGGCCGAACTGCTGGCCACCCGCCCCGCACAACGCCTGGCCGACGGTTCGCGCGTGGCCGGCCGGCTGCGCAGCTTGCGCCTGGCCTGGCCGGGCGGTGCGATGTCACGCTGAACCTTCTGCCCGCGGGGGTAGCGAGCTGGTTCGGGCGCACAATTCACACCATCCTTCAGGCGTGCGGGGCCGCGCGGGTTCTGTGCCAGCGCCCCGTGGTGGGGTGACACCTGCCGCACGGCCATTTGCTGCCCTCTTTTGCTGCCTCCCGCTGTCTTTCGCCGCGACTTCACCGCCCCCCTGCCTTGGCCCCCACGACACCCGCGCCCGCCCCCATGGTCGACATGCACGCCGCCGTCGACGCTGGCCGGGCGCGCAGCAACAACGAAGATTCGGTCGCCATCGACCCCGGCGCGGCCCTGGCTGTGCTGGCCGACGGCATGGGCGGCTACAACGCGGGCGAAGTGGCCGCCAATATGGCCACCAGCTTCATCCGTACCGAACTCGGCCGCTGGCTGCGCGAAGCCAGCAGCCAGGCCAGCGACGCCGAAGTGCGCCGCGCCATGGACATCTGCGTGGACAACGCCAACCGCGCCATCTACAGCGCCAGCAACACCCACCCGCAATATGCCGGCATGGGCACCACCCTGGTGGTGGCGGTGTTCCGCGACGGCAAGCTGCTGCTGGGGCATGTGGGCGACTCGCGCTGCTACCGGCTGCGCGCAGGGCGGCTGCAGCAGTTGACCCGCGACCATTCCCTGCTGCAGGAACAGATCGACGCTGGGCTGATCACGCCTGAACAGGCGGCGTTTTCCGCCAACAAGAACCTGGTCACGCGTGCCGTCGGCGTGGAAGACACCGTGCTGCTGGAAACCCACCAGCACGATCTGCAGGGCGACGACCTGTTCCTGCTGTGTTCCGACGGCCTGTCCGACATGCTGGACGACGCGCAGATTGCCCAGTTGCTGCTGGCGCCAGATGCGCAGGAATCGTTGGAAAGGACCAGTCGTGCACTGATCGCGGCGGCCAATGATGCAGGCGGTAAGGATAATATCTCCGTGATTCTGGTGCGTGCCTCCGGCGGCGCAAACGCATCGGCGAAGTCGTGGTGGCCGTTCCGCCGTTGAGCGTGGCCCACGTCCCCTGAAGACAAGAACCGACGCGACAAGGCGTCTCGTGGGTTGCTGCCGGCAACCTGCAGCAACGAGGTCTCGTGCATGGGCAAGCTGGTCGTTTCGCTCGACGGGGTCGTCATCAAGGAAGTCCAGATCACCAAGGACAAGACCACCCTGGGTCGGCGGCCGTACAACGACATCGTGATCGACAACCTGGCGGTCAGCGGCGAACACGCCGTGCTGCAGATGGTGGGTGCCGACGTCTTCATCGAAGACCTGAACAGCACCAATGGCACCTATATCAACGGTAAAGCCATCAAGAAGCAGCTGCTCACGCACAACGACACGGTCGAGATCGGCAAGTACAAGATCAAGTACCTGGTCGACGACAACAGCGACTACGAAAAGACATTGATCATGCGGCCGCCCGGCAGCCATGCGCCGGCCCCGCATGCACCGCCGCCTTATGCGTCGCAGAACGTCATGCAGACGGGCCACCCCGGGCTGGGCCTGGGCGCAGCCGCCCCTGCGCCTGCCGCTGCGCCGGTCTACGGTGCGTCCGCCGTTGCCGGCAGCGCATCTGCGGGTGCAGCGGCCGGTACATCGGCTGCACTCATCAAGGTGTTGAACGGTGCCGCGGCCGGGCGCGAAGTGGTGTTGACCAAGATCGTCACCACGGTCGGCAAGCCTGGCGTGCAGGTGGCCAGCATCACCAAACGGCCCACCGGCTACGCTTTCGCCCATGTGGAAGGCGCCACCAAGCCCAGCATCAACGGCTCGCCCCTGGTCGGCGATTCCGTGCCCCTGCGCAACGGCGACGTGATCGAACTCGCCGGCACGCAGATGCAGTTCATCTACCGGTAGGCCGGGCGCTTTCGCGCCGGCCTTGGCCGGCGCTCTTCGTTGACGGCGGCTTGTGACGCCTTTCACGCGCGCCCACTGGGGCTATCCATTAGTTGGGGGAAACTGCGTCAGGCTGCCTTGCGCGGCGGGCGCGCTGGCTTCACGATAGACGCCGCCGGCGGTGGTCCTGCCCGGCGCCTGGCCTCGCACCAACCCCTCTACCTTTCAGCCCCATGAAGATCCGCGTGCTCGGCTGTTCGGGATCGATTGCCGCCGGCAGCCGCACCACGTCCTTCCTGGTCGACGGCTGCATCCTGATCGACGCCGGCACTGGCGTGGGCGACCTGACGCTGGACGAGCTCTCGGCTGTCGACCACATCTTCGTCACCCATTCGCACCTGGACCACGTGCTGGCCATTGGCCTGCTGGCCGACAGCGTGGCCCGCCGGCGCACCGCCGCGCAGCGCCCACCGGTGGTGGTGCACGCGCTGGCGGCCACCATCGACGTGCTGCGCACGCACATGTTCAACGGCCTGATCTGGCCCGACTTCACGCGCCTGCCCACCCCCGCCCAGCCGGTGCTGGCCTTCCGCGCCCTGGCCCTGGGCGACGTGCTGGAAGTGGCTGGCCACCGCATCGAAGTGCTGCCCGCCGCCCACACCGTGCCGGCCGTGGGCTACGCCGTGCTGGGGGCCACGCCCGGCGGCGGCGCCTGGGTCTTCACCGGCGACACCGGCCCCAACCCGGCGCTGTGGCAACGCCTGGCCCAGCTGCCCGTGGGCGCGCTGGTGATCGAAACCGCCTTCCGCGACGACGAACACGCCGTGGCCACCATCAGCCAGCACCTGTGCCCCGCGAAGCTGAAGCTGGAACTGGACAAGCTGGCCTACCCGGCCGACGTCTACATCACCCACATCAAGCCTGGCGAAGTGGAAGCCGTGATGGCCGAGATCGGCGCCCAGGCCAGCCGCCACCGGATCAGCGCGCTGCAGACCGGGCAGGTGATGGGGGGCTGACGGGAAGTTCAGCGCACCGCCAGGTGTGACCCGTTGCGTCACACCTGGCCGCCCCGGGCCGCGGGGCTGGCGGACCGACTGACAAAACTTGTCAGCCGATGTGACGAACAGCACGCGAATCAGGGCCCAAACCGCCGATTCACCCCTGGCACGGCCCCTGCGATAAGTGAAGGGTCTCACCCCCCAACAGCCCTTCTGGAGCAATTCAATGAACCGTATCCAACGCACCGTCAAGCGCGGTTTCACGCTGATCGAACTGATGATCGTCGTGGCCATCATCGGCATCTTGGCAGCCGTCGCGCTGCCGGCTTACCAGGACTACACCGTCCGCGCCCGCGTCTCTGAAGCGCTGAGCCTGGCTTCCTCCGCCAAGATCAACGTCCAGGACATCCTGTCTTCGGGCAACCCGAACTCGAACGCTGGTGGTTACAGCTTCGGCTACAACGCGCCGACAGCTTCGCGCAACGTCACCAGCGTCGCCATCGCCGCCGCCACCGGCATCATCACGGTGACCACCACCGCCGCTGCTGGCAACGGCACGCTGACGATCGCGCCGTACACCGGCGCAGCCCTGCCCGGCACCGCCCTGCCCACCGGCACGGCTGCTTTCACCCCCCCGCAAGATTCGGTGAAGTGGCGTTGCGCCGCTGTGGGCGCGACCGTTGCCGTCGGCCAGACCGCCGGCACGCTGCCCACCCGCTTCGCTCCGTCCGAGTGCAAGTAAGCCAGTCCCTGGCCTGACCTGACGAAGAGCGCCTCGGCGCTCTTCGTCGTTTCTGCTCCACGCCTTCCGATGAACCTGATCCGTCGCTTGCGCCTGGCCCTGCCTGCTGCCGGCCTGCACCTGGCCATCAGCGTCGCCGTCGCGGCGCTGGTCGCGTGGCTGGTCTTCACCATCTGGTACCCGTACCCGTTCCGCGCCGTCTCGGGCGGACGCGAGCTGTTCACGCTGCTGGTCGCCGTTGACGTGGTCATCGGCCCGGTGCTCACGCTGGTCCTGTACAGCCCCAGCAAGCCACGCGCTGAATTGATACGCGACCTGGCCATCGTGGCGGCACTGCAGCTGGGTGCCCTGGCCTACGGCCTGTACACCGTTCATGCCGCCCGACCTGTTTTCCTGTCCTTCGAGGGCAACCGTTTCCGCGTGGTCAGCGCGGCCGAAATCGACACCAAGACGCTGCCGCAAGCGCAACATGGCCTGGGCCAGCTCAGCCATCTTGGCCCCGTCACCATCGCCGCGCGGCTGACGAAGAACACCGACCCGGACTTCGTCGACAGCCTCAAGCAATCGATGGAGGGCCTTCATCCTTCCTTGCGCCCATCCCGCTGGGAACCCTACGACCAACACCGCAGCGCGGTGATCGCTGAACTCCAGCCGCTGGATGCCCTGAAAAAGCGTCCTGCAGCTGAAATGGCCCAGCTCGACGCCGCCGTCGCAAAGTCCGGGTTAACCGCCGATCAACTCGGCTTCCTGCCGCTGCAGTCTCGCACCCATTCCGACTGGATCGTTCTGGTCGATCGGCGCAACGGCGACCTGCGTGGCTTCGCCGCCATCGATGGCTGGTAGGCGGGCCGCCCGCCATGGCCACACCGCCGTCAGCGGACGGGTGCAGGGCGCAGGCCAGCCGAACACGGAAGACGGCCTGCACAAGGCCTGCACAAGGCCGGCAGCTTCCCGCCTAGCCGCCACATGGGCGGCCCGCACGGCCAGGGCGCCATCGAGCCGTCCGTTCCCCCCGTATGCCCCTTAGCATGCGCGGCTGCCGGCGCTTCTTGACCCTACCTTGCTTGCCACTTTCCCGCCCCCGCTGGCCCCTGCGCAGGCGCCGTCCCTGCCACGTGCATTCGTGCTCAGCGCCACCCTGGCTGCCGCGGCGCCCACCCTGCTGGCCTACAACGTGTCGCCTTCGGCGACGTTCCTGAACCAGGCACTGGCGCTGGCGCTGTGGGGGCTGTGGGTGATGCTGTCGCAGCCGGCGTGGCCGGTGTGGCGGGTACCCCGGCCAGCCGCGCGGCCTGGTTCGGGCCCCGGGGCCGGCCTGGCTGCGGTGCTGGCCGCGCTGGGGTTGATGGCCTTGTCGGTGGTCGGGTCCTGGGGGCCGGGGGCGCTGCCGGCCAGTCTGGCGCTGTCGGCGCTGGCCCTGCTGGCCGCCGCGGCGCTGCTGCTGCTGGCCGGGGCGGGCGCGCGGCAGCGGCCCGACGCCTTGCCGCTGTTCCTGGCCTTCTGCTGGGCGCTGGCCATCGCCGGGCTGCTGAACGTGGCGGTGGCAGCCGTGCAGGTGTTCGCCCCGGGCTGGGCAGACGGCAACTGGCTGGCCGCGTCAAGCTACCCCGGCCGCGCGGTGGGCAACCTGCGCCAGCCCAACCACCTGAGCAGCGTGCTCACCTGGGGCTGCGTGGCCGTGGCGGGCCTGCTGGAACTGCGCCGCCTGCGCTTGCGCTGGGCCGCGCCCTGGCTGGGCCTGATGGTGGCCGCGATCGTGCTGACGGCTTCGCGCACGGGCCTGGTCAGCGTGCTGTTGCTGGCGCTGTGGGGCCTGCTGGACCGCCGGCTGCAGCGCAGCACGCGCGCGCTGCTGCTGGCCGCGCCGCTGCTCTACGGCCTGGCCTGGGTGGCGGCGGCGCTGTGGGCGAAGTGGTCGGGGCTGGAATTCGGCGGCGCCGCGCGGCTGGCGGAAACCGACATCTCCAGTTCGCGCTTTGGCATCTGGGCCAACACGCTGTCGCTGATCGCGCAGCAGCCCTGGGCGGGCGTGGGCTGGGGCGAATTCAACTTCGCCTGGTCGCTGACGCCCTTTCCCGGCCGGCCCACGGCCTTCTTCGACCACACGCACAACCTGCCGCTGCAGCTGCTGGTGGAAATGGGCTTGCCATTGGGTGGCGCCACGCTGGCCCTGCTGTTGTGGGCGCTGTGGCGCGCGGCGGCGCAGGCCTGGGCCCGCGGGCCCGGGGCCGAGCTTGTCGGTGGCCCCAGCCCCACCGTCGGCCCCGACCCCGCCGCCGCTTTGCGCTTTGCCCGGCGCTGCGCGCTGATGCTGGTGCTGATGGTGGGGCTGCACAGCTTGCTCGAATACCCGCTGTGGTATGCCTATTTCCTGCTGCCCACGGCCTGGGCCTGGGGCTTTGCCCTGCCTGGTCTGCCGGGCGTGGACTGGGCGGCTGGGGCGTCCGGTGCATCGGGTGTACCGGGTGTACCGGGTGTACCGGGTGTACCGAGGGTAGAGGCCACGCCGCCCGATCCCTTGCTTCTGCCGGCGCGCCCGTCATTTGCGCTGCTGCTGGGCGCCGTGGCCCTGGTGCTGGGAACCGGCTTTGCGGTGGCCGACTACCGCAGCGTGGTGGCCATCTTCCGCGCCAGCGCGGGCGACGCGCCGCTGGCGCAACGCATCTCCGATGGCCAGCGCAGCGTGTTCTTCGCCCACCATGCCGACTACGCGGCGGCCACCGCCGGCGCTGCCGTGCCCGACCCGCAGGCCGCGTTCGACCGCGCCACGCACTACCTGCTGGACACCCGGCTGAAGCTGGCCTGGGCGCGCCATCTGGCGGCGCAGGGCCGGCCCGCCGAAGCCTGGCAGCTGGCGCAGCGCCTGCGTGAATTTCGCCGGCCTGAATCGAAGGCCTTGTTCGATGCCTGCCAGGCGCCGGCGTCGGCGGTGCCTTTTCCCTGCGGCCCCGAACAGCCGGCCGTGCCCTGGCGGCGCTACCTGGCGGCCGACTGAGGCGGGCTGATCGGGTCTTGCAGCGGGCCGTTGTGGGATGCGCGCGGTGGCGCATCGCCCGTTACGCGGCCACCCAGTCCCCGCTCTTGCCCCCGCTCTTGTGCAGCACGCGGATGCCTTCCATCACCATGCCGCGGTCGGCGGCCTTGCACATGTCGTAGACCGTCAGCAGGCCCACCTGCACGGCGGTCAGCGCTTCCATTTCCACGCCCGTGCGACCGAAGGTTTCCACCTGCGCGCTGCAATGCACGCTGCTGGCGGCTTCGTCCAGCGTGAAGTCGACCGTCACGCGCGTGATGGGCAGCGGGTGGCACAGCGGCACCAGGTCGGCGGTGCGCTTGGCGCCCTGAATGGCGGCGATGCGCGCCACGGCGATGACGTCGCCCTTTTTCGCCTGACCCTGAGCGATGAGCTGGAAAGTGGCCGGCAGCATGCGGATGCTGCCCGTGGCGCGCGCCACGCGGTGCGTTTCGGCCTTCGCGCTGACGTCCACCATATGGGCCTGGCCCTGGGCGTCGAAATGGGTCAGCGGCGCAGTGCCGTCGTTCTGGACTTCGGGCTTCATCGTGCAGCAGCAACCTTCAGCAACATGGGGGTGTCATGATTGTCCCGTGGAACCCCGGTAGCGCACCGACGGAACGTTGGCCCCTGGCGGACACTCCCACCCCGCCATGAAGCTGCCCGTGACTGCCCGCATGAACCCTTACCTGCCCGAAGGCTTGCCCGGTTGTCTGCCACGCCCTGCCCGCGGGCAGCGCGTGCTGGCGGCCGTTCTGGCCCTGGCCTGTGCCTTGCCAGCGCCAGCCCTGGCCCAGGTGCGGCTGCCGGCACTGGGCGAAAGCGCCAATGCCGACCTGAGCGTGTCTGACGAAAAGCGCATCGGCGAATCCATCATGCGCGAAGGCCGGCGCGACCCCACTTATCTGGACGACCCGGTGCTGCTGGACTACTTGCAGTCGCTGTGGGCGCCGCTGGTGCTGGCCGCGCGCCAGCGTGGCGACATCGACGCCGACACTGCAGCGTATTTCGCCTACGAAAGCTTCCTGCTGAGCGAGCGCAGCGTCAACGCCTTTGCCTTGCCGGGCGGCTTCGTGGGCGTGCACCTGGGGCTGATCGGCGTCACCACCAGCCGCGACCAGCTGGCATCAGTGCTGGCGCACGAACTGGCGCACCTCACGCAGCGCCACATCGCGCGCAGCATCGCGCCGGGCGCGCGGTCGTCGATGGTCGGGCTGGCAGCCATCCTGCTGGGCATCCTGGCGGCTTCGCGCGGGGCCAGCGCTGACGTGGTGAACGCGTCGATTGCCGGTGGCCAGGCCGCGGCCATCCAGGGCCAGCTGAACTTCTCGCGCGACATGGAACGCGAAGCCGACCGCATCGGCTACGGCCTGCTCGGCTCAGCTGGCTACGCCACGGCCGGCATGGGCGAGATGTTCGAACGCATGGAAGTGGCTAACCGGTTGAACGACGCGGGCAACTTCCCGTACCTGCGCAGCCACCCGCTCACCATCGACCGCATCGCCGAAGCGCGTTCGCGCACCCTGGTGCCCGGCAGCGCCCCGCCTTCGCCGCCGCTGGCGCATGCGCTGATGCAGGCCCGCGCGCGTGTGCTGATGGACACCAGCGCGCAGGGCTTGCAGCGGCTGGTGCGGGGCGAGACATCGTCTCCCGCGCTGGCCGAACGCCTGGCTGCCAGCTACGCCGGCGCGATGGCCGCCGCGCTGTTGAAAGACTCGGCGCGCATGGCAAGCGCTGCCCCTGCGCTGGAAGAAGCCCTGCGCCTGGCGCGCAGCGCCAGCCCGCGTGAACCGATGGCCGAACGCAGCCTGCTGCTGCTGAAGGCCGAGCTGCTGCTGGCGCGCGGCGATGCCGGCGCGGCGGTGCAGACCCTGGCCGACTTGCCGACCGTGGACAAGCCCGGCGTCACCCCACGCCCGGCGCTGCTGCTGCGCGGCCGCGCAGCGCTGCAGTGGGGCCGTGACAACCCCAGCGCTGCCGCTGCCGACCTGCGCCGCGTGACCGAAGACCTGCAGACCTGGGTGGCCGACCAGCCGACCGATGGCGCAGCCTGGGAACAGCTGGCCGCCACCGCCGACGCCGCGGGCCTGAAGTTGCGCGCCCTGCGCGCTTCGGCCGAAGCGCGTGCCGCAGTCGGCGACCTGACCGGTGCCATCGACCGGCTGCGCGCCGCGCAGGGCCAGTCGCGCAACGTGGCCGGGCAGGAATTCATCGAGGCATCGGTCATCGACGCCCGGCTGCGGCAGCTGGTGGCCGAACGCCGGCAACTGGTGATCGAAGCGCGCGGCGGCAAGTAGCCCGTCAGCCGTGTCTCCTGTTCCTGCCGCGCCTGGCGCGGCTTCAGGTGGCTGCTCGTGGCTTCAGGTGCCGCGGCTGAACAGGCGTTCGGTGGCGACGTCGATGACCATTGCGCACAGGCTGTACAGCAGCGACCCGATCAGGGCCGCGGTGAAGCCGGTGACGTTGAAACCCTGCAGTACTGAAGCGGCGGCCCAGAACATCAGCGCGTTGATGACGAACAGGAACAGCCCCAGCGTGATCAGCGTGACGGGCAGCGTCAGCAGCACCAGCAGCGGCCGCACCAGGGTGTTCAACAGGCCCAGCACCAGGGCCGCAATCAGGGCCGAAGTGAAGCTGGCCACCTGCACGCCCGGGTACAGGTGGGCCACCAGCAGCAAGGCTGCTGCGAGCAATATCCAACGCACGATGATCTTCATGCGCCCAGCATAGCGTGGCGTGCGCGCATCTGAACGCACTTTCCCAGGTGAATCAGCGCGTTTCTCCTAGGAAAACGCCTTCTCCAGGCCCGTGGCACGCAGTACGATCGCGCTTGCTCGGCAAGCACCTGCACAAAGCCAGTGACGCACCTGCACCTGCAGGTTCGGCCAAGGCGGGCCACACGAACGTCAACACGCACGCTCAACGCGTACGTCAAACACGTACAGCAAAGGGCCACAGGCCTGCCGGCATGTCACTCAACAACTGACGGAGAAATTCCAAATGGCAACTGCGAAGAAGGCTCCTGCAAAGAAGGCCGCACCGGCAAAGAAGGCCGCCGCGAAGAAGGCGGCCCCGGCGAAGAAGGCAGCACCGGCCAAGAAGGCCGCCCCGGCGAAAAAGGCCGCCGTCAAGAAGGCCGCCGCCCCGGCGAAGAAGCGCACGCCCAGTGCCGCCTTCATGAAGGCCCTGACGCCCAGCGCCGCGCTGGCCGCGCTGGTGGGCGACAAGCCGCTGCCGCGCACCGAGGTGACGAAGAAGGTCTGGGAATACATCAAGAAGAACAAGCTGCAGGACGCCGCCAAGAAGACCCTGATCAACGCCGACGCCAAGCTCAAGGCCGTGGTCGACCAGGCCCAGGTGTCGATGTTCGAGCTGACCAAAAAGATCAGCCAGCACCTGAAGTAAACGCCTGCAGCAGGCCGGCCGCCAGGCCGTCTGCTGTCACGCACGGGGCCCCGTCTGCAAAGACGGGGCCCCTTTTTCTTGGTGCGTGCCATCGGGGGCGGCCTCAAGTTCTGCCAGGCCCGGCCCGAAAACAGGCTGTCGGGGCCGCGCGGGGTGGCCCCCTCCCCGCTGCAGGAACGCCATGCCCAGCACCATCGCCGTCGACAAAGTGCGCGTCGGCATGTTTGTCCACCTCGAAGGGGGTTGGCTGTCGCATCCGTTTCCGCGCTCGGCCTTCCGCATCGGCAGCGAGTCGCAGCTGGCCACGCTGCGCGGGCTGGGCCTGAAGGAAGTGCAGTGGTCGCCCGAGAAGAGTGATCTGGGCGACGCGGCGGGCGACGGCCTGCCCGCAGCAGCCAACAAGCCCACCCTGGCAGCCACGCCGGGCGATGCCGTGACATCGGTCACGCCTGCCGCCCAGGCCGCGGCCACCACGGCCGCCAGCGAAGCCCAGGAAGACCGTCGCCGCGCTCTGAGCGCCCAGCGCGAAGCCGTGCAGCGCTGCGAACGCCACTACGGCGAAGCCGTGCGCAGCTGGCGCGAAGTCACCGCCAGCCTGGGTACGCGGCCGGACGCCGCCCTGCAGTGCAGCCAGACCCTGGCGCAGGGCATGCTGGACGAGCTGCTGGTGGAAGACGACATCGCCATCCGGCTGGTGAACGGCGCCGGCGGCGACCGCACCGCCGCGCACGCACTGAACGTGTCGGTGATGGCCATGCTCATCGGCCGCGCGCTGAAGCTGCCCGAAGCCGATCTGCTGGACCTGGGCGTGGGCGCGCTGATGCACGACATCGGCAAGCTCGACGTGCCCGAACGGCTGCGCCATGTCGACGACCAATTCACCGCCGCTGAAATGGCCGGCTACCGCGACCACGTGGCGCGCGGCGTGGCCCAGGGCAAGCGGCTGGGGCTGTCGGCCGGTGCGCTGGCGGTGATCGCCCAGCATCACGAACACGCCGACGGCAGCGGCTTCCCGCACAAGCTGACGGCCGACAAGATGACGGCGCCAGCGCGCATCGTGGCCATCGTCAACCGCTACGACAACCTGTGCAACCCGCCGGCGCGTGTGCACCCGTTGACGCCGCACGAAGCCGTGTCGATGCTGTTCGCGCAGGGCCGCAACCGTTTCGATGCCAACGTGCTGTCGGCCTTCATCCGCATGATGGGCGTGTACCCGGCTGGGTCGCTGGTGCAGCTCACCGACGACCGCTACGCCATGGTGGTGGGCGTGAATTCATCGCGCCCGCTCAAACCCCGCGTGCTGGTGCACGACCCGCGCGTGCCGCGTTCAGAAGCCCTGCTGCTGAACCTGGAAGACGCGCCGGACATCGGCATCCGCCGCAGCCTGGTGGCGTCCAAGCTGCCCCCTGCGGCGCTGGAATACCTGGACCCGCGGCCGCGCGTGGCCTATTACTTCGAAGCCCTGTCGGCGCCCGCGCTGCGGCAGGCCGCCGCAGCGTGAATCCGCCTGCCATGCCTGCGAAGCCCGGGGTCAGCGCTGACGCCGCGGCCGCTGGCTGGCAGGCCTTGCTGCACGGCCTGCCGCATGCTGCCTGGCTGGTGGCGCTGGCCGACCAGCGCGTGGTGGCCGCCAACGACAGCGCAGCCCAGCTCTTCGGCCGCAGCCACGCCGAACTGGTGGGCGAATCGGCACTGCTGCTGGCGGCTTCGCCCGAAGACATGGCCTTCTGGGACGCCTGCGCCCACGGCGAACGCGGCAGCCTCTTGTCCGACACCGTGGTGGCCACGGCCGACGGCCGCCAGCTGCATGCCAGCCGCAGCATCGGCCTGGTGGGCGAACACCATGCACTGGTGATGCTGCGCGACCGCAGCGCCGAAGAGTGCGCCGAGCGCGAGCGCGAATCGCTGCTGTCGGAATTGCAGGCGACGCTGGAAAGCACGGCCGACGGCATCCTGGTGACGGACCTGTTCGGCCGTATCCGCGCTTTCAACCGCCGCTTCGCGCAGATCTGGGGCCTGCCGCTGGACCTGCTGCAGCAGCACGACGACCAGGCTGTGCACGCCTGGCTGGTGGACCACGTGGTCGACAGTGCCGACTACCAGCAGCGACTGGCGACGCTGAACGAAGCGGCCCTGCTGCACGCCAGCGACCGCCTGCGCCTGCGCAGCGGCCAGGTGGTGGAACGCGTGACGCGCCCGCTGTTCGACGACGGCCAGGCCAGCGGCCGGGTGTGGAGCTTCCGCGACCTGACCGAACGCCTGGCGGCCGACGAACGCATCGAAGCCCTGACCTACAGCGACGCGCTCACCGGCCTGCCCAACCGCCGCCGCCTGGGCCAGCGCTTCGGTGAAGTGGCCAGCGCGGCCAAGCTGTCGAACCGCCCCTTCGCGCTGCTGGTGGTGGACCTGGACCACTTCCGCCAGATCAACGACAGCCTGGGCCACGACGTCGGCGACCGTGTGCTGCTGGACGTGGGCCAGCGCATGCAGGGCTGCCTGCGCGAACACGACCTGCTGGCGCGCATCGGCGGCGACCAGTTCGCGGTGCTGCTGTCGCCGGCCGACGGCATTGCCGCCGAAGCCAGCGCGCGCCGCTTGCTGAACGTGGTGGCCCAGCCCTGCAACCTGGACGGCGCGCAGTTCACGCTGACCTGCAGCATCGGCATGGCGCTGTTCCCCAGCCACGGCAGCAGCATCGACGACCTGGTGCGCCACGCCGAGAGCGCAATGCGCGGCGTGAAGCAGGCCGGGCGCGCGAACTTCCGGCTGCACCAGGCCCGTGCCGAAGGCGACCGCCGTTCGCACATGCGGCTGGACCACGCCATGCGTCAGGCTCTGGTGAGCAACCGCTTCCGCCTGCACTTCCAGCCCCAGGTACGGATGAGCGATGGCGCGATCGTCGGCGCAGAAGCCCTGCTGCGCTGGCGCGACCCCGAACTGGGCGAAGTCTCGCCCGGGCGCTTCATCCCGGTGGCCGAAGACACCGGCTTCATCGTGCCCATCGGCGACTGGGTGCTGTCGCAGGCCGTGCGCCAGGCCGCGCTGTGGCACCAGCGCGGCTATGCCATGCCGGTGGCGGTGAACGTCTCGGCGCTGCAATTCCAGCAGGCCCACTTCGTCGACCGCGTGGCCAACGTGCTGGCCGTCAGCGGGCTGCCGCCGCACCTGCTGGAACTGGAACTGACCGAAAGCATCCTGGTGCACGACGCCGCCGACGCCCTGCTGCGCCTGGGCGCGCTGGCGCAACTGGGCGTGAAGCTGTCGATCGACGACTTCGGCACCGGCTATTCCAGCCTGGCCTACCTGAAGCGCTTTCCGATCCACAAGCTGAAGATCGATCGCAGCTTCGTCTGCGGCCTGCCCACTGACGACAGCGACGCTGGCATCGTGCGCGCGATCCTGCAGATGTCGCAGGCGCTGGGCATGAAGGTCATCGCCGAAGGCGTGGAAACCGAAGGCCAGCGCCAGTTCCTGCTGGACGCGGGCTGCGACGAATTCCAGGGCTTCCTGTTTTCGCCTGGTGTCGACAGCCTGAGCTTCGAACGCCTGCTGGGCCCGCCGCGCGAACCCGTGGCCGCGCCCAGCGCCATCGGCCCCGACCGCGGCGGCAGCCAGCGCCGCATCCGCCTGGTGCGCGGCTGAACGGCCCGGCCAGCCGCGCGGCGCCGCCCCGCAGCTGCGGGGCCATGGCCTGCCGCCCCCCTGGCCGCACAATCACGGCTTTGCGCGAAGGATGGCCGCACCGTGATCTACAAGTTCAAGAGCCAGGCCACCGGCGACCTGATCATGCTGGGGCCGCAGGGTGACCAGCTGATGCAGCTGCTGGGGCGCGCACCTGCTGCCCGCGGCATCATCGAAGTCGCCGCCATGCCGGCCGTCCTGGCCATGCTGGAAGCCGCCATCGCTGCTGAATCCGCGGCCAAGTCCGCTACCGGCCAGGCCGCGCGCGACTCCGGCCCGGACGACAAGGCCGCCGAGCCCGCCGTCAGCCTGCGCCAGCGCCTGTGGCCGATGGTGGACATGTTGCGCCAGTCGCATGCCGCCGGCCAGCCGGTGGTGTGGGGCGTCTGACGGCTTGGTCTGCCGCCTGCTCTGACCGCCTGGCCCACCGGCCCTGCACAGCCCTTTTGCACACCACCCCGCCACAGCACGCCCCTGCCCACCCGCCAAGAAGGACACCGCCCATGAAACTCTGGAGCAACAGCTGGACGAACGGGGACCGCATCCCCGCGCGCTATGCCGCAGGCCGCCCGGACGGGCAGGGTGGCGCCACCTTCAGCGACAACCTCAACCCGCACCTGGCCTGGGACGAGCTGCCCGCGGGCACGCAGTCGGTGGTGCTGGTGTGCCACGACTTCGACGTGCCCAGCCGCGGCGACGACGTCAACCAGCCCGGCCGTGAAGTGCCCGTCGACCTGCCGCGCGTCGACTTCTTCCACTGGGTGCTGGTGGACCTGCCGCCGCAGCCCAGCGAGATCGCCGAAGGCCAGTACAGCCGTGGCTTCACGCCACGCGGCAAGCCCGGGCCGCACACCCCGCAGGGTGCGCGCCAGGGGCTGAACGACTACACCGGCTGGTTCGCCGGCCATGCCGACATGGCCGGGCAGTACTTCGGCTACGACGGCCCCTTTCCGCCCTTCAACGATTCGCTCGTGCACCACTACGTGTTCACGCTCTACGCCGTGTCGCTGCCGCGGCTGGGCGTGGAAGGCGCCTTCACCGGCCCGCAGGTGCGCGAAAAGCTGGCCGGCCGCGTGCTGGGCGAAGCCACGTTCTCGGGCACCTACACGCTGAACCAGCGGCTCATCGACATGGGCGTCTAGGCGCGTGGCCGACGTCACCCAGCTCATCGCGCTGCGCCATGGCGAAACCGCCTGGAACGCCGAGCAGCGCATCCAGGGCCAGCTGGACACGCCGCTGAACGCCACCGGCCGCTGGCAGGCCGAACGCCTGGCCCACGCGCTGCTGGACGCCGGCATCCAGCACGTCTACAGCAGCGACCTTCAGCGCGCCGCCGACACCGCCGCCCCCTTTGCCGCGCTGACAGGCCTGCCGGTGACGCTGGATGAGAGCTTGCGCGAACGCCACTTCGGCGTCTGGCAGGGCTGCAGCTACGACGAACTGCATAACCGCTGGCCCGAAGACGCCGTGGCCTGGCGCCGGCGCGACCCCGGCTTCGGCCCGCCCGGCGGCGAGACCCTGGTCGAATTCCACGCCCGCAGCGTGGCCGCCTACACCCGGCTGTGCCAGCGCCACCCGGGCCAGGTGCTGGCCGTGTTTGCCCATGGCGGGCTGCTGGACTGCCTGTACCGCGCCGCCACGCACCAGGACCTGCAGGCCCCGCGCAGCTGGCTGACCGACAACGCGCGCATCAACCGCGTGCTGTTCAGCGGCAGCGGCTTCACCCTGGTGGGCTGGAACGACGACGCGCATTTGCGCGGCGACTGAGCGCGCAGGCACCTCAAGGCCAAAACACAACCGCCCAGGTCGCCACGCACAGGGCGAGCGACAGGAACACCGCCGCGCTGCCCAGGTCCTTCGCGCGGCCCAGCAGCGGGTGGCTGTCGGCCGACACTGCGTCGGCCAGGGCTTCGACGGCTGAATTCAGCAGCTCGACCAGCCACACCAGCACGATCGACGCCGACAGCGCCAGCGCCTGCCAGCGCGTGGGCGCCAGCACCCAGGCCAGCAGCAGCAGGGGCAGGCCCAGGGCCAGTTCCTGCCGGAAGGCGGCCTCATGGCGCACGGCCGAACGCAGGCCGGCCCAGGAATAGCCCGCGGCGCGCCACACGCGCTGCAGGCCGCCACGGCTCTTGAAGGGCGAAGGCGCGTCAGCGGGGCCAGCGGGGCCAGTCGGGCCGCCTGTGCCGGGCTTGGCAGGGTTCTTGAGGGTCTTCATGGTCTATTCCGCGCTGCCGGGCGGCAGGCCCAGCAGGCTCAGTTCGACGGCAAAGCCGTGGTCGGTGGGGGGCAGGCGCACGCGCCCGCCATGGGCCCGTGCGACGCGGTCGGCCAACATCAGGCCCAGGCCGGTGACGCCTTCGTAGGCCTCGTCGTCCAGAGCCTGCTGCAGGCGCAGGCGTTCGGCTTCGGGCACGCCCGGGCCGTCGTCCTGCAGGTGCAGGGTCTGGGGCTGGCGCTGGCTGACCTGCACGCAGGTGGCGCCGTGGCGCTGGCTGTTGTCCAGCAGATTGGCCAATGCCGCGGCCAGCAGGTCGGCGTCGGCCTGAAGGTGCAGCCGCTGGGGCTCGGCCGCAGCGGGGCCGGGCGGCGCAGCTGGCAGCAGCTGCAGCTGCACCTGCACCTGCAGCCCGGCCGTGGGCAGCCGGGCCAGCAGGTCGGCCACGTCCACGGGGCGGCGGTCCAGCGCGGTGCCGGCGCGGAACATCCCCAGCAGCGCCGCCACCACGCCCTGCAGCCGGCCCGCGGCGTCGCGCACGCGCTGCAGCCGCGTGGCCAGCGGTGGCGTGGCGTCGCGCAGCGCCAGCGCCAGCTGGGCGTCGATGCCCGCCAGCGGCGTGCGTAGCGCATGCGCGGCATGGGCCGAGAAGGCGCGTTCGTTGCCCATGCGCAGCGCCAGCCGGGCCATTAGCTCGTCGACCGCGCGGTGCACCGGGGCCAGTTCGCGGCGCTGCGGTGTGCCCAGTGCGGCCGGGGCCAGGTTGTCCAGGTTCAGCGTGCCCAGGCGTTCCGACAGCGCCTGCAAGGGCTGCAGTTCGGCCCGCACGCGCGCGCGCAGCCAGACCTGGCCCAGCAGGCCCACGGCCAGCGCCGCCAGCGCGGCCGACAGCGCTACATCGGCCCGCGCCTCGCCGCGTTCGGCGCGGGTCTGCGCGGTGTAGAGCATGCGGCCCACGCCGTGCTCGCCCGGCAGTGCCAGGCCATACAGGCGCCAGCTCTGCAGGTTGCTGAAGCCGGCGGCCGGCGTGCGGTGCCAGGCCTGGGCTGGCGCCAGCGGTGAACGCAGCAGCAGCCTGCCGTCGGCGGCCACCAGCTGCCAGGCGAAGTGGTCGGGCGTGCGGCCGGCAAAGGCGGTCTGTTCGTCGGCACCCTGCTGCGGGCTGGCGGGTTGCGCCAGAGAAGCCATCAGCGTGGCCGACGACATCAGGCCTTCGTCCAGCAGTTCGTCGACTTCGGACACCGCAGCCATCCACACCGCCAGCCCCACGGCCAAGCCCCACACCAGCGCCCAGCCCAGCAGCGCACGCGCCAGCCGGCCGGAAATCGACGGCACCTTGGCGGCCTGGGCTTCGGTGGGTACGACGGCCATCTCAGCGCTGCGGGGTGGCGGTGGCGGCGTGCGCCAGACGCTGCACGCTAGGCCACCTGCACGCGGTAGCCCAGGCCGCGCACGGTTTCGATGCTGTCGCGGCCCAGCTTGCGCCGCAAGGCCGAGACATGCACTTCCAGCGCATTGCTGGCCAGTTCGGTCTCGAAGCCCAGCACCAGGTGTTCCAGTTCGTCCTTGGGCACGATGCGGCCGGCGCGCAGCACCAAGGCTTCCAGCACCGCCCATTCGCGCGCCGTCAGCGCCTGGGCCTGGCGGCCGGTCTGCACGCGGCGCGCGGTCAGGTCCACCAGCACGTCGCTGGCCTCGCCAGCGGCCTGCAGCCGGCGTGTGGCGGCACCGCCGCCGGCCATGCGCCGGCCCAGCGCGCGCAGCCGGGCGGCCAGTTCTTCCGGGGCGAAGGGCTTGACCAGGTAGTCGTCGGCGCCTGCGTCCAGGCCCTCCACGCGCTGCTGCAGACGGTCGCGCGCGGTCAGCATCAGCGCGGGCGTCAGGTCGCCCTTGGCGCGGCGCGCGCGCAGCCAGTCCAGGCCTGAACCGTCGGGCAGCTGCCAGTCCACCAGCAAGGCGTCGAACGGTTCGCCGTGCAGCGCGCCGGCCTGGTGCAGGTTCTGGCACCAGTCGACCACATGGTCTTCGGCGCGCAGGTATTCGCACAGGCTGTCGCCCAGCAGGGCGTCGTCTTCCAGAAGTAGCAGGCGCATGACAGGGTGGGGTGATGGTGGTTGGCAGCAGCAGCGCCAGGCCGCGCACCGTACCACCTTCGATCTTCAGGTGGGCTTCATGCGGCGGCGGCGCAATCGGCCGGATGTCTGCACCCGCTCCCCTCTCGCCGTTATCGCAGGGCCGAACCGGCGCATCCGGCCCCTGGCTGGAAGCCTCGGTCGAACAACTCATCGTGCTGGCCGCGTTGTTCTGGACGCTGTCGGCCAACGGCCCCTTCTTCAGCGCGGCGCTGAAGGGCCGCGACCTGGGTGACGGGGCTGCCTGGGGCTTTGCCGCCGCCTTGCTGCTGGGTGTGGTGGCGCTGCACGTGCTGCTGCTGGGCCTGGTGGCGCACCGGCGCTGGATCAAGCCGGTGCTGGCCGTGCTGACCGTGGCCACCGCGCTGGCCAGCCACTTCATGGTGTCGTTCGGCGTCTACCTGGACCCGTCGATGCTGCGCAACGTGGTCCACACCAACCCTGGCGAAGCGCGTGAACTGCTCAGCGGCCAGCTGGCGCTGCACCTGCTGCTGTATGCGGTGCTGCCCCTGGTGCTGCTGTGGCGGGTGAGCATCCGCCCCGCGCCGCAGCGGGCCGGGCGGCTGTGGCGCGCCGTGGCGCTGCGCCTGGGCCTGCTGCTGCTGTCGCTGGTGCTGCTGGTGGCGGCGGTGATGTCGGTGTTCCAGCCCTTTGCTTCATTGATGCGCAACCACAAGGAAGTGCGCTACCTCATCACCCCGGCCAACCTGGTGTGGTCACTGGGCGCGGTGGCGGCGGCCGACGCCAAGGGCGCGGCCAAGCCGCGTGAAGCCATCGGCCTGGACGTGGTGCGCGGGCCTTCCTGGGCCGCGCGCAAGAAGCCCCTGGTGCTGGTGCTGGTGGTGGGCGAAACCGCGCGCGCTGCCAACTGGGGCCTGAACGGCTACGCGCGCCAGACCACGCCCGAACTGGCCCAGCTGCTGCAGGCCAGCGCCCCCCATGCGCAAGGAAGCCCGGCCGGGCTGGTGAACTTCCCCAACGTCACGGCCTGCGGCACCAACACCGAAACCTCGCTGCCCTGCATGTTCGCCCCGGTGGGCCGGCGCGACTACGACGAAGCCCGCATCCGCGGCCAGCAGTCGCTGCTGCATGTGGCCGC
Source organism: Rubrivivax sp. (assembly GCA_027485165.1). Taxonomy (GTDB): domain Bacteria; phylum Pseudomonadota; class Gammaproteobacteria; order Burkholderiales; family Burkholderiaceae_C; genus Rubrivivax. The sequence goes on from JAIXRN010000003.1 coordinate 70,108, forward strand.
GCGCGCTGGCGTGGCCGTGCACTGGCGCGACAACCAGAGCGGCTGCAAAGGTGTTTGCGACAACCTGCCCGGCGACACCGTGACAACACAGAACGCCCCGGGCCTGTGCCGCGACGGCAACTGCCTGGACGAAGGCCTGATCGCCGACCTGGACCAGCGCCTGAAGGCTGCCGCCACGGCCGGTGGCACGCACCTGTGGGTGCTGCACATGCTGGGCAACCACGGCCCGGCCTACCACCGGCGGGTGCCGGCGTCGTCAGCCGGCTATTCGCGCTTCCAGCCCGCCTGCACCAGCGACGACCTGCGCGTGTGCACGCCCGAGCAGATCGTCAACGCCTACGACAACGCCCTGCTCTACACCGACCACGTGCTGGCCAGCGCCATCGCCAAGCTGCAGGCCCACGCAAAGGATGTCGACACCGCGCTGATCTATGTCTCCGACCACGGCGAATCGCTGGGCGAACACGGCCTGTTCCTGCATGGCCTGCCCTTTGCCATCGCGCCCGATGTGCAAAAGCAGGTGCCCATGCTGGCCTGGTTTACCCCCGGCCTGGAAGCCGCTGCCGGCCTGCGCGCGGGCTGCCTGAAGCCGGCGCTGCAGCAGCAGGCCGCCAAGCCGCTGGCGCACGACCACCTGTTCCACAGCCTGCTGGGGCTGCTGGACCTGCACACCGCGCTGTACGCGCCCGAATATGACCTGGTGGCCGCCTGCCGCCGGGGCGCTGCCTTCGCAGCATCGCGATGAGCCGCGGGTATCGCGACCTGCTGGCCGGGGCCCTGGCCTTGCTGGCCCTGCTGCTGCTGGAAGCCAGCGGCGCCGACATGGTGGTGGCGCACCTGATGGCTGGGCCTGAGGGCTTCATCGGCCGTGAATCGCTGCTGTTGGCGCGGCTTCACGACGGCGGGCGCCTGCTGGCCTGGGCGATGCTGGGGCTGCTGCTGCTGGACGCCCTGCGCACCCCGGCACAGCCAGCGCAACTGGCGCAACCGGGACAAACGGCGCAAACGGCCGCAGCCGCGCCCGGTGTACATCCGGCGCCCAGCCGTCGCACGCGCTTGCTGTGGCTGGGCGTGGTGCTGGCCACGGCCCTGCTGGTGCCCGGCATCAAGCGCTTCAGCCGCACCAGCTGCCCCTGGGACCTGGTGCCTTTCGGAGGTAGCGTGCCCTATGTGCCGCACTGGCTGCTGGGCCTGGCCGACGGCGGGCCGGGGCACTGCTTTCCGTCCGGCCATGCGGCCGGCGTGCTGGCCTTCATCGGCGTGTACTTTCTGTGGCGCGACCACCGCCCGCGCCTGGCGCGCGCGTTGGCCGCTGGTGTGTGGGCCTTGGGTGCGGCGTTCGGCGCGGTGCAGATGCTGCGCGGCGCGCATTTTCTGACCCACGTTCTGTGGGCCGCCTGGGCCTGCTGGGCGCTGGCGGCGGCGGTGGCTGCCTTGCTGGCCTGGCGCCAGGCGCGGCGCAGCGGCCATCAGGCGGGCTGGGTCAACAGGCCCGAAGCCCGCGTCCCGGTCAGGGCCCGAACAGATCACCCGGCGTAGCCCCCGGATCGGGCCGCACGGGCGGCACCAGGCCCAGGTGGCGCCAGGCCGCGGCCGTGGCCACGCGCCCGCGCGGCGTGCGCTGCAGGTAGCCCTGCTGGATGAGATAAGGCTCGATCACGTCCTCGATCGTGCCGCTTTCTTCGCCGATGGCCGCTGCCACGTTGTCCAGCCCCACGGGCCCGCCGTCGAAGCGGTGGATCACGGCTTCCAGCAGCTTGCGGTCCATCAGGTCGAAGCCCTGCGGGTCCACGTCCAGCATCTTCAGTGCGCGGTCGGCAATACCCATGTCGATGCTGCCGGTGCCCTTGACCTGCGCGTAGTCGCGCACGCGGCGCAGCAGCCGGTTGGCGATGCGCGGCGTGCCGCGGCTGCGGCGCGCAATCTCGAGGGCGCCTTCGGCGTCGGTGGGCACGTTCAAGAGGCCGGCCGAGCGCGTGACGATGCGGCACAGTTCTTCGGCGGTGTAGAACTCCAGCCGCGCCACGATGCCGAAGCGGTCGCGCAGCGGGTTGGTGAGCATGCCCGCGCGCGTGGTCGCGCCCACCAGAGTGAAGGGCTGCAGGTCGAGCTTGATGCTGCGTGCGGCCGGGCCTTCGCCGATCATGATGTCGATCTGGTAGTCCTCCAGCGCGGGGTAGAGGATCTCTTCGACCACCGGGCTCAGGCGGTGGATCTCGTCGATGAAGAGCACGTCGTTCTTCTCGAGGTTGGTCAGGATCGCGGCCAGGTCCTTGGGCTTTTCCAGCACCGGCCCGCTGGTCTGGCGCAGGTTCACGCCCAGTTCGTTGGCGATGATGTGGCTCAGCGTGGTCTTGCCCAGTCCGGGCGGGCCGAACAGCAGCACGTGGTCCAGCGCTTCGCTGCGGCCACGCGCGGCGTGGATGAAGATCTCCAGCTGTTCACGCGCCTTGGCCTGGCCCACGTAGTCGGCCAGGCCCTTGGGGCGCAGCGCGCGTTCGATGGCCTCTTCGTTGGGCGATGCCGGGGCCGCGCTGAGCACGCGCCCGCTGTTGCGGCCGGCGGGTGCGGAGGATGACGCGAAGTCGTCAGTCTGGATGGCCATGCGTGCGATTATCGCGAGCGCAGTGGCCGGCAGGCTGTCTACACTCCCGCCCCAGCCATGAACGCCTTGCGCCGCCACCAACCCACCTGGGCCTGGATTGCCATCCTGGCCCTGCTGGCGGCGGCCTGGCTGCCGACCGTGTCTCAGGCTTTTGCACAGGCCCGCGGCGCCGGCACCACCTGGGCCGAGGTCTGCACCCCGCAGGGCATGCGCCTGGTGGCCATGCCGGCTGACGACGCCACCGGCGAAACGCCTTTGCAAGCCGCCGGCCATCTGCAGCACTGCGCCTTGTGCACGCTGGCGCAGGACACGCCGGGCCTGCCGCCGCCCGCAGCCCAGCCTCTGCCGCTGCTGGCGGCGGCTGCGGCCTTGCCCCGGCTCTTCCTGCACGCGCCGCGCACCCTGCACGCCTGGCGCAGTGCCCAGCCGCGCGGCCCGCCTCTCGTTTCCTGACCCCGCCCCCCGTCCGCCCGGTGCGGCAGCCCAGCGCTGCCGGCCGGGCCCATCGGCATCGCCCTGCGCGCCGGCCGGCCTGAACGCCAGGCCTGGCGCGCGGGGCCGTCAGGAGACACCTTTGAACGCAACCCGAAGCATCGCGCCGCGCGCGATGCACGCCCTGTCGCCGCTGGCCATCGCGCTGGCTTGTGCTTTCCAGGCCCAGGCGCAAGCCCCAGCGCCCAATGCTGCTGCCGCTGCTGCTGCTCGGGCGCCCACGCCCGCGGCGGTGGACGCCAATGTCCGCAATGCCGGCATCGTCACCATCGTCGGCGGCCGCCCGAGTTCCTTGCCGACCCAGATTCCCACCACGACCTTCAGCATCCTGGGCAGCGAGATCGAAACCAAGATCAACGCCACCGACAGCGAAGACGCACTGCGCTACTTCCCCAGCCTGCTGGTGCGCAAGCGCTACATCGGCGACTACAACCATGCCGTGCTGTCCAGCCGCGCCAGCGGCACCGGCAACAGCGCACGCAGCATGGTCTACGCCGACGGCATCCTGCTGTCCAACTACCTGGGCAACGGCGCCGCTTTCACCCCGCGCTGGGGGCTGGTGACGCCGGAAGAGATCGAGCGCGTGGACGTGCTCTATGGCCCGTTCTCAGCCGCCTACCCGGGCAACAGCGTGGGCGCCGTGGTCGACTACGTCACGCGCATGCCGCAGAAGTTCGAAGCCCATGCCAAGGTCGGCGTCTTCGGCCAGCGCTTCGCGCTCTACAACACCCGCGACACCTTCACCGGCTGGCAGGCCAGCGCTTCGGTGGGCAGCCGCGCGGGTGCCTGGTCGTGGTGGTTCAACGTCAACCGGCTGAAGAACGAAGGCCAGCCGCTGACCTTCGCCACCAAGCTCGTCACCGCCACCGCCACCGCCACCGCCACTACCACCGCGCCCGGCACGCCGGTGACCGGCGCGGTGCTGGACAAGGATCGCTTCAATGTGCCTTGGTACCTGATCGGCGACGCCACGCGCTACGACACCACGCAGGACCATGCCAAGGCCAAGCTGGCCTACGACTTCGAAGGCCAGGTGCGGGCCCAGTACACGCTGGGCTGGTGGCAGAACAGCACGGTGGGCCAGTCGGTGCCCTACCTGAAGCGCAGCAGCGACGGCGCACCGTTCTACAGCGGCGTGGCCAGCATCGACGGGCGCAGCTACAACGTCGCCGCCACCGACTTCAACCAGAGCCGTGACGCCATCACCCACCTGATGCACGGCCTGTCGGTGGCCAGCCGCACGCGCGGCGTGTTCGACTGGGAATTCGCCGCCAGCCTGTACGACTACGACCAGGACACCGCGCGCGTGCCGACCGTGGCCAAGCCCGCAGCCGACAGTGGCGGCGCCGGGCGCATCACCGACCTGGCGGGCACGGGCTGGAACACGCTGGCCATCAAGGGCGTCTGGCGCCCGAATGCCCAGCACCTGGCCGACTTCGGCGTGCAGCAGGACCGCTACCAGTGGCGCCAGCGAATCGACAACGCGGCCGACTGGATGGGCGGCGGCCGCACCACGCCCTTCAGCAGCTTCCAGGGCAAGACGCAGCTGCGCAGCCTGTACGCGCAAGACGCCTGGACATTCGCACCCGGCTGGAAGGCGGTGCTGGGCTTGCGCTACGAGCACTGGACGGCCACCGATGGGCGCAGGGTGGCCTTCAACCAGACCACGGGCACGGCTACGCCTTCGGTGTTCCAGCGCCGCCGCGAGAGCTGGACCAGCCCCAAGGCCGCACTGGGCTGGCAGCTCAGGGACGACTGGTCGCTGAAGCTGTCGACCGGTCGCGCCATCCGCGTACCGACAGTCGGCGAGCTCTTTCAAGGAAACGGGAGTGCGGGCGCGGGCAGCGACGTCGTCACCAACCCGAACCTGAAGCCCGAAAAGAGCTGGACAAGCGAATTCAGCTCGGATTGGTTGCTGGCCGGCCAGCACCGGCTGCGCAGCACGCTGTTTCACGAGAACACCACCGACGCGCTGTACTCGCAGGCTATCCCGGGCACCACACCCATCGTCAACAGCGTGCAAAACATCGACCGCATCCGCACCATCGGCCTGGAAACGGCCTATGACGCGGCCGACGTGCTGGTGAAGGGCCTGGACCTGCAGGCCAGCCTGACCTACGCCGACAGCGTCATCAAGGCGAACAGCAGCTTTGTCGCCACGCCCGGCGACACCATCGGCAAGCAGCAACCGCGCGTGCCGAAGTGGCGCGCCAGCCTGCTGGCCAGCTACAAGTTGACCGACAGCCTGACCGGCAGCTTCGGCGCCCGCTACGGCAGCCGCCAGTTCGGCAACCTGAACAACGCCGACACCAACGGCTTTGCCTACCAAGGCTTCAGCAGCTACCTGACGGCTGATGTGCGGCTGCGCTGGAAGATCGACAAGCAGTGGAGCGCTGCGGTCGGCATCGACAACCTGAACAACCAGACCTACTGGAACTTCCACCCCTACCCGCAGCGGACCTACAACGCCGAGCTGCGCTTCGACCTGTGAAGGCATGACCATGCATCAGAACCCACTACACACCGCCTGGGCTGCGGCCCTGGCCACCGCGCTTTGCCTGTCCATCACTGCCGGCCCGGCGGGCGCCCACGTGACGCTGGAAGAACCCGCTGCCATCGCCGGCAAGGGCTACAAGGCCACGCTGCGCGTGGGCCACGGCTGCGAAGGCACGGCCACGCACACGCTGCGCGTGCTGGTGCCCGCGGGCTTTCGCGGCGCCAAGCCCATGCCCAAGCCAGGCTGGGCACTGGAAGTGAGGAAGGCTCCACTGGCCCAGCCGTTTGAGGCCCACGGCAAGCGCATCACCGAAGATGTGGTCGAAATCACCTGGAAAGCCAGCAGCCGCGAAGCCTGGCTGGCCGATGCGCACTACGATGAATTCGTGCTGCGCGGCCAGACCCCGGCGCAGCCCGGGCCGCTGTGGTTCAAGGTGCAGCAGCTGTGCGAAAAGGGCCAGTGGGACTGGTTCGACACGCCCGCCGACCCGAAGAGCACCCAGCGCGCCGGCCTGAAAGCCCCGGCCGCCCTGCTGGAAGTGCTGCCCGGCATGGGCAGCGAAGAACATCGTCATTGACCGCGTCCTTGATAGCCACCCAACGTCCCCAAAGGAACATCCCATGAAACTCGAGTTCACCCGCACCTTGTCGTTCATCGCCGTCACCCTGACCCTGGCCACGGCCAGCACCGCTGGCCACGCCCAGGCCGCCGCCACCGGCCTGAAGGTCGAAGCCCCCTGGGCCCGCCCCACCGTGCAGGGCCAGGCCGCTGGGGGCGGCTTCCTGCGCATCGTGGGCGGCCCGGCTGGCGACAAGCTGGTGGCCGCCAGCGCCGACATCGCCGGCCGCGTGGAACTGCACACCATGTCGATGGACGGCAACGTCATGCGCATGCGCCAGGTCGACGCCATCGACGTACCGGCCGGCAAGACCGTGGACCTGGCCCCTGGCGGCCTGCACGTGATGTTCATGGACCTGAAGACGCCGCTGAAGACCGGCAGCAGCTTTCCGCTGACGCTGAAGTTCGAAAAAGCCGGCGCCGTGCAGGTGGACGTGAAGGTGCAGCCCGCTGCGCCCGCTGCTGCAGGTGCGGCCGCCAAGCCCGCACACCAGCACGACCACAAGCACTGACAGCCGGGCCAGCGCCCTGCGCGGGCTCTGGGTCTTCCGCCTGCGGCCTGCGGCCCGCGGCCCGCGGCCCGCGCGCCGTGGCCGTGCTGCAGCAGCATGCGCCGCCGCACAATCGCTGCGGCGCGCTTCAGTCCTGTCGCGCGCCGTTTCATCCCACAGCAGCACCGCCGCCCGCCATGCCTGAAGCCGCCCCTATCCGCCCCTTCCACCTGGCCTTCCCGGTCGACGACCTGGCCCGCGCGCGCCAGTTCTATGGCCAGACCCTGGGCTGCCCGGAAGGGCGCAGCAGTGCCGAATGGATCGACTTCGACTTCTTCGGCCACCAGATCGTCGCGCACCTGTCGCCGCCCCAGCCCGGCGATCACCACAACGAAGTCGACGGGCACGACGTGCCGGTGCCGCACTTCGGCGTCGTGCTGGCCTGGGACGACTTTCACGCTCTGGCCGAACGCCTGCGCGCCCAGCCGGGCTTTCGCTTCGTCATCGAACCCTGCGTGCGCTTCGCCGGGCAGGTGGGTGAACAGGCCACGATGTTTTTCCGCGACCCGGCCGGCAACGCACTGGAATTCAAGGCCTTTCGCGACATCGGCCAGCTGTTCGCCAAGTGACGCCCCGGCCTTGCCCCGCCGCTGCGCGCGCTGACACCGCCGCCACGTGAACCGCGCTGCGGCCCTGGCTGCGCCGCCGGGCCTGCCGGCCGACTGGCCAGCCCGCGCCTTTAGCCGCAGCCTGCGCGTGGGCGGGCTCGACTGGCATGTGCAGCTCGCGGGCCAGGGGCCTACGGTGCTGCTGCTTCATGGCACAGGCGGGTCGGCCCATTCCTGGGCCGACCTGCTGCCCCTGCTGCTGCCCCACGCCACCGTGCTGGTGCCCGACCTGCCCGGCCATGGCTGGACGCAGGGTGCGGCGCTGGCCGACCTGACCCTGCCGCGCATGGCCCAGGCCCTGCTGGCCCTGGTGGCGGCCCTGCGCCTGCCGCCGCCTGCCCTGGTGGCCGGGCATTCGGCCGGTGCGGCGCTGGCCTTGCGCCTGGCGCTGGACAGCGCGGCCGAAGCCGGCAGCACCGCCCCCCGCGTGCTGGGTTTCGCGCCTTCGCTGGTGGCGCCGCCGCAGGCCTACACCCGCTACCTGGCGCCCTTGATCAACCCCGTGGCCACGTCGGGCCCGGTGGCGCGGCTGATGGCGCGCGTGGCCGCACCCGCGGGTCTCATCGACCTGCTGCTGGCCAGCACCGGTTCAGCGCTGACGCCAGCCCAGCGCGCGCCCTACAAGCGGCTGTTTGCCAGTCGCCAGCATGTGCAGGGCGCAGTGGGCTTCATGGCTGCAGCCGACCTGCCGGGGCTGAACGCCGAAAGCGCGCGCCTGCGCAGCCCGGTGGCCTTTGTGCTGGGGGCGCAGGACCGCTGGATCCCGGAACGGCTGCTGCGCCCCGTCATCGGCCGCCATCTGCCGCAGGCCGATGTGCAGGCCTGGCCGGGCGGGCACCTGGTGCACGAAGAACAGCCCGAACGGGCTGCGGCACGTGTGTTGGCGCTGCTGAACGCCGCACCGTCGGGGGCCAGGCCCTGAAGGCTGGGCCCGCCGGGCGCTTGCAGGCCGTGCAGGCCGTGCAGTTTCTGGCCGTGCAGTTTCGGGCCGCGCAACGCCAGGCCGCGCAGTGTCAGGCCGACAGGCGCGGCGGCGGCAGCCAGGTGGAAGGCGCAGGCTGGGGCGCCGGGGCCGGCAGCAGCACCGGCTGCGCCAGCGGGCGCTGGCTCAGCTGGGCCAGCAGGGCGGGCAGGTCCAGGCGCTCGCGCAGCACAGCGTTGAGCTTGCGCGTGCACTGCACCGGCACGGCCTGGAAGGGGAACCAGCCGTAGCCGTCCATTTCTGGCAGCCGGGTGCCGCTGCTGGCGTCGTCGAAGCGGCTGTCGCACCACAGCAGTCCGGCGTCGAAGCGCGGCACGCGGGCGGCAAACAGGTGCAGGTCCTTGCGGCTGCGGTAAGGCAGGCGGCCCAGGTCCAGCAGGTCACAGCCTCGAAGGCACAGGCCGGTTTCTTCGCGCGTTTCGCGCAGCGCGGCCTGCTCGGGGGTCTCGTCGTCGGCGATGCCGCCCTTGGGCAGGTCCCAGTGGTCATGGCCCGTCACATGGCACAGCAGCAGTTCGCCCTGGTCGTTCAGCAGCACCACGCCGCAGCTCAGGCGCTTGCCAAAGGGCAGCGCGACAGCAGGGGCTGGGGGCGTCATGAACATGCGGCGATTGAACTTCATCCAGGCAATGAGCGTGCCACGCCCCGATGAAGGCCCTGTGGCGAAAAGCGCGGCCGAATCCACGTTGATCCCGGGTTCATCCTTCCGTGGATGTAAGGTCCGAGGCGTTTTCGCAGACCGGAGACCCCATGAGCCACTATTTCGACAGCGACGACCTCGCCCGCTTCGGCAGCATCGGCCAGCACGGTGCCAAGCTGGCCGAGGACTTCTTCCAGTACTACGGCGCCGTGACCGGCAGCGACGGTGCGCTGACCAAACGCGAAAAGGCGCTCATCGCCCTGGCCGTGGCGCATGCCGAAAAGTGCGCCTACTGCATCGACGCCTACACCACGGCCTGCCTGGAAAGCGGTTCCAACCCCGAGCAGATGATGGAAGCCGTGCATGTGGCCGCGGTGATGAAGGCCGGCATCACGCTGGTGCATTCTGTGCAGATGCACAAGCACCTGGACAAGCTGGTCTCGTGAGCGCGGTGTTTCCCATCGCGCCGGTGGAAGACCTGGTGCCGGGCGGCGACGTCGCCGCACCCACGGCCCTGCCGCGCCATGACTTCGACGCGCTGCTGGCTGCGCGCGGCCTGCAGCTGCCCCCGCTGTCGGTGGGCACCCTGCAGGTGAACATCACGCGCCTGTGCAACCAGGTCTGCCGGCACTGCCATGTCGACGCGTCGCCCACGCGCACCGAAGCGCTCAGCCGCGAAGGCGTCGAACGCTGCGTGGCCCTGCTGGCCGCGCACCCCGGCATCGGCACGCTGGACATCACTGGCGGCGCGCCCGAACTGCACCCGGACTTCGCATGGCTGGTGCGCCAGGCGCGTGCGCTGGGCCGCCAGGTGCTGGTGCGCCACAACCTGACGGTCAGCTTCGACCCGCACCCGCAGACCGGCGCCAGCATGGCCCACCTGCCCGAATTCTTTGCCGAACAGGGCTGCGAAGTGGTGTGTTCGCTGCCGTACTACCAGGCCTACTTCACCGACGCGCAGCGCGGCCGCGGGGTGTTCGACAAGAGCATTGCTGGCCTGCAGCGGCTGAACGCGCTGGGCTATGGCCAGCCGGGCAGTGGGCGCGTGCTGAACCTGGTCTACAACCCTGCCGGCCCCTACCTGCCGGCCGCCCAGGCCAGCCTGCAGGCCGACTACGAACGCGAACTGAAGGCCCGCTTCGGCATCGCCTTCAACCACCTGTTCACCATCACCAACATGCCCATCCACCGCTTCGCGCTGCACCTGCACAAGGCCGGGCAGTACGAGGCCTACATGGACAAGCTGCTGGCGGCCTTCAACCCGCAGGCGGCCGACGGCGTGATGTGCCGCAGCCTCATCAGCGTGGGCTACGACGGGCGGCTGTACGACTGCGACTTCAACCAGCAGATCGACCTGCCGGCCGACATGCCCGGTTCGCCGCGGCCCAGCATCTTCGACTTCGACATGGACGCGCTGCTGCAGCGGCGCATCCGCTTCGGCCCGCAATGCCTGGGCTGCACGGCGGGCGCGGGTTCTTCCTGCGGCGGCGCGACGGCCTGACCCTGCAGCGCGGCGCGTGCACGCCCGGGTGTACACCCCGTAGCCCCCCGTAACCCCCCGAACCGGGTGGCCCACGCCCCGGCAAGGCCTGCAGATGAGCCGCGGCAAGGTGTTTTCCGGCGTTGACAGACATCACCCCGCTGGAGTTCACACGATGTCCGCAGCCCTCACCCCCCGCCTGGCCGGCCTGGCCTGCAGCCTGAGCTTGGCCCTGTGCAGCGGCGCCAGCCAGGCTGCCCTGAGCATCGACGTACGCAGCGACATCCTGGCCGCGCGCACCGACTTCCGCAGCCAGGCCGGGGTGCTGGAAGCCTTCACCTGGAGCAGCGCCTTCGCGCCTGGCACGCACACGCCGGGCAACCTCAACCCCTTCCTGAACCTGGGCGGCTACAGCTTTACGGCTGCCGACGGCAGCACGCATGCCGCGGTGGGGGCCAACGGCCTGACCGCGTCGTTCGCGCCCGGTAACTGGATCGACGGCCCGGGCTTCGACGCCGCCGACGGCAGCGCCACAGCCGACCTGGCGCTGAACGGCGCCGAGAGCTTCGACCTGGTCTTCGGCACGCCCTACACGTCGGTCGGCATGGCCATTGCCACCGGCACCGGCAACGCGCCCAGCGAAGTCGACCTCACGGGCGCCAGCTTCCTGTTCACTGCGCTGGGCGCGGGCGGCCAGGTGGTGGGCACGGCCAGCCTCAACCTGGCCGCGGGCGCGCCCGTCACGGCCTGGGTCACTCTGGTGGGCAGTGCCCCGATCGGCCGGCTGCTGGTGCGCGAGACGAATGCCGTCAGCATCCGCGACCAGTACTTCAGCGACGTGCTGGTGACGCCCAGTACCGTGAGCCCGGTGCCTGAACCGGACACCGCCCAGCTGCTGGCCCTGGGCCTGGCCGGCCTGGCCGCCGGTGTGCGGCTGGCCCGCCGCCGCAGCTGAGGCCCACCGCTGACCGGCAGGGGCCGGGCGGCAGGGGCGGTGGGGCGCAAAATACGAGGCGTTCCGTCGCCCCCACATCACTACGCCAACGCGCCCGCCGCTCCCCATCATGAACCAGCCTTCAACGGCGCTGCAGGCCCTGGGCCCGGCGGTGCAGCACACCACCCTGGCAACGCTTCCGCTGCTGGCGCGAGGCAAGGTGCGCGACCTCTACGCCGTGGGCAGCGACCGCCTGCTGATGGTGGCCAGCGACCGCCTGAGCGCCTTCGACGTGGTGATGAAGGCGCCCGTCCCCGGCAAGGGCCGGCTGCTGACGCAGATGGCGCTGTTCTGGTTCGATAAGCTGTCTGGCATCGTGCCCCACCACCTGTCCGGGCAAGCGCCCGAAAGCGTGGTGGCACCCGACGAAGTGACCCAGGTCGAAGGCCGGGCGATGCTGGTCAAGCGCCTCACGCCGCTGCCCTGCGAAGCGGTGGTGCGCGGCTACGTGGTCGGTTCGGGCTGGAAGGAATACACCCAGAGCGGCACCGTCTGCGGCATCCCCATGCCCGCCGGGCTGAGCATGACCACGCCGCTGGCCGAACCCATCTTCACCCCCGCCACCAAGGCCGCGGTGGGCGACCACGACGAGAACATCAGCTTCGCGCAGCTGGTGGCGCTGATCGGCCTGGCGCGGGCCGAAGAACTGCGCAGCACCGCCATCCGCCTGTACCAGGCCGCGCACGCCTACGCGTTGACGCGCGGCATCGTGATCGCCGACACCAAGTTCGAATTCGGCCTGGACCATAGCGACAACGAAAGCGGCACCCTGACACTGATGGACGAGGCGCTGACACCCGATTCGTCGCGCTTCTGGCTGGCCAGCGAACTGGCGCAGGGTCGCATCCACGCCCTGGATAAGCAGCCGCTGCGCGACTGGCTGGCGTCCACCGGCGTCACCGGCGGCGCCGAGCAGGCGGCGCTGGACCTGCCGGACGACGTGATCGTGGGCGTCTACGAACGCTATGCCGAAGCCTGCCACCGCCTGTGCGGCGGCGACGAGTAGGCGCATGAAGGTTTCCACCCGCCACCTGCGCGTGCACCGCTTCACCGGCCTGGCACCGGGGCCGAAGCTCGTCGTCACCGGCGCCGTGCACGGCAATGAAGTGGCGGGTACGCGCGGCATCGAACGCGTGCTGGCCGAGATCGAGCGTGGCGACATCGACATCGTGCGTGGCAGCGTCAGCTTCGTGCCGGTGTGCAATCCGCTCGCCTACCGCGAAGGCCGGCGCATGGGCGACCGCAACCTGAACCGCCGCCTGCAGCCCACGGCCACGCCGCAGGACTATGAGGACCGCATCGCCAACGCGCTGTGCCCGCTGCTGGCCGAACACGACGTGCTGCTGGACCTGCACAGCTTCCGCAGCCCGGGCCAGCCCTTCGTGATGCGCGGCCCGGCCGACAACCGCGGCGCGCTCGAGCCTTTTGCCCAAGCCGCAGCTGAAGCAGAACTGGCGCGCCACGTGGGCGTGCAGCGCGTGGTGGACGGCTGGCTGGCCGCCTACGCCGAAGGCGTGGCACGCCGCCGCGCCCGTGGCCTGACCCCTGGCGCCGTGCACGAAGACCCGGGCTACGGCGTGGGCACGACCGAATACATGCGTGCCCAGGGCGGCTACTGCGTGACGCTGGAATGCGGCCAGCACGACGACCCGGCCGGCCCCGACGTGGCCCACCACGCCATCCGCCAGACCCTGGCCCTGCTGGGCCTGGCCGAAGGCATCACGCTGCAGCCCCCGGCGCCGCGCTTTGAATGCCTGACGCTGCTGGAGGTGATCGACCGTCACCATGCCGACGACCAGTTCACCCAGGCCTGGAAGAGCTTCGACCCGGTGGCCGCTGGCCAGCTGATCGCGCAGCGGGCCGATGGCAGCGCGGTACGGGCGCCCCGCGACGGCTACATCGTGTTCCCCGACGTCAGTGCGCAGCCCGGGCACGAATGGTTCTACTGGGCGCAGCCCAGCACGCGGGCGCTGTAGCCGCACGCCCAGCCCTCATCCCTCCTAAGGATGGGCCCCCTCTCGCGAGGGATGCGCCCACCCATCAGCAGGAACCATCATCCACCCCGCCTTCCGAAGGGGCTGCAGGGAACGCCGCCGTGCTAGCGGCAGCAGCCCGCGGGAAACGTCACAAACCTACAGGTGGATGCCATGCGATTCGAAGAATGTGTCGAAGGGGAATACCGCATCTTTGTCGGCGCACTGGAAGCGCCGCGCGGCGAGGGCTACATCGCGGCCTTGATCGTCAACCGCCTGGTCTGCGCCCCCGGCGGCCGCAACGAGGCCTTCCGCGACGAGAGCCTGGCCTGCGGCTACCGCTGGCCTACGGCCGAAGAAGCCCTGGCCTATGCCAAGGCGCGCGCCCGCGAAATGGTGCGCACGCGTTCGCACGCGCTGAGCTGCTGAAGCCCCGGCCCCCGCGCCTGCCCGGGCGCTGCCCCTGGCTGGGATAATCCCGGCCATGGGCAAGCAACGTGTGGTGGTGGGCCTGAGCGGCGGCGTCGATTCCGCCGTCAGCGCCTGGCTGCTGAAGCAGCAGGGCTTCGATGTCGTCGGCCTGTTCATGAAGAACTGGGAAGACGACGACCGACCCGCGGGGTCGAGTCACGACGCCGAACCCTACTGTTCGTCCAACATCGATTTCGTCGACGCCGCGGCGGTGGCCGACGTCATCGGCATCGAGATCGAGCACGTCAATTTCGCGGCCGACTACAAGGACCGCGTGTTCGCCGAATTCCTGCGCGAATACCAGGCCGGCCGCACGCCCAACCCCGACGTGCTGTGCAACGCCGAGATCAAGTTCAAGGCCTTCCTGGACCATGCCCTGCGCCTGGGGGCCGACAAGATCGCCACCGGCCACTACGCGCGGGTGCGCGAAACGCCCCAGGGCTTCCAGCTGCTCAAGGGCCTGGACCCGCTGAAGGACCAGAGCTACTTCCTGCACCGGCTGACGCAATCGCAGCTGGCGCGCACGCTGTTCCCGGTGGGTGAACTGGCCAAGACCGAGGTGCGCCGCATCGCGCTGCAGGCCGGCCTGCCGAACGCGAAGAAGAAGGACAGCACCGGCATCTGCTTCATCGGCGAACGGCCGTTCCGCGAATTCCTGAATCGCTATCTGGCGCACGCCCCGGGCCCGATGCTGGACGAGCGCGGGCGCGAAGTCGGCCGCCATCTGGGGCTGAGCTTCTACACCCTGGGCCAGCGCCAGGGCCTGGGGATCGGGGGCGTGAAGGGTCACGTGACGGGCGGTGCCAGCCCGGCCGCCGACGGCCTGCATGCACCCTGGTTCGTGGCCGCCAAGGACATGGACCAAAACGTGCTGCGCGTGGTGCAGGGCCATGAACACCCGGCCTTGCTGGCCCCCACGCTGCAGGCCGACGACTGCAGCTGGGTGGCCGGCCACCCGCCCGCGCCCGGCCCGCTGGCCGCCAAGACGCGCTACCGCCAGGCCGACGCGCCCTGCCGTTTCGACAGCAGCAGCGACGGCTTCGCACTGGCCTTCGACCAGCCGCAGTGGGCCGTCACGCCTGGGCAGAGCGCGGTGCTGTACGACGGTGATGTCTGCCTGGGCGGCGGCATCATCGCCAGCGCCCAGGTGCTGGCGCCATTGCCGCCAGTGCCGCTGTTGAATGCCTCGGCGCGTTCATCACGTTCGGCACGGTCAGCCCCTTCCGCCGACGCTGCCCCGGCCCGGCGCCGCAGCCCGGCCCGCGCCACGCCGTGACGCGCCTGCGCCGGCAGCGCCGCCGCCTGCTGGGCGCCGGGGGCCTGGCCTGGCTGGCTGGCTGCGCCAGTGGGCCGCCAGCGCCGTCAGCGCCCGCGCGGCTCGACGACCGCGCGTTGCCGGGGCAGGCGCCGCCTGCGGGCCCAGGCCCCGCATCTGCCCCGGTCGCGGGCCTTGCCTCGATGGCCGGCGACTGGCCCCCGCCCGAGCCGCGTGAATTCCGCGCCGCCTGGGTGGCCACCGTCGCCAACATCGACTGGCCCAGCCGCCCCGGCCTGCCAGCCACGGCCCAGCGGGCTGAGGCCCTGGCCATCCTGGACCGCGCCCAGGCGCTGCGGCTGAACGCGCTGATCCTGCAGGTGCGCCCGGCCTGTGACGCACTGTTCGCGTCGACCCTGGAACCCTGGAGCGAAGTGCTCAGCGGCGAACAGGGCCGTGCCCCATGGGCCGCGGGCGAATCGCCCTGGGACCCGCTGGCCTTTTGGGTGCAGGAAGCGCACCGCCGCGCGATCGAGCTGCACGCCTGGTTCAACCCCTACCGCGCCCGCCACAGTGCGGCCAAGAGCCCGCCGGCCGCCACGCACATCGCCCGCCGTCGGCCCGACCTGGTGCAAGCCTATGGCGACCAGCTGTGGATGGACCCCGGCGAACCCGAAGCCGCTGCCCACACCCTGGCCGTGGTGGCCGACGTGGTGCGCCGCTACGACATCGACGCCGTCCACATCGACGACTACTTCTACCCCTACCCGGTGGCCGTGGACGGCCAGGACCAGCCCTTCCCCGACGACGCTGCCTGGGCCCGCTACCAGCTGGCCGGCGGCCCGCTGGCCCGCGACGACTGGCGCCGCGCGCAGGTCGACACCCTCGTGCAGGCGCTGCAGCGCACGGTGCAGGCCATCAAGCCCTGGGTGCGCATCGGCATCAGCCCTTTCGGGCTGCCGCGGCCCGACCGGCGGCCGCCCGGCATCGCCGGCTTCAGCCAGTACGACAAGCTGTACGCCGACGTCGAGAAGTGGTTTGAACAGGGCTGGCTGGACTATCTGGCGCCGCAGCTGTACTGGCCCATCGACCGCGCCGGCCAGGCCTTCCCGGTGCTGCTGGATGCGTGGCTAGTGGCCAACCGCGCGCAGCGGCATGTCTGGCCGGGGCTGTTCACCAGCCGCATCACGCGCGGTGAAGCCCTGGGTACCAACAGCTGGCCGGCGCGCGAACTGCTGGACCAGGTGGCCGTGCAGCGCAGCCGGGCCCAGCCCGGTGACGGCTGGCCGGTGGGGGCGGGCGGCCACATCCACTTCAGCATGGCCGCGCTGATGCAGGACCGCGACGGCATCGCCACCCGGCTGCAGGCCAGTGCTTACGCCGAAACCGCCCTGGTGCCGGCCACGCCCTGGCTGGACGCCACGCCCGTGCCCACGCCCGTGCTGCAGGCCAGCGGCGCGCGCGTGGCCCTGCAGCCCGGCGCCGGCCAGCCACCGCGGGGCTGGGCGGTGTGGCTGCGCCAGGGTGGCCAGTGGCGGCTGCAGCGCCTGCCGGGCACAGCGCGCAGCGTCGACGCCGCCGGTGCCGACCGCGTGGTGGCCAGCGCGCTGGACCGCGTGGGCAAGGCCAGCGCGCGCGCCAGCCTGTCGCTGGGCTGAGAGCTTGAGGCGAACTTACCCATGGCACAACTGCCCACCGAACAGCCCCATCCCGCCCACGCCGGGCTGGGCCAGTACGACACAACCACCCTGGTGCAGGCCTTCGCTGCCGACCAGGCCCGCGCCGCACTGGCCGTGCAGGCCGCCGCGCTGGCGCTGGCGCAGGCCGTGGACGCGGCCGTGCCGCGCATCCGTGCAGGCGGCCGGCTGCTGTATGCCGGCGCCGGCACCAGCGGGCGCCTGGGGGTGCTGGACAGCGTGGAACTGCACCCCACCTTCAGCTGGCCGCGCGACCGCGCGCTGGCCCTGCTGGCTGGCGGCGAAGGGGCGATGTTCCAGGCTGTGGAAGGCGCCGAAGACGACCACGCCCAGGGCGCTGCCGACCTGCGCGCGCTGGGCCCGACAGCGCAGGACGTGCTGCTGGTGCTGGCCGCATCGGGCGCCACGCCCTACGCACTGGGCGCCTGCGAAGCCGCGCGCGCAACAGGCGCGCTGACGGTGGGCATCGCCAACAACCCGGGCGCCCCGCTGCTGGCGGCGGCCGAGATCGGCGTGCTGCTGGACACCGGGCCCGAGGTCATCAGCGGCAGCACGCGGCTGAAGGCCGGCACGGCGCAGAAGATCGCGCTCAACACCTTCAGCAGCAGCCTGATGGTGCGGCTGAACAAGACCTATGGCCCGCTGATGGTGGACTTGCGCGCCAGCAACGCCAAGCTGGTGCGGCGTGCCCTGGCGCTGACCGTGCGCGCCAGCGGCGCCAGCGAAGCTGCGGCGCGCGCCGCGCTGGCGGCTTGCGACGGGCGCGTCAAGGTGGCCATCGTGATGCTGAAGGCCGGCGTCGACGCTGCCGCGGCCGAACAGCGCCTGGCCGCAGCCGACGGCAGCGTCGACAACGCGCTGCGCTGAAGGCCGCAGCCCCGGCCCCGGGTTCGCGTTCTGCCCATGACCGAGCGCCTGCGTGCCCTGGACGTCTTCCGCGGCGCCACCGTGGCGCTGATGATCCTGGTCAACAACCCCGGCAGCTGGGCGCACCTGTACCCGCCGCTGGCCCATGCCGCCTGGCATGGCGTCACGCCCACCGACCTGGTGTTCCCGTTCTTCCTGTTTGCCGTGGGGCATGCGCTGGCGCGGGTGTTGCCGCGTTTCGCGGCCGGGGCGCCAGCGGCTTTCTGGTGGAAGGTGCTCAAGCGCACGTTGACCATCTTCGCCATCGGCCTGGCGCTGAAGACCAGCCCGCTGCTGCGCTGGTCGGCCGAAGGCGAACTGGTCTGGCGCAGCCTGGAAACCCTGCGCCTGATGGGTGTGCTGCAGCGCATCGCGCTGTGTTTCGGTGCCGCTGCGGCCATCGCCTGGGCGCTGCAACAGCCCGGCCCAGCGCCACGCGGCTGCTGCAGCTGCTGGCCTGGGCGGCCGTGCTGCTGGGGCTGGCGCTGCTGTGGCAGACGGTGTTTCCGTTCAACAAGAAAATCTGGTCGTCGAGCGATGTGCTGCTGACCACCGCGCTGGCCATGGCCCTGGTGGTGGCGATGCTGCATCGGCTGGAGCCGCGCGCACCGACCGAGGCGGTGGCGCGGCCGTTGCCGGCGTGGGCACGCTTCTTCGAAGTCTTCGGGCTGAACCCGCTGTTCATCTTCGTGCTCTTGGGCTTCGTGCTCTCGGGCTTCGTGCCGCGGGTGCTGGGCCTGCTGCGCTGGCCTGATGAACCTGTCGGTCTACTGGGCGCTGGCAGCGTGGATGCACCGGCGACCCGTCTACATCCGCGTGTAGCGCCCCCGCGATCGCACCCCACCGGGAATGAGCGTCGCGGGAAACCCGGATGTCGGCTGGCTGGCCGCGCGCCGACACTCGCATCGCCGCGCCGGCAGCGCTGCCCGGCTGCGCCTCTGAGCAACCCCCTGGCCGAGACCACCCCATGCGAAATATCACCCGCCGCTTCATCGGCACCGCCCTTGCGGGCACCGCATTGCTCGTCGCCGCCCCCTGGGCCGCAGCCCAGCTGCAGGGCGCCCCGGGCACGCCCATCAGCGTGCTGTTTGTCGGCAACAGCTACACCTTCGGCCGCGTCGACCCCGTGATGAGCTACAACGCCGCCAACGTGCGCGACCTGACGGCCGCGATGTTCGCCACCAACCCCGCCGGGTCCAACGCCTACGAGCCCCGCCCCTGGGGCGGCGTGCCGGGCATCTTCCAGCAGTTCACCGTGCAGGCCGGGCTGAACTACGACGTGGCGATGACGACCCGCAATGCCGCTTCGTTGCGTGGCCACCTGCTGAACACCAACGCCGCCGGCTGGGACCTGCGCAGCAACATCGGCAGCCAGCCATGGGACCAGGTGGTGCTGCAGGAACAGAGCGACGAAGCTCTGCTGCGCCGGCCCGGGCTGGCGTCCAACCCCGAATACACGCGCCTGTATGCCGACCTGATCGAAGACTGGGTGCACCAGGGCGCTGCACTCACCTATCGCGAACGCGACTTCATCGGCGGCAACCAGGCCAACTGCGTGGCCCTGGGCTACAGCAGCGGCGCCTGCAGCACGCAGCGCACGCTGCCGGCCAACGTCAACGCCAGCCCCGACACCCGGCTGTACCTGTACGAGACCTGGGCGCGGCCCAACCTCGTGCAGGGTGCTTTCGTCACCACCACCAACGAGCTGACGGGCGTGGTCACCCGCACCGACACGCCAGCCAACACCTTCTTCCCCAACCTGGAAGGCATGACCGACGAACTGGTGGCCGCCTACGGCGCCGCTGCGGCCAATGCCGCGGCCGACGGCAGCGGCGGCTTTGCCGGTGTCTCGCCGGTGGGCCGCAGCTTCATGCGCGCGGTGGCCAGCGGCATCGCCACGCGCGACTTCTGGGGCCCCAACGCGCAGACCGACGGCCTCATCGACCTGTGGTTCGACGACGGCACGCATGCCAGCAAGTACGGGTCGTACCTGAGCGCGCTGACGCTGTTCGGCACCCTCACCGGCCTGGACCCGCTGAGCCTGGGGCCGAACGAGCGCGCCGCGGCTGACCTGGGCATCACGCCCGCAGAAGCGGTGCTGCTGCAGCGCGTGGCCAGCGAACAGCTGGCCGCGGCCGTGCCTGAACCCGCCACCGTCTTCATGCTGCTGGCGGGCCTGGCCGGGCTGCTGGGCTGGCAGCGCGTGCAGGCTCGGCGGCCACAGGGGGTTTGAAGCCCGGCTGGCACTGAAGCTGCCCAGGCAGCGATGCCGGCCGCAGGCGGGGGCCTACACTGCGCGCCCGATCCCGACACCCCGCCATGTTCAAGAACGCCCTCGTCTACCGCATCGACCATTGGGACGCCCCGCCCCTGCCCGAGATCGACCAGCGCCTGGCCACCGCGCCCTTCGTCGAATGCGGCGCCACCCAGCCTGAAAGCAGCGGCTTCGTGCCGCCGCGCGGCGACAAGCACGCCGCGCTGGCCGAAAGCGTGGGCGGGCAGATCGTGCTGCGCATCTGCACCGAAACCAAGGCCGTGCCCGGCGGCGTGGTGAAGACGCAGATCCAGGCCGAGCTGGACAAGATCGAGGCTGAAACCGGCCGCCGCCCCAAGGGCAAGCGTGTGAAGGAACTGAAGGAAGCCGTGGTGCATGCGCTGCTGCCGCGCGCCTTCCCCAAGCGCAGCGAGACCTTGGTGTGGATCGACCCCGTGGGCCGCACCGTGTGGGTGGGCGCCGGCAGCACGAAGAAGGCCGACACTGTGGTCACGCGGCTGATCGAACTGCTGGGAGGCAACCTGAAGCTGGCGCTGCTGCAGACCCAGCTGGCCCCGGCCACGGCGATGGCGCAATGGCTGCAGGCCCAGGAAGCCCCGCCCGGCTTCAGCATCGACCGCGACTGTGAACTGAAGCAGCCCGACAGCGAAAAGGCCACCGTGCGCTATGCCCGCCACACGCTGGACATTGCCGAGGTGGGCGAACACATCGCCCAGGGCAAGCTGCCCACCCAGCTGGCGATGACCTGGCAGGGCCGCGTCAGCTTCGTGCTGACCGAGGCGCTGACGCTGAAGAAGATCGAGCTGCTGGACGTGGTTCTGGAAGGCGCCGGCGTGGACGCCGCGAACCAGGGCAAGGACGAAGGCGGCTTCGACGCGGACGTGGCGATTGCCACCGGCGAACTGCGCCAGCTGTTGCCAGCGCTGGTGGAAGCGCTGGGCGGGCTGCAGGAACGCGGCGCTGCGGCGTGTGAAACGGCGCCCGCGGCTGCCCAGGCCCGCCCGGCGCCCGCAAGCGCCACGCCGAAGGGCGGCCAGCCGTCCCCGCCAGACGCCCGCCTGGAAACCAGCCGCGCGCCCTGGGACGAACCGGTGGAGAACGCCTGAGCCTGCACGCCCTGGCCTGGGCGCGCACCGCGCCCAGCGGCGTGGCGGCCTCAAGCCCGCCGGGCGGGCCAGCCCTGGAGACGGGCCTGCGGCATCACAGCCGTACCAGCACCCCGTCCTGCAGGCGCACCGGGGTGCCCAGTGCCACGCCCGGGTCGTCTGCATAGTCGAAGGTTTGGGTGCGGCCGTCGCGCAGGCGGACGGTGACGCGCCAGATCTCCTCGGCGTTGTTGCGGTTCTGGATGCGGTTGCCGGCATACGCGCCGCCGATGGCGCCGACGATGCGCGCAGCGTCGCGGCCGCTGCCACCGCCGACCTGGTTGCCGACCACGCCGCCCAGCACACCGCCGATGATGGTGCCGGCCACGTTGTTGCCGTCGCCCTTCACCTGCAGCTTGTCCACGGCTGTGACGCGGCCGCAGTCGGCGCAGGCCAGTTCGGCCGGCCGGTCGGCCACCCACTGGCGTTGCGCGCTGCGCTGGCCCCGCGTGAGCGTGGCGTCGGCGCGCAGATCGCGGTCCAGCCGCTCGCCGCGGCGCAGCACATGGCTGCCTTCGTAGAGGCCGCTGCGCACTTCGGCCAGCACGACGGCGCGCTGCACGCCCGGCACCTGCACGCGGGCGCTGGCGCCCGGGCTGCCTTCCAGCCGGAAGCTGATCTCGTCGCCTGGGCGGGCGCGATCAGGGGCCTGCACGCTGAAGCTTTTGATCTGCGGCGTGGCGTTGCGCGTCGCGTTGCTGGTGCCCTGGGCCCGGGCCGTGCCCGGCAGGCTGGCCAGCAGCGCGGCGCCGGGCAGGGCGGTGGCCAGGGCCAGGGCCAGCGCGGCCAGTGGCCGGCGCAGCGGGCGCAGGGTTGTGGCGGTGCGTGCTGGCCCGTGGACGTGCGTGGGGTGGGTGACGCGGGTGAAAGGGGTGGAAGGGCTGAAAGGGCTGAGCAGGCTGTTCATGGGCAGGGCGCTGGGCGCATGGAAATCTCGATCGCTTGGTTGTAGGCGCCAGCGCCGCCGCGCACACCCGGACATCGCCCCAGGAACCCGTAGGACAGCAGGCTGGCCGGCTGCCGACAGCGGCATGGCGGCTCGTCCTACACGCGGCCGTGTCGCGCTGCGCGCCAATCACGCTGATGCAAGGCCCTGACGAACCGCCCAGACGAACCGTCCAGACGAGGGCCCGCCACCCGCACCACCACCCTGTAGGAAACACACATGAATGGCATCCGCATCGCCGGCCTGATCTTGATCGTTGCCGGCGCCCTGGCGCTGGCCTATGGCGGCTTCAGCTACACGCGGGAAGACACGGCGGCCAAGCTCGGCCCGCTGGAACTGAAGGTTCAGCAGACCGAGCGCGTGAACATCCCGCTGTGGGCTGGCATCGGCGCCATCGTGGGCGGCGGCGTGCTGCTGCTGGTGGGCGCCAGGCGTTGATCAACGCCCGCTGAAGCGCACTGGGCAGCCCGTCCGGGGTCGTCCAGTCGCCACAGGGACGCGGGGCGAGCCTTCCCGCGCCCTGGCTTGGGCGTCAGGCCGGGCTCGCGTCTGGGGCGACGCCACCTTGCAGCCAGGCATGCAGCTCCTGTCGGACGCTGGCCGTGTGCACGGGCAGCACCAGCACGTCCCCCGGCTGCGCCCAGCCCAGCAGGCTGCGCAGCGCGGCGACCTCGTCGTCGATGCGCATGCAGTGTTCGCCCGGCAGGCCGCCGTCCGCCAGGCCGTGCAGCAGCAGGACCGGCACGCTGCCGGGTGGGCGGCCGCGCAGCATGGCGGGCAGTTCCTTCACCACCACCCGGTCGGGCTGGTGCTGTGCAGCGGTGTGTGCCAGGGCCGTGATGGCCGCGTCGTCGCGGTTGCCGGCCTGCCCCAGCAGCAGGCCCAGGCGGCCACCTGGGCGCAGTAGCGCACGCGCCACGCCCAGCAGCTGCGCCAGGCCGTCGGGGTTGTGGGCGTAGTCCACCAGCACCGTGGCGCCGCGCCAGGCCCAGCGTTCCAGCCGGCCGGGGTTGTGCTGCGGCGCGCTGCCGAAGTGCTGCAGCGCCTGCTGCACCGCGGCCCGCGGCAGGCCGGCGGCGTGCGCGGCCAGCACCGCGGCGGCGATGTTCTCCAGGTTGTAGCGCGCAGCGCCGCCGAGCGTGAGCGGCATTTCGGCCACCGCGCCCAGGTCCACGGGCTGCGCGTCGGGCCGCGTGGCGTGGTGCCACAACAGCCGCCGGCCTTCCGCCCCGCAAGTGCTGCCGCCTGCGGCGCGGTGGGCCTGCAGGCGCGGGTGGCCGTGTTCGGCCGCGAACAGCGCCAACCGCTCGGGCGGCGCCAGCGGCGCAGCCTCGGCCATCAGCACTTCGTCGCCGCCGTTCAACACCGCCGTGCCGCTGGCCGCCACCGCGTGCAGCACCACGGCCTTGGCGCGGGCGATGTCGGCCACGCTGTGGATGCCGTATTCGCCCAGGTGGTCGGCGCTGACGTTGGTGATGACGGCGGCGTCGGCGCGGCGCACGGCCAGGCCGCGGCGCAGCAGGCCGCCGCGGGCGGTTTCGAGCACGGCGAAGTCCACCGCCGGATGGCGCAGCACGGCGCGGGCGCCGGCCGGGCCAGCGTAGTCGCCGCGTTCGACCGTCGCGCCGCCCACGATCACGCCTTCGGTGCTGCACAGCCCGGCCACCCGGCCCGCGGCCTGGGCCATCGCGGCCAGCAGCCGCGTCGTCGTCGTCTTGCCGTTGCTGCCGGTGACCAGCACCGTGGGCACGTCGTGCAACTGGGCCCAGGGCAGGTCCATCCCCAGCGGCAGCGCGGCGCGGGGCCAGGTGCGGCTACCGCGGCCGGCGCCGACGGACACGCTGTCGTCGTCTTCGAACACCGGCAGCCCGCGTGCGCGGGCCGCGGCCTTCAGGCGCTGCAGCGGCAGGCTGCGTTCGGCCGCGGCGCGGCGTGCGAATTCAGTCTGCAGCCCCGGCAGGTCATCGTGCGCGGGCTGCAGCGCAGTGATGCCATCGGCCGCCAGCGGCTGGCAGGCGTCGGCACTGCGTTCCCAGGCCCATTCGTTGACCTCGGTGGCTGTGAACAGCGCGTCTTCGGGCGCGGCGAAGGCCAGGGTCAGGCCGCCCCCTGCTGCCGGGCCATGGCGGTGCGCCAGGGGCTGCGGTGCTGGCCAGCCCAGTGCCGCGCACAGGCGCTGCACGCGGCTGGCCCACGCCGCCGCGGCACCGTCGTCTTGCGCCGCGCGACCCAGGGCTTCCAGCACCACAGCCGGCCGGTCGAACCAGCGGTTGGGGCCGGGCAGGCGGCGCGAATCGTCGTACGCCAGCGGCGGGTCGTCCGCAGCGCTGCTCATCGGGGCGGGGTTGGACGCGGGCTCAGTCAGCGGCTTCGCCGACGAAGCGCAGCCCGCGTTCGTCGCGCACGAAGCCCGCGGCCAGCAGGCTGCCGTCGTCTGAAGGCGGCTGGGCCGTGTCGTCGCTGCGCTCTTCGGCTGCCGTGGCCAAGCTGCGCCTGTGCGGCACCGCCGCGGCAGGCGCAGGCGCGCCTTGGGGCTTGAACTTCGTCACCTGTTTCCAGCTGCGCGTCAGCGCGTCGGCAAACACCAGCAGCAGGTCGCCCGGCTGGCCCATGTGCAGGGCGGCGGCGATGGCTTCCTGCTCGTCGGGGATGATGGTGATGGCGGCTTCGGGCACGCCGCGTTCGCGCAGCACGGCCGCGATCATGTTCGGCACCTCATCGCTGGCGCGTCCGCGCAGGCCGTCGTCGCGCCGGCAGATGTAGTGGTCGAAGCGGCCAGCCACGCTGAGTGCGATGTCGCGGATGTCTTCGTCGCGCCGGTCGCCCGGCCCGGCCACCACCACGATGCGCCGGCCGCGTACGTCCAGACGTTCGGCCAGGTCAGCCATCACGCCGACCGCATGCGCGTTGTGGGCGTAGTCGAAGATCACCTTGAAGGGGTGCTCATCAAACACGTTCATGCGCCCCGGCGCCTGATAGAAGGTGGTGTCGAAGGTGCGCAGGCCCTGGCGGATGGCGTCGAGCTTGATGTCCAGGCTGAAGGCCAGGGCTGCCGCGAACATCGCGTTCTGCACGTTGTGCATCGCGCGGCCTTCCAGCGTGGCGGGGATCAGGTGCGTCCACATCAGCGGAATGTGCCGGCCCTTGTCGTACAGCGTGATCATCTGCCCGTTCACGCCCGCTTCCAGCGCGCAGGCGCGGCCACCGGCGCGGATGTGTTCCTTCACCACCGTGTGCTGCGGGTTGGTGGTCACATAGCAAAGGTGCTTGGCGTCGGTGTGGGCGGACATGCGGATGACGTTCTCGTCATCGGCGTTCAGCACCGCGCAGTCCTTGGCCACCTCGACGATGATGCGCTTGACTTCCGCCAGCTGTTCCAGCGTGTCGATGCCTTTCATGCCCAGGTGGTCGCTCTTCACGTTCAGCACCGCCCCCACGTTGACGAAGGGCACGCCCATGCCGGCGCGCAGCAGGCCGCCGCGCGCGATTTCCAGCACGGCCATGTCGATCTTCGGGTCGGCCAGCACCATGCGCGTGGCCACCGGGCCGGTCATGTCGCCTTCCACGGTGCGCTGGCCGTCGATGTAGACGCCGTCGGTCGTCGTCAGCCCGGGCGTGTAGCCGGCCATCTTCGTGATGTGGGCCAGCATGCGGCTGGTGGTGGTCTTGCCGTTGGTGCCGGTGATGGCGGCGATCGGCACGCGGGATGCACTGCCAGGCGGGAACAGCATGTCGATCACGGGCCCGGCGGCGTCGCGCGGCGTGCCTTCGCTGGGCGCCACGTGCATGCGGAAGCCGGGCGCAGCGTTGATTTCGCAGATGCCGCCGCCCACCTTGCGGTAGCTCTCGGTGATGTCCGGGCAGAGGAAGTCGACCCCGCCCACGTCCAGGCCGATGGCGGTGACGGCGCGCACCGCCATCTCGCGGTTGTCGGGGTGGATGATGTCGGTGACGTCGGTGGCCGTGCCGCCGGTGGACAGGTTGGCGGTGCTGCGCAGCAGCACTTCCTGGCCGGCGGCCGGGACGCTGTCCAGCGTCATGGCCTGGCGCGCCAGCATCATGTCGGCCTGAGCGTCGAGCTCGATGCGCGTCATCACCTTCTCGTGGCCGATGCCACGCCGCGGGTCCTGGTTGACGATGTCCACCAGCTGGCGCACGGTGTGCGTGCCATCGCCGATCACCCGGCCCGGCGTGCGCTTGGTCGCGGCGATGAGTTCACCGCCCACCACCAGCAGGCGGTGGTCGTCGCCCTGCAGGAAGGTCTCGACGATCACGCTGCTGCTGTGTTCGGCCGCGGCGTCGAAGCCCTTGCGCACTTCGTCGGCCGTCTTCAGCCCGATGCTGATGCCGCGCCCGTGGTTGCCGTTGTAGGGCTTGGTCACCACCGGGTAGCCCAATCGGTCGGCCGCGCGCGCAGCGCGCTCCGCGGACCGCACCAGTTCCTGCTGCGGCACCGGCAGCCCGCAGTTGGCCAGGATCTTGTTGGTCTCTTCTTTGTCTTGCGCCAGTTCCACCGCGATGTAGCTGGTACGGCCGGTGACGGTGGCCTGGATGCGCTGCTGGAACTTGCCGTGGCCCAGCTGGATGAGGCTTTGCTCGTTCAGGCGCAGCCAGGGGATGTTGCGGTCCGCGGCGGCCTTCACCAGCGAAGCCGTGCTGGGCCCCAGCGCGCGGCGCTGCGCGTAGCGGATGAAGTCGGTGCGGGCTTCTTCCCACTGCCAGTCGTCGGGCACCACATCGGCGGGCCGCAAGTCTGAAGGCAGCAGCGAACACAGCAGCTTCAGCGCCAGTTCGCCGGCTTCGATGCCTTCGTCGCGCTGCGCGTATTCGTACACCACGGTGTAGACGCCAGGCCGGCCTTCCACGCTGCGCGTCTTGCCGAAGCTGACGTCTTCACCGGCGATGTTCTGCAGCTCGATGGCCACGTGCTCGAACACATGGCCCAGCCAGGTGCCCTGCTGCTGTTCGGGGTCACTGCCCACCTGGGGCCCGCCGCGCAGCCGGCGCACGAAGCCACCGGCTTCGCCGAAGCTGCAGCCGTGTTCCTGCAGCCCGGGCAGCGCCGCCAGCAGGCCGTCGACATAGCCGGCACCCAGCCGGCCCGTGGGCCAGGCTTCCAGCGGCCCCAGGTCCAGCAGCAGCTTGATGACCGGGAAGTGCGCGTAGAGCGACGGGCCGACGTAAACGTTGCGTTCTTCGATCTTCAAGCGGGGTCCTCCTGCGTCAACGGTGCTGCGATGACGCAGTAATGATGCCAGCCGTGCTGACCTACCGCTGACCTACCGCTGGGGCCGGCTCAGCGTTCCCGCGTCCGCCACCCGCGTGTGCAGGTTGAAGGTCGCGCCGCGCGTCAGGATGTGCAGCTTCACGCCCAGCAGGCACACCGGGCGACCTTCGTCGACGCTGTCCATGCTGCTGAACTGCACCTCGGCGGCGTCCACCACGGTGATGCCGCCACTGCCTTCCACGTGCACGGTGTTGTCGGGGCCGATGAAGGCGGCGGTGTCTTCGTCCAGGCCGATGCCCACCGCGAAGGGGTTGAAGGCCAGCGCCGTCAGCAGCCGGCCCAGGCGGTCGCGCTGGCGGAAGTGCTGGTCGATGATGAAGCGGTTGGTCAGCCCCAGGCCCGCGGCCAGGCGCACGCTGCCGGCCACGGGGGTGCTGCCTTCGTCGCCGAAGGCGATCATGTGTTCGCTGATGAAGGCCGCGCCCGCGCTGGTGCCGGCCACCGGCACGCCGGCGGCGTTCATCTGGCGCACGGCCTTGGCGATGGGCGTGCCGCCCAGCAGGGTGGACAGGCGCAACTGGTTGCCGCCGGTGAAGAACACGCCGCTGGCCTGCTGCAGGCGTTCCAGGCGGCTGGGTTCCAGGCAGTCGCGGCGGGTGTCGAAGTCGATGGCCGTCACGCGTTCGGCGCCCAGGTCGCCGAAGATGCG
This sequence comes from Rubrivivax sp., assembly GCA_027485165.1. GTDB lineage: Bacteria > Pseudomonadota > Gammaproteobacteria > Burkholderiales > Burkholderiaceae_C > Rubrivivax. The sequence continues at coordinate 98,179 of JAIXRN010000003.1, forward strand.
TTCATAGCGCGGGCCCGTGCTCTTCAGCTGGCTGGCGGTGGGGATGACGACGATGTCGGCACTGCTGCCCCCGGCCAGGCTGACGAAGCGCTGCAGGATCTGCGGCGAGTTTTCCTTTTCCTCGGCGCCGCCGATGGGAATGATCCATCCGCGTTGCTGGCCTTCGGCCACCTTGCTGGCGCACATCGTTGCTTGTCTTTCCCGGGTTCTGTCTGCGTGCGGATGATGCCAGCACGGCAGCGGGGCCCGGCCCTGCCAGCAGGGCCCTGGGTGCGAACGACACTGCGCACTATCCTCGTGCCATGGCAGACATTCCCGCATGGCTGGGCGCCGCCCGCAGCCACTGGCGCTGGCGCGGCCAGGGCCGGCCGCCCTTTGCCGCTGAGCCCGGCCCAGGCCAGACCAGCGTGTGGGACTTCCCGCGCCCGCCTGCACTGGCGCCTGATGCGCGCGAAGTCGTGGTGTGCTGGGGCGGCACCGAAGTGGCGCGCACCCGCCGCAGCGTCCGTGTGCTGGAAACATCGCACCCGCCCACCTTCTACCTGCCTTGGGCCGACGTGCAGCGTGCGCTGTTCGTACCTGCCGGCGGCGGCAGCTATTGCGAGTGGAAGGGCCCTGCTCGGTACTGGCACCTGCAAAGTCCGCTGCAAGGCCGGCTGCAGGAAAGCGCCAGCCGGCTGGACGGCGTCGCCTGGTCCTACCCCCAGCCGCTGGTTGGCGCCGAAGCCCTGGCCGACTGCGTGGCGCTCTACGCCTGGCCCCAGCTGCACATCACCGTGGGCGGTGAAGTGGTGCGCCCGCAGCCCGGCGGCTTCTACGGCGGCTGGATCACGCCTGAACTGGTGGGCCCGTTCAAGGGCGAGGCCGGCAGCGAAGGCTGGTAGGCAGGCCCCTGGGCGAGGGGCCTTTGGCCGGGTGCCCAAGGGCCGCTTGGCCCCGCGCAGTGCGCGCTTCGGGCACCGCCAGATTCTTTGTAAGGCCCTGACGCGTGCTGCGACCCAGCTGCATGTTCGCCACCGCCCGTTCCCAGCCCAGCCCGGCTTCCCTGCCAGGCCACGGCGCCGTTCATCCGCTGTGGCTGCGCCTGACCCACTGGGCCAATGCCGTGGCCGTGTTCGTGCTGGTGGCCAGCGGCTGGCGCATCTACAACGCTGCGCCGCTGTTTGACTTCCGCTTCCCGCCCAGCCTGACGCTGGGCGGCTGGCTGGGGGGCGCGCTGCAGTGGCATTTCGCCGCAATGTGGCTGCTGGTGGCCAACGGCCTGGTCTACCTGGGCCTGAACCTGGCCACGGGCCGCGCCCGCCGGCGTTTCTGGCCGCTTCGGCCGCGCGAAGTGCTGCACGACCTGCGTGCCGCCCTGCGCGGCCAGCTGTCGCACGCCGACCCGCAGCGCTACAACGCCGTGCAGCGTGCGGCCTATGTCTTCGTCACCCTCACCAGCGTGCTGGTGGTGCTGTCGGGCCTGGTGCTGTGGAAGTCGGTGCAGTTCCCGCTGCTGCGCGACCTGCTGGGCGGCTACGAGGCCGCGCGCCACATCCACTTCTTCGCCATGGCCGCCCTGGTGGGTTTCGTCGTTGTGCACCTGCTGATGGCCGCCCTGGTGCCGCGCACCGTGCTGGCCATGCTGCGCGGCCGCTGAAGACCCTGGCCCTACCCACACCCCCCCACCATGCTGCCCCGCCCCCAACGCAAACCGCCGCTGCGCACCGACGCCGCGTTCATCCTGAAGGACGCTGTGGCCCGCGTGGCCTTGCCTTCGCGCCGCGCCTTCTTGCGCCGCGGCCTTACCCTGGGCGGCCTGGGCCTGCTGACGGGCTGCAGCCTGGTCGACGATGCCAGTGTCGAAACGGCATTGGCGCGCATCTCGCGCTTCAATGACGATGTGCAGGGCGCGCTTTTCAGCCCCGACCGGTTGGCCCCCACCTACCCGGAGTCGATGATCACGCGGCCCTTCCCGTTCAACGCCTACTACGGCGAAGACGAGATCCGCGAAGTCGACGGCAGCCGCTTCGCGCTGGAAGTGACAGGGCAGGTGGCCGACAAGCGGTCCTGGACGCTGGCCGAACTGAACGCCCTGCCGCAGGCCGAACAGGTGACGCGGCACATCTGCGTCGAAGGCTGGAGCGCCATCGGCAAGTGGGGCGGTGTGCCCTTCGCCACTTTCCTGCGTCGCGTCGGCGCCGACACCTCGGCACGCTATGTCGGCTTCAAGTGCGCAGACGACTACCACACCAGCATCGACATGGCCACGGCCCTGCACCCCCAGACCCTGCTGGCCCTCACCTACGACGGCCAGACCTTGCCGCCGCGCTACGGCTACCCGCTGAAGCTGCGCATGCCCACCAAGCTGGGCTACAAGAACCCCAAGCACATCCAGGCCCTGTTCGTGACCAACACCCACCCCGGTGGCTATTGGGAAGACCAGGGCTACAACTGGTTCGGCGGCATCTGACAGCCCCATCGGCTGCGCAGGCCCGGACATACCCACAAGACCCACCCCCCCACCCCCCCACCCCGAAAGGACAAGACCATGAAAACCCCCCGCGCTGCACTGCTGGCCGCCTGCCTGCTGGCCGGCACCAGCCTGAGCTTCGCCCAGGACGCCATGACCAAGCCTGCCGACGCCATGGCGAAGAAAGACACCATGGCCAGGCCTGCCGACGCCATGGCCAAGAAAGACGCCATGGGCAAGAAAGACGAGATGGCGAAGAAAGACGCCATGGCGAAGAAGGACACGATGGCCAAGCCGGCAGACGCGATGGCCAAGAAGGACGCGATGACGAAGAAGGACGAAATGAAGAAAGACGAGATGAAGAAGTAGTCAGGCCGGGCCACGCAGCGGCCAGCAGCCAGCAGCCAGCAGCCGGGCGGGTATCGTGCGGGCCACTGAACCGAAGGTGCCTGCGACATGAGCCTTGACGACCCCTCCGCTCCGGCCCGCCCTGCCGGGCCTGCAGCCCCCTTGGCGGCCGGGCCGGCCACCCATTCCTACGAACCGCGCCTGGGCCACGGCCTGCCGCACGACCCGTTCAACGCCATCGTCGGCCCGCGGCCGATCGGCTGGATCGGCACGCACGACGGGCATGGCCGTCACAACCTGGCGCCTTACAGCTTCTTCAACGCCTTCAACTACGTGCCGCCCATCGTCGGCTTTGCCAGCGTGGGCGCGAAGGACACGCTGCGCAACGCCCAGACCACCGGTGAATTCACCTGGAACCTGGTGACGCGGCCGCTGGCCGAAGCCATGAACGCCAGCAGCGCGATGGTCGGCCCCGAGGTGGACGAATTCGCGCTGGCCGGTGTCACGCCGCTGGCCGCGGGCCTGATTCAGGCTCCGCGTGTGGCCGAAAGCCCAGTCAGCTTCGAATGCCGCGTCACGCAGGTGCTGCAGCTGCAGACGGCTGCTGGCGAAACCGTGCCCACCTGGCTGGTGCTGGGCGAGGTGGTGGCCGTGCACATCGCGCGCCAGCTGCTCGTGGACGGCGTCTACGACACCGCCGCCGCACAGCCCGTGGTGCGCGGCGGCGGAGCGGCGGACTATTTCGAGATCACGCCGGCAGCGCGCTTCCGGCTCTACCGGCCGCGCTGACAGCGCCCGTTCACTCGAAGCGCTGGGGCTGCAGCCAGGTCGGATAGGGGCTGGGTTCCAGGCTGGACGTGGCGATGTCGCGTTCCGGCGGGGTTTGCGGTTCAGCCTGCGGCTCGGCCAGACTTTCGCCCATGGCCAGGCTGGCTTCGGCGGTCACGGGGTCTGCGTCTGGCCGCGCATCGCCAGCCGCTGCGGTCACTTCGCTCAGCAACTCAGCTTCCGGCGGCGCTTCCATCAGCAGTTCCACCGGTTCGGCCTGGATCACCGGCAGGCCGGTGTCGGCCATCGCCACGACCACGGCTTCGCGTACTGGCAGCTCGCGCACGATCACGCCTTCAGCCACGCTGCCAGTGACGATGACGTCGTCGCCCAGCACGCGGCGTTCGCAGTCGCCGCGTACATCGGTCGGCACAGCGTCGCAGCGCGACAGGGCATTCGCCATCAAATCTTCGCCGGCCGGAGCCAGCCGTTCATTCAGAGCCACGGTCTGCAGGCCCAGTTCGCCGCGCAGGGCTTCCTGGCGCGCTGCGGTGGCTTCGGCCAGGCAGGCGCTGCGTTCCTGGGTGCTGCTGCCGTCCAGGCAGGCGGCGCGTTCGGCGCGGTAGGTCTGCTGGACCTGGGCACGCTCGTCGGCTGTCAGGCGGGTGGCCGTCGCCGCAGTCGCGCTGAACGACGCCATGCCTGCAGTGGCCAACACGGCCGCCGCGATGGCGGTGTGCAGATGCTGGGTTTGCTGTTTCATGGGCTGCTCCGGGTGGTGAAGGGATGGCTTCAGCTTAGGAGCGCGCCACGGCCGGCGGCATCGGCCGGGGGTGCATGCGGGCGTCGGAGACATCCGACACCCGCAACATGCCGATACGGCGGGTAACCGTTGCGCTTTGCAGCGCAGACGCAGACGCAGACGCAGACGCGGGCAGGGCGTCAGTCGATCTTCGCGCCCGAGGCCTTCACCACCTGGGCCCACTTCTTCGTCTCGGCGTCGATGAAGCGCGCGAAATCGGCCGGCGGCTGGCCGCCCGGCAGCGCGCCTTGTGCCAGCAGCCTTTCCTTCACCGCCGACTGGGCCATGGCGCGCGCGGTTTCCTGCTGCAGGCGGATGACGACGTCGGCCGGCGTGCCGGCCGGGGCCAGCAGGCCGAACCAGGAACTGGCTTCGAAGTTGCGCAGCAGCGCGCCGCCGGCTTCGGCCACCGTGGGCACGTCGGGCAGGGCCGCCGAACGCTGGCCGCTGGTCACCGCCAGCGCCTTCAGGCGCCCGCTCTTGATGTGCGGCAGGGCGCTGGGCAGGTTGTCGAACATCAGGTCCACGTTGCCGGCGATCAGGTCGATCAGCGCCGGGCCCGAACCGCGGTAGGGCAGGTGCAGCATGTAGGTGCCGGTCATGCTCTTGTACAGCTCGGCCGCCAGGTGGATGGACGTGCCGTTGCCCGAGCTGGCCACGTTCAGCTTGCCCGGGTTGCCGCGTGCGGCGCGGAACAGGTCGGGCAGGGTCTCGACCTTGTACTTCGCCGCCGATGCCGGGTTCATCACCACCACGTTGGGCACGCCCGCCACCAGGGTGATGGGCGCGAAGTCCTTCACGGCGTCGTAAGGCATCTTCGGGTACAGCGACGGGTTGATGGCATGCGTGCCCACCGTGCCCATCAGCAGCGTGGTGCCGTCGGCCGCGGCCTTGGCCACTTCGGCCGCGCCGGTGTTGCCGCCGGCACCAGGCCGGTTGTCGACGACGAAAGGCTGGCCGAAGGCCTTTTGCAATTCGGGCGCGATGGCGCGCGCCAGGATGTCGGTGGTACCGCCGGCCGCGAACGGCACGACGATGCGCACCGGCTTGCCAGGCCAGCCGGACTGGGCCCGGGCTGGCAGGGCCGCGGGCAGGAACAGCGGCAGGCTGCAGGCGGCCAGGAAGCCGCGGCGGTTCGAACGCATCAGGGTGTCTCCGGTTCTTGTGGTGAAGGCCGCCAGTGTGCCTGCGCGGCGCTCACCACCCGGCCCGACCGTGGCTACAGCTTCAGTTCCAGCCGCAGCTGCCAGTTGATGTAGCTGGGCCCGCCGTTGACGGTGGTGGTGCGCTCGTTCAGGCCAAAGGGCGTGCCGTCGGTGACGGTGGTGGTGTCGAAGTCCTCCGCTGCCAGGTTGCTGCCCAGCAGGCGCAGGGCCACGGCGGGGTTGAAGGTCCACAGCGCGTAGACGTCCCAGACCTGTTTGCGGCTGACGCTGATGGTGATGTTGTCGTCGGTGCGCGTGGTGTAGCCGGGCACCCAGTTGACGTTGCCGCCCAGCGTGAAGGGCGTGCCGCGGACGCGGTAGTCGGCGCCCAGGTTGGCGGTGGCCTTGGCCTGCTGGTCCAGCCGGTTGTCGGGGCCGGGCACGTTCTTCACCGCGCTGTCGAACAGGCTGAGGTTGCTGCGCACTTCCACCCCGGGGCTGCCGGCGATGAGCTGGTCGAGCCTGAACTTGGCTTCCAGTTCGATGCCCTGCACGGTGGCGTCGCCGATGTTCTGCTGCCGGCGCACATAGCGCGGCACCGGGCTGTAGCTCACGGTTTCCAGCCGGATCTCGCCGCGGATCAGGTTGCTGATGTTGCGGCGGAAGTAGTTGGCGCTGAGCACGCCACCGCTGTCCAGATAGCGCTCGTAGCCCAGCTCGATGCCGGTGGCGAGCTCGGGCTTCAGGTCGGGGTTGCCGGCGCCGTCGGGCGTGCTGGCGGTGTTGGGCTCGTCGATCGGGCGGTCGCGGTTGATGGTGGGCCGCGCGATCAGCGCGTTCAGCCCCGGGCTGCGGTAGCTGCGCGTCAGGCTCATGCGCACCTGGTCGCGCTTCTTCGGATCGGGCCGCCACACGGCCTGGGCCAGTGGCGTCCAGACGCTGCTGCGGTTCGTGGGGCGGGTGCCGTCGGCGTTGTCGCCTTTCGTGTCGATGCCTTCCCAGCGCAGGCCGGCGTAGGCGCTCCAGTTCGGGTTGACGGTCCATTCGTTCTGCGCGTAGGCCGCCAGGCGCAGGCTGCTGGCCTGCAGGTCTTCGCCGAAGTTGGTGAGTGTGGGCACGCCGTTTTGCAGGTTACGGCGCGTTTCCTTGCGGTCGATGCTTTCGATTTCCGCGCCAGCCACCACGGTGTTTTCGCTGCCCGGCACGTTCGGGCTGCCGCCCACCAGCTTCGTGCCCTTCAGGTTCAGCGTGTGCGTGGTCTCGCGTGTGGTGGCGCGGTCCTCTAGGGTGCGCAGCAGGCCGGTGGTGCTGAACTCGCGCCGTGTGCTGTCGTTGAACGACCGGCTGATGCCGCTGTTGCCATTGGCTTCCATGCGCACGTCGCCCAGGCGCTGACGCCACATCAGGCCCAGCCGGCCGGTGGTGAAGCGGTTGTCGTTGACGCTGTCGGCGGTGCTGAAGCGGCCGGTGCTGGAAGGGCGCAGCTGCCGCACGTCCTGCACCAGGCGGCTGTCGCTGTTGCCTTCGGTGTGGAAGATCGACGGCATGAGCGCGATGTTGTCGCCCGACTCGTTCAGCCGCCACTGCAGCCGGGCCGTGGCGTTGGTGCCGAAGCGTTTGCCCTGGGTGTTGCTGCTGACGGTGCGGTCTTCCAGCAGGCTGCCGCTGGTCAGGTCGCGCACGGTGGTCAGGGTGCGGCTGTCTTCGTCGTTGCGGCGGCCGAAGAGCGAACCCGACAGGTTGTAGGTCAGGTCGCCGGCGCTGTTGTTGTGGGTCCAGTTCAGACCGCCCGATGGCGCGTCGTTTTCGACGCCGGTGCCCACGCGCAGGTCGTTCAGGCGGCGCCGAAAGCCTTCGCGGGTGATGATGTTGATGGTGCCGGCGATCGCCCGCGCGCCGGTCTCCGCGGTCGGCGCGCGCAGGATCTCGATGCGCTCCACCTGCTCGGGCGTCAGGCTTTCCAGGCTGAACCCCGGGGGCACGCGCTGGCCGTCGATCAGCACCTGCGTGAAGCCGCCACCCAGCCCGCGCAGCCGTGGCGGGCCGCCCCGGCCAGGGGCACCGGGCGTGTTCACGCCGGGCAGGCGGCGCAGCACTTCGCCCAGGGTGGCGTCGCCGAACTTGTCGATCTCTTCGCGGCCGATGACGATCTTCGACGCCGTGGCCTGGCGGCGCTGTTCGGTGTCGGACTGGCGGCCGCCGGTGATTTCCACGCGCTGGCTGGCTGGCGGTGCGCCTGGGGTGGCAGCCGGGGTGGCAGCCGGTGCGGCGGCCGGTGCTGCGGCCGGTGCTGCGGGGGCCGGCGGCGTGGGGGACGGTGTCTGCGCCTGGCCGCTGGCTGCGGCCGCCAGCAGCGTGGCGCCCAGGGCCGGGGCCAGGCCGACGGCACGGTGGGCGTTCTGGCGGGCGCTCGGTCGGACGACGGTGCTGGCCAGCAGACGGGCGATCAGTGGCAGCAGGCGCCAGCGCAGGGGGTTCTTCTTCATGGCGGCGGATTGTGTCTGCGCCCGCGGCCATGCGCCGTGGGCAGGGCTTGGTCTTTGCCGAACTTCACGCCGTGGGCGTGGCCGTGGCGCGCGCTGGCTCGGCCGGGCGCGGGGCGCTGGCTTCGCGGCTCAGCGCCGCCGGCACGCTGACAGCGGCATTGCGGCCCTGGTTCTTGGCCGCGTACAGCGCCAGGTCGACCAGGTTCACGGCGCGGTCCAGCGGCATCGGCCCCGGGGCTTCGGGCAGCGGAAAGTGGCCGTGGCCCACCGAAGCCGTCACCGGCACGGCCGCGCCGGCCACCGCCACCGGGTGCGCGCTGACGGCCTGCAGCACGCGCTGCGCCAGTGCCGCGCTGCCTTCGGCGTCCAGCGCCGGGGCGTGGATGAGGAATTCCTCGCCGCCCCAGCGCGCCACCAGGTCGCCTTCGCGCACGCAGGCCTGCAGGCGCAACGCCAGTGCCTGCAGAACGGCGTCGCCGCCGGCGTGGCCGTGGCTGTCGTTGATGCGCTTGAAGTGGTCGATGTCCACCAGCAGCAGCGCACCGCTGCAGGACCCCGGCAGCCGTGCGGCCACGGCGCGGCGGTTGGCCAGGCCGGTCAGCGGGTCGTGCAGGCTTTGCTGGCGCAGACGGTCGTGGTTGCTCGCCAGGCGGCGGTTCAACTGCCGCACGCGGCTGTAGACCAGGCCCACCAGCAGTGCCGCCAGCACCAGCACGGCCGCAGCAGCAGCCCACAGCTGCTGCTGCGCGCTGCGGTTGCCCAGCTGCGCGGCGATCAGCGCGTTTTCGCGCTTCAGCTGGTCCAGCTGGCGCTGCTGGGCTTCGCGGTTGAAGCGTTCGCGCAGTTCGGCCAGGGCGGTTTCGCGGTTGGCGGCCATCAGGTTGGCAGCGATCTCGCGTTCGCGGTGGTACAGGTCCAGCGCGCCCCGCAAGTCGCCGGCGGCCGCCAGCGCGTTGCTGAATTCGCGCAGCAGCTGGGCCTGGTCAGCACTGGCGCCGGCATCACGGAAGGCCGCCTGCAGCTCTTCCAGCGTGGCCCGGGCAGCGGCCAGATCGCCCAGGCCGATGCGCGCCAGGCTGGCGTTGACCAGCAGGATGCGTTCGGCGCGCCGGTCGCCGTGCGCGCGCAGCACGGGCAAGGCGCTGGCCACCGCCTGCAGCGCCAGGCGCGGCTGCTGGGCGTGCAGGTAGCTGTCGCTGAGGTTGGTCAGCAGCATGGCTTCCAGCCGCGGCGACCGCGCCTGCCGCGCCCAGAACAGGCCTTGTTCGGCCGCGCGGCGCGAACCGTCATGGTCGCCGCGGCTGGCACGGTGCACCGTTTCGGCCAGGGCCATGCGGGCGCGCAGGGCCGCGCTGCCGGCCATGCGCGCCAGGCGCTGGGCCTGTTCGAACTGGCGGTCGGCGGCGTCACGTTCGCCCAGCAGTTCGCTGGCACGCGCGGCGGTGGCCAGGGCCAGGGCCTGGCTTTCGATGTCATGGTGCTGGCGCGCCCAGGTCGCGGCTTGCTGCGCCTGGTCGCGCGCCAGGCTGGCCTGGCCCTGCGTCATCAGCAGCCGCGCCAGCATGTGGCGGGCGCGCCAGGGGTGGCGGTGGTCGCAGCCCGGGTCGGCCGGCATGGTGCTGCAGGCGGCCTGGTACAGCGCCAGGGCGTCTTCGCTGCGCTGACGGCTCAGGCGCGACTGGCCGGCCACGTCCTGGCTGGCGGCCTGCACCAGCGCAGCGTCAGCCTGTGCCAGAGTGGTCTTGCCAGCTGCCAGGCGCTGGGCCATCGCATCGGCTTCGGCATGGCGCCCGGCGCGGGCCAGCACCAGGCCGCGCGCGGTTTCCAGTGTCTGCCACATGTGGCTGCCGGGCTGCGTGGCGGCCTGCCAGCGGGCTAGCTGGTCCAGGGCTTCGTCGGGGCGGTCGAAGCCGGCTTCCACCTGCGCTGCGGCCTGGGCCTGCCAGGCGGCCAGGCCCACGCCCGCGGCGGGTGCTGGGGTGCGGGGCGTGGCGGCGGTGGGCAAGCTGGCGCCAGGCGGGCCAGCGGACGCCGGCGCGGCCTGGGCGGGTGCCGGCGCCAGGCCCAGCGCGCAGCCCAGCAGCAGGGCCAGGGCGGCGGCGATGGTGGCAGTGGTTGCAGCGGTCGTGGTGGCCGTCTTGGCTGTGGACGTGGCCGTGGAATTCGCATCGGCACTGGCACTGGCACTGGCACTGGCACTGCCCGCCGGTGCGGGTGCCGCGGCCGGTGGCGCACCGGTGGGGCGGTCGGCGTCCGGCTGTCGTGGCCCGGGGTGCTGGCTGAGCACCGCGAGGCCGGCGTGCCAGGCCGCTTCCAGCGTGTTCGCCATGGGGCTGGCGATGTCGACCGCGGCCCCCGCGCCATCCGCCGCACCGTCTGCGCCGATGTGGGCGTCGCGGCGCCAGCTGCGCACGCCCCAGGCGCCGTTGCGGCCATGGGCCTTGGCCAGGTACATGGCGCTGTCGACCACGTCGATGGCCCGTTCCCAGTGCAGCGGGCGGTGGTCTGGCAGCAGCGGAAAGCTGGCAAAGCCGATCGATGCCGTCACCGCCAGGGCATGGCCGTCGTGCAGCACCGGCTGGCTGCCGATGCCGTGCAGCACGCGCTCTGCCAGCGTGGCCAGCTCGTCGGCGCTCAGCCCGCGCAGCAGGGCGACGAATTCCTCGCCGCCCCAGCGCACCACCAGGTCTTCCTGGCGCAGCGCAGCGCGCAGGCGGCGTGCCACTTCTACCAGCACGGCGTCGCCCGCAGCGTGGCCGTGCTGGTCGTTGATGCGTTTGAAGTGGTCGATGTCGATCAGCATCAGCGACCCCACCAGCCCGGCGCCAGGCGTCGCCCGTGCCAGCACGCGCAGCAGGTGGCGGCGGTTGGACAGGCCGGTCAGTGGGTCCTGTTCGTTGGCCACCTGCAGCTGCCGGGTGCTGCGGCGCAGCGCGATGTTGCTGCGCCACAGCCGGTGCAGCAGGGTGGCCACCACGGCCAGCAGCAGCACCCCGGCCACTGCGCCCACGGCCCACAGGCGCTGCTGCAGGGTGCGGCTTTGCAGCCGTGCTTCGCCCAGCCCCTTTTCGGTGGCCAGCAGGGCCAGGTCGCGCTGGCGGCGTTCGTGATCGAAGGCGGCCTGGGTTTCCAGCAGGGCCTGCTGGTGTTCGCGGCGGAAGACCTCGTCGGCCAGGCGCCGGTGGTCGATGAAGCTGGCCCAGGCTTCGGGCAGGTAGCCGGCGCGTTCCAGGTACATGCCGGCTTCGCGCTGCACCTGGGCCATGGCCGTCAGCCCGCCGGCGCGTTCTTCCAGCAACAGGGCTTCGCGCACCAGGGCCATGCCGCTGTCGCGCTGCTTCAGCGAAATCAGCGCCAGGCCGGCGTTGGTCAGCGCCACCGACTCGATCACCGGGTCGCGCATCGCGCGCGCCAGCGGCAGCGCTTCGTTCGACAGGTGCAGCGCGGTGGTGTAGTCGCCGTGTTTCAGGTAGTGGTCGGCCAGGTTCGCCAGGCCCAGCAGTTCGTCCTGGCGCGCCCCGGCGCGGCGCGCGTGGTCGATGGCGCCCTGCAGTGCCTGCAGCTCGGCGGCGGCTTCGCCCCTGGCGCCTAGCAGGATGCTGTGCGTTGTCAGCGCCTGCGACAGGGCCAGCGAGTCGCCCGACGCTTCGGCCAGCTTCAGGGCTTCTTCGTCCACTCCGCGCGCCGCGGGCAGCTGCTGCGCCTGTGCCAGCACGTAGGCCAGCGCGCTGCGCATTTCCGCGCGTCGCCAGGGCGGGCTTTGCGTATCAGCCAGCAGCACGGCCTGCTGGTGCAGGGCCACAGCCGCGTCCAGCTGGCCGCGCAATTCCTTGATGCGGGCCTGCACCGCCAGCAGGCGCAGGCGCAGGCCGGGCGTGACATCGCCCAGGCTGGCCAGGGCGTCGGCCAGCTGGCGGTCGGCGGTGCCCAGCGAACCGTGGCGCCCCATCCAGTGCGCGCGCAGCGCCTGTGCCAGGGCCTGCGCCTGCGCGGCGCCGGGCTGGCCGGGCGGGGTGCTGGCGGCCAGCGCCTGCGCCGCCCGTTCGACAGGCTCGGCCTCGCCCAGCCGCACCAGCAGCAGGCCGCGCGCGAACAGCACTTCGGTGTGCTCGGTGCTGCCCGCCGGCAGGCTGTCGGCCAGCGCCTGCAGCGCCTGGGCGGCGGCTTCGGGCTGGCCGCGCAGGCGGGCTTCGATGTCGATGAGCCGCGTGGCGCCCGCCCAGGCCAGGCCCTGCCAGGCCAGGGCCAGCGCAATCAGGCAGCGGGTGAGGATGTGCACTGGCGGGTGTTGCCGAAAGGGAAAGCAGGGGGATGGCGCGGCCGGCCGGCGGCAGGGGCCGGCGGCCAAGGCGTCGCCACGCGTCGAGCCGCCTTGCTCGGGTTGTCGGCAGTTCCGCGCCCGACTTGAAGCGCAGCGCAGCCACCGGCCGTGCCCGTGTAGATTCCGGCGTCCTGGCCATGCCTGCGCCAGCACCCCTGGAAGGATTCCGCATGAAGACCCGCGCAGCCGTGGCCTGGAAGGCCGGCGCCCCCCTGACCATCGAAACCGTGGACCTGGACGGCCCGCGCGCCGGCGAAGTGCTGGTGGAGATCAAGGCCACCGGCATTTGCCACACCGACCAGTACACGCTGTCCGGTGCCGACCCCGAAGGCCTGTTCCCGGCCATCCTGGGCCACGAAGGCGCAGGCGTGGTGGTGGACGTGGGCCCGGGCGTGACGAGCCTGAAAAAGGGCGACCACGTGATCCCGCTGTACACGCCCGAATGCCGGCAGTGCAAGTTCTGCCTGAGCCGCAAGACCAACCTGTGCCAGCTGATTCGCGGCACCCAGGGCAAGGGGTTGATGCCCGATGGCACCAGCCGCTTCAGCCTGAATGGGCAACCCATCCTGCACTACATGGGCACCAGCACCTTTGCCAACCACATCGTGGCGCCCGAGATCGCGTTGGCCAAGATCCGCCAGGACGCGCCCTTCGACAAGGTCTGCTACATCGGCTGCGGCGTCACGACCGGCGTGGGGGCGGTCATCTTCAGTGCCAAGGTGGAAGCCGGGGCCAATGTGGTGGTGTTCGGACTGGGCGGCATCGGGCTGAACGTGGTGCAGGCGGCGAAGATGGTGGGCGCCGACAAGATCATCGGCATCGACCTGAACCCCGCGCGCGAAGCGATGGCGCGGCAGTTCGGCATGACGCACTTCATCAACCCCCAGGATGTTCCGAACGTCGTCGATGCCATCGTCCAGCTGACCGACGGCGGCGCCGACTACAGCTTCGAATGCATCGGCAACGTGCACACCATGCGCCAGAGCCTGGAGTGCTGCCACAAGGGCTGGGGCCGCAGCATCATCATCGGCGTGGCGGCGGCAGGGCAGGAAATCGCCACGCGCCCGTTCCAGCTGGTGACGGGCCGCAAGTGGGAAGGCAGTGCCTTTGGTGGCGCCCGCGGCCGCACCGACGTGCCCAAGATCGTGGACTGGTACATGGAAGGCAAGATCCAGATCGACCCGCTGATCACGCACATCCTGAAGCTGGAAGACATCAATGAAGGCTTCGATCTGATGCACCGCGGCGAAAGCATCCGCAGCGTGGTGGTGTACTGATGGCCATCGAGACCCTGTCGGAACACGCCTGCTTCGGTGGCGTGCAGGGCTTCTACCGGCACCACTCGGCGGCCATCGGCTTGCCCATGAAGTTCGGTGTCTACGTGCCGCCGCAGGCCCTGGGCCCGGGCGCCGGGCCAGTACCGGCCCTGGTGTGGCTGGCCGGGCTGACCTGCAACGAAGAGACCTTCGCCATCAAGGCTGGCGCGCAGCGCGTGGCGGCGGCCCTGGGCCTGATGCTGGTGACGCCCGACACCAGCCCGCGAGGCACGGGCGTGGAAGGCGCCGACGCGGCCTGGGACTTTGGCACCGCCGCCGGCTTCTACCTGGACGCCACGCAAACCCCCTGGGCCCCGCGCTGGCGCATGGAAAGCTACATCACGCAGGACCTGCTGGCGGTGCTGGCCCAGCACTTTCCACTGCTACCGCAGGCTACCGGGCTGTTCGGTCATTCGATGGGCGGGCATGGCGCGTTGACCCTGGGGTTGCGCCACCCGGATCTGTTTCGCAGCGTCAGTGCCTTCGCGCCGATTGCCGCGCCGACGCAGTGCCCCTGGGGTGTGAAGGCCTTCACCGGGTACCTGGGCGATTCAGCCCACGGCCGCAACGCCTGGGCCGCGCACGACGCCACCGAACTGGTGCGCGCCGGCAAGCGGCTGGCCCCGGGTGCGCCGGCCCTGCTGGTGGACCAGGGCGAGGCCGACAGATTCCTGGCCGAGCAGCTGCATCCGCACCTGTTCGAAGCGGCCTGCCAGGCGGCCAACGTGCCGCTGGTGCTGCGCCGTCATGCCGGCTATGACCACGGCTACTTCTTCATCGCCAGTTTCATCGAAGACCATCTACGGCACCACGCGCAGGCCCTGACGCGCTGAAGATGCAGGTCAGCGACATCCGCCAACGCTTGCGCGCCCTGGGTGCGCTGCCGCTGCACGAAGAACGCGTGCTGCGGCGCTGGGCGCTGGCGCAGCCGCAGGAAGGCGGGCGCCAGCGGCTCGACGCCTTCCTGCCCAAGCCCTTGCTGCAGGCCCTGCCCGGTATCGTGGCCGAACTCGACGGGCTGGCGCGGGTGGCCAGCGCACACCCGGCGGCCGACGGGTCGGCCCGGCTGCTGGTGGCGCTGGCCGATGGCCAGACCGTGGAAACGGTGCTGCTGCCGCCCGACCGGGCACAGGCGGTGTGCATCAGCAGCCAGGTGGGCTGCGCAGTGGGCTGCGTGTTCTGCATGACAGGCCAGGGCGGCCTGCTGCGGCAGATGGGCAGTGCCGAGATCGTGGCCCAGGTGGTGCTGGCGCGGCAGCAGCTGGGCCCGGCGCGCGCGCTGCGCAAGGTGGTGTTCATGGGCATGGGCGAACCCGCCCACAACCTGGACGCGGTGCTGGAAGCCATCCAGCTGCTGGGCACCGCCGGCGGCATCGCGCACAAGCAGCTGGTGCTGTCCACGGTCGGCGACCCGCGGGTCTTCGAACGCCTGGCCGCCCTGGGCACGGGCGATGTGAAGCCGGCCCTGGCCCTGTCGCTGCACACCAGCAAGGCTGGCCTGCGCGACGAACTGCTGCCGCGTGCGCCGCGTTTTGCGCCGCAGGACCTGGTGGACGCGGGCGAGGTCTATGCCCGCGCCAGCGGCTACCCCATCCAGTACCAATGGGCCCTGATCGACGGCGTGAACGACGGTGACGACGAGGTCGACGGCATCGCCCGCCTGTTGGCCGGCCGGTATGCGCTGATGAACCTCATCCCGTACAACGCCGTCGCCGAGCTGCCCTACCGCCGCCCGGCTGCCGAACGCGCCGCCGAGATGGCGCGCGCGCTGCACCGCCGCGGCGTGCTGACCAAGCTGCGGCAGTCGGCCGGGCAGGACGTGGAAGCCGGCTGCGGCCAGCTGCGCGCACGCCAGCTGCCGGTGGGCGCAGCCCAGCCGCTGCACTGGCGGCCGGTGGCGCCGGGCTGAGGCCAGCGGCCGCACTGGCCGCCTCTTGGCGCTTCTTGGCGCCTCTTGGCGCCTCTTGCGGCGATCACACATCGTCTTGCCCGGGTGGGCCAGCCCTGGCACGCCACGTGCTGTGTGCCAACTGGTATACCAAAACGTGCACCAAAGTGAACCCCAGCCCCCTGCGCAGCATTGCCGACTGGCGTGGCCTCAGCCCCGAAGGGCTGGGCGCTGCCGTCGCGCAGGCCCTGCACGCCCGGCGCGAACAGCTGGCGGCCGTGGGCCGGCCGGTTTACCTGCACGTCGCCACGCCCGATGAACTGCAGGCCCAGATCGACGCGCTGACGGCGCGCGCCCAGGCCGGCGCTGGCCTGCCGCTGCTGGGCGTGCCCTTCGTCGTGAAGGACAACATCGACATCGCCGGCGTACCCACCACGGCCGCCTGCCCGGCCTTCGCACGGGTCGCCCCGGCGCACGCCCACGCGGTACAGCGCCTGGTCGACGCCGGTGCCGTCTGGCTGGGCAAGGCCAACCTGGACCAGTTCGCCACCGGCCTGGTGGGCACGCGTTCGCCTTATGGCGCCCCGGCCAGCGTGCTGGCGCCGGGCTTCATCAGCGGCGGCAGCAGCTCGGGCTCGGCCGTGGCCGTGGCACGCGGCGACGTGCCTTTCTCGTTGGGCACCGACACGGCCGGCTCCGGCCGCGTGCCTGCGGCCTTCAATGGCCTGGTGGGCCTGAAGCCCACGCCCGGCCGCGTGGGTACGCAGGGTGTGCTGCCAGCCTGCCGCACGCTGGACTGCGTGTCGGTTTTTGCGCACCGCGCCGACGAAGCCGCCGCGGTACTGGCCGCCATCGAAGGCCACGACCGCACCGACCCCTTCAGCTGCTTTGCGCCGGGCCCGGCGCAGCTGCCCGCCCGGCTGCGCCTGGGCGTGCCCGCCACGCTGCCGCAGCTGGACGCCGCCAGCGCCCTGGCTTTCGACACCGCCTGCAGCGAAGCCCTGGCCGCCGGCCACACGCTGGTGCCACTGGACTTCGAACCCCTGTTCGCCGTGGCCCGGCTGCTGTACGACGGGCCCTGGGTGGCCGAACGCCACAGCGTGGTGCGCACCCTGCTGGCGCAACAGCCCGACAGCCTGGACCCGGTGGTGCGCCACGTCATCGACCAGGCCCTGGCCTACAGCGCCACCGACGCCTTCGAAGCCCAGTACGCGCTGCGGGCAGCCGCACTGCAACTGCAGGCGCTGTGGCAGGGCGTGGACCTGCTGCTGGTGCCGACGGCGCCCAACCACCCGCGTTTTGACGACGTGGCGGCCGACCCCGTGGGCGTGAACGCGCGCCTGGGCACCTTCACCAACTTCGTCAACCTGCTGGGCTGGTGCGCCATCGCCGTGCCGGTGCCCGCCAGTGCGGCGCGTGCACCGACGGCGGGCGTCACCTTCATCGGCCCGGGCGGGCTGGACGCTGCGCTGGCGGCCTTCGCCAGCCGCTGGCTGGGCGAAGGCGCAACGCCTGGCCTGGCGCAGCCTGCCAGCCAGGCCACGCTGCCGCTGGCCGTGGTCGGCGCGCACCTCTCAGGCCTGCCGCTGAACGGGCAGCTGACCGAACGTGGTGCACGCCTGCGTGTCGCCACGACCACCGCGCCGCAATACCGCCTGTTTGCGCTGCCTGGCACCACCCCACCCAAGCCTGGCTTGCTGCGCGTGGACAGCGGCGGCAGCGCGGTGGCCGTGGAAGTGTGGGACATGCCGCTGGCCGCCGTGGGCTCGTTTCTTGCGCTGGTGCCACCACCGCTGTGCCTGGGGTCGGTGGTGCTGGCCAGTGGGGCCGTGGTGCACGGCTTCCTGTGCGAACCCGCTGCCCTGGCCGGCGCCCGCGACATCACGGCCAGCGGTGGCTGGCGCGCCTATCTGCAAAGCCTTTCCTTCCCGACCGGAGCTTGAGTCCATGGATCGTCGCGACTTTCTCGTCACCAGCAGCGCTACCGTGGCCGCGCTGCCGCTGCCCGCCGCCGCACAGGCGCGCCCGCAGGACGTGCTGGTAGTGGCCAACGAATTCGGCCCCAATTCGCTGGACATCCACACTGTCGGCGCCAATCGCCCGGCCTATGGCGTGAGCTGGCTGGTCTACGACCGGCTGATGACCTATGGCAAGAAGACCCTGCCCGATGGTCGCGTCATCTACGACCGCAACAAGCTGGAACCCGAGCTGGCCGAAAGCTGGCAGATCGCGCCCGACGGCAACAGCGTCACCTTCAAGCTGCGCAAGAACGCGAAGTTCCACGACGGCACGCCGGTGACGGCGAAGGACGTGAAGTGGAGCTTCGACCGCGCCGTCAGCGTGGGCGGCTTCCCCACCTTCCAGATGGCCGCTGGCAGCCTGGAAAAGCCCGATCAGTTCGAGGTCGTGGACGAGCACACCTTCCGCGTCAAGTTCATCCGCCGCGACAAGCTGACGATGAACGACCTGGCCGTGCCCGTGCCCTGCATTTTCAACAGCGAACTGGTGAAGAAGAACGCCACCGCCGCCGACCCCTGGGGCCTGACCTGGACGCGCAACAACACGGCTGGCGGCGGCGCCTACAAGGTGGAAGCCTTTCGCCCGGGCCAGGAAATCATCTACGTGCGCTATGACGACTGGAAAAGTGGCCCGCTCCCCAAGTTGCGCCGCGTGATCCAGCGTGACGTGCCCAACGCTGGCAACCGCCGCAGCCTGCTGCTGAAGGGCGACATCGATATCACCTTCGACCTGCCGCCCAAGGACTTCAGCGAACTCAGCCGCGAAGGTGCGGCCGTGCGGGTGACGTCTACGCCCATCGAGAACGCCATCGTCTACCTGGGCATGAACACCACCAAGCCGCCCTTCGACAACCCGAAGGTGCGGCAGGCCGTGGCCTGGGCGCTGCCCTACGACAAGATGCACGACAACGCGCTGTACGGGCGCGCCGCGAAGATGTATGGCGCCACCGGTCCTGTGAAAGCCCCCGTGTGGCCGCAGCCATCGCCTTACCGCACCGACGTGGCCAAGGCCAAGGCCCTGCTGGCCGAAGCCGGGCTTGCCGGCGGCATCGAGACCACGCTCAGCTTCGACCTGGGTGGCGCCACCATCAACGAACCCATGGCCGTGCTCATCCAGGAAGCCCTGGGCGCGATCGGCATCAAGACCCAGATCAACAAGATCCCCGGCGCCACCTGGCGCGCGGCCTTGCTGAAGAAGGACATGCCGATGATCGTCAACCGCTTCGGCGGCTGGCTCGATTTCCCCGAGTACTTCTTCTTCTGGTGCTACCACGGCCAGAACGCGGTGTTCAACACCATGAGCTACCAGAACCCGAAGCTGGACAAGATCATCCAGAACGCCCGCTTCGCCGAGAGCAAGCCGCTGTACGACAGCGCCGTGCGCGAGATGGTGCAGATCGCCTTCGACGAAGTGCCGCGCGTGCCGCTGTTCCAGCCCACCATGGACGTGGCGATGCAGAAGAACGTGCAGGGCTACCAGTACTGGTTCCACCTGCAGCCGGACTACCGGCAGCTGTTCAAGGCCTGAACCTCGCTGGCGCACAGGACACCCCGCCATGGACCACCGCGCCTATGTCGACGCCGCCGCCGCCGTGCTGGGCCTGCACATTGCCGCCGAATACCGCGAAGGCGTGCAGCTGTACTTCGACCTAGCGGCGCGCATGGCCGCACTCACCGAAGGCCTGCCGCTGACGGCGGCCGACGAAAGCGGCAACGTCTTCGCCCCGGTGGCGCCCGAGGCTGGCGAATGATCGCCAGCGCCACCGACACCGCGCAAGCCGTGCGCAGCGGCAGCACCAGCGCGCGCGCAGCGGTGCAGGCCTGCCTGGACCGTATCGCCGCCACCGACGGTCGCGTCAACGCCTTCACCAGCGTGCTGGCCGAACGTGCGCTGAAGCGCGCCGACGCGGTCGACGCCAGCCCGCGCCGCGCGCGCATGAAGCTGGCCGGCGTGCCCTTCGCGGTGAAGAACCTGTTCGACGTCGCCGGCCTGCCCACGCTGGCCGGCAGCCAGATCGAACGCCACAGCCCGCTGGCCCGGCGTGACGCTGTGCTGGTGCGCCGGCTGGAAGCCGAAGGCGCGGTGCTGGTGGGCGCGCTGAACATGGACGAATACGCCTACGGGTTCACAACCGAGAACACGCACTACGGCCCCACGCGCAACCCGCACGACCTGCAGCGCATCAGCGGCGGTTCTTCAGGCGGGTCGGCCGCCGCGGTGGCAGCTGGCCAGGTACCGATCACACTGGGGTCGGACACCAACGGCAGCATCCGCGTGCCGTCTTCGCTGTGCGGCACCTACGGCCTGAAGCCCACCTTCGGCCGCCTGCCACGCACCGGCAGCTACCCTTTCGTGGCCAGCCTGGACCACCTGGGCCCGTTTGCACGCAGCGTGGCCGACCTGGCGGCCAGCTACGACGCCATGCAGGGCTCTGACGTGGCCGACCCATCGTGCGCGCAGCGCGGCATCGAAGCCACCCTGGCCGGGCTGGGGCAGGGTGTGGGCGGCATCCGCATCGGTGTGCTGGGCGGCTGGTTCCGCAGCCAGGCCCTGCCTGAAGCCACCGCAGCGGTGGACGCCGTGGCCCAGGCGCTGGGCACCACGCGGCTGATCGAATGGCCCGAGGTCGAACGCGCCCGCGCTGCGGCCTTTCTCATCACCTGCGGCGAAGGCGGTGCCCTGCACCTGGACGACCTGAAGAAGCGCCCGCAGGACTTCGACCCGATGACGCGCGAGCGCTTCATCGCCAATGCTCTGGTACCCGCGGCCTGGGTGATGCGCGCCCAGCGCGTGCGCCACTGGTTCGCCCGCCGCGTGGCGCGCAGCTTCGAGACCGTGGACGTCGTCATCGCCCCGGCCACGCCCTGTGTGGCGCCGCCTATCGGCACGGCCTGGCTGGAACTGGGTGGCCAGCGCCTGCCCGCCCGCGCCAGCATGGGCCTGCTGACCCAGCCCATCAGCGCCATCGGCCTGCCGGTGGTGACGGTACCGCTGTGGGGGCTGTCGGCCGGCGCGCCACACATGCCCATCGGCGTGCAGCTGGTGGCCGCGCCCTGGCGCGAAGACCTGGCCCTGCGTGTGGCGGCCGAACTGGAACGCCAGGGCCTGTGCAGCGCGCCGGTGGCGCGCGGGCTGTGAACAAGACTGTGGCCATGGACATCAACCTGCCCGACGTGCACGCCGAACTCAGCGCCGTGTTCGCGCAGTACGAAGACGCGCTGGTGCACAACCGCATCGACGTGCTGGACGCCCTGTTCTGGGCCAGCCCGCACACCGTGCGCTACGGCGTGGGCGAAAACCTGCACGGCATCGACGCCATCCGCGCCTTTCGCGCTGCACGCCCGGCGCAGGGCCTGCATCGCCGGCTGTTCAACACCGTCATCACCACCTACGGCCGCGACCACGGCACCGCCATGACCGAATTCCAGCGCGAAGGCAGCAGCAAGACTGGCCGCCAAAGCCAGACCTGGTGCCGCATCGACGGGCGCTGGGTGGTGGTGGCCGCGCACGTCAGTTTGCTGATGACATGACCCCCCGAAACACCAGGAGCGAGAGCACCATGAACGACAAGACCCTGAACACCGACCGCCGCCGTCTGCTGGCCGCCAGCGCACTGGCAGCCGCCGGCACAACGATGGCTGGTCGCGCCTTCGCGCAAGCGCCCATCACCATCGGCGTGATCTACGTCGGCCCGCGCGACGACTACGGCTACAACCAGGCGCAGGCCGAAGCCGCGGCGGCGCTGAAGAAGCTGCCCGGCATCAAGGTCGTCGAAGAAGAGAACGTGCCCGAGACGCAAGCCGTGCAGAAGACCATGCAGGGCATGATCAGCCAAGACGGCGCGGCCCTGCTCTTCCCCACCAGCTTCGGCTACTTCGACCCGCACATGCTGGCCATTGCAGCGAAGAACCCGAAGGTGCGCTTCGCCCATTGCGGCGGCCTGTGGACCAAGGGCAAGCACCCCGACAACACCGGCAGCTTCTTCGGCTACATCGACGAAGCGCAATACCTGAACGGCGTGATCGCTGGCCACGCCAGCAAGAGCAAGAAGCTGGGCTTCATCGCCGCCAAGCCCATCCCGCAGGTGCTGCGCAACATCAACGCCTTCACGCTGGGCGCACGCTCGGTCGACCCGAAGATCACCACCACCGCCATCTTCACTGGCGACTGGAGCATGCCGGTGAAGGAAGCCGAGGCCACCAACAGCCTGGCCGACCAGGGCGTTGACGTGTTCACGATGCACGTGGACGGGCCGAAGGTCATCGTCGAGACCGCGGCCAAGCGCGGCAAGATGGTCTGCGGCTACCACGCCAGCCAGGCCAAGCTGGCCCCGCAGGCCTACCTGACGGGCGCGGAATGGAACTGGATCTCGGCCTACAACCAGATCATCGACGCCGCGCGCACTGGCAAACCGCACCCCAACTTCGTGCGCGGCGGCCTGAAGGAAGGCTTCGTCAAGAGCAGCGCCTACGGCCCCGGCGCCAGCGAAGGCGCGCGCAAGGCCGCCGACGCCGTGCGCGCCAAGATGCTGGCCGGCACATTCGACATCTTCAGCGGCGAACTGAAGGACAACACCGGCAAGGTCGTCATCCCTAAGGGCACTGCGCTGAGGCAGACCGACGTGAGCCTGGAAGGCATGAACTACCTGGTCGAAGGCGTGATCGGCAAGGCCTGAACGGGCCAGCACGATGAACCCCTGGCGCGACAGCATCGAATCGGTCGGTCTGCCGGTGCTGGCCCTGCTGGGCGGCCTGGCCTTGTTCGGCATGTTCGTGTGGTTCGGCGGGCACGACCCGCTGCAGGCCTGGTCGCTGCTGTTTGTGGGTGCCTTTGGCGACGCCTTCAGCTTCCAGAACACCCTGCAGCGCGCCGCGCCGCTGATGCTGACGGCGCTGTGCGTGGCCCTGCCGCAGCGTGCCGGCCTGACCATCATCGGCGGCGAAGGCGCCCTGGTGCTGGGCGGCCTGGCCTGCGCTGCGCTGCCCACGCTGTGGGCGCCGCCCGCCAATGCCTGGGGCACGGCCGTGCTGCTGGCCGCCGCTGCCGCCGCGGGCGCCGCATGGGTGGCGCTGGCTGGTGTGCTGCGGCAGTGGCGCGGCGTGAACGAAACCATTTCCAGCCTGCTGCTGGCCTACATCGCCATCGCCCTGTTCAAGCACCTGGTGGAAGGCCCGCTGCGCGACCCGGCGAGCCTGAACAAGCCTTCCACCGTGCCGCTGGAAGAAGGCTTGCGCATCGGCACCATCGCCGGCTACGACGTGCACTGGGGCCTGATCTTCGGCATCCTGGCCTGCGTGCTGGCCGCCCTGTGGCTGGGCGCCACCACGCACGGCTTTGCCACCCGCGTGGTGGGTGGCAACCTGCGCGCGGCGCAGATCGTGGGCCTGCCGGCGGTGCGCCTGGTCATCACCGCTTGCGCGCTGGGCGGCGCGGCAGCCGGGCTGGCTGGTGGCATCGAGGTCGCGGCGGTACACACCGCGGCCAACGCGTCGATCATCGCCGGGCTGGGCTACACCGGCATCCTGGTTAGCTTCGTGGCGCGCCACAACCCGCTGGCCATCATCCCGGTGGCCATTCTCTTCGGTGGCTTCCTGGCCGCCGGCAGCCTGCTGCAGCGGCGCATGGGTCTGCCCGACGCGTCGGTGCAGGTGCTGATGGGTTTCTGCTTCGTGCTGATCCTGGCCAGCGAAGCCCTTCGCGGGCGCCTGAGCTGGCAACTGCTGAAGCCACGCGTGCCGGCGGCAGGGGTGGCGGCGGCATGAGGTGCTTCGAGTGTTCGGCTGTTGGCCCCTTGCCGACGTTGCGCGGATGTGTGTCCCGGCAAAGGCGTGCTGGGGCTGGCTGTGGCGCTTATCCTCGGCGGCCTGCGCTGCGCTCCGGCTCCCCTGCGGTGCTCGGTCCCGCGGCCCCATCGCGGAACTCGCTACGTTCGCTGCGCTCACTGCGCTCAGACACCCGCGATGAGTCAGTTCACGAGTCGCGCTGCGCGCGAGGGCCGCGGGCCCTGCGCTCCTCGGCGCCTCCCATGCGCGCCACAGCCAGCCCCAGCCCGCCTTTGCAAACCATCGCGGCGCGCAACCGGTCGCCAGGCACTGTCCCATCCACCTGCAGGGATGGTCGCCAGCGACCCGTCGCGCGCCGAAATCTTGCCGGGCTGCGGCAGTCGGGTGGCCCCTGGAGCGAAGTCAAGGAGGAGCCAGCGCAGTGCCTTACTCAGACGTTGGCTTGCAACGCGCTGGCGGGGGACATGAGCGGAAGGGGCCACCCGACTGCCGCAGCCCAGGGATCAAGCCAGCACGCCGATGGTCGAATGCAAACGACCGAGAAGGGCCGCAAGCCGCCATCCGCCGCAACGCCTCGTGAAGCAACCAAGCTCGGTGCTCGGAGGGTTTCGAATGAGTGACAGCGCATTCCTCGACGTCGTCATCGCCGTGCTGGGCGGTGCCATCCGCGTCGGCACGCCCTTCCTGTTCGTCAGCCTGGGCGAATGCATCACGGAAAAGGCCGGGCGCATCAACCTGGGCCTGGAAGGGGTGTTGGTGTTCTCCGCCATGGCCGGGTTCGGGGTGTCGTATCTGACGGGGCTGTGGTGGCTGGGCGTGCTGGCGGCGGGCTGCAGCGGGGCCTTGATCGCGCTGCTGCATGGCCTGGTGTGCAGCTTGCCGCGGGTGAACGACATCGCAGCTGGCATTGCCATCATGGGCCTGGGGGCGGGGCTGGCGTTCTATCTGGGCAAGCCCCTGATCCAGCCGCAGGCGCCGCAGATCCCGTCGCTGAACCTGGGCGCCTGGCTGGGGCCGGACGCTGCCACAGGCGCCGCCGCCAGCGCGCTGAACATCAACCTGCTGTTCCCGCTGGGCGTGCTGCTGGCCTTCGCGCTGGCCTGGGGCCTGGCCAACACCGGCTGGGGCCTGAAGGTGCGCATGGTGGGCGACTCGGCCGACGCCGCGCGGGCGCTGGGTACGTCGGTCAACGGCGTGCGCATCGCGGCCACCACGGCCGGCGGCTTCATCGCCGGGCTGGGCGGGGCTTCGCTGTCGCTGTACTACCCCGGCAGCTGGAACGAAGGCTTGTCCAGCGGCCAGGGGCTGATTGCCGTGGCGCTGGTGATCTTTGCGCGCTGGCAGCCGCTGCGCTGCCTGTGGGCAGCGTTGCTGTTTGGCGGCGCGGGGGCGCTGGGGCCGGCGTTGCAGTCGGTGGGCGTGACGGGCGGGTACTACCTGTTCAACGCCGTGCCTTATGTGCTGACGCTGGCCATCCTGGTGTGGACCTGCTCGCCGCGGCGCAGCCTGGTCGGTGCGCCGCAAGAACTGGGAGTGATGCGATGAGTGGCCTGGGTGGTTTGAACAAGTCGCCGAACGGCGTCGTCGTCGGCCTGGTGCAGCTGCAGCTGCCCGTGGTGGAAACGCCGGCGCAACTGAAAGCGCAGGCCGAACGCATCTGCTGGATGGTGGGCAAGGCACGGCGCAACCTGGGCACGATGGACCTGGTGGTGTTTCCGGAATACAGCCTGCACGGCCTGAGCATGAGCACCGCGCCCGAACTGATGGTGCAGCTTGATGGCCCCGAAGTCGCGTCCTTCAAGGCCGCGTGTGTTGAACACCGGATCTGGGGCTGCTTCTCGATCATGGAGTTCAACCCCCACGGCAACCCCTACAACACTGGCCTCATCATCGACGACCAGGGCCAGCTGCGCCTTTACTACCGCAAGCTGCACCCCTGGGTGCCGGTGGAAGCCTGGGAACCCGGCAATATGGGCATCCCGGTGTGCGAAGGGCCCAACGGCTGCAAGCTGGCGCTGATCATCTGCCACGACGGCATGTTCCCCGAGATGGCGCGCGAGGCTGCGTACAAGGGCGCGGAGATCATCCTGCGCACAGCGGGCTACACCGCGCCCATCCGCCACGCCTGGAAGATCACCAACCAGGCGAACGCCTTCCAGAACCTGGCCATCACCGCCAGCGTGTGCCTGTGCGGCAGCGACGGCAGCTTCGACAGCATGGGCGAAGGCATGTTCTGCCACTTCGACGGCAGCGTCATCGCCGCAGGCGGCGCCCGGCCCGACGAGATCGTCACCGCCGAACTGCGGCCCGACCTGGTGCGTGAAGCCCGCGCCGGCTGGGGCGTGGAAAACAACCCCTACCAGCTGTGGCACCGCGGCTATGTAGCGGTGAAAGGCGGGGCGCAGGACTGCCCCTACACCTTCATGCACGACATGGTGGCCGGGCGCTACCAGCTGCCCTGGGACCCCAGCATCCAGGTGCGCGACGGCACGCCCTGCGGCTTCGCGCCGCCCACGCGGGCCTACCGCGGGCCCGAGCCCAACCCCTTCGAAGCCGAAGGCTAGACGGCCCTGACGTACGCCATGACGCACGCCATGAAGCACGCGATGAAGGCCGTCCAGGCCACCCCTTACGCCTGGCCCTTCGACGGCGACCTGCGCCCGGCCAACACGGCCCTGGTCATCATCGACATGCAGACCGACTTCTGCGGCCCCGGCGGCTATGTCGACAAGATGGGCTACGACATCGGCCTGACGCGCGCACCCATCGGCCCCATTCAGCGCCTGCTGCAGGCCATGCGCGAACGCAGCTTCCACGTCATCCACACGCGTGAAGGTCACCGGCCCGACCTGTCGGACCTGCCGGCCAACAAGCGCTGGCGTTCGCGCCAGATCGGTACCCCTGGCGCAGATGGCATCGGCATCGGCATCGGCGACGCCGGCCCCTGCGGCCGCATCCTGGTGCGTGGCGAACCGGGCTGGAACATCATTCCCGAACTCGCGCCGCTGCCGGGCGAGCCCGTCATCGACAAGCCCGGCAAGGGCAGTTTCTGCGCCACTGATCTTGAATTGCTGCTGTACACGCGCGGCATCCGCAACCTGGTGCTGACCGGCATCACCACCGACGTGTGCGTGCACACGACGATGCGCGAAGCCAACGACCGCGGCTTCGAATGCCTGCTGGTGGAAGACGGCACCGCCGCCACCGACGCGCGCCACCACGCCGCTGCCATCGGCATGGTGCACATGCAGGGCGGGGTGTTCGGCGCCACAGCCACATCGGCTGCCGTGCTGGAGGCCCTGTCATGACCGCCCTGGCGCTGGAAACCTACAAGCTGACCAAGCGCTTCGGCAGTTTCACGGCGCTGGACCATGTCAGCCTGACCGTGCGCCCCGGCACCGTGCACGCGCTGCTGGGCGAGAACGGCGCGGGCAAGAGCACGCTGGTGAAGTGCATCGTCGGCTACTACCGGCCCGAGGAAGGCGCGGTGCTGATCGACGGCCGCGAACAGGCCATCAGCAGCCCCACGGTGGCGCGCGCTTTAGGCATCGGCATGGTCTACCAGCACTTCACTGTCGTGCCGGGCATGACGGTGGCGGAAAACCTGCTGATCGCGCGCGGCGCGCTGCCGGCCGTGATCGACTGGAAGCGCCTGCGTGCCGAGCTGTCGGCCTTCATGGCCGGCGCGCCCTTCCGTCTGGACCTGGACGCCACGCCGCTGGACCTGTCGGCGGGCGAAAAGCAGAAGCTGGAAATCCTGAAGCAGCTGTACCTGCAGCCGCGCCTGCTGATCCTGGATGAACCCACCAGCGTGCTGACGCCGCAGGAAGCCGACGAAGTGCTGGGCGCGCTGCGCGAGCGTGCGCATGCCGGGCACTGCAGCGTGGTGATGATCACGCACAAGTTCCGCGAAGTGGCGGCCTATGCCGACGACGTGACCGTGCTGCGGCGCGGTGCGCGCGTGGCCAGCCGTGCCGTGGCCGATGCGCCTGCGGCTGAACTCGCCGCGCTGATGGTTGGGGGCGACAAAGCGCCCGCGGCAACATCCGAAGTGCCTGCTGCAGCGGCCCCCACCCCTGCGCGCAGTGCGGCCGCCCCCGGCGCCGTCACCCTTCAAGTGCGCGGCCTGGTGGTGATGGGCGACCGCGGCGAAGTCGCCGTCGGCCCCGGAAAAGGGCTGGACCTGGACGTGCGCGCTGGCGAAATCGTCGGCATTGCCGGCGTCAGCGGCAACGGCCAGCGTGAACTGATGGAAGCCCTGGCCGGCCAGCGCGCGCGCGAGTCCGGCAGCGTGCAGGTGGCCGGGCAGCCCTATGCCGCCACGCGCCAGCAGAACCGCGCGCTGAAGGTGCGCGGCCTGCCCGAAGAGCCCTTGCGCAACGCCTGCGTGGGTGCGATGAGCGTGGCCGACAACATCGGCCTGCGTGCCTTTGACGTGCAGCCCTTCTCGCGCGCTGGCTGGCGCATGCCGGGCACGCTGGCGCAGCGCGCGCGGGCCCTGATCGCCGAATACCGCGTGAAGACCCAAGGCGAAGGCGCGCCCATCCAGTCGCTGAGCGGCGGCAATGTGCAGCGCGCGGTGCTGGCGCGCGAACTGTCGGAAGACGCGGCCTTGCTGCTGGTCAGCAACCCGGTCTTCGGCCTGGACTTCACGGCCGTGGCCGAGGTGCACCGTCGCCTGGTGGAAGCGCGCAACCGCGGCTGCGCCGTGCTGATGGTCAGCGAAGACCTGGACGAACTGCTGCAGCTGGCCGACCGCATCGTGGTGGTGAGCGGCGGCCGCCTGGTACACGCATGCGCCGCCGCCGGCGCCGACCGCCACGCCATCGGCCGCCACATGGGCGGAGGCCACGAAGCGCTGGCTGGCGCCGACCTGAAGCACGCCGCCTGACCACCATGCCCCACATGCCTGCCAGCCACCCCATCGCCGCCCAGCCTTTCGCCTACAGGCTGCCGCCGGGCCGCACGGCCCTGGTGATCATCGACATGCAGCGCGACTTCATCGAAGCCGGCGGCTTCGGCGCGGCCCTGGGCAACGACGTGAGCCTGCTGCAGTCGGCCATCGCGCCGACACAGGCCCTGCTGCAGGCCTGGCGCGCGCGCGGCTGGCCGGTGGTGCACACGCGCGAGAGCCATGCCCACGACCTGCACGACTGCCCGCCCGCCAAACGCGACCGCGGCAGCCCCACCCTGCGCATCGGCGACCCTGGGCCCATGGGCCGGCTGCTGGTGCGCGGCGAACCCGGCAACGCCATCATCCCGGCGCTGGCGCCCATCGCTGGCGAAGTCGTCATCGACAAGCCCGGCAAGGGCGCCTTCTACGGCACGGCGCTGCACGAAGCACTGCAGGTGCGCGGCGTCACGCACCTGGTACTGGCCGGGGTGACAACCGAGGTCTGCGTGCAGACGACGATGCGCGAAGCCAACGACCGCGGCTACGACTGCCTGCTGGTCGACGAAGCCACGCAGAGCTACTTCCCCGAATTCAAGGCGGCCACGCTGGCGATGATCACCGCGCAGGGTGGCATCGTGGGCTGGGTGGCGCCGCTGGCCGCCGTGCTGCAGGCGCTGCCGCCGGCACCCTGAAGTATGTCAATGCTGCGCACCCTGTTCACCCGGCTTCTGTCGGCCCTGCCCAACCTGGTGGGCGTGGTCGTCATCACCTTCATCCTCACGCGCGCGCTGCCGGGCGACCCGGCGGCGTACTTTGCCGGCGGTGCCGCCACGCAGGAAGCCATCGCCCAGGTGCGCAGCCAGCTGGGCCTGGACAAGCCGCTGCTGGACCAATTCTTTCTCTACGTGGCCGGGCTGGCGCGCGGCGACATGGGCCTGAGCCTGACCACCGGCCAGCCGGTGCTGCAGGAACTGCTGTCGCGCCTGCCGGCTTCGCTGGAACTGGTGCTGCTGGCCCTGGTGCTGGCCTGCGCCATCGCGCTGCCGCTGGGCGTGTTGGCGGCCACGCGCCCGGGCAGCTGGGTCGACCAGCTGTGCCGGCTGCTCACCACCGCCGGCGTCTCGCTGCCCACCTTCTTCACCGGCCTGCTGCTGGCGTATGTGTTCTATTTCCTGCTGGGCTGGGCGCCTTCGCCACTGGGCCGGCTGGACCCGATGTTCAGCCCGCCGCCTTCGGTCACAGGCCTTTACTTGGTGGACGCCGCGCTGGCGGGCGACGGCGCGCTGTGGTGGGCGGCGTTCAAGCAGCTCATCTTGCCCGTGGTGACGATGGCGCTGTTCGTGCTGGCGCCGATTGCGCGCATGACGCGCGCGTCGATGCTGTCGGTGCTGGGCGCCGACTTCATCCGCACCGCGCGCGCCAGCGGCCTGTCCACCCGCACCGTACTGGTCACCTATGGCCTGCGCAACGCGCTGCTGCCGGTGGTCACCACGCTGGGCATGGTGTTCAGCTTCATGCTGGGCAGCAGCGTGATCGTCGAGAAGGTCTTCGGCTGGCCCGGCGTGGGCAGCTACGCCATCGACGCGCTGACGGCCAGCGACTACGCGCCCGTGCAGGGCTTCGTGCTGGCCATGGGCGTCCTGTTCGTGCTGCTGAACCTGCTGGTGGACCTGGCCTATGTGCTGATCGACCCGCGCGTGGTCGTCGAATCCTGAGGGCGGTGCGATGAGCGACGCGCTGAAGCACGCCCGCCATGTGCTGTCCGAAAACCCGGTCACGCTGCTGGCCACGGCGTTGTTCGCGCTGTTCGTGCTGATGGCCCTGTTCGGCCCTTACCTGGTGCCCTTCGACCCGCTGGCCAGCAACACCCAGGTGGCGCTGCAGCCGCCGAACGCCACACACTGGTTCGGCACCGACGCGCTGGGCCGCGACATCTTCAGCCGCACCGTGGTGGCCACGCGGCTGGACTTGGGTATTGCGATTGCGGCCGTGGCGGTGAGCTTCGTCATCGGCATGCCGCTGGGCCTGGCCGCCGGCTTCTTCGGCGGCTGGTGGGACCGCATCGTCAGCCGCGTGTCCGACACCATCATGGCCTTCCCGCTGTTCGTGCTGGCCATGGGCATCGTCGCCGCCCTGGGCAACACGGTGGGCAACATCGTGCTGGCCACGGCCATCATCAACCTGCCGTTCTACGTGCGCGTGGCGCGAGCCGAAGCCAATGTGCGGCGCAACGCCGGCTGGGTGGAAGCCGCGCGGCTGGCGGGCAATGGCGACGCACGAATACTGGCTGTACACCTGTTTCCCAATGCGCTGCCGCCGGCCATGGTGCAGGTCAGCCTGAACATGGGCTGGGCGATCCTGAATGCCGCAGGCCTGTCCTTCATCGGCCTGGGCGTGCGCCCGCCCGACCCCGAATGGGGCATCCTGGTGGCCGAAGGCGCGCAGTTCATCGTCAGCGGCGAATGGTGGGTGGCCTTCTTCCCCGGCGGCATGCTGATGCTGGCGGTCTTCACCTTCAACCTGCTGGGTGACGCGCTGCGCGACATCTTCGACCCCCGTCGGAGGACCTGATGTCGCAGCCCCCCTTGCTCGATGTCCGCGACTTCAGCCTGGAATTCCGCACCCGCGGCGGCACGGTGCAGGCACTGGAAGCCGTGAACCTGCAGCTGAACAAGGGCGAGATCGTGGGCCTGGTGGGCGAGAGCGGCAGCGGCAAGAGCGTGCTCAGCTACGCCCTGCTGGGCATCAGCGACCGCGCCGCGAAGGTCACCGCCGGCACGGCCATGTTCGGCGGCATGGACTTGCTGCAAGCCAGTGAACGCACGCTCGCCGACCTGCGCGGGCGCGAGATCAGCATGATCTTCCAGAGCCCGCGCACCGCGCTCAACCCCATCCGCACAGTGGGCCGGCAGATTGAAGACGTACTGCGCCGCCACCTGGTGGCCGGTGGGGCCGGCAGCTTGGCGTCAGGCGATCTGGGCAAGAGCCTGAAGGACCGCGCCGTGCAGGCGTTGCGCGAAGTCGCCATCAGCGACCCCGAACGCCGCGCCCAGGCCTACCCTTTCGAGATGAGCGGCGGCATGTGCCAGCGCGTGATGATCGCGCTGGCCCTGGCCTGCCGCCCGCGCCTGCTGGTGGCCGACGAGCCCACCACGGGCCTGGACGTGACGACGCAGGCGGCCGTGATGGACCTGATCACGGGCCTGGCGCGCGAACGCGAGATGGCCACGCTCTTCATCACCCACGACCTGGCGCTGGCCGCCGACTACTGCGACCGCATCGTCGTCATGCACGCCGGCCATGCGGTGGAAAGCGCGCCCACGGCGGCGCTGTTCGCGCGGCCGCAGCACCCCTACACCGCGCGCCTGATGACCAGCACGCCAGGCGAGCGCAGCCGCATCGCCAGCCTGCAGCCCGTGCCCGGCAACCTGCCCGACCTGAAGCGCCGCGACCTGCCGGCCTGCCGCTTCGCCGAACGCTGCGACCGCGCCAGCGAACGCTGCCGCCGCGAACGCCCGGTGCTGGATGCCGCGCAACCGCACAGCGTGGCCTGCTGGCACCCGCTGCAGGCCGCGGCGCCCCTGACAAGCGTTGAAGCCTGAGCCCGCGCATGCTGACCGAGCCCCTGCCCGAAGCCGCCCTGCCTGAACCTGCCGCTGCCGAACCCCTGCTGCAGGTCGACAGGCTGCACAAGCGCTTTGCCGTCAGCGGCCGCCGCGGCGCGCAGCTGCATGCGGTGGACGATGTCAGCCTGGTCGTCGGCACAGGCGAAAGTGTGGGCCTGGTGGGTGAATCGGGCTGCGGCAAAAGCACCCTGGTGCGGTTGCTGGCGCGGCTGCTGGACGCCAGCGATGGCCGCATCGTGTTTGCCGGCCAGGACCTGGCCACCACGCCCGTAGCACGCTTCGCGCGCACGCCCGAACGGGCCCTGATCCAGATGGTGTTCCAGGACCCCACCGACAGCCTGAACCCGCGCTTCACGGCCCGCGACACCATCAGCGAACCCCTGGCCTTGCTGACCGGCCTGCGCGGCGGCGCGGCCCGGGCACGGGTGGACGAAGTGGCGCAGCAGGTGGGCCTGCCCCTGGCCCTGCTGGACCGCTTTCCGCACCAGCTGTCGGGCGGGCAGAAGGCACGCGTGGGCATCGCCCGCGCGCTGGCAGTGAAGCCGCAGTTGCTGATCCTGGACGAACCCACGGCGGCGCTGGACGTGTCGGTGCAGGCCGTGGTGCTGCAGCTGCTGGAAACCCTGCGCAGCACGCTGGGCCTGAGCTACCTGTTCGTCAGCCACGACCTGAACGTGGTGAGGCTGCTGACCGACCGCGTGGCCGTGATGTACCTGGGCAAGCTGGTGGAAGTGGGGACTAGCGAGCAGGTCTTCCGCGCGCCGCTGCACCCCTACACCCAGGCCCTGGTGTCGGCCATCCCGGGCCAGGGCCCGCGCATCAGGCTAACGGGCGAAGTCGCCAGCCCCATCGACCCGCCGGCCCAGGCCTGCCGCTTCCACGGCCGCTGCCCGCGCGGCGAAGACCGCTGCGGGCGTGAAGCACCACCGCTGCGGCGCGTGGGCGCGCAAGAAGTTGCCTGCCACTTTGCCGCATGATCGGGCGATGGCTGCCGTCGAACACCTGCCCCCGCCCCGCGCCAACCTGGCCGAACAGGTCTACAGCCGGCTGAAGGCCGAGCTGCACGACTTCCTGTGGGTGGCTGGCGACCGCTTCAGCGAAGCCGAGATCGGCCAGCGCCTGGGCGTCAGCCGCACGCCCGTGCGCGAAGCCCTGTTCAGGCTGCGCAACGAAGGCTTCCTGGACGTGGAAAGCAAGAGCGGCTGGTTCGTGCGCGCCATCGACTTCGCGCGCCTGGACATGCTGTACGACCTGCGCGTGGTGCTGGAAAGCGCTGCCGTCACGCGCCTGGCGCAGCGCAGCGACGACCCGCCCGCGCTGGACGAATTGAAGGCCGCCTGGCTGGTGCCGGCTGCCGAAAGGCTGGACGACCCGCGCGCCGTGGGCGCGCTGGACGAAGCCTTCCACGCCACCCTGGTGGCCGCCACCGGCAACGTGGAAATGGCGCGCGTGCACCAGGAAGTGACCGACCGCATCCGCATCGTCCGGCGGCTGGACTTCACCCGGCCCGACCGCGTGGACGCCACCTACCAGGAACACGCCAAGATCCTGCGCGCCGTCATCCAGCGCAAGGCCGACCCGGCCTTGCTGCTGCTGAAGAGCCACATCGAGCAGAGCAAGACCGAGGTGCGCAAGATCACCCTGCATCAGCTGCACGAGGCGAGGCAGCGCCTGCGGTAGGACCCCACGACGCAGCGCCTGCGTCGCCGTGCAGGCGCTGCGATCACCGCCTGATCAGAAGATCGTGATCGTGCGCGGCATCGACTGGCCGTTGTTGCCTTCGTTCGCTTCTGCCACCGCACCGTTGTTGTCGACGATGAAGCCCAGCGTGTAGGTGCCCGGCGCCACGTTGGACGGGATCGTGAGGCTGCGCGTGAAGGTCAGCACTCCGCCGGACGACACCGAAGCCCCGGTGTTGGTGCCCAGCAGCCGGTCGCCGGTGCTGATGAAGCTGTCACCGGACAGGTAGAAGCCGATGTTGAAGCTGCGCGTGGACGTGCCCAGGTTCGCCACGCTGACGCCGATGCTGATGGTGCTGCCGCGCGCAGCCGATGCGGGCGAGGACACCAGGCCCGACGTGCCGCTGCCGGTGCGCCGGAAGGCCGAGCCGGCGATGTCGGTCTCGGTCGTGCCGTCGGGGTAGAGCGAACGCACGCCCAGACGGTCGTCGGGTAGCGGGTCGATTTCCTTGAACTGGCCCAGCGAACCGCCGTTCGGGTAGAAGGAATTCATCGTCGCCATCACGCCGTCGCTGTGCAGCAGGCCCAGGGCATGCCCCAGTTCGTGCAGCGCCACGCTTTCGAAATGGAACGGCGAACCCAGGTTGGCGTAGTTCACCGCGCTGGTGTTCCAGCCCAGGCTGGTGTTGAAGGCGATATCCGTCTCGTCGATGCCGCGCTGCCAGCCAAACAGCCAGTAGCAGTGGTAACGCGTGCGCGTCACGGCCAGGGCCGTGCCGGTCTGGCTGGCATTGAAGTAGATCTCGTTGCGGCCGTTGTCGGGCGAACTGCTGCCATCGGTGTCGCGGCCGACGAAGAAGTTGAAGCCTGCGCCCTTCACATTGTTCCAGTGCCACATGGCGTTCTGCATCGCGCTGTCCCAGGTGCTGTTGGCGGGAAAGGACGTGGTGCTGATGAACATGTCGGCGCGGTTGCCGTTCCACTTCAGCGCGGCGCCTTCGCAGGTGCGCCAGCTGGCCGCTTGCGCGGACGTGAACGACAGGGCCAGCAGGGCAGCAGTGGCCAGGGCGGTGTGGGGTGTCTTCATGATGGGGTCCTTTAGGATTCGTTAGGTGTTCGACAGGCTGGCGCGGCTGTCAGCGCTGGCGGGCCGGGGTGACGGGCTGGCTGGGGCTTTGCGGGCGGGCCACGGGTTCGACGACAGCGCCTTCGGCCGGACGGGCCACAGCATGGTCGGCCGCCTGCACAGGCTGGGCGCTGCGCTCTGCCACCACGGCCGCTGCAGGGGCCGTGTCGGCGGCGCCGACGCTGGCCAGCGCGCGGCCGCTGCCGGCGCGCTGGCGCACTTCACTGATGAAGCTCTGCAGGCTCAGCGTGGGCAGCGCGGCCAGTGGCGCGGCGCTGGCGCGTTGTTCGGTCACGGGGCTGCCGTCGTCGGTGGCGCCGGCGCTGGCTTCCACCTCCGCCTGGCGCACCAGGGCCAGCGGCGGCGCGCCGTGCAGCTGCACGTCGCTGTGCACCTTGGCGTCGCGCAGCAGGTGCAGGCCTTGCAGGCCCACCACGCGCTGATGGTCGGCGTCCAGCACCGTGTCTTCGCCGCTCTGCGCATCACGCACGATGCGGAAGACGCCTTGCGACCAGCCCACGAAGGGCACCAGGTCGCGGCCATTGCCCTGCACGAACACCAGCACCCGTTCGCCAGCGGTGAACTGCGGCGCGCCGTCGATCTGCAAGCCCTGCTTGCCGTCGAAGCCGCCCTGCAGCTTCAGCACCAGTTCGCGCTGGTTCAGCTGGCCGCTGATGAGGTCCTGCGCCTGCAGGGTGACGTAGGTGTGGATGTCGCCCGGGCTCAGTGCCACGGTCTGCACGGTGCGCACCGTGCCGATGACGATGCCGTCGGCTTCAGCCGCCAGCTGCTGCAGGTTCTTGTAGGGCAGGGTGGTGGCCTGCGACGTGGCGCTGATGCTGGCCAGGCCGGCCAGCAGCAGGGCGCCGGCGATGCGGGAAAGAGGCTTGCGCATGGGGTGTTCTCCTGAGTTGAAGTGCCTGCGACAGGGTGTCTGCAGGGGACTTCAGTCTCGGATGCGCAGCTGCTATGGCCATCATCAGGCGGGCCTACGCGGTCGCCCCCTCATAGGGGCCCTAACAGCTTGGTGACCGAATCACCTTCAGCTGGCCCGTGGCGTGATCACCCTGAACAGGGTCAGCAGAGCGAGCGTTGGATAGCGCGCCTGACGCCGCTGTGCCAGAAACAGGTTGGCCACGGGGCCGCGCAGCCACTCGGAGGCGCTGCGCACTAGTTGGCGGTTGCGCACACCCGGTCAGGGACCTGCGAAATTTGTTGACCCGAATTTCGTTCTTGGCAAGCAGTCCGACCCCCCCTATTCATATAGTTTTGCCAGGGTTTCAAGGCTTGAGATGTAAGCGGATGTACTGCGTCTCAAGCCCAGCGTGAACGCCCTTTCTTCGCCAACTTTTGCCCATCCCAAGCTATTGCACGCTGGTTTGCCCCTGCAGAACCCCTGGATTTATCCGATGACAAAACAGCCTTCTTACACGTTGCCCACGATGACCTTAGACAACGCTTCCCTTCACGAGCGCCGTTCCTGGCTGAAGACCGCCAGCGGTGCGTCAGCTGGCGTGCTGCTGGGCGTGCCGGGCCTGGCCCTGGCCAATACCGCTGTGCCCTTGGCCGCGGGCAGTGTGGCCCCGGCCCAGACGCTGGCCCTGGACGTCAGCCGCACGGCCTTCCGCCAGCGCCGCACTGCGGCGCTGGCGTACTGGAAGGGGAAGGCTTTCCAGCTGGGGCAGGTTAGCGTCAACCGCAAGTACGTACGCCCGCAGTCCTACGACTTTCTCAGCTTCGCGCTGCGCTGCTTCTTCAACGACGACCAGACGGACCAGGCCAACGATGCCGTGCTGGCCCACAACCGGCTCTACCACGGCAAGCCCGACGTGATGGACGACGTCGACAACTACTACTGGGCCATCGGCCTGCTGTTCCAGTGCATCGAATTCCACGGCACCCAGGCCAGCGGCCGGCTGCGTGCCGACGTGCAGGCCGATTCGCTGCGCCTCATCGCCACGTGGATGCGCTCGCATTCGGTGGCAGCCCAAGCGGCTGAAGGTGGGGCCTGGAAGGTGAAGGGGTCCGAGAACCATCATGTGCAGGAGGTCTACTGCCGCTGGCATTCGGCCAAGCTGCTGGCCGAAAGCGCCGACCACAGTAGCGTGCCGCTTTCCGACGGATTGCTGCCGGTGGTGCACCAGGTGGCCTGGGGCCGGTGGCTCGAGACCTGGCTGTACGAGCGCGCCACCAAGGGCTTGCTGATCGAATACGGCGGCGAGGCGTATGGCGCCACCACGCTGAAGGGCCTGTACAACGTAGCCCGCTTTGCCGGCACGGCCCCGAACGCCAAGCTGGGCCCGCTGGCCACCATGTTCATCGACCTGTACTGGGCCGATGCACTGCAGGAAACCATCGTCGTCCAGCCGGGCGACCCGGCGCAGCGCGACGTCGTGCGTGGCGGCGCCAAGACGCGCGTCTATGGCGGCGCTGAAAGCCTGCGCGGCCGGCCGAAGGCGAAGGGCTTCCACGAAGACCCCAACCCGCTGCAGCAGATGTTGCTGTACTACGCTGGTCTGGGCCCTGAGACGCCCATCGCTTCAGACGTGCTGCAGATGGTGTGCTCGGGCATCGTGCCGCGCGCCGAGATCCTGGCCCTGCTGACCGACAGCGACACCACGCGCCGGGTGCGTGAAAGCGGCAGCCGCGTTCTGGGCCGGCGTGACACCGGCCAGCCCAACGTGAAGGGCGTCTTCAACATCCTGCAGACCGAAGGCCTGCTGCGCTACTGTTACCGCACGCCTGAATTCGTGCTGGGCAGCGTGCGCAGTGGCGCGCGGCTCGAACAGGACTGGGCCATGATCAGCAGCCAGAACCGCTGGCTGGGCGCG
This sequence comes from Rubrivivax sp., assembly GCA_027485165.1. Lineage (GTDB taxonomy): Bacteria > Pseudomonadota > Gammaproteobacteria > Burkholderiales > Burkholderiaceae_C > Rubrivivax. Next base: position 135,663 of record JAIXRN010000003.1, read on the forward strand.
GTGTTCTCTTCGCACATCGACGCGCGCGTGGTCTTCAATTGCGCGGCCGAAGACGATCTCGGCCTACGCCAGTACAACGCTTTCTGGTCGGTGCAAAAGCGCGGTGCGCTCATCGTCCAGAAACTGCACGGCGAAGGCCATGGCGGCCAGCGTCTGAGCAAATACGCTGGTGCCGCGCGCATCTGGGTGGCCAAGCCGGGCCGGGTCAAGGTGGAAGCCGCCAACGGCTGGATCTTCCTGAACTACGGCACCGCCAGCGTGGGCCTGTTCGTGGTCTCCGGCGGCGTGCGCTGGGTGAAGGACGACAAGGACACCACCCTACCTGGCGAATGGGTGGTGATGACCGACGACCTGTCGGCCGTGGTGATGGAAGTCGTCAGTCACCAGCGCATGTCGCATGAGAGCTTCAAGGCCCGCCTGAGCCAGGTCAAGCCCGTGCTGGCGGCCACGGGCGAGCTGACCTACACCAGCACCTACGGTGACCGCCTGCAGCTCAACACCCGCTATGTCGGCCTGCCGCAGATCAACGGGGCGGACATCAACCTGCGCCCTGCCAAGGGCCTGTCGGGTGCCGTGCTCGACGCCGACTGGGCGTCGTCGCGCGTGGCCTTCAACTACGCCAGAAAGCGCGTGGACTTCGACTTCGCCAAAGCCACCGTGGAGGTGTCGAACACCTGAGCACACCCGTCCTGGCCCTTTATCCCTGACGCACTCCGTTCAACCCATCCCCCGACCCAAAGAAACGCATCATGACTTCTCGACACTCAGTCTTTGCCCTCACCGCCATCGCTCTGGCAGCGGCCACGCACCAGCCCGCAGCCGCCCAGGCCACTGGCGCCCAGAACGTCAGCAGCGGCCTGTGCATGGGCGTCGCCGGTGCTTCCAACAGGCAAGGCGCTGCCATCATCCAGTGGGGTTGCAACGGCAGCCTTGACCAGCGCTGGAAGCTCGTCGAGATGGGCGACTATTACGCGCTGCGCGACGACAAGAGCGAGCTCTGCTTGGGGGTTCCCCACGGTTCCGACGACGCTGGTGTCGGCCTGATCCAGTGGCGCTGCAACGGAGGCACGGACCAGCAGTACGTGCTGCGCCCGCAGGGTGACGGCTTCGCGCTGATGGCCCGCCACAGCAAGAAGTGCATCGGCGTCGACAACGGCTCCAATGGCGCGGGCGCCCGCATCGAGCAGCAGGTGTGCGACCACTCCGACAACCAGACCTGGCGCATGACCGGTGTGGCTGCGGCTGCCCGCAAGGGCGCGTGGGGTCCGAAAAAGAAGCTGTCGATCGTGCCGGTGTCGGCCGCCAACCTGCCCAATGGCGACGTGATGTTCTGGTCCAGCTACACCAGAGACATGTTTTCGTACTGGGATGCGGGCCGCACCTACACCAGCCTCTACGACTTCGACAAGGGAACCTTCAAGGAAGACCTCGTCACCGAGACCGACCACGACATGTTCTGTCCTGGCATTGCCAACCTGGCCGACGGCCGTATTCACGTGTCGGGCGGTTCCAGCGCAAATGACGTCAGCACTTACGACTGGCGCACCAAGCGCTGGACGCGCGCAAAAGACATGAATAACGGGCGCGGGTACCACGCTTCGGCCACGATGGCCGACGGAGATGTTTTCGTCATCGGTGGATCGTGGCCGAGAAAGGAAGGCGGCAACAACGGTGAAGTCTGGTCTGACAACACCAACACGTGGCGCAACACGCCGAACCTGAAGGGGGCGGATATCGCCACGTCCGACCGTGAAGGCATTTACCGCGCCGACAACCACGCCTGGCTTTTCACGGCCCCGGGCGGACGGCTCTTCCACGCCGGCCCGAGCCGGGACATGCACTGGATCGACACCGATGGCGGCGGCCGCATGACTGACGCCGGCCGGCGGGGCGGCAGTGGTGACGATGACATGATGAACGGCAATGCCGTGATGTACGGCACCAACCGCATCCTGGTGATGGGCGGTGCGGCTGACTACGAGGGCGGGACCGCTACGCGCACGGCCTTCAGCATCAACATCAGCAATACGAACCCTGACGTTGACCGGGTCGGCCCCATGAAGCACGCGCGCGCCTACCACAACAGCGTGGTGCTGCCCAATGGTGAAGTGTTCGTGGTGGGCGGCATGACGAAGCCGCAGCCGTTCGTGGACTCCACTGGCGTGTTGGAGCCCGAACTGTTCGAGCCCAGCCGTGGCAAGTTTGTGGCCATGGCCCAGCATGGCACTCCGCGCAACTACCACAGCGTGGCCTTGCTGCTGCCGGATGCGCGCGTCATCTCTGGCGGCGGTGGCCTGTGCGGCGGGTGCAGCACCAACCACCCCGACGTGCAGATCTGGTCGCCGCCGTACCTGTTCCGTGCCGACGGCGGCCCGGCGCGCCGCCCCAAGGTGGTGGCGGCAGCGGCAACTGCCCGCGTCGGTGGCGACATGCGCGTGCGTACCGACAGCTTCGTCACTGGTTTCTCGCTGGTGCGTCTGTCTTCCGTGACGCACTCGGTCAACAACGAGCAGCGGCGCATCGGCGTGGGCATCCGCTACAACGGCAACAACGACTACACCCTGGACCTGCCCACCAGCCCGGGCGTGCTGGTGCCGGGCTACTA